>MHAY01000029.1 GCA_001804705.1 Ignavibacteria bacterium RIFOXYC2_FULL_35_21
GACACGGATGAAATTAAAAACGGGGCTGAATCAAGCCCCGTTTTTTTTAAAGTTTCAGGGCTGTCAAAATAATTTACCAATAATTTCATCTACTGTAGAAAATTAATTAAGGGAATTGTTATGAAAATAAAATTTTTCATTTTACTTATACTTTTCTTTATAAGTTCAGCTCTTTATGCAGAACAAAACAACATTGTCTCCGGCGAGAAACTTATAAAAGATAAGTTGAACGCACTGCAGGGAACATCTAATGAAGGTAAAGAATTCTGGCTCACATTCAACCCATCGCTTGAATCACCGGGATTTGGTAATGGGAATAAGATTTTTATTTATTCTCAATTTGAGACAAAAGTCATACTTGAAATACCGGGGAAAGGCTATACTCAACAAATATATATTTATCCGAATGAAGTAAAAGAAATTTTATTACCTGTTTCGGCCGCTCAATGCTACAGAAAAAATGCAGATCAAAAGCCATTGGATGAGATTTACTATGAAGGCAATGGAATTCACTTATACGCCGATAAGCCGATTCTTGTTTACGCCTTGACAATTTATTACCGGGGGAGTGACGGATACATTGCAATGCCCATTACTGCATATGGAAAAAATTATGTAGTTTCATCATGGTATGATGTATCAGATAACTCAACCTTGTATTATCCCGGCTACGTTGCCGTTATAGCTCCTTATGATAAAACAACTGTAAATTTCACATTAGGTGGTAATCCGTCAACAAGAACTAATACGGGATTAATTCCCGGCGGTGTGTTGAAAAAGACTCTGTTCAAAGGTGATGTTCTACTGCTCAGCAGTTCGGGAAACATGGCAGACCTTTCGGGTAGTAGAATCAGTGCCACTAAACCTGTTGTTGTTATATCGGGCAATTACTTTACTCACATTCCTCTGAATCAGAATTATTCGGATGATTTGCTGACTGATATTGAACTGCCTACTTTTACATGGGATAATCAATATTTAATTACTCCATTTTTCGACAGGGAACACTTGCCTGTAATCAGAATATATGCAAAAGAGCCAAATACAATAGTGTATCGGGATAATATAGTGCTTGATACACTGACGATGAGTACATATATGGAGAATGATGGTTTTATTACGATAACCGATAATCTTACATCGGCAAGCCCAACATTAATATCTGCAGACAAACCAATATATGTTAAACTATACAACAGAAGCCAGGATGAAGATGGTGTACCCGGCGGGCCCTTTATGTTATCTGCTATACCATTTCGCCAACAACTTAAAGAATATACATTCTGCACAGCAGGTGTTACGAATACATCATCGTTCGAAAACTATTACCTTAATTTAGCCTATATACCTGACGATAGCTTCAAAGTGCCACTGGATTTTGAGCTTGGTACAGTAACCACTGACAGTGTCAGTTGGCAGACTCTAAGGAGCTATGACCCTGCTCCGGGCGTACAATTCTCAGTACCGGTTAATGATAAATACTATTATTCCAAAACCATCGAGATACGCCAGGAAGGAATGTATAAAATCAGGGCAAATCAACCATTCCCGGCATATATTTACGGGACATCGCCTAATCTGGCTTATGGCCATCCAGCCGGGCAGAATTATCTCGATATTGAAAAAAACGATACTCTTCCACCCGAACCGCAATTTGACATTGATTGCGACGGTTCCGTTTACCAAGCCTATATCGAAGATATGCCGAGGACGAATCCATCGAAACTGCTGGAAATTGAAATTGACACTTTGCAAAGTTATAATTACAATTTCACTTATAACAATTTCGTGCCGGGTGAGGATTACCGCACACGATGGGATGCAACTGTTATTGATAAATCAAATGATGCAGAAGCTGTTATTACTTTTCGAGACAGAAGCGGCAATGATACAACATTAACACTTAGTTACAAGCCCGGTAAGTTGACCTTTAGCCCAACTTTGGATTTTGGAGAGGTTCCTGTCGGAAAAACAGTTAACAAAGATTTCCGGATTGTAAACAATTCGGATAAAAATTCTTTCACTATTACAAAATATAAGTTAAGGAATAACAATCAGGGTTACGAGCTTTTAACAACTAATCTGCCAATAACTTTGGCACCTCTTGATTCTGTAAAATTTACACTCAGGTTTAAATCGCCCGGTTGTGGTGTTTACCAGGATGTTGTTGAAATCGGAGACAGTTGTTTCCTTGCTTCCAACAATACGGCAACTGCATTGAGTTATGTTCTGACAGCAAAACCTGACATTGATTTCGGAAATCTTCCCGTCGGAACTTATTCGGATAAAAATATTTTTATTTACAATGAATCAATAATTTCTGCAAGACTCGACAGCATTGCTTTAATGTATGGTAATGTGGGATTCACTCTGTATATAAATAATCCTAATCAAATAATCAGCCCATTCGATTCTGTACGTGCATCCGTAAGATTTACTTCTACAGTTCCCGGTAGTTTTACAGATTCTTTAGGTGCCGGTGACTCCTGCGGATACCATTTCAGGCTCGAATGTAAAGCAAATTCATTCAAGGTTTCCGTTCAGCCGAATTTACTTTTCGGCAGGCTCATGCCCGGTGATGATGTCGAAAAAGAAGCATGGGTTGTCAATGAATCCGACCAATACACATTCACGCTCGATACACTTGTATTCAAGAACAATACCCAGGGATTTGAATTCAGGGATATAACATTTCCTTATATTATACCTCCAACTGAAGCAGCACATTTTTATGTTGCATTCAAAGCCACCGAAGAAGGTACTTTTACAGATTCAATCGGAATCTCATCGTCAAACCTTTTAGCTTATAATTCTGAAGTCAAAGCTGATGTGATTTCGTCTGTAGAGGAAATTCCAATGAACGGTGATTGCCAAAATGAACTTTGCATTGAATCAATAAATCCAAATCCTTCCGGAGGCAGTAGTGTTGATGTCATCTTAACGAAAAAAATTGCAGGTGAAATCGAGTTGTGTATATATAATGAAATAGGTGATGCAGTAACAACCTCAAAACTTGAAACGATATCTCAAGGCAGATTCTTGATAAAAATTAATATAGGTAACTTGCAATCAGGTGTTTATTTTATAGAATGTAAAACCGGGTATAAAAGTACGAGAGAAAAATTTCTGATAACGAGATAAATAGTTGATTATAATTTAACTTTTAATTCAAATAATTATATTGATATAATATATTATATTGTTTTATCCCGAATTATTCATTAGAAGTTTATTATTATCCTAAAAGCTAGTGCCTGACTGACATTCTGAGAAGTGTAACGACGAAGATTCTGAAACACCCTTAATCCCCCCTTTGAAAAAGGGGGAAAGATGCTTCGACTTCGCTCAGCATGACATTAAATTATACCATATCAATTTCTATTGAATAATCTGGGTTTATTTAATTTATTATTGATTAAAAGTAATAAATTGATTAGCTCCGATTTCAACCAGCTCATTCACTAGCCTTTCACTTATGGAAACTGCATCATCAATATTGCCGGTGATTATTTTCCTTAAAATATATTTCCCATCAATCGAAGCCACAATCCCTTCAAGAATTATTTCTGTTCCATTCACAATGCCAAGTGCGGCAATCGGTGTTTTACAGCCGCCTCCGAGTGCTTTGAGAAATGCTCTTTCTGCTGTTACTGCAATTAATGTCGGTGTATGATTTATTTCTTTAATAATTTCCTCTGTGTTAACATCATCTTCTCTGATTTCAATTCCCAATGCTCCTTGTCCCACTGCGGGTAAAATAATATCTGTCGGTATGTATGATGAAATGTATTTTTCTAATCCAAGTCTTTCGACTCCTGCGGCGGCAAGCACCATCCCGTCCCAGTCAGACTTCAGAAATTTATCTATTCTTGTGTTAACATTTCCTCGCAGGTCAACGATATTGAGGCCAGGCCTTCGATAGAGAAGTTGTGCCTTTCTACGTACAGAGCCGGTTGCAATAACGGCATTCAATTTCAAATCGTCAATCTCTATTCCCTTCTCTCTTGCAATCAGCACATCTTCAACTCTGTGCCTTTCAGGTACTGCTCCAAGTTTCAAGCCAATGGGCAAATCGGTCTGTAAGTCTTTTAAGCTGTGTATTGCAATGTCAATCGTACCACTCAATAATTCGTTCTCGATTTCCTTTGTGAAAATTCCCTTATCATCGAATTTATCGAGCGACACATCAGGAATCTCATCACCTTTGGTTTTGATATGCTTCAACTCAATATCCAAATGAGGATGCTTTGTCTGTATAAGTCCCTTGATATATTCTGCCTGCCACAGAGCAAGACTGCTCGAGCGTGTTCCTATTATAAGTTTAAGTTTCATTTACATTATTCAATTCCTTCCAAAATAATAAATTATTATTATTAATAGCCAGATAAAAAAAATTCCGCATTATTTAATACGGGATTTTTATATTAAATTTATTATTCTGCTAACAGTCTCAATTCCTGTTGAATAACTCCTGCTTGTTCTCCCTGCCGTGCTTTTCAAAAATGTTAAACCTAAAAATCTATATGGCATGTGTGAAAGCTCGTTAGGAACTGTTATAAATATTGAAAGTGTTTATAAATTTACTTCTCTAATTTTAAGATTAGACTGTTTAAAACATTTTCATAAACTTTTCTTGCAAGTTCAAATGCTTCGTTAAACTCCTCCATATTGGGTTCCATTATATCATCAGGATAGCGATATTCGATTGCATACGGAGTAAGTACTTCAGCAGACTCTGTTAGTTCTTTAAATGATTCTTGTCTTTCAGAAGCAAGATTAGCAAGATACCTTAAGTCATGAGTCTTACTGAATTCTATTCCATGAAAAACCAAAAATCCTTTTAATGACTTTTCGGCTGCTTGTTGGCAATGGTATATAGCAGTATCAAGCACAGGATTTTTCACCACTTGCTAATTTTTCAGCAGAAGTTAAATCGTTCTTTGCTTTTCTGAACCACAGTTTTGTTATTTCAATTAGCTCATTCCTCATAAAGAACTATTCCCTGATTTGCAATTTTATAATGCAATGTAGCCGCAACTTTTGAATATGGTACGAACTCTTCGCTAGTACGAACGAGTATATCAATTGGAAAATCAGTGAAATCTCTTAATGCTTTGTATGCAGTAGCCGCCCGTCTTGCTTTTGGTTCTATACTTTCACTCAATAATATGAGAATATCTATATCGCTTTCTTTGGTTGGGATTCCCCAGGCATATGAGCCAAAAAGATATATTTTTGATGGTGAGAATTGCTTTACAAGCCGTTCTGTTATCGCAGACAATATTTCACTTTTTCTTTTTGTCATATTAATGCAATTGATTATCTTTCTAAATTAATAAATAATTTATTATTAATAGTCTAACAAAAAAAATCCTGCATTATTTAATTCGGGATTCTTCAAAATTTATATCAACCATGATTAATTTCAATTCCTATTAAAAAATTCCTGCTTGTTCTCCCTGCCGTGCATTTTCAAAAATGTCAATCCTAAAAATCTATATGGCATGTGCGCAAATTTTGAAAAAGGCATATACCACAAAAGGAAAAATACGAGAACAAGATGTATGAAATAGTTTGTGTATGCAATCCATACCGTATTTGCATCTACCGACATTCTTATAAAAACAGATAACATTCCGGTTATTCCTACACCAAGTATGACACTAAGGAACAGCCAGTCGTTATATGTATTCTTGCTTTCTCTTTCGAGTTGTTTTGTTCTCTTTAAAAACATCATTAACAAGCCGAGAATAAGGAAGACTCCGCTGACTAATCCGAGTATTTTAACAGGATGCATCAATCCCATCGGGTAGGGAAGTTCAAATGAAATAGCAGTCAGAAAATCAAGATTGAATTTATGCCCGTAATGGTAAACTTCACCGACAACGACAAGCCCTGTTGCAATCATAGTCCCGATGAAACCATAGAAAGCATACATATGGCCATAATGTCTGTTAGAGTTTGTCGGGCATTTCTCAAACTTTTTATGAACGAGAAAATCTCCGAGTACTTCAAATACAGATTTGATAAAACTTTTCACGGGTTTCCCTGCATAATTATTACTAAGGCCACTCCAATACCTGTACAAACCAATTCCTGCAAGCCAGAAGATTAAGATATTACCCGGAATAAATAGTGCTTCAATCGTAAGCTTGTGAATAAAGTCTTCATATTTGATGATTCCTTCACGCACTAAGAAAAAGTTCATGTCGCCGCCATATGCAACTACATTTGTAATGAGTGCCAATCCGAAAATTACTATTACAGGAACAAGAAATAGCCAGAATAAATACTTAGGTTCACTTAAAGCTTTACCCATGAACTTCGGTACAGAGTAGTTCCTGTAAACATAAGACCTGACTGCTGCTATAAGGTCAGCAGGGCGGGCACCTCTCGGGCATTGCTGACTGCAGTCCATGCACCCGTGGCAGAGCCAGATGTCAGGGTCAGCCATCAGCTTGTCTTTCAAGCCCCAGCTTGCGTTAATCATCTCTTTGCGCGGTAATGCATACTCTTTTGGCGATAGTACACATGCCACAGAACATGTAGCACATTGGAAACATTTCTTCATTGTTTCCCCGCCATGCTTCTTCAAATGCCTGATGAATTCAATATCAGTTTCTAATGCAACTCTCTCGTTCAACTTTCCTGTCCTCTATTTTTAATTCATCTAATTATATTCTGAATAAAATTGTTTTATTCATTGTTAATTATTAATTGTGAATTGTTAATTTATTTTTTTCATATAATTCTCTCTCAGCTCCAGAGTCTTCTCCCCGAAAAGGCTGAACCTGAGCCACTTGAATCCAAACTTCAATAATTCTACGTCATCTTCCTTCATCTTTTCAATCATTGCTTTGCTGACATTGAACCTTTTCAGAAATGTGCTATCATAGACAAATTGCCTGAATCTGTCAATGTCATAACATACCATATAGAACATCTCCAGTTTGACAGGTTCTATGTATTTCCCCTTCACAAAATAATCGTGCAATGAAATTTCCTTGAACAATTCTCCAAGCTCATTGTAATCTTTGACTCCCTGGTCATTCATCCATTCTTCGACTGTCCAGTCTTTGCCGGCTTCAAAACCCCTGCAAACTTCTTCATTTATCAAAAAATAAAAGTCATCGCTTTTTTCCGCTTCGTTAGGCATAGCCGCACCGACAGGGAACATCCTGCAGGACCAGGGCCTGTCCTCGTAAACGGTACATCCGTTTTTATCAACAAAGTGGCAGTTCAATTCATCAGGAAGCATCTGAAGCATTACAATAGGATGTCTCAGGTTCTCATCAATAGGTAAAATCGTATATGTATCGAGAAACTCTGTTGATGTTATACCCAATCTTTTTCTCAACCTGATAATATCGTAGGGAGTGAGAAAAATATTGACATCATTGCAGCATTTATTAAAGCACGAAACACCGGGATGACAACTGAATGTAAACTTAGTATCCTTCTTCATCCTTGGGTATTCTTTCAGTACCTCATCTTTGAATTTCGACATATTCTTCATATCAGCCACCTTCCTTCTCGTTGAATTTTTTCACAACCCAACCTGTGTAATCTAAGGGTGACCTTATCGAGAGGGGGCCATCATCGCCGTGAAAAGTATTTACTTTGTACCTGTATGAAGCTTTCACATTATATTTCTCAAGCATCCAATCCCAGCCCTTGACATAATAAGAACATTCATTGTTCATGCAGACCATCAGGTATTCGACGCCCCAGTCATTTTCAGGTGGGAGAAGCACTGTATCGAGAATTGCACCGCAATATTTGCATTTCAATTTTTCCATTTTTTTCTCTCAATTTTTTTAACTCTTTTTTTAAATTTCATTATGAATAGCCACTATCTTTAGATAGTGGAGGGATATTTTAGTAGGGACACAGGATTCTGTGTCCCTACACATATTTTCCATCCAAATGTCCACGACTTAAAAGTCGTGGCTATTCATTAAATTATATTCATCAAAGAACAATCCATCATTAATATCAAAGTTCTGAAATTTGCTGTGGAACAGAAGAGTTAAAAAATTTAATTTAACTACAAAACATATCTGCACATAAATTAAACAATCCACCCTTCACCAATTTCTTTATTTCAACCACCCATTCCCCTCCTTAAATAAGGAGGGGATTCGAGGGGTGGTAATTTTAATTATTAATTGATGTTACGAATCATATTTGCATTTACACTGATTTATAATTTTCAATTTTTAATTTTATAATTTTCATTGAATTTTCAATGAAATAATTTTAATTTTTTTAATAACCTTGTGCTTTAAAATTCTTAACTGTTTCATGGTTTTATGATTTCTCATTTCATTCTAACATTTAAAATTAAAAATTGATTGAAAATTGCAAAATTGAAAATTATTACTTACAGTAATAATAAATTATGCATAACATCAGTTATTAAAATATATGTTGAATATCTCTTGTGAAGACATCCCACTTATCTGTCTTAACGTCATACTTCAGGTTAACAAACTTCTCCCAATTTTTGTCAATTTTCGGAGTGTCTGCCCTGAAGTAATAACCTGGCCAGCGTGTTTCCTCGCGGAAGAGAATGGTACGGATATGGGCTTCTGCCTGCCACATTCTCTGAATGTTCTCCCAGCATCTCATCAATTCATGAAGGTCTGCTGCAGCAAGTTTTGCCGAATCTTCCTTAAGATAATTCAAAAGACTCATTCCTTTTTCGAGGAGGAATTTATTTGTCTTGAATTGTGACGATACACCACCGGCGTATTCATCCATAATCTTCTGAAGGCGGAACATAAACTGTTTCGGCTTGATATAATTCGGATTAACATTCGGGTCGCTTGTTTCTTTGCCGTGAGTTGCGAAGATATCCATCGGCTTCAGAATAGTTTCCTTCAAGGCATTAATAGCATTATTATCATAGTTATGATTTGGTTTTTCCTTAACAATGTAATCAATAGCCGCTTTTGCTGCAATTCTTCCCTCAGCATGTGAGCCTGATGAGAACTTATGGCTGGATGCACCGGATGCGTCGCCGGCACAGAACATGCCTTTTACTGTTGCCATATTTGTATAGCCCCAGAAGTAATCTTTGGGAGCAAGGTCTTTCGGGCCGCTGACCCATGCACCGGAGGCACCTGAGTGCGAGCCGATGAAGTATGGTTCTGCCGCTGCGATTTCCGAAGGCTCCTGCTCGGGGAACGTGTTTGTCGATGCCCAGAGAATTGCCTGCGAAATTGTCATGTCGAGGAAGTCTTCCCATGCTTCTTCTTCGAGTTCTTTCATTTTTTTCTTATAACCCTTCGGGTCATCCTTTAATTCATCGGCAATTTTCTGGATAGCTTCTTCGGTTTTCATGTAAATCGGGCCTTTTCCGTCCATGACATCTATCATACCGAGCCAGTTACGAAGGTTAGCCGGAATCGGTTTTACTTTGCCGTAAGGTTCCCATTTTTCGAGTTCTGCCTTATTTTCAACCATGTACTCGCCTCCTGCGGCACTGATTGCTCTCGACTTGAAGAGCAGGAACCATGCACCAACCGGGCCGTATGCATCCTTGAAACGAACGGGAATAAAGCGTACTTCCTGGCATGTCATTTCTGCACCTGCCTTGATTGTGAAGTATGCACTCGAACCTGAATTCCATGGCGGATACCATGCCCTGCCTAATCCTTCGCCCGATGACCGTGGCTTGAACACGTGTACTGCTCCGCCCATTGCCACAAGTACTGCCTTTGCTTTAAATACATAGAATTTGTTTTCGCGTGTGCTGAAGCCGACTGCACCCGAACATTTATCGCCGTCCATCAATGGTTCGACAATGAAAACCCTCTCATAAATGTTATCCATTCCGAGTGCATTCTTTGCCGCTTCGGCAACGACGACTTTGTATGATTCGCCGTTAATCATCAACTGCCAGCGTCCTTCATGAACGTAGTTGCCTTCTGCATCTTTCCATATCGGCAAGCCCCATTTTTCGAACAGGTGTACTGTCGAGTCAACGTGGCGTGCAATCGAGGCAACAAGGTCTTCACGTGTAATGCCCATCAGGTCATTGCGAACATAATCAACATAATCTTTTACTGTGTTTTTCCCGGTTCTCAGGTCAACATACTGGTTGATTGCGGAAAGTCCCATTGCAACTGCGCCGCTTCTGTCAACTGCCGCTTTGTCAACGAGAGTTACTTTCACGTTGTTTTTCTTGCCCCAGTAAGCCGCTTCAACTGCTGCACCTGTAGCCGCCATACCACCGCCGACAATCAGAAGGTCGGTGTTGACTTCTACTGTTTCAAAATTTGCCATATTTTTTTCTCCTTTTCTATTTTTTTTAATAATTGTTATTCAAAACCTAACTTAACATAAACACTGCGGGTCCCTCTAAGGAAGCCGGCTCGGTAAATAGAACAGGGCTTGACAAATCATCTGTTCCTGTTGCGTAACCTCCATCCGGTACTGCACTGCCTTCGGCGGTTGTACGGATTGGGAACTTGAATCTCTTCAGAGTACCGTTGCGGAACTTGACTGTCCACAATATCGAATCTGAACTTCTCATTGGCGTTACCTGCGCACCTAACGGCACGAAATCTGCATAACCGCGAACTTCGATCGCCTGTGTGGGGCAAATCTTTACGCAGTTGTAGCATTCCCAGCACATGTCGGGTTCATTGTTGAAAGCCTTCATCGAGTCTTTGTTCAATACCATCAGGTCGTTGGGGCAAATGTATTGGCAAGCTGTCTTGTCAAGTGCCTTGCACCCGTCGCATTTTTCGACTAATACGAAACTTGGCATATAGTTTCTCCTTATTTAATTATTAAAACAAAAATTATTAGAACTTTAAAAAACATTTTATAACAATCTTTAATTCTCAATTCTCCATTCCTTATCCTTTTCTTCCATCTCCCACTGGGAGAATGACTGAGGAGGAGGGTTTTCAATAAAATATCATATCACAATTCAACATTCATAATTCATAATTCGTAATTCGTAATTCGTAATTCGTAATTCGTAATTCGTAATTGAATATATAATCCCTACGGGATAAGTGTGGCAGCGGTTAATCTTATGCTACTGATATATAATCGCTACGCGATAAATTTATTATTTAATCTCCTAAATAATTCACTTAAAACTAAACACTCAACACTTAAAACCTAAAAACTAATTCAGAATTTATTTTCAGCCTCCTGTCGCCGCTTTGTGCAACTTCACTTCCACCTTCTCATCCAATCCTGAATAATACTCTCTCAAGATTTCCAAAACTTCGGGCCTGCTGAATTCTGCGGGAACTTCCAATCCTTCCGACAGTGATTTTCTCAGCATTGTACCACTCACCAGAAGCCTGTCATCCTTGCCGTGTGGGCATGTTTTCATCGAAGCCATTCCGCCGCACTTGTAGCACCAGAATGTCCAGTCAATCTTTAATGGCTTGCAGATTAATGCTCCGTCCCACAATTCATCGAATATATCCTGTGCTTCGAAAGGACCGTAATAGTTGCCTACACCTGCATGGTCTCTTCCGATTATCATGTGTGTACAGCCATAATTCTGCCTGAACAAAGCATGTAGCAATGCTTCTCTCGGTCCTGCATAACGCATGTCGAGAGGATAGCCGCCCTGGATTGCCGAATCCTTCACAAAATAAAACTCAACGAGCTTGTCAATACATTTCACTCTGACATCGGCAGGTATATCTCCTGCTTTCAGCTTTCCGACAAGCTGGTGAATGTACAATCCATCCGAAACTTCGAGAGCGATTTTTGCAAGGTATTCATGCGAACGGTGCATTGGGTTTCTCAACTGCAATGCGGCAATTGTCTTCCAGCCTTTATCCTCGAATATTTTTCTCGATTCGGCAGGAGTCTGATAAACACCTTTGAACTGAACGGGGAAAGGCCCTTCCGAAAGAACCTTAACGGGACCGGCAAGATTGACTTCAGCCTGGTCCATAACCATCTTTACTCCCGGATGTTCCGGGTCTGTTGTCTTGTAAACACTCTTGCACTCAAATTCCTTGTCAATCTTGTACTTCTCTTCAATTTTCATCGTTGCCATAATATCGCTGTACTCGTCTGAATAAAGTGCAACTTCGTCGCCGATGTTCAGTTTGTCGGCTGTGGCTTTGTCTGCCGATAGTGTCACAGGAATGGGCCAGAACAAACCTTTCTTGCCCGGCATTTTCATATCACTGCAAACGCCCTTCCAGTCTTCGTATCCCATGAAGCCCGTAAGAGGTGTGAAGCCGCCTATGCCTAACATTATAAGGTCGCCTGATTCGCGGCTCGAAATGTTGATTTTCGGAAGCGACGCCGCTTTCTTTTTCTCGTCTTCCAATGCTTTGCCTTGCAGCAGTAGTACTATTAGTTCGGGACTGCCGTGAGGGCTGATTAATTTTGCCATAATGACTCCTTTTTTTGGTTAACCGTTTATTTCTTCCTAATTCACTAAATTTTATTGTCTCAATATTTTAAACTCAATCATGAGGTGCAATAATATTGCTTATTATATGTTAAATCAATTTGAAACCGCTATTTGTAATCGGCTTGTGTGTGATATTTTGCTGTTTTATAAGATTAAATATTGGAAATAATGTATAAGTGCCTAATAAACCAGTCCCAGTGCGGTTTCACAGCCCTGTAACACACAGATTACAGATAGAAGAATAATTCAATTAAAAATTCACAATTAATAATTAACAATTAAATTAAGCTTTATGGATGCTGAATCCTGAATTTGTCATTCCGTGCTTGATACGGAATCCATAGCCACAACCCACATTAATTATTCATAATATAAAACCTTTAAATAACTCCGGAGGAGTTAAACGTCTGTAACAAAACTTAAAACAGAATCAGAACCAACTCCATAGGAGTTGAACGTAATAGCCTTTTATGTCATGCTGAGCCTGTCGAAGCATCCATAGCCATAATCCAAATCAATTGCCCTTCCTCGAGGAAGGTTAAGCAGGTGTAAAAATCAATCATAATTTTCCTTATATTTGCATTTATTTTAAATGATTTGATTAATCTTTGCCAATAACTATGTTTCAGACTTATTTTAAGAGTATTCAAAAAGATTATCTTGCTGATTCTGAAAGTTCAGAACACACTTTCAGGACTTATTTTCAGGTATTACTTGAATCCTTTGTAAATGAAAATATAAAACGGAAACTCACAATAAAACATGAACCCACAAAGCAGGAAGATAAGGGACGACCTGACTTTAAAGTTACTACAAAAGAACAACTGACAATAGGACTAATTAAAACAAAGAAAATCGGCGAGGACCTAAAAAAAATCCTTAACTCTGAACAGTTGAAAAGATATTGCCAGCTTTCCGACAATATTATTTTGACTGACTATTTGCAGTTTTACCTTATCAAAAAAGGTGAAATTGTTTTTGATACGGTAATTTTTTCAGATTATAACATACAAAATAAAAGATTTAAAGTTGAGCAAACCAGAATAAATGAATTATCAAAATTACTTACTCAATTCTTTGAATCAGAACCTGATACGATTTATAAAACACGTGATTTGGCTCTAAGGCTTTCAGAAAAAGCAAAATTTTTAAGGGAATACTGTTATGCCGAACTGCAGGATGTAAATGATGATACAAACCTATTGCAAGCTCTTTACAATGCTTTTAAAGATACATTATTATCATTGCTCGATACAAAATACTTTGCTGACATATATTCACAAACTCTCACTTATGGTTTATTCTTATCAGCATTGAATTGTAATGACCCGAAAAAAGAACTAAACAAGGACACCGCATATTCACTTTTACCAAATACATTTCCGTTAATCAAAGAATTATTCCATAGGTTAGATGACTTTCCGGGTGAAATTACATGGGCTGTTGATGAAATAATAACAATATTGAAAGTAACAGATTTTTCAGAAATAAAAAAGGAATTTGCCGAATACAGAGACAAAGGAAAAGGTTTTAGTGACCCCTTCATCTTTTTCTATGAAGACTTTTTGAAACACTATGACCCGCAGCAAAGAAAAATCAGGGGTGTTTACTATACTCCTGAACCTGTTGTTTCTTTTATTGTCAGGTCAATTGAAAGTATATTAAAAGATACATTCGAAATAAAAAATGGATTCACGGGAAAAAATGTAACAGTACTTGACTTTGCTTGTGGCACCGGTACATTCATTTTAAATGTATTCAAACTAGCTTTAGAACAAGCGAGGGAAATCGGAGATAAGCAGACTATAAACAAAGTGCTGAATGAACAGCTAATAAGTAATTTCTACGGTTTTGAATTGTTAGTAGCTCCTTATGTTGTAGCACACCTGAAAATTTCTGAATACCTGAAAGAGCAGGGTTTTACAATCGAATCAGGGAAAAGATTAAATATTTTCCTGACAAACACACTGACAAACAAAGAACCACAGCCGTTTCCTATAATGCCTATTCTTTCAAAAGAAGGAAAAGAAGCTAATAAAATTAAGAATAAAGATATACTTGTTGTTCTTGGTAATCCCCCTTATTCTGTCAGTAGCAGTAATAAAACGGGCTTTATTGCCGATGAAAAGATGAATAGGTATAAAGAAGCAGTTAGATCTGAAAAGAACATTCAACCATTATCTGATGACTATATCAAATTCATTCGTTTTGCACAATGGAAAATGGAAAGTGTTGATAAAGGTGTAATAGGTATTATTACAAATAATTCTTTTATTGATGGATTAATACACAGGGGAATGAGACAGGAATTACTTAAAGATTTTGGTGAAATTTATATATTAAATTTACATGGTAATTCAAGAATTGTTGAAACCTGTCCAGATGGTACGAAAGATGAAAATGTTTTTGATATTATGCAAGGTGTTTGCATAACTTTTTTAATCAAAAAATACAAAAAGAAAATAAGTGAAACAATTGTTTATTATCAAGACCTGTACGGAAAAAGAGAAAATAAATATTCGATTCTATATGATAATGATATTGAAACAATAAAATGGAAAAAGCTAAAACCAAAGAAAGAATATTTCTTTTTAGCTCCAAAAGATTTTGAATTTAAAAATAAATATGATGAAGGATTAAGTGTAAATGAAATATTTAAACTCTATGCAAGTGGAGTTAAAACACATAGAGACCATTTTTTAGTATCTTATAATAAAAATACATTACAAAAAAATATAAAGGAATTTCTCAAAGCAGATAATAGAGAAATTGTACAAAAGTTTAATTTAAAAGATACGAGGGATTGGAAAATCGAGCAAGTTCTAAAAAATCAAAAATTTGATATTTCATATATTCGTGATTATAATTATAGACTTCTTGATAATAGTTTTATTTACTATGATACTAATTTTATTGACAGAGGAACTAATCGTTTCAATATTATGCAACATTTTATTAGAGGGAAAAATTTTGGACTTATTACAACACGCATTTTATCTTCCCAAAAATTTGCACACACATTTATAACAGAAAAAATTACAGATATGTGTTATATATCTAATAGAGGTAAAGAAGCAAATTATATTTTTCCATTATTCATTTATAAGAATAATGGTAATGGTGAAAACAACAACAACAATGATTTTCTTTTCAAAGAAGACGGGAAAATAGACAATTTCACTAAGGATTTTCGGCAATACATAAAATCGAAATACAAAAAGAAATATACACCCGAACAAATCTTAGGATATATCTACGCTGTTCTTCACAGCCCTGCTTACAGAACAAAATACATAGAATTTTTAAAAATAGATTTCCCGAGGATACCTTTTACTGATGATGAAAACTTGTTTAGGGAGCTTTCGGCTATTGGCAGTGATTTGATTGAGCATCACTTATTGAATGTAGACTTTACTAAAAGTATATGCCAATTCAAGGGCGGTGGGAATTTTAAAGTTGAGAAGGTGGTGTATGACAAAGGTAAGGTCTGGATTAATAATGAAAGGTATTTTGAAACTGTTCCACCTGACATCTGGAATTTCCACATTGGCGGCTACCAGGTGCTTGACAAATGGTTAAAAGAACGAAAAAAACATGAAATAACGTTATCCGGTGAAGACATACAGCATTTTATAAAAGTAGTGAATGTGCTGAATAACACTGTTATTACAATGCAGAAAATTGATGAACTGACTAAAGAGTGGATTTAGAAAGCTAATCATAATTAAAATCACAACAATCACATTAATCACACAAATCACAGTTCAGACAATTTGCGAACTTAGTGTTTTCTTTACGACTTTGCGTTAACTGCTTCCCCCCAATTCCTAACTCCTAATCACACAAATCCCAGTTCCGACAATTTGCGTCTCCGTATGAACCAAAATAATCAGCGAAAATCAGTCCAATCAGTCTCATCCGTGTTCTATTCTGCCTCTCCGCCCCTCCGCGTGTAACAAAAAATCGTGTCCATCATTTAATCAAGTAAATCCTGTTCAGACAATTTTCGTGAACCCCTTACCCCAATCCCTATCCCCCAACCCCCATACCCTATCATCCCAATCACATAAATCACACAAATCACAGTTCCGACAATTTGCGTCTCCGCCCCTCTGCGGTGAAAAAAAAATCTTGTCCATCATTTAATCAAGTAAATCCTGTTCAGACAATTTGCGTGAACCCCTTTCCCCCAATCCCTATCCCCCATGCCCAATCATCCCAACCACATTAATCACACAAATCACAGTTCCGACAATTTGCCTCTCCGCCCCTCTGCGAGAAATATAATCAGTGAAAATCAGTTCCATCAGTGTTATCCGTGTTCAAACAACTTGCGTCTTTGCATTAACCAAAAATATTATATATAATCCCTACGGGATAAGGGTGGGTGGGGTGTTCCTGCTTTTCTACTAATATTTAATCACTACGTGATAGAATTGTTATACTAATTTAATTCAGCCTAACAGTCTAATAGTCTAACAGTCTATATTTTTAAAATCCTTTTAAAACCGTTTTCTTGACATATCACTCCCACAACCTTATCTTTGCACCGCTCGTTCTTTGTAAACAAAAGTCGGGCTGTATCAGCCGTTACCGGTTGTAGTGCAACGGAAATCCCGATTCATCGGGAGAATGCACTGCCCCCTTTTTTCAAAGGGGGATTAAGGGGGTTTTATTCAATCTTAATATATCCATCATTCGTAAATCACAATTCGTTAATCGTTATTCTTAATTCTTAATCTTGTCCTTCTTTCAACTTTGTCATCTTCGTAAATCACAATTCGTTAATCGTTATTCTTAATTCTTAATCTTGTCACTTTCTGTCGCATCAAATAGGACAAATTAAGACAAAAACAGGAAAAAACAGGACAAAATGAGACAAATATTCCATATTCGTAATGTTTTAACTCCTTACAAATCAATTTTATTTCTGGTTAGCAATCCAAAAATAAAAAAAAACAGGACAAAACAAGACAAAATAGGACATTTTCAAAAAACTCTGTTAAAATCTGTGCTATACTCTGTGTGACTCCGTGTTAAAAATTAGCTTTGTACTCAGTTCTGCATTTTAAATTTAGAATTGAAAATTTATTGAAAATTGAAAATTAGAAATTGAAAATTTAAAAAACAAAACTCTGTCAAACCTGCTCCGGATGCACAAATCTGCTCAATTTCGGCTCAATATCACCAAAATTTGAATCTGAGAAATCTGTTTAATCAGCTTAATCCAAGTTCAGACAACTTGCGTCCCGCGCCTTTGCGGTGATTTAATATTGATGTAGGTATGCGGCATTAGATTCTTCGACAGGCTCATAATGACATCCTCCCATTTCCTTCCAAACTAATAGTCTAACAGCCTAAAAGCCTACAGCCTAATTATTAATTATGAATTGTTAACTCATGTTACGCAATATTGAAAACTTTATTCTACACCTTTGTAATTTTAAAAACCTTATCAAGTACATTTAACCCAAATTATTCAATAGAAAATTGTTTAAGTCTTATAAGCAACTGTTGAATTGTCATTCTGGGGAGTGTAACGACGAAGAATCTCTTACAATGGTGAGATGCTTCGACTTCGCTCAGCATGACAAATTCATTCGTAATTCGTAATTGTTTACATCATGAGGCTGCACTTGTCCAATTTCATTTCGCAGGTGAAGTTCACACCAGGTATCTGTAAAGCTCGTGTTGCGATTTCCACGACAAACACTTTCAGTATAGGGCTTTCCTCGCCGATTTGGAGCAGTTCGGGAAGACTCCCGCATGAGAAACTTTTGAATGACGATGCCACGGGCATCTGCATATAAACAGCAAGGCGGCTGAAACCAAACTCCAGGCGGTTCAGCATCCATTTGGCTATCCACCCGTTAATCACAGGATATGGATTATCTTTCAGCATATGAAACTTCTCAAAACGAAGTTTGAATGCAGTTCCCAAGCCATCAATCCTTGCACGGGGCTTATTGTCTAATCTTTCCTTAAGGCGGCGTGCAAAGACTTCCTGCGACGCTTTCAATAGCTCCTTCGTTTTATGTCCGTTCAAATCTTTTATATAATGAAGCAGGTTTTCTTTCTTGACAAATTCAAACGATTTCAATGCCTCGTTGAACAGCTTGGGATTGATTGGCAGACGCGACAGACAGCAAGTCAGCTCTTTGTCCCTGTATGCCTTGTGGTAAGTGATTTTCAGGTCGGCATCCGGGTAAAGCGACTGCACAGCTTCTTCAATCTGCCTCATGCCGTTTGTAATAAATGTACTGCATTTAATACCTCTTTTGTGCATGCGTTCGAGCAGGTGATTCCAAACGGTTCTCGAATCCTTCCTACCGATTTCAAATCCGAGGACGACCGTAGAAAGGGCATCTACAGCCATAGCAAGATACATCTGGTTAGATTTTGACCCCTTGGCAAGGCAGGAAAAATTTCGTCCAATCATGTAAATCAATCGTGGTTCGTGATGCGATACGCATAAATCAAGGTAGTCCTCCCAGTGGGGGCATCCGTCCAGAAATTCCCTTATTTTCTGATTGATTCTCAATGGAGAGCTATGATAGACTTCCACGAGGTCGCGGCAGGTTCTGCCTCCAAGATACGCTTCGACAATATCATAAGTGTCGGGGCGTATGGTCTCATTTTTTTCCAGCACCCAGGTCTTGCCGCAGTTCCTGCACCGGAAGCGTTTGTTCCCTGTGGAGGTCTGCCCATGCTTGATTACCTTAGAGCTTTTACAATAAGTACAAGACGGATTTTTCTCTTCTGCCATCGTTCGTGTTGCTGTCTTAATTCCTTAAAAAATATAAATTTATTTTGCCTTAGCAACAAATAGATTATAAAAATTAATAATCATCAATTTTGCAAAATAAGAAAAAAATGTTGCAAAGCAAAAAAAATGCTGAAAAGAACAACAACATCAAAGTTCATTACCCATAGCTACCATCAATTCAAATTGTGCCTTATTATATTCGCTTATTGTTTTTATATATTCAATTTTTGCCTCAATATAAAACTGCTGCGCCTGAAATACTTCATAAGGCTTTGCTGTACCAAGAATTTGCCTCTCAATACTTTGGCTCAATGCTTCGCTGGATGTTTGCAAAGCATCTTTGGCAAAAGAAATTTGTTCATTAATAATATGAATTTTTGATACAGCAATGGATATTTCCTTTTGATATTGGCTTTTAAATTGCTCAATTTTATTCTGTTGAATAAATATCTGAGCATCATATTTTTTCAAATCACCCTTGTAAAATAATCTTCCTAAAGGAAGAGTCCAAATAAGTGATGCATTAATTTGGTAAGTGTTTGATACCGGGTTAGTGTATGCTCCGAAAACACCATTGTCAAAACCCAATCTTAACTTCGGCAACAGCAAACCCTGATTCGTTGAATTGCGAAGAGCCTGAAAAGATTGCAATTCAGAATTTAATGCTAAATATTCTTGTCGCTTTTCAAAACCGTTTATGTCGGGTTGTTGAACTGTGAATGAAACAGGAATTAAAGTCGTGTCGGCACTTACCAAACTAATAGAATTTTCTAAGTTCAATAAATTTGTTAGCTCTGTGGATTTTTTTTGCCATTCCATTTTTGCTTGAAGCATTGATATTTTCAAGTGGTTGTAATTACTTTGCGACATCAAATAATCAGATTGGTAAAGCAAACCTGCATCCACTTTGATTTTTATTTGCTGTGAAAGTGTATCAGCCTGAATGACTAATCCTTGCAAAAAAAGACATTTTAACTGCTCTGCCTGCAAATCAAAATAGATTTGAACTGCATTTAGTATCACTTTGTTTTTTTCAGCAACGCTGAAATAATTAGCAGCTTGAGATTTTTGTTTTGCTGCCAAAGTTTGATAAAAACCATTTTTAAAATCTATTTCTGCAAAAATTCCCAAACCTGCCCAAAGAATATCTCTGTTGACTCCGGTAAAAATTGTACCATCAGTGTTCATTGCGTTACCATTCAGGAAATGTGTTGATGCCCCTGTGTATATGTCGGGCAACCACCATTCTTTGGCTTTGCTTTGCTCGGCTAATGCTTGTTGCTCTTTCAACTTGTATTCTTGAATGGTTAAATTGTTTGCACTTGCAAGCTTCAAAACTGTTTCAAGATTTACAGGAAAATTTTGCTGTGCTCTTGCGGTGAATGTTGCTAACACTAATAAAAGAGAAACAACAATATTTCTAAAATTATTTTTCATCCGGCTCTCATTATTTAGTGAATAATAATTTTGTTTGGACCAATGCCCCGTCTGAACAAAACTCTTTGCCCTGCACCACGATACTGTCTGTTTGTCTGATTTCTCCGATTAACAGTTCTGTGAATTTTTCATCCCGTAACCCGGTTTTTACTTCAACCTTCTGCACCTTTCCGTTCTTTACCAAATAAATAAATGATTGCCCTTTTATGTTACCGATTGCTTCGTTAGGAACAGACAAGGCATCTTTATGTCCATTTTGCCGTATGTTGACTTTAGCATACATTCCCGAACGAATTCTTAAATCGGTGTTGGGCAAATCAATTTCCACTTTCATTGTTTTGGTGGTTTCGTCTAAACCATACGAAATGCGTGAGACGGTTGCTGTGAATTTACTTTTAGGCAATTCGGGAAATGTGATTTCTGATTTTGTTTTTTTATCAATCAGCACCGCATCCGATTCGGGAACATCAATCGTTAAACGGATAGGCTGTAAATCCTGTAATTCAAATAGAGGCATTGCATTTGGGTTGGTCAATCCGCTTTGAATAATTGCACCTTTGTCAACAAAGCGATTAACGATAACACCTGAAAAAGGAGCCTTGACTTGCAGAAAATTTATTTGCGACTGCAAGCCGTTCAACTGTGCTTTTGTGCTTTCATAATCGGCTTCCGCTTTTTCCACTTCAGCAATCATTGTGAGTTGTGGTGTTTTTTCGTAAATGCTTTTCAGCCGTTCGTAGTTCGCTTTTTTCGCTTTCTGTTCTGCTTCAACTTTTTCTTTGAGCTGAATGAGTTCAGGATTTTCCAAAACAACGAGTGTTTGTCCTTCCTTCACAAAATCTCCAATGTCTGCTTTTAGTTGTTTCAAATACCCGTTGGTCATTGCAAATAATTTTACTTGCTGGTCGGGCTTTGCTGTTCCACTGATTTGCAACGAAGCATTGAATTGATGTGTTTGCGGATGGCTGACTAATACAGTAGGAATGTTTCTGTCTGTTTTTGTTTGCTGTTCTTCTGATTTATTTCCGCAAGATGAAAACAGCGAAAGCATAAGCGGAATGATTATGATTGTTTGATTTAGTTTCATTTTTGTTTGAGAATTTTTGTTTAACATATAAAATAATATTGGCACTATAAAGAGTGATAGAAATGTTGCTGCCAACACCCCGCCAATTATTGCCCGTGCCAAAGGGACATTGGCTTCACCTCCTGTTTCATAACCCAATGCCATTGGAAACAAAGCAAAAATTGCAACAATGGCTGTCATAAGGATTGGACGAAAACGATTGCTGACGCCTTCTTTGATTGCATCCTGCAATGGCTTTCCTTCCTTTAAAAGATTGTTCATTTTGTCAACCAATAAATTGCTGTAAGCAACCGTGATACCCACCATCATTATTATTCCCATCATTGATTGAATATTGAGAAAGGTGTTTGTTACAATCAACATTCCTGTTACTCCTATTAATCCAAGTGGAATTACGGTGATAATGATTAACGGCAATTTGAATGAACGTAAAAGCGGAACAATAACCAGATATACCAACAAAATTGCCAACACTAAGCCCAATCCTAAATTGCTGAAACCGTCTTTCATACTTTTCACTTCACCACGTATTTCAATATCATAACCTTCAGGTAAAACTTTCCTTAGCGTTTTCAACTTGATTTCGATTTCATTAGCCACCGAGCCAATATCCCGGCCTTCAACATTGGCAAATACATCTGTAATCCGTTGTAAATTCAAGTGATTGATTTCAATAGGAGCAGAGGTCAAAGAAGTTTTTGCTATGTTTTTCAGTAGCGTTACTTTCCCGTTTGTTCCTGTTAAAGCAATATTTTCTACCGATTGGGGATTATCCAACTCAATTTCAGGATAAGTAACTCCCACAAAATAGTGGTTGCCATTTTTTTCATCTATCCAAAACGATGGCTTGAAATTCACAGATGAATTCAATGCCGAAACCGTATTTTTTACTACATCATCTGCTTTAATGTCTAACATCGCTGCTTTAGTCCTGTCAATTTCTACATTGATTTCAGGGTGGTCATAACGCTGATGAATGCGCACATCTTCCGTTCCTTCCACATTCTGCACAATTTCCCGAACCTTTACTGCTATTTCATGTGCTTGGTGTAAATCATTCCCGATAATCTGAACATCAATAGGAGAGGGTAAGCCAAAATTCAGGGCACTTGTTACGATTCCGCCTTTATTGAAAATAAATTGAACACCCGGAAATTGTTCCTTCAATTTCGGGCGAATCGTTTTTATATAATCGGAAGTTTTGGTTTTGTGCCCTTCTGTCAGTTGAACTGCAATGGTTGCGTCCTGAGTTCCGGAATTGGAAGTATAGGCGGCTGGCCAATCGTTCAAAACACCAATATTGGAAACGATTAAATTGACATCGTCACCAATTTCCTTTTTTAGAAAATTCTCGATTTCTGTAATTGTTCCTTCAGATTTTTCCAGCCTTGTACCGCTTTCCATTCTTACATCCATCGAGATTTGGCCTACATCCATTTGCGGAAAAAGCTCCATTCCGATTTTTGTAAATCCAAACATTGAAAGAGCAAATAAAATAACCACACCGCCTAAAACGAACCAGCGATACTTCAGTATTTTGTCCATACTTCGCACATAGCTGGTTGTTAAGTTATTTATTCCAATATCAAACATTCTTATAAATCCTTTTGGTTTATGTTCCGGTTTATGTCCTTTGAATAAACCTGCTGCCATTATCGGAACAAGCGTCATTGAAATAAACCTGGAACCAATCATAGCTAATGATACGACTATTGCCAAAGGCGTAAATAGAAATTTGGAAATTCCTGTCAGAAATATTATCGGAAAAAAAACTATTACGATTGTTAGTGTTGTAACCAAAACGGGTAAAGCAACTTCCTTTGCTCCGTCGAAGGCTGCTTGTTCCGATGTTTTACCTGTTTTCAAATGTTTGTCAATGTTTTCAAGAACCACAATACTGTCGTCAACCAATAATCCAATAGCCAAGGCAATACCGCCTAAGGTTATGCTGTTGATGGTGTCGCCCGTGAAATACAATCCTATAAAAGCAAACATTACCGAAAGCGGAATACTTATCGCTACTATAAAGGTTGAACGGAAATTTCCTAGAAACAAAAGCAAAGCCAATGAAACCAATATCAAACCAATAATACCTTCTTTCATTAATCCGTTAATGCTGTGCCGCACATAAGTGGACTGGTCAAGGATTACATCGAGGTTTACAGATTTTGGCAAACGTTCTCTTAAGTCGGCTAATTTCCCTTTGACAGCTTCTACCGATGCGATAGTGTTTGCCCCGGTCCGCTTATAAATCGGAATATAAACTTGTCGTTTTCCCTTGATATGAACAACATTTGTTTGAATAGCGCTTGCATCTTTTGCATAACCGATGTCCTTCAGAAAAATCGGTGAGCCTTCAGCACTTATTTTAATTACAATGTTGTTAAAGTCATCCACATTGGGCAACATGCCATTTGCGTTTACACTGTAATTCAGGTTGCCAATATTAACATCACCCGTTGGTATCATTACATTGTTTTTTTGCATGGCGTCTATTACATCCATTTGTGAAAGATTGTATGCCTGCAATTTGTCCGGATATACATACATATAAATCCTTCTTAATTTACCGCCATAAACGGCAGGTGCAATAATGCCTTCTACAGAACCTAACAAATTTCTTAAATCGAAATAGGCAATATCATAAAGCTGCTTTTCATTTAAACTGTCGCTGCTCACAGCCAGCAATGCCAAAGGTGTCGATGCTGTCGGGTCGTAAGGCATTACCATTGGCGGAACTGTACCCGGCGGTAAATAGTACAAGTCGGACATTGCCAACGAAGTAACTTGTGATAGTGCAGTATTTGGGTCAATTTCCTCACGGAAGAAATCTTTTACGATGCTTACCCCGATTAAACTTTTGCTCTCCTGCCTTTCAATGCCGTTTGACTGCCCTGTCCATCTTTCAATACGGCTGGTGATGTCCTTTTCCATCACTTCGGCAGGCATGCCGGGGTAGAGTGTCAACACCTGAACTGCAGATGTTTTATAATTTGGTAATATATCTACCGGAAGTCGTCCAATAACGACTAAACTGATAACTGCTGTTAGTAATGATAAAACGATTATCAGGTATTTATTTTTAAAAGCTAATTCTAACATTTTTCTCCTTTGATGAATGAATAATTCTGCCCAATAACACAATACCAATTCAAGAAAAATTGCATTTGGACAATATTTGAAAGTTGGAATAGGCGTAAATACAAAAGCCCTTCTTCAGGAAAGGGTATTGCAAACTATTCCAGTGTGAAAGAAATGTTAAACCAAAGGAGGCCCGCGAAGTGTATTAGCTGAAATTATTAGAGCGGAACGGCATCGTGTTGTGGTTTGACGAATGAATGTTTGATTTTTATCTAAAACCGATAAAAAGTGAATAATTATTTCAGCCAATTCATTTTTTTCAAAGCTCGGTTTAATTTGTATTTTATCAGGAATTTTGTAATTGTCTAATTTTACAGTAAATTTTTTGCACTCCATAGGTGGAAAATATGCCAAGCCTTTGAATTGTTTTCTTAGCTCGCAGGGGCTTGGGCCATTTCCATGATGATGGTGCTGATGTCCAAGCGGGTGTGTTAAACACAGGCCCAAAGACTCCCACGGGATGGCTATAATCCCAATGAAAAAAACAATTAATATGGATTTTAATTTATTCAAAATTATCACGATTAATCATGTTTATTTTAAGAAATTTCATTATAAAAAATCATATTGTTATAACGAATGACATAAGATTTTATTCATTAATAAAACTATTTAGCTCCTGCTTCGAGATATTGACTTCGCCGTCGAACAAGGTCTGCTCAAATCCTTTTGCAGAGCCGCTTGCTGAAATGCCTGATTCGTATCCCGACTTCACTGTTCCCTCGATGCCAACACCCTTAACGCCAATCGGTTCAAGAATTTTCCCGGCAGATAATTCATCAGTCGCCTTCGCACCCCAGTCGGTAACGTTAGTGTTGCCTGAATTAACGTCTGTGGTGAACTCGATGTATGCCATTTCTTTCGCTGACACATTGAATATGCCCGTGTTGGCTTCGAAGCCTACTCCTACACCGATTGTTACCTGGCTGGTTGCAAAATTGAGTTCCATTTCTCCGACAAATACTTCGCCGCCGGAAAATTTCAACTTATCGCATCCCATTTCAATTGAACCTACTCCCAGGGGTATGTTAATAGACCTGCATTTCGGGTCATTAAATTTAACATTAATATTTGCTGTCTTTGGGTCAGCCGCCGGGATGCAGTAGGAACTAATGCCATACACACTTTCCCCGCTCAAGCCTGCTGCAGCGCCGAGAATCAGGGTTCTCGCCATCACAAGTTCCCTGTCAGTCACTCCCTTGCGTGTAATCAGGTAGGGCTGCCAATATGCAATAACATTGTAATTTCCTCTTACATTAGCCCATTGTTTCCGGCAGTATTCCCTGTAGTAGTTACTTGCCTCAAAATTATAGTCCCTGTGAATAGAATTATATATATTACAGCAAGCCTCTTCAGACAAATCCTTGCATCGCTCACCGACTGCACTCAGTTCTTCCGTCTTTCTTGTATCAAAATCCTCTTTCCATGCCCCAAACTCTTTGATTAATCTTTCATACTGTTCAAAATAAGCAGTATAAGACTTAGCCATCATCAAACCTGCTTTGTCAGGCATTATCATTTTTCCTATATTGACATGTGTACCTGACCTTGCAATATTAATTAAATTCATTGCATCTTCTTTCATATAAGCCGCAACATCTTTCTGATATTCATCGTTCAGCCTTTGCCATTCAACCGATTTAGCATGTTCTATTTCTTCAAATTCAGGCACCATTGAAGGCTCGGTTGGAGGTGTTACGCAGGAAAACGGGATATTGTCATCGGTGGGAGGGTATTTATCGGGAGTCGGCACTTCTATTTGGTCTTGTATGGGTACATCAGGATTCAGCTTTTGCAGATTCGCAGCAGCAGATGTATTATAGCCGCCACAAATCGAATTTCTGTACGATTGCTGTGCCTGCTGATTCATTCCTCTCGATTGTTCGATATGCCCCTTTGTATTATTTGCCTGGACATTGTATCTGTCAATATTTGTGCATTGAGTTAAATAATTATATGCTTCATTCATTTCACCAAGCTCGTAATAAGCCTGCCCTATGTTATTCAATACAATTTTATTTTTAGGATATTTTTCATTCAGGTATTTCAGCATCGGAATTGCTTTGTGAGGATAACCTGAAATGTTCAGCAAGGCAGACAGGTTGCTGATTGCAAGGCAGTCGTCGCTGGACTGAGCCTCTTTAAGAAAAGCATATAATGATTCTAAAATTCCGCCCTTGAACCAAAATATCAGTGCGGCATCCTGGTAATCCTTTGTTTTTTCCGGTGTGAAGTATTTCAGAACAATATCTTTATAATTGCTATTAGAGCTTACCGCTTCAAATTTTGTCATCAGGGTTGAGACATACTGCTTAAGTTGTTCCGTTGTGAAAGTTTGTTTTGGAATTGATTCAAGCAGTTTGTCATTTCTTTTCGGCACTGCAAATTCAGGCTCATCAGCAGCAAGATTACCCGTAGATTTTTCAAAATTCTGCATGACTTTCTCGAGGCTGTCCTGCATTCTTTGGTATTTTTCAAGTTCCGGATTTGATTCTTCTTCCTGAGAAAATACAGGAATATTCAATAATAGCAGAATGATAATTATGCGAATAAATTTCATAATTTTATATAACTTAATGTTTCAGGAATTATTAATTAACAGAGTTATGCTAAATTATAAAATTGTTTCGGAATTTCAAAATCATATATTAAGATTGACTAAAATCAAACTACCACCGCCATATGCGGTGGATTTAACAAGGATAAATAAATTATATAATAAGGTATAACCAAAATTGGTTATTACTACCGCCAAAGGCGGCAGATTTCTTTGATTAAATTAAAAATAACTATGGAACGCAAGTAATGTTCTTGATTTATAAATATAAGTCGAAAGTAATAAGCAACAACCCCCTACACCCCCTTTTATAAGGGGCAATTTTTCCCGGACAACAATGTAATAAAATATTCATCTTCAAAAAGAATTTTACAACTTTGGCACAAGTCTTGCGTATATATAAGTGTGGAAATATTTTTATAATGGTGGTGATATGAGTTCAACAGTAATGAAAACGGGATTATTCCTTCTTGCATCGGGCGGGCTGGTTTTACTCGGCTTGATGAGTAAAAAGAACGGGAACAGGATTAGCAGATATTTCGAAAACTGCCGTATAACTTCGGCAAGGAAGAAAATACAACCTGAAAAGATAAACTTTTGCTGAGGATGGATGGAAAGGGAAAAATATTCGTTTGTATTTTTTCACTTGCTTTGGTTATTGCGGGATGTCAGCCGAGTGTTCGTTTTACTTCAAATAAAAAAAGCATAAATAGTTCAACATACAGTAAACACAAAAATAAAGAGCAAACCGGTAATACTGTCCAATACAGCCCTGAGACTATCGGCACGGAGCGTTTCCGCATCATCGGGGAAGCAGAGTCATGGCTCGGTACGCCTTATTGTTATGGGGGATATACAAAGGATTGTACCGACTGTTCGGGTTTTATCCTGAATATTTTTCAGACTGCGGGAATTGCGCTCCCACGCACTGCTGAGAGCCAGTTCGAGTTCGGCAGTGATATAGACGAAAGTGAAAAGGAGGCAGGCGACCTTGTGTTTTTCAGGGACAAATCGAAAATTTCACATGTCGGAATTTACGCGGGAAATAATGAATTTATACATGCTTCTATATCGAACGGAGTAGTCAGGCAGTCTTTGGATGATTTTTATTACAGAGAGCATTACGCAGGAGCAAAGAGAGTGTTTCAATAAAGTGTCAGTCAAATTTTTCTGACAGTGGGAATTTATTTTCACACATTATATTTTTAAAATTTTAAACACTTTACTACTTTATCACCCTGTGCCCTTCGTTTAACTCAGGATAAACTCTGTCGAAGGGCATTATTCAATCTGGCAGAAACGGTAGTCATAATTCCACAATCTCAGTATGACAGTAATATTTGAATATTTCAAATTAATCAATATCACATCCTTGAATTCGTCATAGTTTCAAAAATCAATTATATTATTTAATAAAGGAACAGCATGAAGAGAATTTACATGTACTTTTCGATTTTATTATTTATTTTAGCCTTACAAATTAGTTCCGCACAGGGTCCCAAGGGAGCAACATTCGGCTTTGGAATTATGTTCGGCGACCCGACAGGTGGAACATTAAAATTCTGGACAAACAGGGAAAACGCATTTGTCGTAGATGTCGGGAGTTCGTACTTTGGCGGATTAAGATTCAATGGCGATTATTTATGGCATTTCGATGCTTTTAATTCACAGGTTGTTAAGTTATATGCCGGACCCGGTGTTGTAGTTGGTATCGGTGAAGGACACAGCTACTGGTATAAAGAAGACCATAAGAAATTCTATTGGCGTGAGCATGGCGATGCCGGAATAGGTGTACGAGGTGTTTTTGGAGTGAATATTATACCAAGGCGTTCACCACTTGAAATATTCCTTGAATTAGGTGTTTTGATTGGAGTTTCACCTGCATTTGGGACAGGAGTTGATACAGGAATCGGAATAAGGTTTTACCCCTAAATTGAAAAAGCCGCTGTCGAAAGCGGCTCTTTATGTGACCCCAAGCGGATTCGAACCGCTACTGTCAGCGTGAAAGGCTGATGACCTAACCATTAGTCTATGGGGCCTCCCTTTTCTGTATTTTCATTTTTAACAGACTACAAAATTATGAATTTATCCCTGTATGTACAAATTTATTTGATTTAGAAGAATAGCCACTATTTTTAAATAGTGGTGTTGTTACATAATCATAATTTGGGATTAATACTTGTAGAGACAGGTCTTAGACCTGTCTCTACATAGGATTTCATAAAATACTAATTCCCACTTTCTGAAGATTGTGGCTAATTAAAAATAAATGGACTCTTAAAATATATATAATCTGCTTCGTTGTTCAAATATAATTTGTGTAATTATTTTTATTAATTTTCAGATTCTGCCTGATTATATGAATGATTATATAATATCTGCAAAAAACCTTAATAAGACCTATCAAATTGTAAACATTAATACTGTTGCGATTAATAACATCAGCCTCAATGTTAATAAAGGTGATTTTACTGCTATTATGGGACCATCCGGCTGCGGCAAATCAACTTTATTAAATATCCTTGGCCTGCTTGATTCACCTACAAAGGGCGAGTACTTTTTCCTCGGTGAGGAAGTCTCAGGGCTTAAAGAGGGAATTCGTTCAAAAATAAGAAAAGGAAATATCGGTTTCATTTTCCAGAATTTCAATCTGATTGAAAGCATGACCGTTTTTGAAAACATTGAATTACCATTAATGTATTTGAAGGTAAACTCGAGGGAGCGTAAGAAAAAAATAAATAATATTCTCGAATATATGGATATTCAAAACTTGTTGAACCGTTATCCTTTTCAGTTATCAGGCGGTGAACAGCAAAGAGTGTCCCTTTCGCGTGCAATTGTCTTTGAACCCAATCTGATTCTCGCTGATGAACCGACGGGCAATCTTGACAATAAAAATTCTCATAAAATTATGCAGTTATTGACTCAAATAAACAATAAAGGAATTACAATTGTTCTTGTTACACATGAATTGGAATGTTCAAAGTACTGCAAGGAAATAATTAATATTTTGGATGGGAATCTTGTCCAATAATTGAACCTGTTATTATGTTAAAACATTATATTAAATCCATTATCCGTGAAATCATCAACAGGAAATTTTATTCAATAATAATAATAATTGGATTCACACTCGGTATTTCTTTATGGATTTTGATAATGCTATGGATTGATTATGAAGAAAAGTCGTTTGGCTTAAAAAATAATTCTCTCTTATTGTTTAGGATTAGCAGTTTAGAGGATGAATCCAGCGAGGTTTGGTTAGATTCAAATCATGTTTATCATTATAGGCTTTTCCCTGAAACACCATTTCCATTAGCACCAATACTGAAAAAGACTGACCCGTCAATTGTTCAGATAGCACGCTTCGGATATTTTAATGATACGATTGTAAGCTACGGGCAAAAAAGTTTCACAGAAAAAAGAATTGCTTTTGCTGACACCGGATTATTCAGATTCTTCAGGTTTCCTTTGGTAAGCGGCAGTATTGCCGAATTTTCAAAAGATTCAAATGTCGTTATAATTAATAAAATGACTGCTGAAAGATATTTTGAAGGGGAAAATCCAATTGGAAAAATGTTGAATATAAATAATAAATATTATTTAAGAATAATCGCAGTTGTGAAAAATATTTCTTCATATAATAAGCTTCAATTTGATGCTCTTGCTCCGATTTCTTTAATCAAGGACAGCAATTTGGTCAACAACTGGGCTGAAGATAAAGTTAATACTTATTTTTTCATTAATAGGAAAACGGATACACGTCAGCTCATAAGAAATATTAACGGTATTGTGTATTACTATAATCCAAAATATCGAGGGACCTACCTGATTGAAAGGATACAGCGTCATCACAGTTATTCGGATATCAGGATTGATGCCGGAATCAGCGGTGATATCCAGTTTATCCATATATTTTCGGCTATTGCTTTATTCATTATTTTTATAGCATGTATTAACTACTTTAACATTTCTGTCAGCCAATTTGCAAACAGGTCAAAGGAAATTGCAATCAGAAAAACATTTGGTGCTGGGAAAAAGAATATAGTTATTCAATATTTGATTGAGGGTCAGATTCTCTCATTTATTTCCCTGGCTTTGGCAATATTTCTTGTTAATATACTGATTCCACGTTTTAACCTTATAACCTCAGCCGATATTCAAATTGGTTTTTGGAAAAATGACATGCTGTTATTCAAATGCCTGATTATTACTATTCTAATCGGCTTGATTTCGGCAAGCTACCCTGCATTTTACTTTTCATCAATAAATCCGGCAAGGATATTCTCAAGCCTGTTAAAATCCGGAGCAAGAGGCAGGGTATTTCGTTGGGTTATCACTTATATTCAATTCTCTATTTCTGTCGCATTAATTGTTTCTTCATTCAAAGTAGAAAGGCAGTTGGATTACCTGCGAAACACAAAAATGGGTTACGATGAAGATTATACTTTACAAATCCCCTTCAGTGAAAATATTAAAAACAAGTTTGATTTATTCAAAAAAGACCTGAAAGACAATCCTGATATTTTGGATGTTAATACACCAAAAAATAATTTAGAAAATTCCAAAGGAAATGAAACTGATATACTATCGGTTAAGTTCTTTCCCCGGCATATTGCAGATAATATAAGATATATTGGTAGTGTATGGGAAAAATACGAAAAGGAAATTCCCTTTGAATACACTATCACCGATTCCGATATGAGAAGGGAATTTCGGTCTGAAACAATTATGGGTGAAATTTTCAACTATTTTACCATAACATCTGCCATTATAACCTTGCTTGGATTTTTCTGCATATCGAGCTTCATGTGCGAACAACGAAAAACCGAAATTGCAATCAGGAAAACTTTCGGTGCATCTTCAGTGGATATATATTTTTTAATAATAAAAGAATTTTTATTAATAAGTCTGGCAGCGATAGTTACTGCACATATTGCAGTAACATTCACGGCAAGTGTCTGGATACAAAGATTTACATATAAAATCGGTGACTTCGGACTATCAGAATATGTAATTCCAACTGTAATTTCTATATTATTGTTAATCACAACCGTAAGTTACCATGCAATAAAAGCATCGAGGCAAGAGCCGGCTGATGTGTTGAAAAGAGAGTGATATTTATAAAATTGAAATATAATTTTTATATTTTTGTTCGATTAAAAAATTCAACATGATAATTGAATATGAAAATTGACCCGACTCAGGAAATTGAGCTAACGACTGAAAGGCTTGTGTTGAAAGTCCTGAATCCTGTTTTCGTTTCGGAGATTACAGATTATTATAGAAGAAATAAATTATATTTCGAAAAATATTTACCTGCTTTTGACAGATCTGCTTTCACAGAAGAATACCAAACCGTGAGGATTTGGACTGAATTTGATTTGATGGTCGAGGACAGTGCAATTCGATTTTACATTTTTAATAAAGATGACATTCATTATAAAAACATTATTGGCGATATTTCAATATTCAATATAATTAGAGGTGCTGCTGATTCATGCAGTATCGGGTTTAAATTGGATGAATCCATTAGCGGAAAAGGATATATGACTGAAGCATTGAAAAGAATTATTGAATACATATTCGATGAACTGCAGCTTTGTAGAATTGAAGTAAACATCATGCCATCAAACAAGACATCAATTAAGCTTGTCGAGAAACTTGATTTCAAGGAAGAAGGCATAGCTTATAGTTATCTGGAAATCGCAGGGAAAAGGGAAGACCATTTGAGATATTCTCTCATAAATACGAGTTTGATGATATAAGATGATTGATAAATGTCACCCTGAGCTTGTCGAAGGGTTGTGGAACATGGTTTAAACAATGTCAGGAGTTACTCCTGACATTAACTCACTCTTCGATAAACTCAAAGTGACAGGTTTTTTATTTGAATTTATTTTTAAAATATTTTGATTATGGAAGTAATACAAGAAGGTACATTGGTAATTGGTATAACAGGCGGGATTGGATGCGGCAAAACTACTGTCTCTCATTTCATCTCAGAGCTTGGCTATATTGTGATTTCTACTGATGAGAAAGCAAAAGAGCTGATGGTTACTGATTTTAATATAAAAAACAAAATTTTCCGTGCTTTCGGCTCTGAATCCTACAATTCGGATGGTTCACTAAATTCCCAATATATTTCTGATTTGGTTTTCGGAAAAACAGACGAACACACAAAAAGACTTTCCCAACTCAACTCAATAGTTCATCCTCCTGTCATAGATTATATGATTGAAGAGGTGCAGAAGTATGAAGAAAAGGGTGAACCACTCGTCTTCATTGAAAGTGCATTAATATATGAAGCCGAACTCGAAGAAGGGTTCGATTATGTCATCGTCGTTGATTCAACAGAAGAAAATGCTATTCAGAGAATAACCCAGCGAACAGGAATGACAGAAGAGATTGCACGTATAAGAATGAAACAGCAAATTTCACAGCAGGAAAAGAAACAACTCGCCGATTTTGTCATTGAAAATAATGGAACTGTTGATGAATTGAAACAATCAGTGAAAACTCTGATGAATATTGTGAAGAATTTGAAAGTGATAAAATAAATAAAGATATATGGATTGTGAAATAGCCGCTATTAATTTACCCCTATTTATATCTGAAGAGGTAATATAATTCAAGATGATTTGGAGTACTTAATGTTTTATATTTTTCTGGATGAAAGCGGGGATTTGGGTTTAGACCTATCGAAACAAAGAACAACTCAATTCTTTTTAGTAACAATAATGTTTGTCAAAGATAAACGCAAAATAGAAAAAATTGTAAAAAAGGTTCATTACGGAATACAAAAAAAATATAAAAAATTTCGTAGTATTTTACATGCTAATTCTGAAAAAGCTGAAACCAAGAAATTATTATTGAGTATGATTAGTAAAACTAATACATCAGTGATGACAATTTTTTTAAATAAAAGGAAAGTTTATACTAAGCTTAAAAAAGAACGCGATGTATTATATAATTTTGTCGTTAACCGACTCTTAGACATAGTTTACAGGAAGAATTTAATTCCAGTTGAAGAGGAGGTAACTCTGATAGCTTCAAGAAAAGAAACAAACAAATTTCTGAATATGAATTTTAGGAACTACTTGTTAAACAAATTAAATTCGAAGTATAAATTGAAACTAAAAATTGAGATTAAGACTCCACATGAAGATAAATGCTTGCAGGCTGTTGATTTTATCAGTTGGTCAATATTTAGAAAATACGAATACGAAGATGATAGTTATTATGATATAATTAGAGACAACATAGTTGAAGAAAGTCCGATTTATTCATAAATAACAAAACCTTATACGCTATTTACGAGCAACCATCCGGTAGCCCACGTATAAGGATTTACTTGTTGTTTGCAAATTTACTATAAATGACTTATAAAACAAAAAATTATTTTTGCCTAATTAGCATAAATTTTACAAAGCAATTTGTTTTACATATTTAGTAATTTTATTAAGATTCCTGATTAATCTTTTCTTTGAGATTCTCTAAGAATATTTCAAGCCTTACTTTTTCTCTTGATAGTGCGTAATGTGCTGCAAATTCAGGGTCTTTCAACTGTTCTTTAAGATATTTTTTGTAATGATTTACTCTTTTCATTTTTCCTTCACGGCAAAAACCACACCTTCTTAATCAATCCGCCTGCCGTCTCATATATGGCTACTGCATTGATGTTTTCACGTCCGGGAACTCCAGTGATAAGCTCACGGTCAATTACGTACTTGCCGTTTGTCATTCTGCTGAGCAGTTTGCAATGAAGACCGGGTGCTTTATTGAAAAACTCTGTATAAACTTTTATCATCTCATCTTTACCTTTGTAACGGAATGTATCAGGGAATAGAAATACTTCTACACTATCGGTGTATGCTGATAGAAATGCTTCAATATCCCTGCCATTGTAAGCATTCAACTGCACCTGTACAATGTCTTCCGGCTTTTTGGGAAGAACGCTGTCCGGAACAAAGATTTTACCGTTCTTAATAACTACAGAAATATCGCTTGTGTTCTGTATGTTATCTAATGGATTCGAATTGAGTATTACAAGGTCGGCAAGTTTTCCTTTTTCGATTGAACCAAGTTCATTCTCTTTCCTCAGCATTTTCGCCGCATTGTAAGTCGCATCAACTAATAATTCGTGATTACTCAGTCCTGCCTTGCACATATATTCAAACTCGTGGTAAATCGAAGGTCCGTGCAGAACACCAATGTTCCCTGCATCCGTGCCGACTGCAATCGTGATTCCTGCATCCCTGAATCTTCTCAGGTTTCTCAGCCATACAGAATCTATCTCAATAGGTTTCATATCAACCAGCAGTTTCTTTTGCCTCTCGCCAAGTTCATCGAATGACAGTTCATACATATCGAAGAATGAACTGATTGTCTTCGGATTGCCAAGCCAGTACTCGGATGTCAGTAGTTTCATCTGCTTTGTGAAAACTGATTCATATGATTTAAAAACCCATAATGTTGGGATAATCACAACATTATTCTTCTTAGCGAGTTCAATAAATTCATCGTCAACATCTTTATCCCTGACCATGTGGACAAGCACATCTGCACCTGCCTGGAGGGCCTTTTTTGCTGTCTCGAGTTCGGTTGCATGAACATACAAAGGCAATCCTTTTTTGTGTGATTCATCTGCAACTGCTTTGACAATCGGGAAAAAATCATTTTCGGAAGACCATCCGTCTCTTCCTACGATATACCAGATTTTCATAAAATCAGGCTGTTTGTCCATGATTTTTTTGGTAAGCTTCAATGCCTCATCTTTGGTTGATACTTTTATAATCGCAAGGTCATCGCTTTTCAATTTTTCCGGCTCATAAGATGAGATAAGCGGACCTGTGATAAACACTCTCGGTGCAATTTCGGCTGTCCTGGAATAATCCCTTATATCAAAATTCCAGAAGGGACCGCCCATGTCAGCGACAGTAGTAATACCGCACCTGATGTACCTTTTGAAGACATCGTCAATATTATTGCGAATCCAATTTAACTCACTTGCATAAGGTAGGCGATTCCGCAGGTCAATTGCATCAGGTCTTGTGTACAGTCCGCCCGACTGGAAGAAATGTATGTGGCTGTCAATCAATCCGGGTATGATAAACTTCCCGCCTGCTTCTATTACTTCTGAGTTTTGCGGAATTTTGTCCTTAATATTTTTTCCGACTTCGACAATAACGGAATCCTTTATAATAATCACAGCATCTTCAATCACACCCGTTCCGTTTGTGTTGATGACAGTTCCGCCTGTTATTACCTTGTATTCCTGGGAATGAAGGATAAATGATATAAGAAATATGAAAATTATTGATATAATATTAAATATCTTTTTCATAATTGCCTCACTCAAAATTTTTCTCTTGCCGACTTTTAAAAGCCTTTCGCTTGATAAATCTATTTCAGCACGGAAATCGCTGATAATTTAGTTTAATTCTCTTTTCATATAATTAAAAAATTGTTCCATCTGCTTATCATTAAAAAATTGTTTTAAGATATTTAGTAGTTCATTATAATCTTTATCAAGATCTTTACAGTATGTACTATATATCATTTGATTATTTGCAATTGATATAAACAATATACGTGAGGAAAGTGAATCACATGTTTCTTTTAAGTATTTTTTATAATTAATTGATAGTTCATTTTTCAAATTTTCATATTTTTTATTGTCAAGGACTATTGTAACACTTTTACTTAATCTATTAAAAAATGCAAAGTACTTAAATGTACTATCATCAATTATTTTTTTATTAACACTGTCACTTATTATGTAGGATATTAAATTATTACTCAATTGGTTATTGTATATTTTATGTAGTTCAATTCTATCAAGATAATTAGAGGAATCTATATCCCATTTCTTAGAATCATTTTGGTAATTACTTGATTTCTCATCAATGATAGTAAGTGAATCACTAATAAAAGAATTACTTAAAGCTAGAATCATATATAATAATATTGAATACATTCTACACCTATTATCTTTGTTAAATCACCCCTTCACCTTCAAAAATATTCTCTTGCCGACTTTCAAAAGTCTTTCGCTCGATAAATCTATTTCAGCACGGAAATCTGTTATCTTTTCGCCGTCGAGCATTACACCGCCTTGCTCTATGAGACGCTTTGCTTCTTTCTTTGAAGGAACAAGGTTTGTCAGAACAAGCACATCCATCAATGGCTGAACTGCTGTCGGTAAATCCAATTTCATCTCTTCAATTTCATCGGGAATGTCCTTGTTTTTGAAAATTTTATCAAATTCTGCGAGTGCATTTTCTCCGGCTTCATCACCGTGATATATTGCAACGATTGCTTTTGCTGTTTTGACTTTCGCATCACGCGGGTTGAATGAATCCGACTTGAGCTGTTCTTCCATTTCCTTTATATCTTTTTCAGATGCACGCGCTCCATAGCGGAAGTAGCGGACAATCATATTATCGGGAATTGACATCACTTTACCGAAAATATCTCTTGGTGTGTCATTGAATGCAATGTAATTGTTATATGACTTGCTCATCTTCTCTATTCCGTCAGTCCCCTCCAGCAAAGGCATCGTAAGTATTACCTGCGGTTCCATTCCATATGCTTTCTGGATTTCCCTTCCTACAAGCAAATTGAATTTCTGGTCAGTACCGCCGAGTTCAACGTCAGAATTAATCGCCGCCGAATCCATTGCCTGTGCCAAAGGATAAAGTAACTCGTGAACGCTGATTGGCTGTCCCGATTTATACCGGTTGCTGAAATCATCACGTTCGAGAAGTTGTGCAACCGTGTATTTTGCCGCAAGCTCAATCACATCCCTGAATGACATTTTGCCAAGCCATTCGGAATTGTATCTCACTTCAAGCTCTTCTTTTGCAAGAACCATTGTTGCCTGCTCGAGGTAGGACTGCCCGTTAATCCTCGTCTCTTCTAAAGTGAGATGAGGCCTCGTAACATTTTTTCCCGTAGGATCGCCAATCATTCCCGTGAAATCACCGATAATGAGTAAAGCATGATGCCCCAAATCCTGGAACTGCCTCATCTTGTGCAGTACGACTGCATGTCCTATGTGCAGGTCAGGCTTGCTCGGGTCGCACCCAAGCTTAATGATAAGCGGTTCATTCTTTGTAATCGAGACTTCAATTTTTTTTACAAGCTCATCAACGGGAATTATCTCGACCGTACCTGAGCGAATCAAATCCATCTGCTCATTCAGAGTTGGAAACATTTGCATACTTATAATTTATGTAATGAAATAAATAAGATTTATAAATTTAAGAAATAATACAATTTCATTTTTGATTTTTTATTGGATGAATAGCCACGAACTTCAGATAGTGGAGTTTTGTACAACCACCATCCGACTTTAGTCACTTATAGGTTAGGTGATAAATCCCGATTTGTGCTAATGAACCTTCACCACGACTTAAAAGTCGTGGCTATTCAAATAAATCAATTTTCACACCCTGAATTTTTGTCTTATTTCACGCTCGGAATCTCTCTCCTTAACAGCTTCCCTCTTGTCATATTTTCTTTTTGCCCTTACAACTCCAAGCTCAATTTTTAGGTATGGACCCCAAAAATAAATACCGAGAGGAATAAGAGTGAATCCTTTTTCCTGGATTGCAGTTTTCAGCTTGACTAATTCCCTGTGTTTGAGCAATAGTTTACGGGGACGCTTTGGTTCGTGGTTTTCGCGGTTGCCGAAATCGTAGGGGCTGATGTGAAAATTCAGAAGATACAATTCGAGGCTGTCAACACTTTTGAAAGCGGCATAAGCTTCCTGCAGGCTTATTTTTCCCTGCCGGATAGACTTCACCTCAGTCCCCTGCAAAGCAATGCCTGCCTCGAAAGTCTGTATCACTTCAAAGTCGTGGTAAGCCTTGCGGTTCTTAGCCACAATCTTTTTTGTCCTTTCTCTTGTTCCTTCCGTTTTCACAATTACATTATTGAATAAATTAACTTATTATTTATTTAGTTTAGATTTTGAAAATTTATACATTAAAAATTCATTGAAAATTAAAAATTTCAAATTGAAAATTATAATACTTTGAAAATAATAATATTCGGCTATCTTGAATTAGTAATCGAATATTTTCAATCTGCTAAATTAGGAATTGATTTACGAAATATGTGAATAATTATTACAGGAATTGCCAAATTGAATTGCCACTACTTTCAAGTAGTGGAAAATTATTGCCAATACATTCGGGATTGTTCCCCTAACCTATAAGTGACTAAAGTCAAAATCATGTGAAAAAAACTCACCACTATCTGAAGATAGTGGCTATTCAATTAAGTATTTAATTATGATTTTTCTTTATAATTTTTTAATGAATAAAAAGTAATAAAAAAGAATACAATATTTGCAATGATTAATCATTAATAAAGTTTTAAATTTGAATTTTGAAATATTTGAAAAATTTAATGCAGATTTATTTATATAATTCACTTACAAAAACGATTGAGCCCTTCAAGCCGCTTGAAGGCAACACTGTCAGGATGTATTCCTGCGGTCCCACGGTTTACAACTTTGCCCATATCGGTAATATGCGTGCATTTCTGTTTGCCGATTTACTACAGCGTGTATTGAGGACAATAGGTGCATATAATGTTAAATGGGTAATGAACATCACGAATATTGATGACAAAACTATTCGCGATAGTGCTCCCGGAAGTACAGCATGGCTCCCCGAAATGGGCAGTCAAACGGATAACCTGATGGATAATCTTCTGAAATTCACCCAATATTTTGAGAAAAGTTTTCTCGAAGATATTTCAAAGCTTGGAATAAGGCTTGAACATTTCTTTTCGATGCCCAAAGCAACTGAGTTCATACCCCAAATGCAGGAGCTGATTCGCAGGATTATCAAAAATGGTATTGCATATATTTCCGAAGGCTCAGTCTATTTCAACGTCAGCGAATGGAGAAAAAAGGATACCTACGGAAAGCTTTATAAGATTGATTTCGAGAATTTCCGTGCAGGTGCCCGCATTGATGCCGACCAATACGAAAGAGAAGATGCTAACGATTTTGCACTATGGAAATATAAAAAACCTGACGAGCCATTCTGGGAGTTCGAGGTTGACGGTATAATCTGCGACGGACGCCCCGGCTGGCACATAGAATGTTCCACCATGGAAAAAGAACTACTCGGATTGCCTTTCGATATACACACAGGCGGTGTTGATTTGAAGTTCCCTCACCATGAAGATGAAATCGCTCAAAGCAAGGCTGGTTATGGAGTCGAGCCTAATGCTTTCTGGTGCCACAATGAATTTCTCGAAGTCGAAGGGCAGAAAATGAGCAAATCCCTCGGAAATTATTTCACACTACGTGACCTGTTAGAAAAAGGCATTGACCCATTGGACATCAGGATTGCAATGCTCTCTGCACACTACGGCTCTACATACAATTTCACCTTTGACGGAATAAATTCTGCACGCAAGGCGAGGTTCCGCATTCAGGATTACATTTATGATTTGCACCAAACAACTAATGGAAGTTTTATCAACACTGATGTTCTAAACGAAATGAAGAGCGAAGTTTTCACAAGCCTTGCGACTGACTTGCATACTCCTAAAGCACTGGCATCCGTATTTACATTCATCAATGATAATCCTGCCAACACACTAAATGAAGAAGCACGAAAATCAGCTTTAGAATTTTTCACGAAACTAAATAACATATTTGATGTCTGGAAAATCGAGCCGAGACCGGTTGAGGTGGTTAACATACCAATTGAAATAACAGATTTGGCTGAACAAAGGCTGAAAGCCAAAATGTCAAAGAACTTTGCAGAGGCAGATGAATTGCGGCAAAAAATAATTGATGCAGGTTACTACATTCAGGATTCAGAGAATGGATATAGGTTAGGGAAAAAATGGTGATTAAATTCCTATCCCGTTTTATTATTTTATATATGTAATGAATAGTTTTATGGCTAAAAAATATATTTTCAACTACAATTAAGATTGTTTATTTTAGTCTAATTTCAAAATAATAATAAGAAAATAATAAGTATGAAAACAATTACAGATAATTTTATTGATTTATCCTTGCTACCTGATTCAGCAAAGCAGCAAATGATTGATTTTTACAATTATTTGACTTCTAAGTATTCAAAAAAGAAGAGGAGAAAAAATGGCATCAGCAGGGTAAATGAGCTATTACCCAAAGAAGTGAAAAATTTTAAGCCCTTCTTAAGGGATGAAATTTATGGCAGATAAAATTTTTGTAGATTCCAATATCTGGCTTTATGCCTTCATGTCTAATCATAACGACAAGCAAAAAAAAGCACAAGAAATCATTAATAATACTGATATTGTCTTAAATACTCAAGTTGTGAATGAAGTTTGTTATAACTTACTTCGTAAAGCTAAATTCAGCAACTCTGATATAAGTAAATTTATCAATAACCTTCGAAATGTATATTCAATTTTCAATATAAGTATATTTACAATCCTAAATGCCGCCGAATTAAGTGACAAATATGGCTCATCGTTTTGGGGCAGCCTTATCATAGCATCTGCACTCGAAAATGACTGTGATATTCTTTTAACGGAAGATATTAGCGGTGCAAATTTAATTGAAAGTAAACTGAAATTAATCAATCCTTTTGTCCCATGATTTTTTTTAAGTTCAATTCAAATGAAAAAAATCAAAATAGGTATCATCGGTTACGGAAAGCTTGGCTCTGTCCTTGCTGAAGCTGTATCTAAAAAATATAAGCTTTTGTGGGTAGTTGAAAAGGATATTACTAAAACAAACTTAATCAAATCCACACTGAAAAATAACATCAACTTTTATTCTTCGGTTCCAATTTTTATTCCCATTCCGGATATCATTATTATTTCGGTAAACGACTCAGAAATAAAATCTGTTGCCAATGAAATCGCAATATCCTGGCACTATAAATTAAAAGATATTTGGGTGATTCATTGTTCAGGTGTTCTGCCCGTATCGGTATTGTCATCCTGTGAAAAGCGTGGTGCTAAAACAGCTTGTATTCATCCCTTCCAGACATTTTACCATCCGGATGCTTCCGTTTTGAAAAACATCGGCTGGACAATCGAAACTAAACACAACCCGGAATTACTTAAAACATTAATAACACAGCTTGGAGGAAAACCTATGTCGATCCCAATTGAATCAAAAAATATAAAAGTCCTCCATCATTTATCAGCCGTTTTTGCATCGAATTTTCTGAGTACAGTCCTTGCAGGTGCAGGCTCGCTTGAAGAACTATCCGGGATGAACTGGGAGGATTTTCTTCCTCTTATTATCGAAACCACCAGGAACAATAATTTTAAATCTCTCTCGAAGTCGGAAAAAATTCCATTGACAGGCCCTATTGCCCGTGCTGATGTTGATACTATTAAATTACACCTGAAATCACTTAGGAATCACACAAACCTTCTCAATATATATATTTATCTCAGTCTGGCTACTCTCGAAACTGCAAAACAATACGAAATTATCAACAAACAAAAGTTTGCGGAAATCAAAGAAATTTTGTTAAGTTCGCTTATTGATTAATCATAGGGTTTATTATTGATGTTTTCATTTTTGTAGATTACAATGTACTTTTCTTTTTTTCAAGGCAGAAAGATCTATGTCGGGCATTAATTTTTACCATAAACTATTTTGAATTTTTATCAACATTCGGAGGTTTCATGAAACGTTTACCAATACTTTTTACAATCATACTGGCATTTATCCTATATAGCTGCGGCAAAGAAGCCGATGACATGAAGAAAGCTTTTGAATCAATGGAAAAAATTGCCGATGCAGGCAAGAATATAGAAGCTGAATCAAAACTCGCAGATGTCCGCAAAAAGGAAAGAATAAGCAGGGGTGACACTCTTGCCATGCCTTACCAGGAACTTCAAAAATTCCTTCCCGCATCAATCAGCGGCTATACGGCTGAGGAACCCGAAGGCACATCCTTCAATATGCCTCCTATGTCTTACTCACAGGCAGTATGTAAATATGTTGCTCCGGGTACAAACGGTGGTGATAACTATGTTACAGTTACACTTCTCGATTACAACCAGGCGGGCGATATGTATGTTGGCTTGACTGCACTCTGGCAGATTGGATTTTCCACCGAGACAAAGGACAGAATGGAAAAAACTTTCAGTCCGGGATTCGACAACGTTTCAGGATATGAATCCCTGGACAAAAATAATAAAAGAGCAACAGTAAACTATGGAATTGCATGGAGATTCTTCCTTACAGTCGAGGCAGGCAACCAGACCAGCACCGACTTTGTGAAAAGTGTAGCAAATTCAATTGATATAAAGAAACTATCTGGTATGTAATTATTTATTAACTTTTATAAGGAACTCAATATGGCAGATGAAGTAACCACAACAGCCCAGGGCTTTGACCCTCAGGACATCGAGCAGAACAAGACTATGGCTATTCTTGCATATATTATATGGCTCGTGCCACTAATTGCCGCCAATCAGTCTAAGTTTGCACGTTATCACACAAACCAGGGCATAGTATTATGGATTTGCATTGTTGCATTTTGGATTGTTATAGCCATCATAACAGCCATTTTACCATGGACATTCTATCTTACAATCGGAATTGTATTTTCGCTATTGTGGATTGCTGTCTGGATTTTCTCGTTGGTTTGTATAATAATGGGTATCCTCACAGCATCCAAAGGCGAGGCAAAGCCGCTTCCGTTGATTGGTAACCTGTTCACAATTTTGAAGTAATATTTTTTTCTCCTGCTCCCCCTCTATCAAGAGGGGGTTAGGGGGCATTAAAATCAATTACAAATTTCGAATTACGGATTTTGATTAACCCCACACTTAAGTGTGGTAGTTGGGTTGAATCTGTGTGTCTCGTCTCTTGTCATCCCCTCCCCAAGCTGAAGCATGGGGTTATTCTATCTCGTTCAGAAGCACAGTGAAAAAGCTCGTCTCATGCCTCCCAAGCTGAAGCATGGGGTTATTCTATCTCGTTCAGAAGCACAGTGAAAAAGCTCGTCTCATGCCTCCCAAGCTGAAGCATGGGGTTATTCTATCGTGCAGAAGGGCAGAGAAAATTAATGTTTTTCCTTTGTATTGTATTCATGTACTTATAGGAATATGATATTTAAGTATATTTGAAATAAATTTTATGTATATTACTTTGACAATTAAACTTTATTTATAGATTTTTTAGAGTATTTACAACTTGCTTTAGGTGATGTATGAATGCATTTCTGAAGATTGACTTGTCAAAAAAGAAGCATGTCTTTTTATTAATCACAGTTATTAGCATTTTGCTTGTTGCAGGCGGTTACATATATTACAGGTACGATGAAAGTCTTACCCGAAATGAAATTCAAAATGACCTAAAGGCAATTGCTGGCTTGAAAATAAATCAAATAGTCCAATGGCATAAAGATAGGCTTGGTGATGCTGCAGTTCTTTCTAAATCACCATTAACCATAAAAGCTGTTAAAGACTGGCTGATTAATAAAGACGATATTAAGTTAAAAAAAGAATTACAGGAAAGATTTAACTTGTTAATCAATAATTATGGATACCATGAAATTTATCTGGCTTCAGTCAAAGGAAAATTGCATTTTTCTTCGATTAACTTAACAGAAAAATTCAGTCATGTTACTACTAAAAAAATATTAGATGCAATAAGAAATAAGACTATCTCTTCAACTGATTTATATTATAGTCCGGAACATAAAAAAATTCATTATGATATAATAGCTCCTATTTCAGAACAATCGGGAAATCCTTTAGCAGCAATTGTATTGAGAATTAATCCCGATAAATACCTTTACCCTTTGTTTCAGTCGTGGCCTATACCAAGTAAGACCTCAGAAACACTGATTGTCAGAAAGGAAGGAGACAGTGTCCTTTTTCTTAACGAATTAAGGCACAAAAAAAATACGGCACTTAAGCTAAAAATATCTTTAACCCAAAAGGATGTTCCTGCTGTGAAAGCTGTACTTGGATATAAGAGAATTTCCGAAGCTTATGATTACCGAGATGAGCCGGTTTTATTTTATGTAAATAGTATTCCCGGCACTCCATGGTTTATTGTTTCTAAGGAAGATAAATCAGAAATTTATAAGGAATTGTATTTCAGGGAAGCATCGATAATCGGATTAACTTTCTTCCTGATTTTAATTACAGGAATCGGATTCTCATACATTTACAAAAGCCGCCAAAGAGATATTATAAAAAATCTATATTATGAAGAAAAAGAACTATGGGAGTCGCAGGAAGAATTTAAAACAACTTTGTACAGCATTGGAGATGCAGTTATCACTACCGATTTTAACGGGAACGTAAAACACATGAATCCCGTTGCCGAAGAATTGACCGGCTGGAAGGAATCACAGGCAAAAGGGAAATTCCTTGAAGATGTTTTTAAAATAATAAATGAAGATTCACATGAAGGTGTTGAAAATCCTGTTAATAAAGTTCTTAGGGAAGGTTTAGTAATCGGTTTAGCAAATCACACACTCTTAATTTCAAAAGACGGAAAAGAAATACCAATAGCAGACAGCGGAGCACCAATAAAGGATGATAATGGAAATATATTAGGAGTTGTATTAGTATTCCGTGACCAGACAGAAGAACGTGAAGCACAGAAACTTCTTAAGGAAAGCGAAGAAAGATTTAAAGAATTGTATGAAAACATGAGCAGCGGTTGTGCTGTATATGAAGCTGTTAACAATGGTGAAAATTTTGTATTTAAAAATTTCAACCGTTCTGCTGAAAAAATTAACCAGGCGAATAGAGATGAAATAATTGGCAAATGTGTAACCGATGTATTTCCTGGAGTTAAAGAATTCGGTCTTTTTGATGTATTTAAAAGAGTTTGGAAAACAGGAAAATCTGAACATCATCATGTTAATCTTTATAAAGATGACAGGATAAGTGGTTGGTATGAAAATTTCGTTTACAAGTTACTTACTGGTGAAATTGTTGCTATTTATGATGATGTTACTCAAAGAAAACAAGCAGAAGAAGCCCTGAAGGAAAGCGAAAGTAATTTAAAAATAGTACAAAAAATTGGCAAAATCGGTAGCTGGGAATTCGATTATTCAACTAATGAAATCAGATGGTCAGAACAGACTTTTGAACTTTATGAAAGGGATAAAAAGCTTGGACCACCAACTCCGGATGAGGAAGCGAAATACTATACCGAAGAGAAGGCAAAGCTACTTAGAGATTTAGCCCTAAAAGCAATTGAAACTGGTAATGAGTTTAGCTGCGACTTTGAACCGATTTTACCAAGCGGCAGAAAAGCATACTTCAACTCTAAAATGAAACCCTTTAAGGATAGCAGAGGTAAGACAACAAAATTATTGGGTACTGTTCAGGACATTACTGAACAGAAAAAGTTCCTTGAGGAATTAAAAAAGACAAAGCATAATGCTGAGGAGATGAACCGCCTCAAATCCAACTTCCTTGCTAACATGAGCCACGAGCTGAGGACACCGATGAATGGTATTATGGGCTTCTCTCAAATTCTCCGATTTGAAGATGATATGGACAGCATAAAAGAAATATCCAATTTGATTTACCGAAGCAGTAAAAGGCTGATGAACACCTTAAACTCCATTTTAGACCTGTCGAGAATCGGTTCGGGCGAGATGAAACCGAATTATACATTAGCTGACCTTGTCGAGCTTGCTAATGAAGCAGTCAATGCGTTCAAAGCCGAAGCTGATAGTAAGAACCTCACCTTGATGGTCGAATCAAAGGACGAAAGCATTATAGCAAATACCGACCAAAGAATTGTAATTGAAATACTAATCAACCTGATTAGCAATGCCCTGAAATTTACAAAAGAAGGAGGCGCCACAATTAGAGTCGATCATGAAAAATCAAAAATGAAGCATTTTATCGTTTACGACGTAACTGATACAGGCATTGGAATTGATGTAAAAGATTTCGATACTATTTTCGAAGAGTTCAGGCAATTAAGCGAGGGATTGAGCCGTGGATTCGAAGGCACAGGGCTTGGCTTGACAATATGTAAACGCTATGCAGAGTTACTCGATGGTACAATAACTGTTAAAAGCAAGCTCGGCGAAGGCTCAACGTTTACTTTAAAACTTCCGGTTACAATTGAGCCCGGAGAGTATGAGAAAGAAAAGGAAGATACATTGGAAGAGTCACCGGTAGCAGTTCCTCAAAGAGGGAAAAAACCACTGATTCTTTATGTTGAAGATGACGAAGTTTCTGTTATCTATATTGAAAAATTGCTGAAGGGTGCTTATGATGTCGAGATTGCAAAAAATTCAGCCGAGTCAGTTCAAATGGCAAAGAAAAAACAATATGCACTTATACTCATGGACATTAATCTTGGTAAAGGAGCTAATGGAATTGATGCAACAAGAGAAATCAGGAATATGAAAAATTACCGGGATATTCCCATCATTGCAGTTACGGCTTATGCCATGGTAGGCGACAGGGAAGAATTTATTGCCGGGGGATGCACCGATTATCTTTCAAAGCCATTCGAAGGCAAAGAACTTTTGGATTTATTAAAAAAATATTTATAGGTTTATCTGATTAGCTCAGGTTTTATTTAATTTGCATAACATGAGTTATAAATTCAAATTAATGTAAATTATTTTTAATAAAATAAGTAAATAATCGAATGAGCGTATTCAAAAGTAAAATACTCATAGTTGATGATAATGAACCGGTTTTACTATTAATAAATAAAATATTAAAAGGGCCCGGCAGAACAATCATTACTGTAAATTCCGGGAAAAAAGCACTTGAAATAATTAATAAAGAAAATGACATATCTCTCATTCTCATGGATATTCAGATGCCGGGTATGGACGGCTTTGATACTGTGAAAAAAATTAAAGAAAATGAAAGGCTCAAAGATATTCCTGTAATTTTTATCACCGGTTTTTACAAATCTGAAGAATATGTGAACGAAGGTTATGAAATAGGGGCTTATGACTATATACAAAAACCTTTCGAAGCCCAAGAATTAAAAAATAAGGTGAACGTTTTCCTCACAATTCACCATCAGAGAACACAACTCAACATGCAAGCAGAGCAAATGAGAATTTTACTGCGAAGTATAGTAGATGGAGTGATAAAGGTATCGAAAAGCGGGGCTGTTTTATTTGCGAACAAATCTGCAGAAGATATATTAGACCTGGGTGAAGTTCAAATAATCGGCCAGCCGTTAGGTAATGTATTGCAATCATTCGATGCAAATAATAATCCGATAAAAATTAATTTGATGGATTGGATTAATGTAACCAATTCGCCGGGAAAACGGCAATTAACGATTCAGACAAATAAGGGAAAACGAAAAATAATATCGATAGGAGTTTCAGAAATAAAAGATTCATCAGGCAATGCAGATGGTTCGGTTATTGTTTTCAATGATATTACCGAGACGTTAAGGCTCCAAAATCAAAAAGCTCTTTCTCAAAAAATGGAATCCGTCGGACAGCTTGCTTCGGGTATAGCTCACGAGATTAACACACCAATGCAATTTGTCGGAGACAACACTTTTTTCATTAATGATGCTTTTTCATCGCTGCTCCAATACATAAAGTCTATTGAAGATATTACAAAGAAAGCAACTGCCGAAAATCCTGATATTATTGCAGAATTTAATAAACTAAAAAATGATTACGACATTGACTTTCTAATGGAAGAAATTCCTGTCGCAATAGATAGAACACAAAACGGAATTAAGAGAGTCTCCAAAATCGTTCTGGCAATGAAAAACTTTGCTCATCCCTCGGCAAAGCAAAAAGCATTGTCGAACATTAATCAGGGAGTCGATGTTACAGTAACAATTTCAAGAAATGAATGGAAATATATCGCAGAGCTTGAAACAAGGCTCGAACCCGATCTTCCGCTTGTACAATGCACAATTGACGAAATCAACCAGGTAATTCTTAATATGATTGTTAATGCCGCTCACGCCATCGAGGAAGCTATCGGCAAGGACACGGGTAAGCAGGGGAAAATAACCATCGAAACAAAATCGGACAATGAATTTGTTTATATTATTTTACATGATACTGGTAAAGGTATCCCGCAGGAGATTCAATCGAGGATATTTGACCCATTCTTTACGACGAAGGAAGTCGGCAAAGGTACGGGACAGGGATTGGCAATTGCACACGATATAATTGTCAATAAACACAAAGGAGAAATCACGGTTGAATCTGAAGTAGGCAAGGGTACTACCTTTACATTGAAATTACCAATAAATTCAAAACAGGAATCTGCAGAAGGTGAGAAATGAAAATCAGTATTTTATTTGTTGACGACGACAAGGACGTAATTGACGGATACAAGAGGATGCTGTTCTCCATGAAAAAGGAATGGGAACAGTATTATGCTCTAAGCGGTGAAGAAGCCCTAAAAATATTAGAAGAAAATAAAATTGACGTTATTGTATCCGACATGAAAATGCCGGGAATGGATGGTACTGAATTACTCGGGAAAGTCAAGGAACTCTACCCTCGTATTTTGAGAATAATTTTATCGGGACATCAGGATGAAATTAAAATTATCAATACTACAACACTTGCCCATCAATTCCTGCTTAAACCATGCGATACTAATCAGATAAAAAGTGTAATCGAAGATGCTTTTTCTCTAAGGACAAATCTGGAAAATGAAAAATTAATGTCAATTATAAACGGCATAGGTCAATTGCCTGCAATACCTGAGCTTTATCTTGAAATTGAAAGAATGATGAATTCACAGGATGTGTCATTAGCAATAGTGTCAAAGTTAATTTCAAAAGACCCTGCAATAACTGCTAAAATCCTGCAAACAGTAAATTCTGCTTTTTTTGGACTTCCCCGCAGAGTAAGCAGTTTAATTGATGCATTGAGTTTTCTTGGTACAAATACTATTAAATCTATCATTTTGTATCTTCAGTCATTTGCATCTGCAAATTATCCGCCTGAAACAAGAGCTTATTGTGAAGAAGTTGGCAGGCATAGCCTGATGGTTGCTTTAACAGCAAAAGAAATCGGGAAAATTGAAAATAAAGACAAGCAAATGCTGGATGATATTTATATTGCCGGTATATTACATGATATTGGAAAGATAATTCTCATGCAGGTGCCAGGGTATTATAACAAAATGTCAATTTTAAACTCTACCGGGACAAGGAATTCAATTGATATAGAGTATCAACTTCTTGGAGTTTCTCATGAATGGGTTGGAGCGTATCTCTTAGGTATTTGGGGACTACCTAAAACTGTTATAGAAGCTATTGCGTTTCATCATTCACCCGGTAAAGTGAATGAATCGGAAGTTACTGCACTTTCAATTCTTCATGTTGCAAATGCTTTTGTTAATTATAAAGGAGAAAAATTTGCAGGAAATGAACTTGACGTAGATTTTTCTTATCTTGGTAATCTTGATTTATTAACAAAATTGGAATTTTGGTGGGAGTCAACAAAAAAATTCAGCGAGCCTGATAATGAATAATAGAATTTTAATGATTGACGATGAGCCTGATGTTCTGGATGGTTATAAGAGAAACCTGAAGGAACACTTTGGAGTGTTTACTGCTGCAAATAGTGCTGATGCTATGAAAATTGTTAAATCTGAGGATGAATTTGCTGTGTTTATATCGGATTACAAAATGCCGGGAATGAATGGTATTGCACTTTTATCAATTCTTAAAAAGATTTCACCGGGAACAATTCGTGTTCTGATTACGGGACATCCCGATGCGGAAGTAGCCATTGATGCAGTAAACGAAGGACAAATATTCAGATTCCTGTCTAAACCTTACCCTATGTCAAGATTAATAAGGGTTATTAACGAATGTATCGAAGAATATAATTCACAATTGAAAAATAAATAATAAGAATAGAATAAAAGGTATATTTATGAACAAACGCATTCTTTTGGTTGATGATGATTATGATGTGTTATCTGCTTACAAAAGAAATTTGAGAAGAGATTTCGATTTAACGACTGCTAACAGCGGAATGGAAGGCATTGAAAAAATCAGGGAATCTGACCCGTTTGCTATTGTTGTTTCCGATTTTAATATGCCCAAAATGAACGGAATTGATTTTTTAAAATTAGTACGTAAAGCAGCACCTGATACTGTTAGAGTAATGCTCACAGGATTTGCCGACCTTGAAACTGCCATAGAGGCTGTCAATCAGGGTAATGTTTTCAGGTTTCTAACCAAACCCGTTAACACCGAATCTTTTATCAGCACATTGAATGATTGTGCCGAACAATATCAATTAATCACGTCTGAAAAGGAGCTTCTGGACAAGACTTTGAAAGGCAGTTTAAAGGTTTTTATTGATATACTGGCCTTCACCAGCCCTACGATATTTAATTTATCGAGCAGATATAGAGTTATGGCAAAAAAGCTGGGGGAAGCACTCGGAATCAAAAAACTATGGGAAGTTGAAATTGCCGCACTGCTTTCTCAAATTGGAGTCATTACCATTCCTACTGAAATAATGGATAAAAGAATTAAAGGTGAAAAATTAACACATGACGAAGAAAAAATTTACAAATCTCAATCGGAAAACAGCAGAAATCTTCTGAAAAATATTCCGAGGCTCGAGGAAATTGCCGATGCAATTCAATTTCAGGATAAAAACTACAACGAATTTGTTACCGAAAATAAAGTTGTAAATGAAGATGATTTTCCAGTTATAAGCAGGATTTTGAAAGTTGCAATTGATTTTGAAAATTCTATTCAGAAGGGACTGAATCAGCCTGAGGCACTGAGGTTTCTAAAGGCAACTTCTCATAAATACGACCCGAAGGTTTTGGATACACTCGAAAGGATTATAACAGGAGTCAGAATTGACCGCGTATTAAAACATATTCGCCTCAAAGACCTCAGAATTTCAATGGTAATTGCTGAAGATATCAAGGATGACAAAGGTAATATACTTTTGCGTAAAGGTTATGAAATTACTGATGTTCTTTTACTCAGATTGATGAATGCCGCCAAAGTCCGAAGTATTATCGAGCCGGTTTATATTTTTGAGTAAGCCTATTATCAACTCATGTTACGCAGTAATTATTATCATTGATATTTAAAATTCAATCCAAATGGAATTGTTGTTAATTTCAGTTATGTTTTATTTTACACGTTCAACTCTATATGAGTTGAACTTTATGGATTACGGAAATTATGTAACTGCGTAACATGAGTTAATTATTGTTTTGAAATTTTTTAAATTGAAAATTCAATGAAAATTAAAAATTGAAAATTGAAAATTTCAATCTTTTACAATTACACGTATATTGCGTAACATGAGTTATTAATTGGAAATCATTATGAATGATAGTGCATATCAATATGTAGCTTTGTGTTGCTATCCTGATAGCCGAGCTTATGTATAACAACTTATAATATCACCTTTTCACAAAGAAATATAAAGATAGTAGGGAATATATAAAATCCGCAACAGCTCTCACTATTGCGGATTTTAATTATGAGCCACCTGGCGGACTCGAACCGTCGGCCTGCTGATTACAAATAAGAGGGATTATTGCGTTTTTTGTCAAAATACATATATTTATCGTAATTCTTCAACCAAATTGCACCTATAAATATTTTTAAAAGAAATTTAGATTTTAAATTACTACCTTAAATGGTAATGCAAATCTCCGGACACAAGAACAGGTCTGCATTTCAGAAGTATGTAAAAATTGCACAATCGGAAGCAATAGAAGCAATGAGAAAAGTGTGGGATTAATGAAAGAAATATCCGTCAACTAAAATAATTCAATAAATAACCTATCTCCCATATACTTTAATATTATTTATAAATATTTCGCTTTCGTATGTAATATCCCATACTGCAATATCTATGTATTTTACAAAATCATTAATTTCACACTTAAAATTCCTATGTCTTTCGTCACTAATTTTATTACTTGCCGGCCAAATTCCAATATATTGATATGGCACTTTGCCTATATATTTAGGATTGCCATCAATATAAACATGACCAGTTGAACCCCAATTGCCATCTACTTCAACCCACCTAAAAGACATATAAGATATATAAGTTTTTTTTGTAAAACTAATTCTTAAAATACACAAATAATTTTGTTTATTATAAGTCGAGTCTAATAGAAAACAATCACCCGTGCAAAATGATTTACCAAAGCCATAAGCTTCACCACCTAAGATTTGACAAGTTTTAATTCCTGGTTGGACATCAAATGAATCCTTTATAAAAATTGGTTGTAATTCCACCCCTTGAAAAAAATATGAACTTCGATTACTAAAAACATTTCCAACCTCATTAAAATTTGCTTTAAATAATAACGGCCTTGATGGTATTACTAAGCTATCGTAACCACTTTCATTAAATTGGTGGAGATTAAAAATTTCAGGATTATAAACATTATTTATTACACTTTGATACTCAGTTTCGCTTCTATTATGTTTTAGTAATAATTTCTCATATTCATTTCTTAATGAAACATTGTCTTTATTTAAATTATTAGTAATAAAAATTAGATAAATTATTATCAAACAACTTATTATCATTCCTAATAAAACATGAAATATTTTCAATTTTTTATTTAACCTTTCCTTAATACTTTGCAGATTATCATTATGTTCAGAATTATTACTGTTTTGATTGATGGCCTCATTAGATTCAACATTTTTAGTCCAAGGTTTATTAAAGGCATAAAATGATAATATGTCTAGATTTTTCGATTGTATAGTAATTATATCAGATTCTCTTTTATCTGAAAATAATGACTTTAAAACTCTTGTTGAGAATATAACCTGATTACCCGACTTAAAATTTACTTTTTCGCCATTAAATGTAAAGACGATTTTATCGCTTAATTCTATCATTTTAGCTTTAATATCTTTTAAAAGTAATTCATATTGAATAGGATTGGTACCAATAAATTTACTTTGTGCAATTGAAAAGATACTTTCACGTAACTTATCGGCTGAATTTTTATTGATATTGATTTCACCAATATCAAAATTAAAAGAATCTTTCATTAGAACCTCAATAAAACCTAAATCCCAAACAAATCTTTTAGGAACTAGTTAAATACTATGGGTTTTGAAAATTTCATCAATATTTTTGATAAAAATTAATGAATAATTTTTTTTAAAACAAATGTAGAATTGATTGATAAACAAATTGAAACAAAAAAAAGAAACGAAATAAATAAAAATCAATCGTTATCTCATAATAAACAAAATTATTAATTTTTTGGAGGATGATATGAAAAAGTTGTTATGTTTTCTTTTTATTATTGTACCAATTTTTTTGATTGGAACTAAATTTTGCTATGCACAAAATGGGTGGCAAACTCTAAATTCTGGTACAACTAAGTTATTACATGGTTTATTCTTTCTTAATGAACAAGTTGGATGGGTTTGTGGACAAGATGGTTTAATAAAGAAAACTACAGATGGTGGTTTAAGTTGGATAACTCAAAGAGAAGGAGGAAATTATTTGCAAAGAATCCAATTTATTAATGAGAATGTAGGTTATGCTATTGGTGGTTATGATAATACAAATCCAACAGTTATTAAAACATTAGATGGAGGCATAACTTGGTTTTCACAGGATCCAAATACTACGATTGGGTTAAATGGATTGTTTTTTATCAATGAACAATTAGGATGGATTACGGGATATTATGGAACTATTAGAAAAACAACTAATGGGGGACTGTTCTGGACTATACAAACTCCTCCCGGTTCTAATAATTATTGGTTCTATAATATAAAATTTTTTAATGATAATATAGGATGGATATCCGGCGAGGCAGGTAAAATTCTTCATACTACAGATGGCGGAATTACATGGGTACAGAAAACAAGCCCTAGTTATACTCATTGGCCCGGTTTGTGTATTGTTAATGATAATATAGTATATATAGCCGGTTATGTTAGAACAGGTTTTGGTAAAATCATAAAAACTACAGATGCCGGAGCAAATTGGACAATAATTAATGCCACACCTACAGACGCTTTTTATAGTGTTAGCTTTATTGATCAAAATCAAGGTTGGGTTACAACCATTTATGGGCATATTTTAGTTACTTATGACGGCGGAGTAACATGGAAACAACAAGTATCTGGCACGACACAAGGTTTAGTAGGATTACAAATGCTTAATGCGAATGTTGGTTATGCAGTTGGTTATAATGGAACTATTTTAAAAACAACAACTGGTGGAGAAAAAATACCCGATATAATAGATGGTTTAGTCGCCTATTATCCTTTCAATGGAAATGCAAATGACGAAAGCGGAAATGGTAATGATGGAATTGTTAATGGAGCTACTCTATCAACTGATAGATTTGGTAGATGTAACCAAGCTTATAGTTTTAACGGAATAAATAATAGTATAGAAGTTAATAATTCTTCCTCTTTGCAACTGACAAATGCTTTTACATTTACATTCTGGACTTACATTAATCAATGGTATAATAATGAATGGGGTACTTTTATTTCAAAGAGCAGTTGGGTTAACTCACCTAAATATCTTATTGCAACACATAGAACAGATGGATGGAATCTGCCAATTAATTATACAAATAATGTAGCAACTCCATATATGACTCCGTTAGAGGCATATAAATGGAAATTTGTTACTTGGATTTGGGATGGAAATAATTCTTATTTGTATGTTGACAATCAAAAATATGTATTAAATAATTACTCCGGAACTCAGGATATTGACAATGGTACTTTAACAATAGGAACTGTTAAGCATCCAATTCCCGGAGCTATTACATGGTTAAATGGAAAAATGGATGATATTCGAATTTATAATCGTACTTTAACTGATTCAGAAATACAACAACTTTATCTCGAAGATAACAATTTAAATAATGGTTTAGTCGCTTATTATCCATTCAATGGTAATGCAAATGATGAAAGCGGTAATGGTCATGACGGAATTGTAAATGGAGCAACTCTAACAACAGATAGATTTGGTAATCAAAATAGAGCATATTCTTTCGATGGCATTTCAAATGATATTAATTTAAACGGTACATTTGGTGGGGAAAGAGAAGTATCTGTATCGGCTTGGTTTAATGTTAATGGTAGTACAGAAACATTTCAAGCAATTTTTGAATCTCAAAGTGGTGGAGATACTGGAGATGGTTATATACATCTTCAATGTAATACCTTTGGTAATAATGCTGTTTATTTTAATAATGGATATTGTCTATTACCAATTTTGTCACCAACTCCTTATGGTGATTGGAGACATGTTGTTATAACGGCTAAATCCGGGGATATTAGGCTTTATGAAAATAGTGTTCAGGTAGCAAAATATAGTAACACATTTGATTTTATTACAATTAGTGATAAAGTTAAAATAGGTTCAGGCTGGCTGGGTAGATATTTTAAAGGTCAAATTGATGAGATTCGGATTTATAATCGTGCTTTAACAGATTGTGAAATTCAAGCGTTATTTAATGAGACTTCCGATTCTATTTATAATCCTAAGACTGATACAATCGGTTGTCAAGTATGGATGAAGAAAAACCTTGATGTTGACCATTATCGAAATGGAGATCCGATTCCTCAAGTAACAGATCCAACCCAATGGGCAAACCTTACAACAGGAGCCTGGTGTTATTATAGTAACGATCCATCTAACGGTGTCATTTATGGCAAAATTTATAACTGGTTTGCAGTGAACGACTCAAGGGGCTTGGCACCACAAGGATGGCATGTACCGAGCGATGCAGAGTGGTCAACACTGGCAACTTATCTTGGAGGCACATCTGTTGCAGGTGGAAAGCTTAAAGAAACAGGCACTACTCATTGGAATTCTCCAAATACAGGAGCAACTAATGAAACCGGATTTACAGGACTTCCGAGTGGTTCCCGTAGCTACATGAATGGTTTAGACTACGAAATTGGACAAACCGGTGGCTGGTGGTCTTCTACGGAGAATATACCTTTCGCATATGGCAGGTACCTTGCCTATAATAGCGCCAATATTAATAGGGACCAGTACTATAAGAATAATGGATTTCCTGTTCGTTGTGTAAAGGATGAAAATCAAGATAACACACCTCCTACAGCTATTTGTAAAGATATAATTATTCAACTTGATGAATCAGGTACCGCTCAAATAACTGCTTCTCAGATTGATAATGGAAGTTACGATGATTGTATCGGTATTAAATCAATATCTTTGTCATCTTGCACATTTGATTGCTCGAACACAGGTAGTAACACTGTTACTCTTATAGTCACAGATAATAACCATAATGTTTCAACTTGTAACACAATTGTGGAAATTATTGACATTACAGCACCGATTATTATTAATAATCCGTCAAATATCATAGCTTACACCGGAGCGGATGATACAGATTGTTTTGTAGCTGTTACATGGGTTGAACCTACTGCCACAGATAATTGTCCATTTGTTAACCTAACATCTGATTACATGTCCGGAGATGAATTTCCAATCGGAAAGACTACTGTCAAATACATTGCAGAAGATGCTTCAGGTAACAGAATTTCGGCAACATTTAATATTGAGGTTATTGATGATACAGCACCGATTATTACAAATATTCCTTCAAATATCATAGCATACACCGGACCGGATGATATTGATGGTTATGTCGCTGTGACGTGGGTAGAACCTACTGCTACAGATAATTGTTCTTATGTCAACCTGACATCCAATTATAATCATGGAAATGAATTTCCAATCGGTATGACTCTTGTGAAATACACTGCGGAGGATGCATCAGGAAATAAATCTGAGGCAACATTCAATATGGAGGTCATTGATAATACAGATCCGAAAATAACAATGTTTGTATTTCCTAAAGAATTATATGAACTTTGGCCTCCTAATCACAAGATGTGGACTTTACAAGCGAGTGTAGATGCCACTGACAACCAGCCAGGTGTTTCGTTTATTTTGAAATCAATTGTGAGCAGTGAAGCCGATATGGGCCTTGGATTTGACGATGTAGCCGGCGATATTCAAAATGCAGAATTTGGAACTCCAGACCTTAGTTTTGATTTGAGAGCCGAAAGATACGGAACCGGAGATGGAAGGATTTATTCAATAACTTATGAAGCGACTGATGCAGCAGGTAACAAAGCACAAGCGATAGTAAATGTGTTAGTCAAACATTCTCAGGCACAAAATGAAG
>MHAY01000030.1 GCA_001804705.1 Ignavibacteria bacterium RIFOXYC2_FULL_35_21
CCCTTGTCTTTAGCTAACGATTCCCACTATCAAGGCTCGTTCGGGACTTTCACCCTGTAGTTATAGTTCATGCCAGGCACACAAAAAAAGCCGTGAAACCTTAATCCCACGGCTTTTATCTTTAAATTGAAATTTTTATTTCCAGGCATAACCAATGTTGACACCTGCACCAAATGGCCTATAATCTAATCCTTCAATATTTGCAACGTTAAACATAATTTGAAGGATTGGTTCAACGACAAATCCATCGAATACCCATTTATAGGCAGCTTCACCACCGATGGCTATTGATGTACCACCACTATAATTATAACCTGCATAATTCCATTTCCAGAAACCAATAGCAATTGCAGGCCCTGCACTCAAGCCTTCAAGTGGTGTTTTTTTGTCTTGCACTAATTTCAAATACCATCTGTAAGAACCACCAAATCCGAAAGCAGTCCAATTACTAAAACTCCAGTAATATCCTGAAATAGTAAATGAATTAACGGCTGTCATTCTACTTTCATAAGTAGCATTAAACATACCATAAGCAAGTGCTATTGGATTAGCTGATATTGCACTGTTGTAAGATTGAGCAACCAGGTTTTTTGATGGTAGAGTAAGAGCGAATACTGCAACCATAAAAATAACAAATAATTTTAACCTCATAAATCCTCCAAGATATTAATTGAAAAAATTTTTTTGATATGAATATTTTTTTTCTCTCTTTTAATATGCAAAGATATAATATTATCGAATTTAAAAAAATTTTTTTGTTCTTTTTGATGTTTTATAACTTTTATCAGGCATTATCAAAAAGTATTCTTAACAAGTTTTCAACAACGGATATTAATTACCCACATGCTTATCCACATAGCCGGATTTTTGCGATATTTTTGTAATGTTGTTATATTTCATTAGTTTAGCTAAAATTTATGTAAATTTGACAAAGAAAATCATTGTTTTAAGGAAAAATTATTTTTATTATTTAAAAAATTTAGTAGTGTTATATATAAATTTTTTTTATATTTAAAATCGGTTAGGTTTAATCCTCATCAGAAATGAGGTGAAGTTTGGTTAAAATTATTTTTTGATTGGATTTTTTACCAATAATCAAGGGATGCTATGGAAAAAAAGTACAACTTTACGGATGCAGAAATCAAGGATATGGCTTCAAGGTTCAAGGCTATGTCCGAGCCGTCGAGGCTGAAGATTCTCAGGGCATTGTTCTCCGGTGAGAAATGCGTAACTGAGATTATCGAGAAGACCGGACTTCTTCAGGCAAATGTGTCGAAGCAGCTTAAAATTTTACAAAGAAACGGTGTTTTGGCATGCAGGCCTGCAGGGCTTCAGCGATTCTATAAGATTGCTGACCAAAGCGTTCTTGAACTCTGCAATATAGTTTGTAAAAGTTAATTTTGTAAAATGTGGAGTGTGTTTTCAAGATTAGGAAAAAAATTACAACTATATTTCCTTTTGACTGCTATTTTCGCTATTACGATTTTTTTTGCGCTTAAAGTTATACTTGCAATGAAAATCAGCGGCAGGAAGGATGTGTTCTACAAACATGCACGAAGTTGGGGCAGAATATTGCTCAAAGTCTGCGGGGTTAATGTTCAGGTTATTGGCATCGATAACATTCAATCGGGCATAACTTATATCTACGTTTCAAACCATTCGAGCCTTTTTGATATTCCTGTTGTGCTGGGAATGATTCCCGACAACATCAGAATTATGTACAAACGTGAGCTTGAGAAAATCCCATTTATGGGATGGGCTTTGAAAAACTCTCCTTTCATTTCCATTAACCGAAGCGACCCGCGTAACGCCATGGCTGGTTTGGAAGAGGCATTGAAATCAATTCGGGAAGATGTGTCTGTTGTTATTTTCCCGGAAGGCACACGCTCAAAAGACGGCTCTCTCGGAACTTTCAAGCGTGGTGCATTCGTGCTGGCTTCACGCTCCGGAAAAACTATTATTCCTGTTACAATCGTTGGTACAAATAAGATTCTTCCATCAAAATCATTCGACTTCACTCGTGGACAGGTGAAGCTGATTATAGGCAAACCTATGGCTGTAGGCCAACTGGTTGACAGGAGCGAAGAAAAGCAACTGATGAACTCAGTCCGAAGCACAATCGAGCAGGGTTTGAATTTGTAACTCATGTTACGCAGTTATTATTATCCTTGGCTTATAAAGTTCAATCCCAATAGGTTTATAGATAATTTCAGTTATGTTTTAATACAAACGTTCAACTCCTATTGAGTTGTCGCTAATTTCGGATATATTTTATTACAAACGTTCAATCACTCTGTGATTGTAATTAAAAAAGGGATTAACTCCATTAGGAGTTAAACATCTGTAACAAAGACAATAAATAATCAGAGTCCAACTCCGTAGGAGTTGAACGTATGGATTACAGAGGTTATGTGATTGCGTAACGTGAGTTTGTAATTAATTTCAAATGCCTTCATAAGAACTCAAAATTTTTCATTTCCTTTTTGTAAATTGTCAGTTTATTAAAAAAGCAATTGTGTAATTATTGAGATTAGACGCATGGGCCAGGAATTAACGAAAAAAGCAGGGTTCAGGGACTTCCCTTTGATATATTGGATTTCAATTATGTTTGAGTTTTTCGAGCGTGGCTCATACTACGGTATGATGAGCATACTCTCGATTTATCTTACAGACCAGCTTGGTTTTTCAAAGGAAGGTGTCGGCCTCATCAAAGGCACAATACAACCATTGCTCTATATCCTGCCTATACTCTCCGGTGCAATTGCTGACCGCCTCGGCTACCGAAAAACATTAATGGTGGCTTTCTCACTGCTTGGATTGGGTTATTTCCTCACGAGCCAAACGACAGGTTATTTTGCTGTGTTTGCTTCCCTTGTAATTATGGGCTTGGGTGCGGGTACTTTCAAACCTGTCATATCCGGCACTATTGCACGTGTAACAGACGAAAGGACGAACACACTCGGCTTCGGAATATTTTACTGGTCAATCAATCTTGGTGCATTCCTGTTCCCAATGTTTCTTGTCCCCTGGCTCAAATCATTGAACTGGTCTTATGTTATCATCGCTTCGGCAATATGCACAGGTGCAATGCTCCTCCCGACAATATTCATTTACAAAGAGCCTGTGAAAGATTTATCGAAGGAGAAAGAACCATTAGGAAAAGTAATCAAGGATATATTTAATAAGATTTGGATGGTGTTTAAAGATTGGAGATTCATTCTTTTCATCTTCATTTATTCATGGTTCTGGATTTTATATTTCCAGATGTTCGACAGTGTTTTGTGGTATGTTAAGGCTTTTGTTGATGCATCTCAACTCGATAATTTCGTCAATGGAATCACAGGACTGAACTGGCATTTCGACGTCGAGCATGTTACCGTTATCAATGCATTCACAATAATTCTTCTTCAGCTTCTCGTTTCGATGCTCGTCAAAAAAGCAAAAGCCCTTCCTACAATGATTACAGGAATCGGCATGGCAACCCTCGGAATGGGAATACTTGCAATCAGTTCTAACATCTGGGTTTTCATAACAGGCATTTTCATTTTTTCGATTGGTGAGATGACTGCACATCCTAAATTTCTATCTTATCTCGGAATCATAGCACCACCCGACAAAAAAGCCACATACCTCGGATTCGGCTTCCTGTATGGTGTTTTCGGCTCTTTCATCGGCGGCATTATCGGTGCTTTTCTTTATGTCAGGTTTATTGACAATCCAATGATTGCCTTCATCAAAACGAAGCTAACGGAAGCGGGTTCACAGATTCAACTTGCAAATAATGTAACAATAGATAAAGCTATCGAGGTGGCACAATCAGTTGGCTTAACGAAAGCAGAGATTTCTCAATATGCTTATACATCAGAACTGTGGCTCCTGTTCAGCGGAATCGGTGTTATGTGCATCGTGGGATTATTGCTTTACCAAAAATTCATCGGTGCAAGAAAAGCCTCCGATTTATCATAATGGATTAAACCATGTCAATAATGGTTCTGGCTCTGATACATTATTTCGAAAATCTATAACCATGTCAGAAGTTACTCCTGGTAATGATAAAGCATTTCATTCATTTAAAACCATGTCAGGAGTTACTCCTGGTAATGATAAAGCATTTCATTCATTTAAAACCATGTCAGGAGTTACTCCTAGTAATGATAAAGCATTTCATTCGTTTAAAACCATGTCAGGAGTTACTCCTGGTAATGATAAAGCATTTCATTCATTTAAAACCATGTCAGAAGTTACTCCTGACATAAACATAGTGATAGATTGATACGCATAATTCTATTCAATTTTGATTTCAATCCTCCTGTTCTTCTCTCTGCCTTCTGGTTTGGAATTATCACCTATGGGATTCGTCGAACCCATGCCCTTGCAAATAATCCTGCTCTTTTCTATACCGGATGAAATCAGGTATTCCTCGACAACATGACATCTTTTATTTGATATTTCAAGTGTGCCTTCTAATGTGCTGAAATTATCCGTGAATCCTGTCAGAAATACTTTTATATTTGTGTTGGCTTTTAAATGTTTGCTGAGCAAATCGAGATATTCTCTTAATTCTTTACTGAGTGCCGTATCCTTTGTAAATCTATAATAAAACGATTTCTCTTTACTGATTATTTGTTCAATTCTTGTAGGTTCTGCCGTTTCAATTTTATTCCTATCATATTTACCTATTGCTTTTTCTTCGTCTTTCGCTTTAGGTTTTTCCTGAGTCTTAGCAGTATCCTTCACATCAGTTTTTGGTGGAATTGTTTTAGCTGATTTATCTTTAGATGTTGTTCTTGGATAAATCGCAAAACCGAGTCCTGTTACATAATCACCGTCTGCCAGGCTTCTCACTTCAAAGTCAATAAATCGAGGTTGTGGTTCGCAGTCCAGCACTCTCAACTGCATTGAATCAACGTATATAGTATAATTCCCGGGCAAAATTCCGCTTTTATAAAAACTGCCGTCAGAAAAGACTGGAACAGTTTGCTCATCCTTTGTTTCTTTATTTACAATATGAACCTTCACACCACCCTGTCCGCTTGTGTCTGTGCCTTCAACTCTCAGCACAATACCCTCGATAATTCCTGTCATATAGCAAGGTACATCAATATTCTTATAAGCATTCGGCTCAGCAACAAATGAAAACTCTGTCATTTTCGGAACGATAAAAGGATTCTTGAATGATTCCTTTTTGACAAATACATTATATCTCCCTCCGGGCATCAGGTTATACACCCTCCTGCCTCCTTCCGGGGTTCCCTGTTCGATTGTTCCGTTTGGCACGTAGAAATCAACACCCTTGACTTCCTCATCTTCATCGTCATACTGCTCGTTTCCGTTTCTGTCAACGAAGAATCTGACAGTTGCCGCTCCACTACCTAAGAAAGTTTTACCCGATGGATTGCTGAGATACAAGCTGAATTTCTGCGAGTCGAAACCGAGTATTCCGCTCACATCTTCATTAAAACTGTTATTCCCTTTCAGGTCTGATGTACAGCCTGCATTTGCCAGTATATTTGTCAGGTTCATCATCAATGACAAATTTATTGATGTCATTTTGGATTGTAAATCCCTTCTCAGATTTGCCTTGAGATTTGCTCCCCTTGTGATTTCCTGTGATACCGAAAAGTCCATATTCATGAATTTTCCACCATTCAAATCATAGATGCTTCCCAATGTGAATCTTGTGTTACCGAGAAATTTCAGGAATTTCGGCTTGTCATACCAGCTAAAATCTAATTGAGGATTTATACTGTGTGTCATTTCCCATGTCTTGCTTTTCTTGTCGTTTGTAAGATATGCATAGTACCTGCCTGTCAACATTAAAGAGTATATGTTAATATTCAGATATCCACTTAGATTTGTTGTTGACATATCTGCATAATCGCTGTTGATTGCCCTGAATGTGAGATTCACGGGAAGGTCGAGTATCCTCGGAAAACCGCCGTCAACCTCGATTGTATTAAACTCTTTACCTGCGGCACTGTCAACCGACTTATTCACCGAATATATTATGTTATATGTTCCTAAATAATCGGAGTTAATTCTCAATCCGCCTTTATAGAATCTGTCGGGTGATACAACTCCGCTCAACATAAAGTTGCCGTTGATTCTCAATGATGCCGAACCGACAAAATCATAATTTTTTTGCTTGTAAACTTTTGAATAGTCTATTGAGCTTGTCAGCCAGCTTGTTAAACCCACGGACGCCTTCCCGTTAAATAAATATTCACCAGATACAATTTCCTTACCGCCGCTGAGAGTATAGAAAAACTTTCCCGGTGATAAATATTCTGATGGAATTGAAATGAAATCACTCTTCCTGTAATATTCACCATTGGGCCCGTAGAATTTCAGTTCAACATTTGTGTTCCCGTATTTCACAGGAAGTTCAAATTGATAGTATCCTATGTTGTCTGATAATTTCTGGCTGTACAGTTGATTGTTGACGTACAGTTCCACCTGCCAGCCGGGTTCGATTTTGTCCGATATAATAAAATTTGAAAATGATGTCGGCATTCTCGTTGTTTCATTCGAAAGTTGGATACCTTGTAGAATTTTACTCCGCGTTGCAGTATTCAGTACCGATACCTGTCTTGTTGATGTGTTAGTTAAATAGCCAATCGAAACCTGGTTCAATATATCATTCTGCCCGAGAAAATACCGCCATCGCAAATTATAGTCCACCAAACCCATTTTAGATTTTACTTCATAATTGCCGAATGCATTGTATTGCAGTTCGCCGCCGAATAATTGCAATCCGACATTTGCCATGTATGTGAAATTCCTGCTCTCGCGGCTCTGCTGTCCGCCCAAACGGTATTCGAGCATTCCTCCGTCAATTATTTTGAAACTTCTATCCGATATCAGAGGAAGGTTTGCCGTCTCATAATCTTCTTTTGCTGTTATGAATGTATATTTTTTTTGACGCTTCATTTCCTTGAGTAATGGCAGTTCATAAGTGCTTTTTAAATAGATAAGCAGTTTGTTAGGGTAAACTCCCGTGCTGACAAGAAAAATCTTTTCTATGATGCCCGGAAGTATGAACACATCTAATTCTGTCTTGAAATAATCACTGGCTGATATTTCTTTTTTTTTGCCGTTTATGTCAATGACATAATTTTCATTAAAATTCACCTCGAATGATGTGTCTGCATTGGATGAATATCCTTTGATTATCCCGTCGCTTTCAATTTTATAATAAATTCCGAGGAAAGACAGTGTCTCATAAAAAGGGATGTAAACCGAATCTTTGTATATATAGGCAGTGAAATCGTTGAGGATTCCTGCGTAGTTCATCGAGTAGATGCCTTCTTCGGCTTCTTGTGGAATGTTAGATTGTCCCTGCGATTCAAGTGTCTGTAATAGAAAAAGTACTGATATTATGATTACTGCAAGAATTTTCAATTTTACAATTTTACAATTTTCAATCAATTTTCAATTCTAAATTTCCACTTCCGACTTTCCACTTCCGACTTTCCACTTCCGACTTCCGACTTCCGACTTTCCACTTTCCACTTCCGACTTCCGACTTTCCACTTCCGACTTCCGACTTCCGACTTTCCACTTCCGACTTCCGACTTTCCACTTTCCACTTTCCACTTCCGACTTCCGACTTTCCACTTCCGACTTTCCACTTCCGACTTCCGACTTTCCACTTTCCACTTCCGTCTTTCGACTTTCCACTTAACACTCAACACTTAAAACTTAACATTCAAAATTAGTCAACCACAAACTCAAAGCTCTTAGTGATGCTCTCAAACGGCACTCTCATCTCATCAGGTATGTCCGGCTGTTCGTTTGTCAGAGTCAATTCAACTTTATATTTACCCGGTTTGAGTTTGTCCTTCGGAATAGGAAATGCCCTCGTTGCGGAAAAGTAAAGCGGTATTTTTTCTTCTTTGTTTTCAACTTCATCGCCCTTGCTGTCTGTGATTTTCAGCTTTGCCGTGCCGAGAAACGGTGAATTCCCGTCCCTTGTGAAGCTGAAATTCAATCTCACGTGGGCACTGTCCGTACTTGTCGTGAGTGATGTAATGTCAACCTTCGTATTCAAAGCACCCTTCTCAAAAAACAATACTGTCATGAAAACGAACTTGAATGATAAGCCGATTTTTACTTTGTCTCCGAGGCCTGTCGTGTCTATCTGCTTTTGTACATCTTTTGAGGTTGTGGCTAATCTTGTGTAATACATCCCGTCGGGAATTTTCCCGATGTTTTTTATCAGGAAACGTATAACCTGGTCTTTTTTTGGCTGAATGACAAATTTCCTGGGGAAAATAGTTAAAAAAGGAATTATAGAATGGCTTTGGGCGGCAACGCTGTCTTCATATAGCGGGTAAACATTGCCGAGTGAATCGTAAGCCATGTACCCGAACCTTGCTTCAACTGAGATTTCTTTCGGTTCTTCCCCCTGGTTAAGTACCGTCATACTCCCCGAACGCGTCCTGGCATCAATAAATACCGCAGGAGGATATATCGCGACCTGGGATTGTAAATTAAAGTAATTAAACAAAAAGACGGACAATATTAACAGCTTTTTTTTCATAACTTATTTCTTACATTTCCTGATAAGTGCTATTTATATTTAATTCAAAGTTAATTATTTTTTTTTTTAAATCCCATCAATGTTTCGGGATTTTCGGTAAAAATCAAAAATTTGATATTATTGTCTTCTGCAATTCCATCTGCATCTGCGTCCCTTCCTGTAATTCTCCGTTTTTCTTTTTCACTGATAGCAATGAAATTCCATTTTATTCCTTCATTAATTATTACACCTTCGCCGGCAATCGCATTAACCCCGGATATATTACGTATAAAGCCATTCTTTTTTTTGACAAATTGTATTCCGAATCCTGCTGTTCCTTTGTATGCCGTATTACTTTTCATTGCACTGCCATAGTCATCATCGGGAAGCACTCTTATTCCGTCTTCCTCTTCATCGTCATCATCATCGCAAACCACTGTGCAGGTGAAAGCACCATTTCCTGTCCGGGTTGCCTGGCTTGTGTTGTCATGCACATTGCTCTGTGCAATACATATAATAGATGCAAACAATATAACAAAAGCCATATATTCTAATCTAATTAACAATTCACAATTCACAATTCACAATTCACAATTTAATTCTTAAACTCAACACCCAACACTCAACACCCAACACTTAACACTCAACACTCAACACTCAGCACTCAACACTCAACACATCAAAAGCACATATCAACTTCCAGCACCTGCTCGAATCTACGCGGTCCCGACTGTGCATACCTCGCCACCTGGATATTTGTAATCGTTACCGTTACATATATCACATTAGTCAGCTTGTAGTGACGGCTTCCCGTCAGTTGACTGATTTGGTTGCCGTTATTCACCATCCACTCGGTAGTGATTTTCACATCTTCTGTTTTACCGGTCTTAGAACCGCTGTTATCGAGAATTATATTAATCGGTTTTTTCCTGTTTAATTTTATGGTGAACATAATGGAATTATCCGGCGGAAAAATAGGTGACGACCAGCCCTGCACATACACTCCGAGGTTTATGTCTCCTGTTACTGTAATTGTATAAGGCGGCACACGCGCTTTATCATCATCATCATCGCAGAGCAGGCTCTGTGCCGATGCCAGCATCAATAATAATACAATATATTTTAATTTAATTAACAATTAACAATTCACAATTCACAATTCAAGAAAAAATGTCATGCTGAGCCTGTCGAAGCATCTCTTTTTTTATCACAGAGTCTCACAGAGTTCTGCACAGAGTCTCACAGAGTAAAAATCACAAAGAACACAAAGTAAGTCACATCAATTCTTCATTTTCAATTCTACATTCTACATTTTGCATTTTGCATTCTACATTATCAAAGACTGTCAATATACCATGCGGTAACTGTTGCCGTAAAAGTATAAGTATTTCCCCCGGTACCGTCTTCTGCCGTTGCCGATTCAAGCTCGCACCTGACATAATACCTGCCACTGCTGTTTAAATCTACTTCGTTGTAAGATGAAGTATAAATTTCCCAGCTCTCTTCATTAGCATCCGGTCCTGCATACCATATAGGTGTCAGTACAACCGGCCCATCCGTTGGCGTAAGACTTGTTTCAAATGCAATCGAATGGTCGTCGGCTCCCCAGATTGTATATGTAAAATGATAATGCTCGTTCGTGAAATAAACCGTTTGGTTCTCTACCATCGTAAAGCTCTCGCCCTGGGGCATTCGCGGCACGACTGTAATGGTTATCGGTATTAATGTCGTTGCCGTGAAAGCACCGTTGCCTGTTCGGGAAGACTGGCTTGTGTTGTCATGCACGCTCCCCTGGGCAGCCATATCCACTGCAATCACCAGCATTAATATAATTACAATATATTTTAATTTAATTAACAATTCACAATTCACAATTCACAATTCAAGAAAAAATGTCATGCTGAGCCTGTCGAAGCATCTCTTTTTTTATCACAGAGTCTCACAGAGT
>MHAY01000031.1 GCA_001804705.1 Ignavibacteria bacterium RIFOXYC2_FULL_35_21
GGATGCATTTCCTTCTCGCTGTAATTTGTTGACATATTTATTTATTGCAAAATTACTCCTTTTCCCCCAATATTTGTGGGTAATGATAAGCACTAAAGTGTGGGGTTAACCAAAATCAACGAAATCAGATTAATCAGCTTAATCCAGGTCCTGACTATTTCTCCGTGCAACTCTGTACAGAACTCAGCGAAACTCTGTGAAACTAATATTTATTCCCTACGGGAAAAGGGTGGTTAGGGTGATTCGTTTGCTACTAATATTTAATCGCTATGCGATAAATTTGTTATATTAATTTAATTCAGCTTTTTTATTAAGAAAAGAATTCTTTGAACTTTTCCACAACATATTTAATCTGTTCTTTTGTTAATTCGGGAAAAATAGGCAGTGCAATTGTTGTTTCAGCCAATCCATTTGCAATGGGAAAATCTTTGTCATTATTCTTCAAATAAGCGAAACATTCCTGCCTGTGGAAAGGTACGGGATAATAAATTTCAGTTCCTATTTCGTTTTTGCTTAGAAAATCTCTCAGCTTGTCCCTTTCCTGTACTCTAATAATGAATTGGTTGTAAATATGATAATTTTTTTGTCCGCTATTTTGATATACAGGCTTTGGTAGTAAAACTTTGTTATTAATATCAAATGAAGTTTTTCCTTCTTCTTCGGATAATCCTGCTTCTATAAATAATTTTGAATACAAAATAGCATTATCTCTTCGTGCCTGATGCCAATTCTCAAGATGAGGAAATTTTACGTTCAGGACGGCGGCTTGCAAGGCATCAAGCCTGAAATTACCGCCAATAAATTTGTGATAATATTTCGGATTCATGCCATGATTTCTCATCTGTTTCAACTTTTCAGAGAGTTCTTTGCTGTTTGTTGTAATTATCCCACCTTCACCGAATGCACCGAGGTTTTTTGTTGGATAAAAAGAAAAACAGCCCATCAATCCAAATGAACCTGCATATTTACCATCTTTGTATTGAGCTCCGATTGCTTGAGCACAGTCCTCGATGATTGGGATTTTATATTCATTAGATGTCTTTAATAATTCATCCATATTGGCACATTGCCCATAGAGATGAACAGGTATAATTGCTTTGGTTTTGGAATTTATTTTCTCTCTGATTCTGATTGTGTCTATATTAAATGTAATAGGTTCGCTGTCAACAAAAACAGGTATAGCTCCCAGTCTTGCAACTACCCCTGCAGTTGCAAAGAAGGAGTAAGTAGGGATAATCACTTTATCTCCGGGTTTTAAATCAATAGCCATCAGAGCCATCAACAGAGCATCTGTCCCGCTCGATACAGCAACGACAAATTCTGTTTGACAATATGAAGCAATATTCTTCTCAAGCTGAGCAACTTCTTCTCCCAGAATCAACATCTGCGATTCTGCTACTTTGAGCATAGCAGGTTCAATTTCATTTTTGATGCTTTGGTACTGCAATTTCAAATCCAACAAGGGTACTTTCATAATTCTTTCTTCAAATTAAAAAATAAATCAAAATATCTTTTCAGCAATTGTAAAAAAAAACCACACAAATTTATGAGTAATTGACATTAAATCTATTAAATGATGATGAAAAAATAATAATTACATATTGCAAATGTTTTTTCTGTCAGCAATTCAAACATGAAAGCAGCGTCAATGCAAGAAACGGTGCTCTATGAATTTCGAAAAAGTAATTGACATATTCTTGTTCCGCGAGGGAACAGATGAAGAAGCCGAAGTTACAAATCAACCAATCATAACAACAGGTTCTGTTGTTTGGGGTGTGCTTCTACGTTCTGCAATCCTTATGCTACTTAGCTTGTTTGTAATCGAATATTTTGATTTACGGGAGTATTGGTGGCTTTTGGTATTTATTATATGGGTTGGAGCCGCTTATCCGGGTTGGAGGCAATACCAGAAGTTCCAGAGCAGGATGAAAACATTCCAGGAGGAAACCCTTTGCGGTTCTTGTATCCATCTCGATTCAACAAGCCAATTATGTAAAATATATGATGAACATCCGACACGGGATTATGTGCCTTGCGAAGGTGCAAGTTGGGAGCCACGGCACTTTGACTCAGACATTACCTGATTTCATTCACCTGTACCAATATATAATTTCCTGCCGAATCGGTTTTAAAGACAAATTCTTTTTTTAATTTATCATATTTCCACACTTCAACATTTTGCTTTTCGCCAAGTGTCTTTTCCATTTTGGTTGGTTTTCCATATAGGATATAAATTTTTCCCTTGTCGGATTTAGCACCGTCTTTATAACTCTTTTCTTTAAAATTTTGCAATGCATAATCAACCCGCTTGAAATATTCAGCCATGGCTTCATTATAAGCAGTCTTTTTCGTAGGGTCTTTCTCTTTCCAATAATCGAGAATATATTTTGATATTTCCTGGGTCTTACCATCTTTCATGGTTTCATACTGCTCATCGGCAAGGATATAGTACATAGCATCAACTGCATAATCAGGGTCACTGAGTGAAAGTGGCATGTCCTCCCATATAACGCTGATTATTCTTTTGATAGTATCTTTAGAATTCTCTCTGACAATATTCAATTCATAGTTGCCGGGAACAAGTTTATCGGCTGTAAGAATAATATTTAACAAACCCAGCTTGAAACTGCCTTCTGATGCGATGTAAGAGCTGATTGTTGCAGTAGGATTTTCCTTTGGCCCTGTTAAATTAAGAGTAATTGAACAGTTTTTTAAAGGAACAAGCGCCCCGGATAAATTTAATCCGCCACCCCAATCGAAATATTTTTCTCTTGGTTTTGTGTATTTCAATGTGTATTTGAATTTTTCAAATTCACTTTCATAAGAAACGGGAATCAGAATTGATGCTCCTTCAGATGAAAAGGGTATTCCAATGCCCATAATATAAGGCTTAACCGTAATGCCTTTGTCAGGTTCAAAAGGAGATGTTATTATTGGCTCGGATATGATTTTATCTTTTTGGAAATTCTTGAATTCTATTAATGGAAAAATTTTATTTTTTAGTAATTGGGAATTTGCACATCGCAGATAAGCATTGAGAGTATATTTACCTGCTTTCATTTTGGTTGAAACAAATCCGTAAATATAATCATTGGATGATACGGATACTTCATAATCGGTTACTTCAATTGAATCTTCACTGAAGATTCTTTTCCTTATTATTCCTTCAGAGTCTTTTAATTCTACTTCAAAGTTTGGTACCGTTAAATAATTTTCAATTCCATTTTCAGATTTTTTAATAAATGTTAGTGTTTGATTGGAAACCTTATATAAAACACAAATCACAACCGAGTCAGAAGAAGTATCGGGGAGTATATAAATGTCTGAAAAAAATTTTTTACCTGCCTCAAACATTGGCTTTGGGTCTTTAAAGTTATTCCTTTGAGCGGATAATAAACAAACCTGAAATAATAAAATAAAAATTATAATAATTCTTAATCTCATTTTAACTCCGATTCCTGTAAAAAATCCCTTAATATTATAGCAGCAGCTATTTTATCTTTATTTTCTTTCACTGAGCGCTTCTTTTTTTTCATTCCTATTTCAAGCATTGTGCCTACCGACCTGCGGGTTGAATAGGACTCATCGAAAGTGGCTATATCAATATCACATTTTGTCCTAAGTTCTTTAATAAATTTTTCAACATCTACCAGGATATTAGCTTTTTCACCTTCTAACCTCAATGGTAAACCGACAACAAGCAAACCAATTCTTTCTTTGACGAATGTATCGAGCAAATCATTCCAAAAATTTTGGGATGTCCTGTCAAAAACCTGTTTTGGGGTAATTGTAATGTGAAATTCATCACATACAGCAAAACCAACTCGTTTTAATCCGAAGTCAATAGAGCCAATGCGAACTCCATAATATTTACCAATATTTTCTTGTTTATGACTCATTCTTCTTTTTTAGTAATTCTCAAATGGGCATAATTCGGTATGCAGAAAATAATTTCCGTACCTTCACCGGGTGTTGAATTTATCATCAGCTCTCCGCCGTGAAGCTGGACAACATGCTGCATTATCATAGTGCCGATACCGGTTCCGCCATAATTTTTTGAAGTAGTGAAGTATGGTGTCAGCATTTTCTTTTTGGTTATTTCATCCATTCCTGCTCCACTATCATTAACGCTGAAAAAAGCATATTTGGCATCAGGCCAGCAGGCTATTCTTATTCTTCCGGGTTTACCATTTAATGAGCGTATTCCGTTTTCGATAGCATTTCTCAAAGCTCTTATCATTTTAGGTTTATCGCAGGAAACGTTGAAGTTTAAAATTCTTAAATCAAATTCAACATCAGGAAACAGAGTTTCGTCAAATTCAACTCTTGCTTCGATACATATTGCAGCAGCGTTGACAACCTGTCTCTCGATTGTATCGCTTCTTCCAACTGTAACGATGTCCCTTACTCTTTGGATAAGTAATCCGACCTGGTGAATGATTTTTTTTCTTCTATCGGTATTTAAATCGTTTTCAATTACTTCAAGCTGGTCAGCATTTAATCTTATTGTTGATAGATTAGTCTGCATATCGTGAGCCAGTTGCGCCCAGTTGCTCAGCCTTTTCTTCTCAAGCTCTTCTGTTATATCAATAGCAGTAAGCACCAAGCCTCTGTACCTTCCCGAAAAACTGGATAGTGGCATGACCGTACAGTACCATTCTTTGCTTTCATTGTCCTGAATTATATTAATCTTTTGAATTATTGAATCTTTCATGGCAAGTGCCCTATTGACTAATTCGTTCAATGGCTTGGTGTGTTCAAGTATGCAGTAATATTGGAATATCTTTTTTAAGGGTACTTTATCGGTAATACCTAAGAAATTTTTACCGGAATCATTTGCACGTAAAAGTGAACCGTCTTTATTGATTATGAACACAATACCTGATGAAGGCAAATCAAGCACAGCCTTCAGAAATCTTTTCTGATGCCTGTACAATTGTATAAAAAATATAATTAATATTAATGAAATACCCGGTATAATAATTTTACCTGTATTAGCAAGAAAAAGATAAAAAAACCATAGTTCATGCTTTGTTTCATTAAGGATTAATGAAGTTGTAGAAGTGTTGAGTACAAGATATCCGTTAAATTCATTAACGACAGGCTTTTCTTCAAATAACTCTCCGAAAGGGATAAAATCCGAAGACCGAATGTTACCTTCATCATCAATTGTAATTATTCCATTTCGAAACAATGCAACAATTTTATTTCCTAAATTTGAAATGCCATAAGGTTCGATAAATCCTGAAGGCAGGGCAGTCTCTTTCCAGTTTTTCCTGTTCTTGATATTAATTACATCAGTTGAATAAATAAAATAATCATTTCCAATGTTTTTAAGGAAAGAAATGATGGGTTTCCCTTTGATTTCATCAATTGAAATTCTTTCTAAAGGAGATTCAATCCATGAACTTCTCAATATACCTTTGTTTTTATCTATTATCTGAAAAAGCGAAATACCTGAATTTTGTGATGATGAGAGAATGCCGATTCGATTGTTCAATAAAATTAATTTAATATCATCAGAGATTTGAATCCTTGCTGCTTCAATGTTATTGCCATCAATATTATGAAAATTTACAATACACCATCCTTCACTACCTGTTAAATAAACAAATTCTTTACTCTTATAGGATTTACTTTGCATAGTAATGGCATTTACAACATTATCGGCTATTAAGTTAATTCTAATTTGAAATGTTTTGTCAATCCTGCAAAGGTAAAGTGATTTGTTAATCTTAAGAAGGTAATTGTTTGCAGAACATAAACCAATCCAATGGGCATCGGCAGTTTCAGATATACCTAACGGATAATTTATTTCTGCTGTTGATTTAATAGTCGTATTTGAGTCAATGTAAGCAACATATAAACTTTGTTTATCTATCCATATTGCAAGAATTGATGATTGCATTGGATAAGCATCGAGAATTCTGACACCACTAATACTTCCCTTTGCATTAATTTTTTTTATGCCATTCCACGAATAAATTACTTCTGATTCTCCGAGCCATCCGGGTTTAATTAAAAAGCTTGTTATATTTTCAACTTTGTCATTGGATTTAGTTAATAATAGCTTACCGCCTTCGAAAGATTCGAAAGTCGAGTAAGAATATGGAAATGTATTGTCAGCAGTCGCTGTTAAGGCACAGAATATAAAGGTTAATATTATTAATTTTGTTTGAATCAAAATCTTTAAGCCTTTTGTTGAATTTCACAAACACAATATGCAGCAATTCCTTCTTGTCTGCCAATAAAACCCATCCCTTCATTTGTCTTTGCTTTTACGTTGACATACTCGATTGGAATCTTGACCAGTTCAGAAATACTTTGCCTGATTTTATCTTTATAATTTTTCAATTTGGGCTTTTCAAGTAAAATCGTTATATCTAAATTGATAATAAATAAGTTCCTGTCTTCCAGCAGTTTCATTATTTGCCCGACAAACAATTTGCTGTCTGCCCCTTTGTATTTTGAGTCTGTATCGGGAAACAATTCTCCGATGTCGCCGAGACCGGAGGCACCCAGCAATGCGTCAGAAAGAGCATGAAGCACAACGTCTCCGTCACTGTGGGCTATTGTGCCTAAATCAGATTCAATTTTAATGCCACCGAGTAATAATGGCTTTCCCTCAGCCATACTATGGGAGTCATATCCAAATCCAACCATATTAATTATCTTAATTAATGAAAATAATATTCACAAACATACTAAAACAATAAATTGCATTAAATAGTTGACTAAAATTTTATTATAAAGATTCAAATATATTATAAATTCAGTAATTTTAATGTTTTTGAAATAGCAAAAATGTTAAATGTTTAGTTCTTGTTTAAGCATAATAATTAAATAATATGGATTCAGAAAAAAATTTCTTTAAGAAACTGAGTATAATAGATTTCCTGAACTTAACCGTTCTTATATTTTTCATTGTATTTTATATTATTGGTTTTACTAAAACACCTTATAAGGGTACATTAGCAATATGGTATTTATTGCTATTTTTATTTATAATATTTATTAGCAGGCTGAGGCAGTCAAAGAAGGATTTTTGGGGAAAGAAATTTTTATTCCTTGCTTATCCTATGATTTTCTTCTTCAGTTTGTTTGAATCGATCTTCATGCTTTTGCCATATTTTAATACATTCCGTTTCGATGATTTGATGATTAACATTGACTATTTTCTTTGCGGAGTACATCCGACAATTTGGATAGAAAAGATTATAAATCCCACTTTGACAGAAATAATGTTTATATCATATTTCTTCTATTTCCCAATGCCATTGATTCTTTTTATACTCCTCTTTTATCGAAAACAATATAAAGATATTGAGGAATCAATTTTTTTATTGTTCATTACTTATTATAGTGCTTATATAACTTACTTTTTTGTACCTGTCGAAGGCCCGAGATTCCATCTTGCCCATCTTCAGTCTGTTCCCCTAACGGGTTTATTTTTATCAAAACCAATTATGAGTTTGATTGATTTCTTTGAACCTAACAAACTCGATTGTTTTCCCAGCCTTCATGCGGCTATTATGTTAGTTACGATGTATATTACTTTCAGAAATGCAAAAAAGTTGTTTTATTTTTATCTGCCTTTTGCATTTTTAATTATGATTTCATTAGTATATTGCAGGTTTCATTATGTAATTGATATAATCGCAGGTACAGCCCTGGCAATAATTTGTGTAACATTAGGCCGAATGTTATATTTAAAGTTCAGAAATAAATTTATTTTTCATTTTAATAACCCAAAGGTATGAAGTCATTATTAAAAGCATTTGAATTTGATAAGAAGGACATTGATACTTACATTTTGTTATTGAGTGCTCCATTGCTTTTGACTATGTATATCTGCTATGGCCAGGCTGAGGATTTTGTCTCTATTTTTCCAAGTTATATTGGCCATCAATTAGAAGGATATTATGGGCACATATACCAATTCATATCCTTTTTCATTTTAATGTTTATTATACCTTTTATATATCTTAAACTTAAAATGAAGAAGCCACTAATTGGGTTTGGTTTTGGTTTAGGCGATTGGAAATTTGGTTTGATTTTTTGTCTCATTGCTATTCCTGTAATTTTAATTCCATTCACATATTCAGGCTCACGGATGCCTGACATTCAGAATGAATATCCAATGGCAAGAATCCTTCTCGACAGGCATGACCTGATACTCCAATATGAATTAGCATACATCATTTTCTATTACATTGCATGGGAATTTTTCTTCAGGGGATTTCTGCTTTTTGGCTTAAAGGATAGATTTGGTTCTTTAAATGCCATATTAATTCAAACTATATCATCATGTTTGGTTCATATCGGTAAACCCGACGGAGAAATTATTGGTTCAATTGTTTTTGGAATCATTATGGGTATAGTTGCACTCAGGACAAGGTCATTCTGGTATCCATTCCTGATACATATCTCGATGGGTGTTCTGTCCGATATATTTGTAATTTATTTGAAATGATATTATGAGTAAAGTTTTTATAACAGGAGTAAATGGTTTTATAGGTAGTCACCTTGCAGAAAAGTTTATTAATGCAGGTCATGAAGTCAGTGGATTAGTGCGGAAAACCTCCAATTTGAAATTTATAAAAGATTTTAAAATTGAACTGTTTTATGGTGATATAACGAATAGAGACTCACTCAGAGAGTCTCTAAAGGGGATTGATGTCGTTGTTCATAATGCCGCATTTGCTTCCGATTGGGGCTCTTATGAGGAATTTTATAAAATTAATGTAACTGGAACTCAAAACGTAGCTGAAATTGCATCTGAAAACAATGTCAGGAGGTTTGTTCACATCAGCACAGTAGCCATTCACGGATTTAAGAATCCTAATAGGATGGACGAAACTGCTCCTACAGCGAAATCCATTTTCCCTTACTGCGAAACTAAAAGAATAGCTGATGAGTGGCTCTTTGAGTATGCAAAGACAACTAAAATGGAAATAACATCCATCAAGCCCGGAAATGTATTCGGCACCAGAGACCATACATTTATTGAAAAATACCTGGAAGCTTTGAAAGATGGTAAGGGAGGATTTGTTGATGGCGGCAGGCATGTTACCTGCCCGACTTATGTCGGAAATCTTGCTGACGCTGTTGTTCTGGCGGCATTCCATCCAGACGCTATAGGAGAAGCATTCAATATTACTGATGATGTTGATATTAACTGGAAAGATTTTACAAATATGTTCGCCGATGAGCTTGGTGTGAAAAGGCCGAAAATGAGCATACCTTTTCCAATCGGATATACAATTGCGTTTTTAATGGAGATGTTTTACTTATTGTTCAGGATAAAAAATGCACCATTGCTGACAAGATACCGCATAAGCAACGGCGGCAGCGACTATCATTTTTCGATTGAAAAAGCAAGAAAGATACTTGGATTCGAGCCAAAAATAAAACTTGACGAAGCAGTGAGACGTTCAGTCGAGTGGTATAAAAACAGAAAATAATTTTTAAAAGATGTTAAGCATAAATTATTATTTCGAAAAGATATAATTTTTTATTTTCAATTTTGGCAATTTTCAATAAATTTTAAATTTTTAATCAAAGAAATCCACCGCCTATGGCGGTGGTATGACCACTTGGCTTTGCCGCCAACTTTTTGTAAGTTAGAGTATGGGTAA
>MHAY01000032.1 GCA_001804705.1 Ignavibacteria bacterium RIFOXYC2_FULL_35_21
CTAATTATTTGTACTTTATTAAGATAGATTCTTCGCTGCGCTCAGAATGACATCATTAGAATTCAGAATTATTTAAGCAACTTAGTATAAACATCTGTAACAAAGACAATAAATAATCAGAGTCCAACTCCGTGGAGTTGAACGTATGGATTACAGAGGTTATGTGATTGCGTAACGTGAGTTACTAATTAACTTATATTTTGCAATAGCATCCCTATTTACATTTTCATTGAACGCTCTACTACTAATGATAGTTATACCATTCAATTCAAATATAAATTAATTTGATATGCGGCTTAAAATGTCGAGTGAAAGATTGAGAGCTACTTCGTCTTCACAAACTTTTTTGCAGATTGAAAAAGATTCCTCGAGTTCTTTCTCTTTGATTGGCTCCAATGTAAAACTTTGTATATAGTCAAGAACATGGGGAATTGATTTGATGTAATTATTAATCAGTTTTACTAAATCGTCAAGATTCATGTCGCCGAGGTATTTATCAGAATTGGAAAGTTTTTCTGTAAGCACTTCAATTAATTTTTCGAGTGATTTTGAGATTTGAAGCGACATCTCGGTATGCTCATTAATAAGCGAATCAAAATTTAATTCACCTTCTGTATTGATTTTGCTTTCTTTTATTCTCTTTTCCCATTCCCATTTGGTTTTCCATTTTTTTATTGTTTGTATAGATTTATTAAGCTTTGATGCAACTTCTTCAACTGTTCTTCCATCACCGAGATTTTGGTAAACCAGGAATGCTTCATGTGCTTTTTGTGTTTCTTTATTCATTTTGTACTCCTTTTTTTCGGTGAAATTAAGTAAGCAAAATGATATAGAAATAAAACCATTTTAAAATGATTTTAAAATGGTTTAAATAAAATATTAAGTCGTTTAATGGAATAAAAATCATAATATGCTGTGTGAGATTATATTCTGTGTGGTGGATTATATGCTTCCACAAATCATTTTCATTCAAAAGGCACTTCATCTCAATTGGCTTCGGGCAGTTAGATTCTTCCTTGATTCGTTTTGAATTATGGATTTTATAGGTTTACTCTTTCATCCATTCTTCAAGAATCTGTATGGCACGGTTAGCATAAGCTGGCAGGGCTTCCTGAATCTGTGGACTTAACTTTTCGGTAACTTCATATTGAAGTTCTGTATGAATAGCTAATATTTTTACAATATTCGGGAAATTTATTTCAAACATATCGGCAAGCCTCAAGACTTCGGGTAAGCCGATGTAGTGAGGTGATGAAGTTAATACAACGGTGAAATCTTCTTTCTCAATTTCGGTGATTGTTCCGGTGGGTTTTCCGTTTTCGGAAATTGTGTCGAGTATTAATACCTTTTCCCTGCCTTCGAGGAAATCGAGAATTTCCATTCCACCGCCATAGACATTTTCATAATCAATACTATCCTGAAAATGCTGCTGAATCAGCTTTGCCGCTTCAAATGCCGCTCCGTCATCACCCATTATGTCATTACCGATGGATAGGACAAGAATTTTATTCATATTATTTTGAACCAAAAATTTTCAAAAGTACAAAATGTTTAGAAATTTGAACAACTCTATAAAGCTATACATCTCTATTTTTCGCTATGCTCAAATTTTCTCCCTCTTTATAGCTTCTCATTACTCACAAATATCGGGAGAAAAGGTGTAATTATGCAACAAATAAATTTGTCAACAAATTGCAGCGAGAAAGATACGCATCCATCAGCAGCTTGTGGGTACAAGGATTCGCTCTTTGGAGACAACGATTAGATGAACGATATAAAAAATATTTGAAGAATTGTCAGCAAAAACTGATTCTCATTATACCCAATACTCGTGTGTAATGATAATTGTTGAAAACAAAGGATTATTTTTATTAACTCATGTTACGCAACATAATAGCATTTTCAAAGTAATAAAATTTTCAATTTGCAATTTTTAATATTCATTGAATTTTTAATTCCCAAATTTTCAAAATATTAAATCATTTAAATAATTTATGACTTCAAAGTTATAAATAGGCCAAATGTCGTAAAGCCTATTTCTTTTTTAACATTGGAAGTTGCAAAATTGAAAATTAAAATTATTGCTTTTAGAAATAAAAATTTATGCGTAGCATGAGTTATTAACCTCATACTTTAGTGCGAGGAATTATGTCAACGATACAAGATACACCAATCAGGAATAAAGCCTGATATATCACTTTTCTTCTCCTCATTTTAAAAACATGTAGTTATTCATATATTTTATACTTAATGAAACTTTTGCACATCTCAATAACACTTATTATATTTGATAAATTCACTATTACTCAGGAGATATTATGCATAAAAAGCTTAAGTTTATGTTTGTCATTTTCATTTCGCTTTTCGCTGCGGCTTCATCAAGCCTTCTCACAGCACAGGACAAGCTTCTTGATTTGCTGACCGATGAGATGAACCGCGAAATGAGCGTTCTCAAGTCGCAGGAAAATCCACCCTATTATATGTGCTACAGGGTGGACGATGTACGCAGAGCATCTGTTAATGCTTCTTTCGGCAATATCACAAATTCCGATGAATCCCACAAAAGATACCTGACAGCAATGCTCAGGGTGGGAAGCAACACGCTCGATAACACGCATGAAATCCGTGGCGACCAGTTCGGCGAAATCTTCGGAAGGATGCCTCAGAACAATCTTCTTCCAATCGAGGACGATGAAGATGCAATCAGGCAGTTAATTTGGAGTGTAACAAATGATGAGTACCGCACGGCGGCAGATAAATTCGCAAAGGTGAAAGCCAATGTTGCTGTCAAGGTAACCGCCGAAGACACTTCAGCCGATTTCTCAGTCGAAAATGCAAAAGTCGAGTACTACGAAAAGCCTCTCAATCCCAGGGATTACACTTTCGACAGAATACTTTGGGAAGACAAGCTGAAAAAGTATTCCAAAATTTTACTCAAAGAGAAAGACATTTACAGAGGTGATGCATCAGTCAACTTCAGTGTCGAAAGAAAATATTTTATTTCAACCGAAGGTGCACAAATTGTACAGAACAGGTTTGGCGTCAGGCTGTACGTAAGTGCAACAATCAAGGCTAACGATGGTATGGAACTGCCCTTATATCTATCGTATTTTGCATATAAGCCTGAAAACCTTCCCAAAGATGAGCAGGTAATCAAAGAAGTTACAGAGATGGTGGCAAAGCTCAAGGCAATGCAAAATGCACCTGTTGTTGACCCGTACACTGGCCCTGCAATTCTTTCAGGCAAGGCTGCAGGAGTCTTCTTCCATGAGATTTTCGGGCATAGAATCGAGGGACACAGGCAAAAGAGTGAAGACGAAGGTCAAACTTTCAAGAAAAAAGTCGGTGAAATGGTTCTTCCGCCGGCCATGAGTATAATATTCGACCCGTTAGTCAAATCGATGAATGATGTTGACCTGAACGGTTTCTATGTCTATGATGACGAGGGAATGAAGGGTATGAAAGTTGCAGTGATTGAAAACGGAATCCTGAAGAATTTTCTAATGTCCCGTAGTCCGATTGACAAATTCCCAAAATCAAATGGACATGGCAGGGCTCAGTCAGGCTACAAGCCTGTATGCCGCCAATCAAACCTGATTCTGGAGACGACAACCCCCCTGACTCGCGAACACCTAAGGCAGAAGCTGATTGACGAATGCAAGGCACAGGGTATTCCCTACGGTTATTTATTTGATGATATAACCGGCGGCTTTACGATTACAGGCAGGACAATTCCTAATTCATTCAACGTAATGCCCACCGAGGTCCACCGCATCTATGTTGATGGCAGGCCTGACGAGCTTGTTCGCGGTGTTGACCTTGTCGGTACTCCCCTTGCGATGTTCTCGCAGATTGCCGATGCAGGTAATGACTTCGAAGTGTTCAACGGCACATGCGGAGCAGAATCGGGAGGCGTTCCCGTCAGTGCTTCATCGCCTTCGATATTTGTTAAAAGGATTGAAATGCAAAAAAAGAGTAAGTCACAGGACAGGCCTCCAATCCTGCCGCGTCCGGGTTCTATTCCAGAATAATTTTAGTAAACATTATGAATGAGGAATAAATGAAAAAGAAAATAATTTCAATTGTCATAGCTTTATTTCTGACTCTGACTCTTGCCTATTCCCAGCAGGGCACATCCAGGGATATAATCTTCAAGGCAATGAAGGATGAGCTTGCGAGAAACATGAGTAACCTTGCTCTCGAGAATCTGAAAAAATCTTTTTTCATCAGTTATAATATCCATGATTTCAAAGTTATGTCCATAAAAGCTTCGCTCGGAGCAATTGTCGAATCGGATGAGAAGCCGTACCGAGAACTGTGGTCACGCATAATTGTCGGAGATTACGGCAGGACACAGGAAAACTTCTTCGACCCTGAGTCCGGCGGCGATTTTGTTTCGGGTTTTGTTAACGATAGACTACCCCTCGAAGACGATTATGACGGAATTCGCAGAGTGATTTGGAAGTCAACCGATGAAATGTATAAACGAGCCGCCGAAACGTATGAAAAGAAAATATCGGCAATCAACCAGCAAAAGCTTTCTGCTGAAGATTCTGCCCTGGCTGACCTTTTTAATGCACCTGTAGTAAATAAAAAACTTCCTTCGGTGAAATTCGATTTCAACAAAGCGAAATGGGAATTAGCCGCAAAAGAACTTTCAGCCATATTCGACAAATATTCGGATATTTATAAATCAGAAATAACGATTACTTTTATTCAGGGCGATGAATTTGTCGTCAACAGCGAAGAAACAGAAACCGTATATCCCTTCACGCTTGCCGCCGTCCAGGTGAATGCCTACACACAGGCTGATGACGGGGAACCTCTCTTCGACCAGGTGCTATACTATGAGATAACACCCGATGATTTGCCAAAACTTGAAGTCATGAAAACCGATGTAAAGAAAATGGCTGACAATCTCACTGCTCTCAGAAAAGCTCCTTCCTTTACCGACTCCTATACAGGGCCCGTTCTGTTCGAGGAACAGGCTGTAGGTGAAATGTTTTCGCAAAGGCTTTTTTCCGAAAACGAAGGATTAATTGTAGTCAGGAAACTACTCTACAGCGACCCGAAGATGCTCATGTTTGCAAGCCAGATGATAGGTAAGCCGCTCGATGATAAAATCGGGAAGAAAATTCTGTCGGATAATTTAACAATTAAATCCACTCCTTCAAAAGCTGATTTCGAGGGCAAAAAGCTGATTGGAAGCTACCTGATTGATATGGAAGGCGTAGTTCCCCCCAATGAATTAATCCTCGTGGAAAATGGAAATTTAAATACTATTCTGAACAGCAGAATTCCAACACCCAAGCTGAATGCCTCGAACGGAAGCAAGAGAATACAGATTCAGGGTTCAACTGTTTCATCCGACATTGGGCCAGGTGTAATTGATTTTACTTTCACCGATGCTGTAAAGCGGGATGAATTAAAGAAAAAACTTATTGACAAAGCAAAGGAAGAGGGTTTGGACTACGCAATTATCGTAAGGAAGCTCAAGTCTCCTGCTTCAAGTATCAAAACAAAGATGGATGAATCTTCGATTTTGTCTTTCGCTTCGGGAATGCAGAAAAAAGGAAATGTCAGCAAGCCGATAGCTATATACAAAGTATCGCTGACAGACGGAAAGGAAGAACTGCTCCGCTCTGCCGAGCTTGGCGGGATTTCACTAAGCACGTTGAAAAAAATCACTGCGGCATCAGATAAAAAGTTTGCATATAACACGATGCTGTCCCAGGGCGGCGGTATCAGCAGCCTGTTTTCATTTGCCTTCGCTTTCAGCGGCAGGGATAACTGGAACTTAATTGGTATTCCATCGTCATTCATTATTCCCGATGCCGTTCTTATTGAAGAAATGGATGTGCAAAAAGAAAAGCGTATGATTACCGGCAAGCTGCCTGTGGTCGAGAATCCTGTCGGGAAGTGAAAAATTAATTTCAAGTGATAAAAATAGCCCCTATCTTTCAGATAGGGGTCATTTTATTAGAAAAATTTTATCTTTGTAATACAAAATCCAATAATATAATTGAAGATGAGAACAGAAATAAATATAAATCCAAATATTTATATATGGGCTATAAATCGCGCAGGATATAAACTGCATGATTTTGTAATAATAAACCCAAAAATTAAGGATTGGATTGATAAAAAGAAGAATCCTACAGTTAAGCAATTAGAAACATTCTCAAAAAAAGTTCATTTACCTTTTGGATATTTGTTACTACCAGAACCACCAAAAGAAAGTTTACCGATCCCCTTTTTTCGTACAAATAATATTCAAACACAGAGTGTTAGTATAAATGTCTATGATACTATTTTGTTAATGCAACAGAGACAAGATTGGCTAAAAGAATATTTAATTGATAATGATTTCGAGCCACTACTATTTGTTAGTAAATTCAAAAACAAAGAAAATTATGAAGAAATTGTTACCGATATTAGAAATGTAATTGGAATTGCTCCTGAATGGGCGAGTGGCATTAATACTTGGCAAACTGCATTAGAATACATTACCCAAAAAATTGAAGAATCAGGAATTATTATAGTTTTTAATGGAGTTTTTGAAAATAATAATAGTCGGCCTATTCAAGTAGATGAATGCCGAGGTTTTGTTTTGGTTGATAAAATGGCCCCATTCATGTTTATCAATAGTTCTGATGCAAAAGCTGCTCAACTATTTACTATTTTCCACGAATTAGCTCACATTTGGACGGGACAAAGTGCAGGGTTTGATTTTAGAAAATTACAACCGGCAAATGAACCGATTGAAATCATATGTGACAAAATAGCTGCTGAATTATTAGTACCTACAAACTCCCTTAATAAATTTTGGAAAGAATGTATTAGTATTCAAAGTGCAGCAAGGTATTTTAAAGTCAGCGAAATAGTAATTGCAAGAAGAGCTTTGGACTTAGGGAAATTGACTAACCATGAATTCTTTTTATTTTATGAAGAATATTCTAATAGAGAATTCAAGAAAAAAGAAAATAAAAGTACTGGTGGTGATTTTTATGCAACAACAAAAAAAAGGTTGAGTTTGACTTTTGCTGCTCATATTAATCAAGCAGTCAAAACTGGTTATCTCTTATATCGAGATGCTTATAAATTGACAAGTTTAAAAGGTGATACCTACAATACATTCTTTACTAAGCAATTTACAAACAAAAGAGTGTCTTTGTAATTGATAGTAATTTCTTTATTCAGGCTCACCGGGATAGTTATCCATTGGATGTGGCTTCAAGTTTTTGGACTAAAGTAAAGGAGCTTGCTGCATCAAGAAAAATTATAAGTATTGATAAAGTTAAAAATGAAATATATAATTATGAAGATGAACTAAAACAATGGTGTATTGTAAATTTACCTTCGGATTTTTTTAAATCAACAGATGGTTTGACTAATGAATATAGAATAATAACATCATGGGCAATAGCGAGAAACAATCAATATAATCAAGCAGCAATTAATGAATTTCTACAAGCTGACGAAGCTGATGCTTGGCTTGTTGCCTTTGCTTTAAATCATAGAATACCTATTGTTACCCAAGAAAAAAGTGCTCCAAACAGTAAGACAAAAATTAAAATACCTGACGTATGTTTAGCATTTGATATACAAAACATCAATACTATTGAAATGTTTAGACAGCTAGAAGAAAAATTTTAAAATTGCATTTAATTTGAATTAAATATCTGTGAATACATTGAATTTCGTAAATTTTTAAAATAAATATCAGACTAAAACATCTTAATTGCATTCTTTCTAATTTCTTTAAATAAATAAAATTACATATTTGAAAAATACTATTATACTATACACGGCTATTGCTATCTGTATTGCTTTTAGCAGCGGATGCAATAATGATTCAGTCACCAATCCGACAAATAACAATGAACCACTGGTAACTCTTGTAGGGACACCAACAGGAACTGCTATTACTGCTACAATTGATGCAGGCGGCGGCACACTATCTTCAGATGACGGAATGTTACAATTAACAGTACCAGCCGGTGCGGTAAGTGCAGCAACTGAATTCAGTATTCAGCCTGTCAGCAACCAATGCCCTGGCGGTTTTGGCATGACATATCGTTTATTGCCCGAAGGAATAATTTTCACCCAACCGGTTACTCTCACCTTTTCTTATGATGATACCCTGCTTGCAAACGAAATGTTACTGGCATTAGCGTATCAGGGAACTGATAAAACATGGTTTGCACCGAAAGTTGTAGCATTAAATACAGCCGACAATCATATTAGCGTACAAACCAAACATTTCAGCGATTGGGTACTTTATCAGAAAATTTCTATTGAACCTTCCTTCAAAATTGTTAAAGTAAGTGAAAGTCTTGATTTGGAAGTGATATTAATAGGAGAACCCAAAACCTCAACAGATAGTGAAGGCTCCGAACTTTCTAATTTAAATATCAGCAAGACATACGCTTCTAATTGGCAGGTAAATGGAACTAGTGGTAATGCCGCTTCCGGTTATATCGTAAAACAAAGTGAAAATAGGGCAACATTTAGCGCACCATCAGTCGTACCTGATAAAAGTCATAATCCGGTAGCAGTTTCAGCGACACTCAATAATATAAGTTTTACTTTGAATGGAGAAACTTTTAAAAACCCGAAAGTGACTGCCAAAATTAGGGTTATTGGTAAAGGCACACTATTCTCTGTAGAATTTACATCAAGCAGACCTTTACAGCCTGTGGGGAATAGTTACTTCACGGAAACCGACAGGGGAAGTATGAGCGTATTAATACTGGAAGACGACTCGGTGATGGTGTTTGATCAAGTTAATGAGAAGGCGAAATTAACACCGGAATCCCTTAGCGAACAAGAATGCACATACACTGTATCAAATCCCGGTGACGGTTTTTTTAATTTTTCACCAGGCGTGTCTCTTGGCGGGATTTACAGTCCCACTGAACATATTGTTTACATAGGTATTAATGGTATTAACTATTCAAAGGGTTATACTCCATCTTTTCTGAAAAGTTGCTCAGGTTCGAGTGAAACGATTCCAGGATATGAACAGGTAACTCTCCCGACAGCATTTTCATTTTATGATAATCAAGATAACCAAGAAATCGTGCAGACAATACCCGGAGGAGGATTTTTTCCGGATGGATTTATTAAGACAACTATTACCAAAGTAAAATAAGTTAATTACTACCTGTATTTTGCTTTGTTTTTTAGCATATACTATTTAATGTCTGTTGATGAAATAATGAAGGATATTAAAAGTTGATAAAACATTAATACAATCATCAATTTATATTCGTTCTATTAAACACAACATATAAATAGAAATACCTGCTATTTAATAAAATAAAATTCTTAATTTTTTAATCCCAATCCTGTCAGGATGGCGGAACTGGTAGATGCTCAAGTGTTATTCCAATCAAACCAACTATTTCACATAAGCAGTAACACAGAAGAGCTTACCGACCGGTTCAATCTCAAAGCGTTTGAAACCGGCAGTATTAAGAAGCATTTCAATTCTTTTTTTTGTATAGAAATACACTGCACATTTTCTTAATCCCAATCTTACTTTGCGGACAGGTGCACGCCAGGTCCAAAAACGGGGAAAAGTCATTATAGCCCTGTCTGTGACTACTTCACACATTTTGGAGATTACACTTTGAGGTTCTTTGATATAATCAAATAATCCGATGCCTATGCAAATATCAAAGTTATTATTGGGTTTATATTCAAGAAGGTCTGACCTTAGAAATTCGCATAGTGAGCTTAATCCTTCTTTCTCTGCACGATTTATACATACATTTATCATTTGTTCTGATATGTCAATACCCGTTACATATTTAGCATTTCTTCGTGCATATTCTAATGAAAATACACCTGTTCCACAGCCAATATCCAATAAAGTTCTGTTTTGGATTGGTTCACTGTGTTTGAAGGTGTATTCATAACGTGCAAACATATCCCACCTGAAGACTTTGTCTAACCACTTAGAGAAACTGCTTTTTCGGGCTGTATATATTGAATCAAACGCTTTTAATTCCCTGTTCCAATATTCTTTTTGATTTATTATTTCCTGGTTCATAATCCTAAAATTTTCTTAATTGGTACGAATTCAAAATCATTTAAAAGTTTGTCGAGTCTTTTTTCGGTTTTGCCGAGATTATTATAATGCCTGAATCTTTTGAGTACAGGCATATCTATTCTCGGTTGACCTGTATCTATTTCCCAAGGGTGAAAATAAAAGATGACAGGCCTGCCCTGCTCATTGCATTTCTTCATTAGTTGCTTGGTTATGTTATAGGGAAATAGCCTGAAATAGCCGCCGCCACTGCAAGGTATCCGCTTACCCATAATCTCTGCAACACTCAAAGGTACTTCAATCAATCCCATAAATTCGTGAATATCGAGCGGCGAATCTGCTATACCATAATCCGGATGAAATCCAACGGGAAATATTGACGAATCATATTTAATTCCATGTTTTTTCAAAATATCAATAGCCCATAATGTTTTTTTAGTAATTGTAAATGAGGGTGCCCGATAGCCAAGTACAGGTGATGATACACAGGCATTTATCGAATCAAGCGACTTTTGAATATCATCCTCAAACTCTTCGGGAGACATATTTGTTATCAATCTGTGAGAATAGCCATGAGTGGCAATTTCATGACCTTGTTTTTCAATTTCCCGAACTAATTCAGGAACACGTTCTGCAATCCAACCTAATACGAAGAAGGTAGCTTTAACCTTGTGATTATCCAAAATTTTCAGTATTCGGTTTGTGTTTTCTTCAACTCTCAACTCACATTGAGCCCAATCCTTAATATCAATTCTGAGATTATAAGCACAGAACCAGTCTTCCAGGTCTATTGAAATCGCATTCATTTCAGTGTATTACTCTTTGATTTATTAAATAAAACGAAAATGCAAAATTAGTATATAAATTTAGAAATAAAGTTAACATTTTGGTTCAGTTTTGTTATTTTGGTTTAAACGTAATTTGAACGAAGTGAAGATTCTCACGAGGGTTGCACTAATATCAAATTGAATTCTTCCCTTTTAAAAGAAAAAGTCTGATAAGCTGTAAACTTCCGGATAGAGAATCCTGTTAGTAAGTGAGGTAAAATTGAAAATAGTTTGCACTTGAAATTTACCTGTTAGTTTGACAAGTGACTTGTATCGAATATTTCTTTAATATTTCAATTTGAATTTCGTCATAAATTGAAAAAAGGAGTAATTATGGCTACATTTAATGAAGTTTTAGAATCTGTCGAAGAACTTTCCCTCGAGGAAAAAAACATTTTAGTTGAGATTCTTCAAAAAAGATTAATTGAACAGAGACGTGAACAATTATTTAACGAAGTAACCGAAGCAATTGAAGAGTATGAATCCGGTAAATTGAAGCCAATGACTGTTGATGAAATAATGAAGGAAATTAGAAGTTGAAAAGAAATCTTGTTCCATCATCAAACTTTATCCGCTTATTAAAACGAATCAATAAAAAGCATCCGGAACTCGAAAACACAATATTAAAAATATTAGAAATATTAAGTCATAATCCTTTTGATTCAAGATTAAAAACACATAAATTGAAAGCTAAATTTGAAGGTTGTTATAGTTGCGTAGTTGGATATGATTTAAGAATTCTTATAAAGTTTATTGATAAATTTGATAATGAAACAAAATCAAAAAGTGAAGATATATTGCTCTTAACTATCGGTAAACACGACGAAGTATATTAATGGTTTTAATTTGGAAGATTATAATATTAATTTATTCCTTAATTTTGTAATTCCGATTCAGCCCGGATGGCGGAACTGGCAGACGCGCTACATTCAGGGTGTAGTGAGAGAACTCTCGTGCAGGTTCGATTCCTGTTCCGGGCACTGTTGTAAATATTAGAATGATTATAGCAATAATATATTGGATAAATTGCAATAATATTTAATAATAAATTCCTGACAAAAATCTTAACAGTTTTTCCCTTTTTCATTGATAAGAAAAACTCGATATTAGATATACTGAATAGATAATTTTTATACAAGTTGTACAAGTCTATGAAGCTTAAAAAACAAAGAAGGTGTTAATTAAATTCAAATTAGTTATTAATTTCAAATATTTTTAATCATTCGCTAAGTTTACAATAACGAGTTCATCAATGGTTTTGGTTTTGTTGTTAATTTTTACAGCAAGTCCTAAATCCACATAATAACGATAATTCTCATTGATATTAAGCAAACTGACTCTGTCTTTGTAATCCGAATTATCAACAATTTTTTCAAACTCTACATAAGGCATACCTATATATGCTTTATTATTTCGAGTGCCGCCATTTTTCTTTTGGATTACGACTTTGGGTGAAATTTGTTTGTTTAGTATTATAGCAAAAATATATTCACTCGCAAGAAGTTCAATACCTGAATTATTCAGAATAATTCTTTTTAGATTCTTTCCCGGGATAACGGTTTTTTCTTCAATATCTAAGGAGTTAACTTTTGATAAAAACAAACTCTTCTTATCTGATAATGAAATTGGTTTTTCCGCATTTATTTCTACACCTACAACTTTTTTGTTATTGCCGTTTGATTTTATCTTTAGTTTTCTTTCTCCTTCAGGTTTGAAATTATATTTACTGCATAAGCTGAGATAATTGTCGTTTGCTCGCTGCCACCACGGAGATTTGTAACTAATACTTTTTTGAAAATCTTCAAATAATTTTAATGCTTCTTTATTCTTTTCCGGATTATCGGAACGCATCAGTAACATTGCTTTATTAAATTTAATTGCATTATTTATTTCATTTGTATTAAAATTATTAATGAAAGTGTATGATTCCGCAAATTGTCTGCTATAGTCTTCTGATTTATTAAAATTCACATATACACTATCCTGAGGAACATCCGAGAGCATGTTTGTCAGCCCTGCATTCATATATATTAATGCTATTTCGGCAGGTCCTATAGAAGAATCAGTTTCTACAAGTTCCAGAGCCTCAGAAAAATATTTTGCAGCTTTACCAATGCTCCCTCTTCTGATAGGGCTTATTAAGTATGCCAGTCCCAGGTTGGCTTTTGCAAGCGTTAAATCCGGTTTTATTCTCAAAGCGAGTTGAAACTCACCAACGGCATCCCACCATAGGTCATTATCAATCCCTCTTATTTTATTTTTCAAAGAAACCGAATTTCTATAATAATTCCCTGTTACGAAATAACCGCCTGTTAATTCCTGAAAATCTCCTTCATCAAGGGTTTCGAGATATTTCATCAGCTTTGCATAACCGATATTCACATTAGCTTCGTAGCAATCAGGGAACTGCTCGAGAACATAATTGAAACAATATGTAGCAGGGTCATATTGATTCAGAGACAAAAATGTTGTTCCGTTTTTAAAAGAACTGATTGACTCCCATATTTTCTTATGGCTTGAATCAAGACGTGAAAGCCTGTCGCTCCAGACAGGATGTTCACCATTCAAACAGTCGAATGGAGAATTGATTAATTCATCTGTTGTCAGCTTTTTTAAGCCCCTGATAATTTTTTTAAACTCGAATCCTGCATCTAAAGCAATGAGCATTCCTGCAAAATCCGCTTCGTATTCCTCTTCGCGGGTAAGAGCATTTTTTGTAAGCTCAGCTTCTTTATTAGTTTCTTCGCTGACGTGTGATTTAACAATATGTGCAAGTTCATGTGCTATAATAAAAGATATGAGGTGTTCATCTTCACCTGAAAACTTTGTTATTAGTCCCTGTGTGAGAGTTATGCGAAATCCGAATTTATCTTTATTAGATTGGTAATATATATTGCTTCCTGCTTCTATTGTTGTATCGGGTTTTATCATAAGTACAGGGGGCCAGTGATACTCTTTTAGGGGTGTGATTGACAGTAGAAGTTTATTAAGAATATTATCAGGATTTGTTGACTGACCAGAGTATCCCTGCTGTACGGAACAGGCAATGACAATCAAAAAGCCCAATATTCTTATTATAGCATTTTTCATTTCTTCTCAAGATAATCGTAGTAATCTTTCTTTATATTTTTAATAATATCTTTATATAGAGAACTGTCAATTAATTTAGATAATTTCAAATTCTCGTCGCTTAAAACGGATTCCTCCTGAATAAAAGACAGCCTCAACTTATCGTCATTAATTAGTATAATTCTCAGCCTGCTGTCTGTTCTTTCACCATCACCGGTGTAATAATAATTCCAACCCGTAACAATCTCTTTATCATTAATGCTGACTATCTGAATATTTGAATTGACAAGTATTTTTTCAGCTAAATTGAAAACTCTCTGAATTAATATTTTATCTCTTATTTTTTCCTTATTCACTTTCTCCGAGAAGCTATAAGATTTTAATTTTAGAGGAATGTATGCTAATTCAACTGACTTCGCAATTGTGATTTCTTTTTGAACACTTTCTTTCAAAACGGGGACCTCAGTTTGTGTTTCCTGTTTGAATGTCAGTTCAGTTGCTTTCTGAGGTATATAGTAATAGTTTCGGTACAGCAAGTAAGAGCCACCAAAGATGCAAAAGATTACTATTGCTGCTATTGCAGTCTTATAAAATGACTGCCTGTTAGAATAACTAACCTGAATTTTATGTATGAATTGCTTATAGATTGACGGTTTACGTTCCTGCTTACTAAGTTTGTATTCTTTTACTACATTTTTAATTATTTGGTTATTCTCTTCACCTGATAATTCCTGATTGTCAAGGGAATCAAAATATTTTTTAAACGATTTATCTAATTTATATGTATTTTTATTCATGCTAATCTCAAATAGAAAATAATAAAACTTTTTTAATTAAATAATGACTCATCCTGAAATTGTTTATTCAAAACTTTTTCAAGAGTTTTTCTGCCCCTATTGAGCCAGTTTTTTATATTCTGTTCATTTGTATTCATCGTTTCCGCAATCTCATTTATTTTCATATCTGCAAAATAGTGTAATATTATAGCGTTCTTATGAGATTCGTTACTTATCTTCTCCAATGCTGTTCTTAAAATATTTCCAATTTCTTCCGATTCTTTTTTATTATCATCAATAATATAATTAACGTTGATTTTATTTCCTTTTATATTATAGTTTATTTTCGACCATTTTACAGCTTCCCGCTTACCAATCTGATAAATATAATTCCCCAGATTCCCCTTTTTCCTGTCATAACTTTTTTGATACTTCAGAACCAGGAGCCATGTGTCCTGCAATACATCTTTAGCTCCCTCGCGGTCGCCCGTGATTCTGTAAATCATCCTGAAAAGCCAGGGATTTACCCTTTCAACAAGCTCGACAAAATAAGATTCCATTCCTGTCTGAAGAAATCTTTCAAATAGCTCATCTAAATCATTCCTGCCGTTTTGTACACTATCCATTTATATATAGGAAAAAAAATGAAAAAGGTTTCATATTGAAAATTAATTAATTTTTTACTCATATTGAAACCTTTTCGCAAAAGCTTACTATATACCTTACAGTTTAAACAGAATTTTTCAATTTTATGAGGAGAGTCATTATGAAGAAGTTTTTTTTAATTCTAGCTTTCATTCTTTTTTTTGCAGTTTCGGTAAATGCACAAATGAGAGTTGTTACTGTTAAAAGTGGCACTTCAGTATTCTACTACCCGGAACTGATTACGGCAGTATATAATGCACCTGAAGGTTCTGACATTTATATCGGAGGTGGAGTATATGAATTTACCTGTAATATAAACAAAGAGCTACATTTTTATGGAGTGGGTTGTTATCCTGATTCTACCATAGCAACCGGTTCAACAATAACAATCGGAAACCCCAGATTTATTGAGGGTTCTGATAACAGCACTATTTCGGGTATAAACTTCACAGGTCATGAATTAAGAATAATTCCAGTGAATGGCGGAAACATTAATAATATTTCAATAACTAGATGCAGAATAAAGCGTTTATCTCTGGAAACTGGTGTAACTAATTTTAAAGTATCTGAATCAATAATAGATTGGATTTGGGATTATTGGTCGAGCAAAGTTGTTTTTGGCTGTATTATTGAAAAAAATATTTTTATAAATGGTTACAAAGCTTTGCAAGGTCTAGATAATGCAATAATTGACCATAATATCTTTTTAGGATATCAGCCTAATGGAAACCTTGGAGGTATGTTCCAGAGTGTCACAAATTCAATTTTTACAAATAATATTATTACCTCAAATGTTCCTCGAACCGAATTATTTAGTGCAGGTTATGGAGGTAATTTTAATATTATTTTTAAAAATAATTTTGTGGTAATTGAATCATTTGATCCCAATTATGATTTTGCAGAGGGACAGTCAAATGTGAGTATTGATAATCAGTTTTATAATGATAAAACACCAGCTGATATATTTGTTAAATTTGAAAATCCAGATTTTGATTTTGGTAATGATTATCATCTAAAAGAACCGTATAATGCCTTAACTTTCAGTACTGATGGTACCGAAATTGGTATCTACGGTACACAATTCCCTTACAAAGATGGAGCAGTGCCTGTTATACCTCACTATACCACTTCAGAGATCGGAGGAGAACTTATTAATGGACAGCTTCATATTAATGTAACAGTTGAAGCACAAACAAAATAATATTTTTTCATCACAAACAAATAATCAAAGGAGTTTATATATGAAAAAATATATATTTATTGTGAGCTTCCTGTTGCTTTGCTGGCGGCTTAATGCTACACCCATTACCGGCTATGAGTACTGGTTTGATAGCGATACCAGTAATAAGGTAACAGTTATGACAACAGATACTTCTATAACCATAGAAACAATTTATAGTGGTTTGGATGTATCATCAATGAATCGGGGACTCCATTTTCTTTACGTTCAATTTAAAAATAGCGAAGAAAATGTGGGAGATGTGCAAAGCATGTATTTTATAATTCCCGATTCACCACCCTGGACTAATCCTGACAACAGAATAACAGGATATGAATACTGGCTCGATAATCAATTTAATGAAAGAACTATTATCCCTGTTGATAATCTCGAATCGTTCACAATAACTACTGATATTGATTATAGTAGTTTAAACCGGGGTATTCACTTCTTCCATATCCGCTTCAGGGACAGCGAGGGTAAATGGAGTTGCGTTCAAAGTAACTATTTTGTCATTCCTGATAATGTACTGCCTTGGACCAATCCGAACAATGTCCTGACTGAGTATCAGTATTGGATTGATAGCCATTTTGATCAGATAGTATCAGGAACAATTGATAATCTCTCATCCTTCAATATCACAACAGATGTGGATTACAGCTATCTGAACCGCGGATTACATTTTTTCCATATCCGCTTCAAGGATAGTGAGGGCAAATGGAGTTGTGTACAGAGTAATTACTTCATTATTCCTGATGTACTGCCATGGACAAATGAGTCAAATGTACTAAACGAATACGAGTATTGGCTCGATAATCAATACGAACAAAAAGTAAGCGGAACAACTAATAATGTTAAATCGTTTACAATATCTGAGAACATTGATTACAGCACTCTGAATCGTGGTCTTCATTTCTTCCATATCAGGTTCAAGGATAGTGAAAGCAAGTGGAGCTGTGTACAAAGCAATTATTTTATTATTCCTGATATTGAGCCATGGAGTAATTTAAACAATAAAATCATAGCATATAAATACTGGTATGATGACAACACTGCAGGAACTGAGCTTATTACATTACAAGAGCCTGTAAACCCTTATGAACTGAATACTGCTTTTACAGTACCTAATTTTTCCGAAGGTACAACACATTCCTTTAATATTCAGTTTATGGATTTAGAAGGAATGTGGTCGAGTGTAATTACATCAGAATTTACATTCAATAATTCCATACCTGTTGCTGATGCAGGACTTTCGGATGAATATGTATATCTCGGTCAATCTGTCGAGCTTACCGGCTCAACAACAGATCCAAATAATGACCCGATTACAGCTTATGAATGGGTAATTGTGAGTACACCTGTAGGTTCAACTTTAGGCGGGACAACTGTTAGCACGTCAGATTTTAATTTCACACCGGATGTAGTTGGTGACTATCAGATATCATTCAGGGCATCCGATGGCTTGGCATGGAGTGATGCTGATTATGTTACAGTTCATGTAGCAGAAAATCAAGTCCCGGTTGCAGTTATTTCTGCTGATGTTACTTCAGGTAAAGCTCCTCTGACTGTCAACTTTGATGGCTCTCAGTGCAGTGACCCGGAAAATGTTCAGCTTCAATATGAATGGGATTTCGGAGATGGCAGTCCTGTTTCTAATGAAATATCTCCTGCTCATATATACAATACTCCCGGGATTTATAATGTTACCGTAAAAGTTTCAGACGGCTTTAATCCACCGGTTGAAAGCAATATTACGATTACCGTGCTTATTCCTAATTATCCACCAATTGCTATATGCAAGGATGTTACAGTATATGCAAATGCTACTCAATGTATGGCTAATGCTTCAATTGATAATGGTTCGAGTGACCCGGACAATGATGAAATCACCATTACTCAGGAGCCTCCTGGTCCCTATCCTTTAGGTAATTCAACTGTTAGTCTAACAGTAACCGATGAACATGGCTTATCTTCATCATGCAACGCAAATGTTAATGTCATTGATAACACTCCCCCTGTTGTGCTAACAAAAAATCCAACTGTTACACTTGTGAAAGGTACAGCGTCAATCACGATTGATGATGTTGACAATGGAAGTTATGACAACTGCGGAATTGCGGAGATGTCACTTAGTAAATCCACCTTTGATTGCAGTGACGGCGGGAGAACAGTTGATGTGATATTAACAGTTACTGATGTCAATGGCAATACAGCAACAGGTACTTCGATAGTTTCTGTGATTGGTGAAATCCCATCAATTGGCATTTCAGTATATCCTCCTTATACTGTTCCGGGAGAAGATAAGAACACGATTTACCTTGGTTATGGTTATCAAAGTGTAACTTTAACTGCATCGGGTGGTACGAATTATAGCTGGACTTCAGACCCCCCGGGATTTACATCCAATGTTGCAAATCCTACAGTTTCACCGACAGATACAACAACATACACTGTAACGGTAACAAATGATTATGGATGTACAGGGACAATGTCTATAACTGTTATAGTTGTAGATTGGAGATGCGGCAATGGTGACCATAAAGTTAAGGTTTGCCATAATGGAAAAACAATTTGTATTGATACACATGCAGTTCAGCTACATTTGGAGCATGGGGATTATTTGGGTGATTGCAATCCAAATAATGGACATGATAATGGAGATATAAATCCTGACCCACCAAATAACGATAATATTTCAGTTAGGCTGAAACAAAATAATCCTAATCCTTTTGCTACAACTACTGAAATTCAATATTTCGTATCTCAGCAGGCACATGCAACTATTGTTCTGACTGATATAGAAGGCAGTGAGATTGCCAGGCTTATTGATATGACTGTAAAAGCCGGCTGGAGTTCATTGATTATGAACGGTTCTAACTTATCAGCAGGCACATATTACCTGAGGCTTGAATCAATGGGCAAGGTGGATATACTCGGTATAACCAAGTATTGATGAATGAATAATTAATTGGGGCAAGTTAATTGCCCCAATTATTTTTTTTTCACTTATTGAAACCTTTTCGAAAATTCTTACTATATACCATATAGTTTAATCCAAACTTTGTTTTATTCATTAAGGAGTATGTTATGAAAATTTTGAAAACTTTATTTGCATTTCTTCTTTTCGGAGTAATGTCAACGAGCCTTTTTGCACAAAATCCTTATTTAGTTAAGGATATTTATCCCGGAGCAGTAGAAAGCCGTCCTGTTGGGGGAACGGGATTGAACGGGATTTTCTATTTCTCGAGCGATAATGGTGTATTCGGCAGGGAAATGTGGCGTTCTGACGGGACTGATGCCGGCACATACATTGTAAAAGATATTCACCCTAACAATCCAACCGGGTGGGGTGTACAAATGGTTTATAATGTTAATAATTTATTGTATTTCAGTGGAAATGATGGTAAAAACGGCCAAGAACCTTGGAAAAGCAACGGAACAGCTAACGGAACTACAATGATAAAAAATATTGCACCTTCTTCAGGTTCATCTCAACCAAATCATTGGACTCTTTCGGGGAATATAATCTATTTTAATCCATGTCCATTAAACCAGGACTGGCAGATTTGGAAAACCGATGGCACATCTGCCGGAACAGTGCTTATTAAAAATATTAATAAGAAAGGAAATGATGCTGCAAGCTATTTCCACGATGTAAATGGGACGCTTTTCTTTTGGGCTGACAATGGAAGTACAGGCATAGAACTATGGAAAAGCAATGGTACAACCTCAGGTACAGTCATGGTTAAGGAAATCAGGCCAGGTATCTCATCTTCATATCCGTCCGGTTTTCCAAGACCGTCCTATTATACACCTGTTACTTTTGATTGGACAAAAGAGCTGGCTGTTGGCAGTATTTATTATTTTACTGCTGATGATGGCTCAAATGGAGCAGAGCTATGGAAGAGTGACGGTACATCAGGTGGAACCGTAATGGTTGCTAATATAAATTCGTTAGCCGGGTCATATCCGCATTGGCTGACACAAATGGGCAATTATCTCTATTTCTCTGCTAATGATGGAACAAGCGGTTATGAACTATGGAGCTTAAACCTATCAAATGGAACCGTTTCTTTGGTTAGTGATTTAAATGCACAATCCGGCTCATACCCGATGCAGTTGACAGTAGTAAATGATTTACTTTACTTCAGTGCAGATGATGGTGTGAACGGACGTGAATTATGGAGGTATGATGCTGTTAATCCTCCAGTAGCAGTTACGAATTTAAACGGTTCAGAAAAAGGAGTATATGATTCAACATATTTCAGAATGGCAAACGTATTGACATATCATTACAGATTCCCGAGCTACAACGGCACAGTATTTTTTGAAGCTAATGACGGAACTACAGGTTGGGAACTTTGGCAGTACCATCCTGCATCAGGAGTCTCTCTGGTTAAAGATATTAATCCCGGCATGGCAAAATCAAGATTGGAGGGGCCTTGTATTGTTGATACTAAATTATTTTTTACAGCTGATGACGGAATACATGGCAGGGAACTGTGGTGTTATGATATGAGCCAGCCCATCAATGCACCTATGGTTGTCGAAACCATGCAGTCTGATAATTATAAAATTGACTTTTATCCAAATCCCGCAAGCGAGTCTCTGACAATAAGCGGTGAATTTAAGAATAATGTCAACCTGAATATTAAAATATTCGACCTGCTCGGCTATGAAATTATGAATACCGAAAAATCTTCAGTCAGCAGGATTTCCGAGCAAATTGATATTTCCGGCTACCCTGCAGGTATGTACATAATCAACTTCAGATTCAATGGACAGTCAGTCCAGCAAAAATTCATAAAGAAATAATATTAACTTAACTCAATAAGAAAAGAGGCACATTTTCATGTGTCTCTTTTTTTTGTGGCTACATTAACCACCCCTTAAATCCCCTCCTTAATTAATGAGGGGAAATTTTGACCCCGATGAATATCGGGAGAAAAATAGGGGAGGTCTGATTAACTCATCATACATAAAGAAAAAAAACCTTATTGTTTCAGATTAACCTTAGTAAAAAGGAAATCACTCCACATCAACCTTATTACCTTATTTTTTATTTCCATTTCATTGTTCACAAGCTAATAAGGTTTATTAAAACGGATACATTTTTTTTCTAAGGTTAAGTGGTAATCATAAGGTTTTTTAAATTGCATAACATAAATTATTGAATATTAATAAAAATTATTATTTTGTAATATTACATATTGTTTTTATGATAACAAAAGAAATTAAACAAATTGAAAAATGGAAAATAAAGGTGAGATAATAATCTATCAGACTGAGGACAACGAAACTCAAATCGAAGTTCGTCTGGAAGAAGAGACTATTTGGTTAACACAAGCCCAAATGATGAAATTATTTGAGACAACCAAGCAAAATATTAGTTTGCATATTAATAATATTTTTAAAGAAGGAGAGCTCCAAAGAAATTCAGTTGTCAAGGAATACTTGACAACTGCGATTGATGGGAAGGATTACAATACAAAATATTTCAATCTTGATGTAATTATCTCTGTCGGTTACAGAGTGAAATCCCGAAGAGGTACACAATTTCGCATTTGGGCAAATAAAGTTCTGAAAGATTTTCTTCTGAAAGGTTTTGCATTAAATAAAAAACTTTTACAAAACCAAAATGAAAAACTGAACCAATTGAATGAAACCATAAAGCTGATTTCTTCAATTTCTGCTTCAGAATATCTTAATGCAGAAAACAAAGATACAATTTTATTACTATTGGAAAGATATTCGAAAGCTCTTAATATTCTGGATGACTATGATTATAATAAATTCAGTGAAATTCAGGAAAACGAAGGTACAGTATATATTCTAAAATATGACGAAGTAAGGAAAATTATTAATAAAATGAAGTCAACTGTTAACAATTCCAAATATTTTGGGAAAGAAAAGGATGAATCGTTGAAAAGCTCAATATCTGCAATTTATCAGACATTCGATGGGAAAGATTTATATCCTACCATAATTGAAAAGGCAGTTATTCTGTTATATTTCATTGTCAAAAACCATTCATTTGTAGATGGTAACAAAAGAATTGCCGCATCAGTTTTTTTATATTTCCTTGCTCAAAATAAAATACTCGCTCAAATCGAATTGGATAATGATTTATTAGTTGCTTTGACTTTGATGATAGCAAACAGCAAACCATCGGACAAAGATTTGATTGTGAATATTGTATCCGTTATTTTGCAGGTGAAGAATTAATTATATAATGGGCATCAGATAAAAAAAACCTTATTATTTCAGATTAACCTTAGAAACAAGGTAATCACTACACATCAACCTTATTACCTTATTTTTTAATTTTATTTCATTTTTAATAAGGTAATAAGGTTTATTAAAACGGATACATTTTTTTTACTAAGGTTGAATGGTTTTAATAAGGTTTTATTAAATTGCAAATATGAATTACGAATTGTGTTTAAATTTTAAATTGAAAATTAATAGTAGCGATCTTATGAAACAAATCAAATTTATTACAGTATTAATATTATTCATTATTCACTGTTCACTATTCACTACTTCTGCTTCCGCCCAGTCCTGGCAGGAGCTGATGGACAGCACAAAATTCTATCAGGAAAAGCAGGACTACCAAACAGCTTTGGAATGGGCAGAGAAAGCACTGCCGCAGGCAGAAAAAGAATTTGGAGAGAAGGATACGAATTATGTGTCAACACTCGGCTCTATCTCAGAAATATATTATTATCAAGGTAACCTTGATTCTGCAATTTATTATGGAGATATAAATCTTAAAATATGCAGAACTATATTCAAGGACGACCATCCTGATTTAGCAAATTCCATCAACAACATGGCTTATTTCTACGATGGCAGGGGCAATTACAAGGAAGCAGAGCCGCTATACAAAGAAGCATTGGAAATGCGAAGACGCATCTTCAAGGGCGACCGTCCTGCTTTAGCAGGTTCCATCAATAATATGGCTATGTTCTACAATGGCAGGGGCAATTACAAGGAAGCAGAGCCACTATTTAAAGAAGCATTGGAAATGCGAAGACGCATCTTCAAGGGCGACCATCCTGATTTAGCAAATTCCATCAACAACATGGCTTATTTCTACAATGGCAGGGGCAATTACAAGGAAGCTGAGCCGCTATACAAAGAAGCATTGGAAATGCGAAGACGCATCTACAAAAGCGACCATCCTGCTTTAGCAGGTTCCATCAATAATATGGCTTATTTCTACAATGGCAGGGGCAATTACAAGGAAGCTGAGCCTCTTTATAAAGAAGCTCTTGAGATGAGAAGGAGACTATTCAAAGGCGACAATCCTGATTTAGCAAATTCCATCGGCAGCATGGCTTCGTTCTACAATGGCAGGGGCAATTACAAGGAAGTTGAGCCGCTATACAAAGAAGCATTGGAAATGCGAAGACGCATCTTCAAGGGCGACCATCCTGCTTTAGCAGGTTCCATCAACAACATGGCTTATTTCTACGATGGCAGGGGCAATTACAAGGAAGCTGAGCCGCTATACAAAGAAGCATTGGAAATGTTCAGACGCATCTTCAAGGGCGACCATCCTGATTTAGCAATGTCCATCAACAACATGGCTTATTTCTACGATGGCAGGGGCAATTACAAGGAAGCAGAGCCTCTTTTCAGGGAAGCCCTCGAGATGTTCAGAAGAATATTCAAAGGCGACCATCCCGATTTAGCAATGAGCTTAAACAACATGGCTGTATTTTACCGTGAACGAGGTAATTTCAAGGAAGCAGAGCCTCTATATAAAGAAGCCCTTGAGATGGGTAGAAGACTATACAAAGGCGACCATCCCAATTTAGCTTCAAGCATAAGTAACATGGCTGTGTTTTATAGTGAACAAGGCAATTACAAAGAAGCCGAGTCTCTTTATAAGGAAGCTCTTGAGATGAGAAGAAGACTATACAAAGGTGACCATCCCAATATAGCAACGAGCATAAACAACATGGCTTTTTTTTACCAAAAACTTGGCAATTACAAAGAAGCAGAGCCTCTTTTCAGGGAAGCCCTTGAGATGGTCAGAAGAATATTCAAAGGCGACCATCCTATTCTAGCTTTAAGCGTAAACAACATGGCACGTTTTTACCAGATGACTAATAGATATACAGAAGCAGAACCTTTATTTGAAGAATTGTTTGAGTCAACAATGAAAAACGTAAGGGAATACTTTCCATACCTGAATGAAACACAAAAAGCAGATTATTGGAATACACTTGATTATAGAATTAATAATTATCTTGATTTTGGTGCCGAGTATTCCAAAACAAAACCTGAAATAGTTGAAAAGATGGTGGATGTAACGCTTGCCACAAAAGGCATCGTTCTCAACTCCACACAAAAAGCATTGAGCAAGGCAAGGCAAACCAGAAGGACACTGGATGACTGGATAAACACACGCCAGTTGTGGATGAACCTCGTTCAGAATCCCGATAAGGCAAAAAAGATGGGATATGATGTTGATTCAGTTGAAAGAGTTGCAGCAGAGCTTGAGAAAGAAATTTCAGGTCAATCCCCTGAATTCAGGAAGGCATTCGATACTTCACAAGTAAGATGGCGTGATGTACAAAACAAGCTTGGCAACAGTGAAGCGGTAATTGAGATAATTAGGAATCAGGGACGAAGAGATAGTTCGGTTAAGTATCTGGTTTTAATTACAAAGAAAAACAGCAAAATACCCGAGCTTGTTGTTCTTGAAAACGGGATTGAACTTGAAAACAGTTATATAAAACGGTATAAGGGATTGATTGATATACAAGCCAGAGGCACAAAGCTGAGGGATGTTGAGCTTGATGAGCTAAAAGGTTTATACAATCAATTCTGGAAACCTATACAGGAAAAGCTTGGAGGAATAAGCACTGCATACCTTTCTATGGATGGAGTGTATAATCAGTTCAATCCGAATACACTGCTTAATCCTGCGACAAATAAATATGTCTTAGAAGAGATTGATTTAAGATTTTTAACAAGCACTCGTGATTTGGTAAAAGACGCAAAATATGCTCAGGAACCAAAGCCAATACCAATGGACAATGCTGTGCTGTTCGGAGCTCCCGAATTTGAACTGAGGAAGGAAGTAATTCCAAGAATAAAACAACATGAAGATAATAGCCAGACACGGAATTATTACCTCGGTGGTTTGTTAGATGAAATAGCAAAGAGAGGCATAACACCATTGCCCGGAACAAGAATAGAGGTAAAGAAAATCACAAACAGTTTCGAGTTGAAGAACATAAAAGCAGAAGATTTCTTAGGTGAGCAGGCATTGGAAGAGAACGTGAAATCAGCGAAGAATCCTAAAATCCTTCACATAGCTACGCATGGAGTTTTTCTTAAAGATGTCGAGTACATGAGCATGGACTTCGAGTCTGACATGAAAAAGCACGTTGAGAATCCATTGCTCCGTTCCATGCTTTTATTCTCAGGAGCAGAAAACACAATCAAAGGTGAAACGAGCGATGACTTTACAAAAGACGATGGAATTCTTACAGCCTTCGAAGTGATGAACCTCGACCTTGACGAGACGGAACTTGTAGTTCTTTCAGCATGCAAGACAGGCTTAGGAGAAATCAAGAATGGTGAAGGTGTTTACGGCTTGCAGAGGGCATTCAAGGTAGCCGGAGCAAAATCAATTGTGATGAGTCTTTGGTCGGTCAACGACGAGACAACTCAATTACTGATGACAAAGTTTTATGAGAATTGGCTCGGTGGAATGCCAAAGCGAGAAGCATTCCGCAAGGCACAGCAAAACGTCAAAGCAAAACATCCAGACTTTTATTATTGGGGTGCATTTGTGATGGTGGGCGAGTGATTCTGAATCTTAAATTTTGAATTAATGATAAAGTTGACTAAATGAAATTAAAAACTGCATTAATATTATTCACTATTCACTTTTCACTATTCAATGCCTCCGCCCAGTCCTGGCAGGAGCTAATGGATTCAACAAAAGCATATCAGGAAAAGCAAGACTATCAAACTTCTTTGCTGTGGGCACAAAAGGCTCTAGTAAATGCTGAAAAGGAATTTGGAAAAGATACAAATTATGCTTCTACTTTAAATAAAATTGCAGATATATTTTATAATTCAGGAAAAATTGATTCTGCAATCTATTATCAGGAAATTCACCTTAATTTATTCAGAAACCTTTATAAAGAAGACCATCCGAATTTATCAAGTAGCATAAACAATTTGGGTTTTTATCATAACAATCAAGGAAATTTTAAGGAGGCTGAACAACTCTTCAAGGAAGCCCTTGATATGGATAGAAGATTATATAGAGGTGACCATCCAGATTTAGCTTTGAGTATAAACAATTTAGCTACTATTTATGATGTTCACGGCAACTCTATAGATGCAGAATCATTATACAAAGAAGCCATCGAGATGATAAGAAGACTATTCAAAGGTGACCATCCGGATTTAGCATTGATGCTTCACAACTTTGCTACATTCTACGGCGACAGAGGTAACTTGAAAGAAGCGGAACTTTTAATAAATGAAGCTGTAGAGATGTATAAAAGAGTTTACAAAGGTGACCATCCTAATTTAGCCAAAAGCACACGATTGATGGCTTATTACTGCCTTGAAAGATGTGACTATAATCAAGCAGAAATTTTATATAAAGAATCCCTTGAAATGAGAAGGCGGCTTTTCAAAAAAGATCATGCCGAGTTAGCCAAGGGTATAAACGGTATGGCTTCTTTTTATATCAAAGTAGGTAATTATAAAAAAGCTGAACATTTATTTAAAGAAGCATTGGATATGAATAAACGACTTTTCAAAGGCGACCATCCCAATTTAGCAATCATCTTAAATAACATGGCATATTTCTTCTATCATAATAAAAACTTTGATGAAGCCGAAACTTATTTTAAAGAAGCTATGGAAATGAGAAGAAGAATTTTCAAAGATGACCATCCTTATTTAGCTACAAGTATAGATAACATGGCAATGTTATATTTTAGTAAAAGAAACTATAAGGAAGCAGAACCCTTATTTAAGGAAGCATTGGAAATGTTTAGACGTTTATTCAAAGAAGACCATCCTGATCTGGCTTATAGTATAAACAATATGGCTGAATTTAATAATATCAGTGGCAACTATATAGTTGCTGAATCTTTATTCAGAGAATCATTGGAGATGAGAAGACGTCTTTTAAATAACCTTCATCCTGATTTGACAAGCAGTATAAATGACATGGCTAATTTTCTATGTGAAAGAAACAGATTCAGTGAAGCAGAACCCTTATTAGAAGAATCATTTGAAATCACTTTGAAAAATATAAGGAACTATTTTCCATATTTAAATGATTTGCAGAAAATGGATTATTGGAGCACTCTTGAATATGGAATTTCAAATTATCTTAGCTTTGGTGCCGAGTATTCCAAAACAAAACCTGAAATACTTGAAAAAATGGTGGATGTAACGCTTGCAACGAAAGGCATTGTTCTTAACTCAACACAAAAAGCATTCAATAGTATAAGAAAAGATAAGGATGTATTTGATACATGGCAAAGCACACGCCAGTTCTGGCTTCAGCTTGTTCAAAATCCTGACAAAGCAAAGAAGATGGGTATTAATGTTGACTCGGTTGAAAGAGCCGCCGCCGAATTGGAAAAAGAAATATCAGGTCAATCATCTGAATTTAGAAAGGCATTTGATACTTCGCTTGTCCGGTGGCGGGATGTGCAAAACAAACTTGGCAGTAGTGAAGCGGCAATTGAGATAATCAGAAATCAGTCACGAAAGGATACTGTAAAATATCTGGTATTAATAACAAAAAAAGACAGCAAAATACCCGAGCTTGTTTCATTGGCTAACGGAATAGAACTTGAAAACAGTTATATAAAACGGTATAAGGGATTGATTGATATACAAGCCAGAGGAACTGAGTTGAGGGATATTGACCTGCAGGAGTTGAAGGAACTATATAATCAATTCTGGAAACCCATTCAGCAAAAGCTTGGAGGAATAAGCACGGCTTATGTCTCCATGGATGGAGTGTATAACCAGTTCAATCCGAATACACTGTTGAATCCCGTGACAAATAAATATGTACTCGAAGAAATTGATTTAAGATTTCTAACAAGCACGAGAGATTTGGTAAAAGATGCAAAATATGCAAATGAGCCAAAGCCAATACCAATGGACAACGCAGTGTTGTTCGGAGCTCCAGAATTTGAATTGAAGAAGGAAGTAATTCCAAGGAAGAAAACAAATGAAGACAATAGCCAGACACGAAATTATTACTTAGGCGGCTTGCTGGATGAAATAGCTAAGAGAGGTATTTCACCTTTACCAGGAACAAGAATAGAGGTAAATAAAATAACAAGCAGTTTCGAGCTGAAGAACATAAAAGCAGAGGATTTCCTCGGCGAGCAGGCATTGGAAGAAAATGTGAAATCAGCAAAGAATCCTAAGATACTGCACATTGCAACACACGGAGTATTTCTGAAAGACGTCGAGTACATGACAATGGACTTTGAGACTGACATGAAGAAACACATAGAGAATCCACTACTTCGTTCGATGCTATTGTTCTCAGGAGCAGAGAACACAATCAAAGGTGAAACCAGCGATGACTTCACAAAAGACGATGGGATACTTACAGCCTTCGAAGTGATGAATCTCGACCTTGATGAAACTGAGCTTGTAGTACTATCTGCATGCAAGACAGGCTTAGGTGAAATTAAAAATGGCGAAGGTGTATATGGATTGCAGAGAGCATTCAAGGTAGCAGGAGCGAAATCAATTGTTATGAGTCTTTGGTCAGTCAATGACGAGACTACACAATTACTGATGACGAAGTTTTATGAGAACTGGCTCGGAGGCATGACAAAGAGGGAAGCATTCCGCAAAGCACAGCTACACGTAAAATCAAAACATCCCGATTTTTACCATTGGGGTGCATTTGTTATGGTAGGAGAGTGATTTCATTTACAAATTGTGATAAAATTTTCTATGGGAACAAATTTCATACAGACAAATACAGACAAATGAAGTTGAAAGATACTCGTTCTCATGGAAAGTAGAAAATTACAAGAAATATTTAAGTGTCTGAGAAAACAAAAAGTTGTATCATTGACAAATTCCATGAAGATTAGAATATTTCAATAGTTTACTAACTTCAGGGTGTAGTGAGAGAACTCTCGTGCAGGTTCGATTCCTGTTCCGGGCACTGAATAAGGTTTTCACTGGCAATTATATTTGAGAATCAAAATGACTGAAGAATCACGTTGGATTTTGAGGTTTAAGAATTTTGAAAAATCATACATGTTTTTCAAAAAAATTGTTGATAGAGAGGATTTCTCCAATATTGAAATAGCCGCTTTGATAAAATCATTTGAATTTACTTATGAAATCGCATGGAAGACTGTAAAAGATTATCTGGAAGAGCAAGGACTTCCGATTAAATTCCCAAGAGAAGCTATAAAAGAGGGATTCAGAACTGAAATCATCCGGGATGGGCAAACCTGGATGCAAATGCTGGAAAAAATAAATGAGCTAGCTCACACTTATAGCGAAGAAATTGCCGATGATTCTGTTGACTTAATCAAGAACAAATTCTATCCTGCAATTACACAGGTCTATCAATATTTCAAGGATAGATGCGAATGAATCAGCAATTCGGATTGAAAGATAGCGATTTGGAAATCATTTTAGGAGTATTGGCAAAATTCCCGCAAATCGAAAAAGCGTTTATCTATGGTTCACGTGCAAACAATACGTATAAGCCCGGAAGTGATATTGATATTGCTATTGTTGGAGATGTGAGATATATTGCCTGGGATTTGTCATCCGAGTTAAATGAAGAGACACTTTTACCTTATCATTTCGACATTACCGATTACAATAGAATTAAAGAACCTGCATTAAAAGAGCAGATTGATAAATATGGAATTGTGTTATATGACATTAATAATAATGGCTTTACTTGACAAAAAAATTAAATCCTTATAAACAATCAAAGGAATTCACAATGAAAACAATTTTCTTTGCCTTTATCATCATCACTTTATCTCTCATCAATTTTAGTTGTCAATCCGATTCTAAAAAATATCTCGAGCTTTCAGAATCTCAATTGAGAGATATTGGATTCGTGATTAATGAAAGAGGAATATTTTTTAAGTCAGAAGTTCCTGAAAATACTAAAGAGGGAATATTCCATTGTATGGTAGGATATATTAATACAAATGATGACCAGGGAACCAGAATGATATTAGCTCCTGCAAGACAAAATCTTGGTAAAATCGTCAAGGAAAATGCCGATTACTTCGATAGTCTTCCCGTATTAAAATCAGATTATTATTTTGCAAAAATTATTGAAGTAAGTGGAGAAAACATTTATACTTCTTTCTGGAAAAAAATCGTAACTATTCCCATATTGGTAAAACAAACGAAATATAATTTCAAAATCAAAAAAGATGTCATTGTCTATATGAAAGCATCTGAAGGATTGAAGAAAAAATTGAGTTATGTAGAGAATTTGGAAAAATATTTTGTAACATTATCAGAGAAATAATTTCTGGTAAAATAGTTTTCAAAAATATTATTATCGGTTTTACACTTTTTAAATGAGAAAAAGATTTAAGAAAATCTTTGAATTATTTCCCTTCTTTGTTATATTACTAAAAAGAATTCCCTCGAAAATAATTTTTTTATCAGAGAAATCTACAGCCTTTGGCGGTAGTAATAACTGATTTTGGTTATACCTTATTATATAATCCCAAATTATTCATTAGAAAATTGTTTAAGTCTTATAAGCAACTGTTGGACTGTCATTCTGAGGAGTGTAACGACGAAGAATCTTATACAATGATGAGATGCTTCGACTTCGCTCAGCATGACATTATTAAGATTTTCTTGCATTTCTAATGAATAATTTGGGTTTATCTAAAATATTCCGTTACTACGAGACTTAATTGAAAATCATCAATAATAAGCTCCATCGGAGCGACATATTTATAGAAAATGACAAAAATAATCGTAGGGACATAACATGTTGTGTCCCTAAGATTCTATCTCACCACAACCATTTTTCCTGCAATCGCCAGTCCTTCGAATTGAATTCTATACACATAGACACCGTTGGGTGCTTCGCTTCCTGCATCTGTTCTGCCGTCCCAGGTGGTTGTGTATTTACCTTCATCAATATAACCTGAAAACAAATCCCTCAGCAACTGCCCCTGCATATCATATATTTTGATTGATACTTTCCCGGAATGTGGCAAGGTATATTCAATGTTTGTTGTATATTGAAATGGATTGGGGTAGTTTTGACAAAGCGGAAGACTTTTTTCATGCCTGGTCTCTTCCACAGAGCTTGTCTCTTTATATTCATAAGCTCCAATGTCCCAAGCTGCTCCTTGAGGACGGGAAACGCCATCTTTGTCTGTAGTAAAAATACCAGCTAAATTAAGTCCGTTATCCTTAGCATTTGCCGTGGGTTTTAGATGAAAGTCATATCCTACAGAATTTAAAAACGGGTCTGACGATTCCGTTTTTTGGTTTGTCTCACCCGTTGGGATATTCGGCCCTATATTATTGTAATAATCATTATTTGATAATGATGTAATGCCTATGTGGTGATTACCAAACGGACAACTTACCCATAAATTATTTTTTACTTCGAGATTGGTTGCCCCTGTATAGTCACTCCTTATGTGAGAACCGTAACCGCCAAGATTATAAAATGTGTTATTATATATATACATATCTGAAACACTCACTGATGAAGCATGCATAAATATAACTGATGCATTGCTATATTTGCCCGGTTCGGTGGAATAAAATACATTATTATAAATCCGGCTTTGTGAGTGTGTGCCTTTGCCAAGATAGGATATTGGTCCCTGCCCGTAAACATTCTTAAAAATATTATTTCTGATTATAATAAATGAATCCGTCGCCGCATATCCTATTTGTATGCACTGGCCATGTATGCCGGGATATGCAATTCCAACTCCCCCGGTTTCTCCGAGAACATTGTTTTCAAACAGCATCCCGTAATCAGAATAACTTGTCCCGACGCTGCTGCCTATGGTCATGCCATTTCTTGAAATTTCATGAATCCAGCAATAACTTACATAAAATCCTTTTAAGCCGAGATTATAATAGATCCCATCAGTACCCATGCTTCCGTAGTCGAATCCTGGTCCTTTTATTTCAAGGTGGGAGAGACGGTACGGACCAGTGCCATTGGCAAGAATAACAACGCTTAGAGAAGTTGACGGATTGAACTTAATCCCATGTCCTGAAGTATCCGTACCGGTAACCCCGTCTATTTCAATTGAGCCGGTTAAACTGGTCAGATTCCCGTTAATAACTGCCTGGTTAGTCGCAAAAGATTCATCCCATCCCGGTTCACTTCCATTGTCAATAGTATTTGCCTTCTTAATAATTATCCAGCTTGTTCCGGTTATGGAAGGAATTGAGACATTTTCGTTATACGTTCCCCCCGCCAAATAATAAGTATCAGCTCTTGACCAGTTGACCGCACCGAAATTATTCCATGCATCTGTCCAGCTTGTTCCGGTATTGGCACCGGTTGCACCAGCCCGGATATAGTGTTTGGCAGAAAAAGATGACATTACAAAGAAAAAAACACCAAAGATGATAAACAGTATTATTAAAATATTAAATTTTAAAATGCGGTTTTTCATTTTTTCCCCTTCATTATTTTAAATGAATGAGTTTCCCGGTTTCACAAAATCCACCTGCAGACAGCCGGTAGAAATACACACCGTCAGGTAAATCTTTTGCATCAAAGACAACCGTATGCTCGCCCGGGTTTAATACTTCATCTAACAGTGATGCCCCTATTATTCCGATTGCGTTAAAAACTTTTAATGTTATATTCGAAACATTCGGCAGATAGAAAAAGATTGTTGTTGTGTATTGAAATGGATTAGGAAAACTTATTACTTTAATATCATTCCCGCTGATGTCCTCAACACCTGTGTTGTGATATGCAACTATATATTTCTCTTTAGATTCAGTAATCTGGCTGCTGCCGTCAGATATAGTCAGTTCGACTGTGAATGTGCCGGATGAATTATATATGTGAATCGGATTCTGTTCAGTGTTTGTGCTGTCATCACCGAATGTCCAGTACCATGATGTTGGATTGCCTTTTGAATTGTCTGTGAATTGCACTTCAAGCGGAACATAACCCGATAAAGGCTCTGCAGAGAAATCGGCTTCAAGAGCATCTCTGACAACTATATAATCAGGCTTAGTTGTTTGAGCAGAATCATTGTTTTTCTTTACTTTGAGTGTTACTGAATAAGAGCCTGTATCGTTATAAATATGATTTGGATTTTGCTCGGTTGATGTTGCACCATCGCCGAATTGCCAGAACCATGATGCAGGGCTTCCTCCGGACATGTCTGTGAACTGCACTTCCAAAGGTTTTGTGCCATATAGAGGGGCTGCCGAAAATTCTGATGTTAGAGGTTCGGGACCAAGAAGATTTTTCGATAATGGAGTAAAGTAAGTAAGGAATTGATATGAACCTGTACCGTTGGGATAACGTCCCCAAGCTACATCATCCTGCTGAGTTCCGAATGTAACAGAATCGAGAAGCTTATTCCCGTTTGCATCCGAATCATAAAAGAACACACCTTCGCCTGCTTTGGATAGCTTGAAAGATGAGTGCAGACCGGGTGTGTCGAGTGTGTCGTCATCGCACCAGATGAGCAAATATCCGTGTCCGTCAATTGATATGCCATTTGGAAATTTCCACTTCTTAGGTTCATTGATATCATCTGATAGATACTTGCCGCTAAGGTCAACTGTAGAGAGAGATGTGTTATAAAGCTCCAGCCAATCGGCAAAACCACCCTGCGGGTCTGCAATTGCCGCCTTGTTGCTTGCCATAAGCTCATTAATTACGACAGGTGAAGTTCCGCTCACAGGTTGGACAGTATAAGTGAAAAACTGATGTTCTGCATGTTCGGGAAGATAAGCATAAACAGTCAGGTTTGAAATTGCCTCAAAATAGAAGCGTACATAAATACCCGGTTCCTGCTGTGGTATTGTTGTTTCGTAAACACCCGGTTCTCCTTTCACAGTAGTCATAACGATTTTCTGAAAAGGCTGATTATTCAAACTGTACCAGAGGTTGAGGTCTCTTGTGCCGGATGTCCATGCTTTCACATTTACATTATCTTCAGATTTCGGATTTTCAGGACTAAGCTCATACCTCGAAACAGTGGGAGGTGTGCTTTGAAATTCAGCCAGAGACCAGAGAAAATTCTCCCGGTTATTTACAAATGATAATATACCGGGTATAAGCCGCCCTCCCGGTCCCATCTGCACTTGTGTGTTTGTGTTCACATTCTGGTCAAACTGAGCCATTGTATATAGTTTTCTTGTATCAGCCTCCATTGAAGTCCTGATTAGAGCCTGAAAGAATTGTACCCTCTTTCTCCAGTAGCTCTCATTCATGGTTTCTTCAAGCATCGTTCTGTAATGAGCAATGTAACGCTTTCTCCATTCCAGAATTGAAAGCAGACGTCTCGTTAAAGGACGGTTCGGGTCCTGGTCGCCGAAATAAATATTCAGTGATTCAAGCTGTGGTATTGTCATCTGCATCGTGAATACACCCAGCACTTCGTTCAAGTCCCAGGGTATTGTATTGAACCTGCCGTCAACCGGATGATTGTAAAAATAGAAATTATGCCCACTTCCAATATATGAATCGAGACTCGAAAGAATGTTGCAATAAGCTATGTACCACAAGGCACGGTCAACATCCAGGATTTTATAAATCTCAGGTTGAAATGACTGCTGGGGCAAATTATTCAGTTTGTCAATGAATCCGACGAGGTCGCTCCAGTCAGCCTCGGTCTCATTTGTTTTCTTTTCATAATTTTTTTTATATTGTTGAGTATCTGCACCAAACCAACGGAGGTCTCCCCGCGGGTCGCATTTATAACTATTTCCATCATTTGATATAAAGTTTTCGCGAAGAAAAGTCTTATTAGGTTGTTGAACGCTCAGGTACAATGCCCAGTACTCATTGTTGATGTAAAGTTTAGCATAATTTGCTTTAACAGCAGGCAGAAACTTTTGGGCAACATCATACCCTATTTTTTCACGCACAAAAGCAGGGTCAAAAAATCCATTGTTGAGATTGATTGTCTTATATCCCCACAGAAGCTGGTCGGGTTTATACGAATCCATCGAGATGTTGAATGGCTTCTTTTCGCTTGGCACATTGAATGAGGAATTACCTTTGTAACGGACACCAACACTGTCATACCGGACACCATCAAATATGAGTGTGCATGGAATATCCTTTTCCTGAGCAACATTCTGCATCAGCAGGTCACGCCAGTTTGGCTGAGAAAACTCAAGACGGATTACAACAACGACAGAGTCGTTGTATAAATCCTGAGCCTGAGCAAATAAGCTAAAACCAAAGAAAGTTAAAGAGAGTAAAATTATTTTTTTCATTTCAATATCTGTATAATTACATTTTTAAATAATATCCTTTTACTATTAACACGCAAAATATAAATTCCGTTGCAAAGTTCTGATAAATTTTCTTTGCCGATTTTAATTGAATTATATGCTTCATTAAATTTTAATTCTGATTGATTAAATTTCAATACTTCATTTCCAAGTACATCGGATAAAGCGATTGATGCGATTTCATCAGTATTGATGCCGCTTATAGTAAAATCATCCTGCGCAGGATTCGGACAGACAAAAATATCAGATTTTATGTCAATTTTTTCATCAACAGATGTAACTCCACTTCCTTTTATATCCAGTGCCGGTTTCCAGCCTGGATTTATACCTTCACCAGAATAAGCACCGTACTTTGATATAGTCATCTGATTGCCATTGAAATCGAGGTCGTAATCAATATCCTTTTCCATAAATAAATAATCAACACTTGCTTTAGGTGTTCCTGTTCTCGGATAAAAATCCATTTCTTCAATTATTGAACTTGGATAATTGAAATATGAATCTGCATCATTAATTAGACCTGTCAAATTATCAGCAGCAGATTGTGCATTAATCGGAATATTGGCAAATATAGCATTTGCAAGAATGATTTGTTTTTCTGTTTTCACGGGATTAGTTATACTTACTCCTGTTCCGACATTATTAATGGAATTATTATAAATAAAAACCTCCTTCGGGTCACGGCTATTGTGTCTTTGGAAATTCATTGCTCCTGAAGATGAGTTGACAAAAATATTATGATGAACCGATACATTCCCTGTTGCCTGTAGCAAAAACTCACGTGGATTATTATAAAAGAAATTACCGTAACATTCAACCCTGTCATCAGTCCCTGCACCATTCAAAGTCTGCCCTCCAAATAATACATTGGGTCTTGCCCCATCGGAAGAAGGGCGTTCATTTTTAGCGAAAACATTATGGCGTACCATCGTAGATGATTTGGTTTTAGGTATTCCGGGTAAATCAAGCCTGTCGTTCTGATGTTTTATTTGCATGCAATAGCCAACCGGATTCAGTATGAGATTATACTCGATTGTTCCGTGAATGAAAGGCATGGAGCCATCAGAATTGCCGAGGTAAATACCTGTGCCGGCACTCATAATTTTATTGTGGCTGATTGTCCAGTCCCAGCACGGAATTTTTGTAGAAATTCCTACTGTCTGCTGGTCGGAGTCATGTCTTGTAATGATATTATTATGAATCCAGATGTGGTGAGCCCAATTTGATGCACTTCCCGATGCTTTGATTGCATCAATATAAGGAATCATTTGACCATCGAATTTTATTCCCTCGATTTTCAAATAACTGCAGTTTGTGATGTCCATAGTATTGCTTCCATCACGGCCCAATAGCACTGTTTCGTGTAGGGATTCTGATTTAATAACAATCCATTTTTCAGGAGTACCATTTATACCATTAAGTCGCAAACCATTTGTATAATTACCAGAGGTAAGTAGTAATGTATCACCTGCAACGAGGTTATCACGCAATGATAGATAATTGCTTGGGTTGGCGGAGTAGGTAGTGGCATGAAGAGAGAGACAGTTAAATAATATTAATATAATAGAAAATATTGAATTGTATTTCAAATAGATTATCATATTTTATTTAAAATCTTCATTAGTTCGTGATTTATGAATAAGTGATATTTACCAGTTTTGCTTTCTTTAAGAATACCAATTTTCAAAAGTTGTCTCAAATACCTGCTGGCAGTTGAATAATGTACGTTTAATAGTGTACCAAGCTTAATAGGTGTAATTATTGGATATGAAAAAATCATATCAATCAAATCCGTTGAAAATACTTTTCTAATTTCATTTCTAACTTTATCCTTAATCAAACCGTTTAAATTGATAATTTTTGATATTAATGATTTTGTTTCTAATGCTTGATGGTAAATTGTATTTAACATATAAGCAGCATATTGTATCCAATCATTTTTTATTGTTACATTTCTGAGAGCTTCATAATATCTTGTTCTGTTTTTATTAATATAACCACTAATGTACAATATTGGAATATTCAATATTCCATCCTGAATTAATTGCATTAGTAACAAAATTCTACCGGTTCTGCCATTTCCATCTCCAAAAGGGTGGATTGCTTCAAATTGATAATGTGCTATTACTGCTTTTAGAACAGGGTCAAATTTGGTATCAGTTGAATTTACAAATTTTTCCCAATTACTAATCAACCCTTGTATTTTATTTGCAGGAGGTGGTGTATAAAGAATTTCCTTAGTTTGACTGTTTTCAATTTTATTCTGTGTTTTTCTATAGACACTTTCACTGCCAGGTATTAAAATTTTATGAATGCCAAGAATTAATCTATTTGATAATGGAAATTTCTTTAATTCATTATTCGCATACAGAACAGCATCTCTGTATCGAAGAACTTCCTTGTCCTGTTCTTTTCGTTCATGTTCAGGGAAAAGTTCATTTTGAAGTACATCTTCAAGTGTTGTATTTATGTTTTCAATTTTTGAACTTGCAAGCGATTCTTTGATTATTGTCGGTGATAATAGAATTAATGGATTCGGTAATTTTGTTGATGATACCTCCAACTTTGCTAATTCCCTATTTACTGAAATTAATAAGTCTGTTAAATCATTATTGCTTATATTAACCGAATTAGGTAATTCAGGTAATTCAAATGGTATATTTGGGTCAAACTTCATATTACTATTATATTATTTCATATATAACAAAAATAAGAAATTTGTTATATATCACACAACATATATAACAATTTGTTATATATCATTTTTTTCTACCAAACCACAACTTTTCCTGTTTCGATATTTCCTTTTGACTTCATTTTTAAATAATACATCCCATTTTGAATATCTGATGTATTCATCTGTATTTTGATTACTCCATATTCACTTTCTCCCTCGAACACAGTCATAACCTCTTTACCAAGCATATCATAGAGTTTTAATGAAACAAAGCCTGGTGTTGGATTGTAGAAACTGATTTCAGCCGATTCGCTGACTGGATTGGGATTGATTACTATACCTCTATTTTGCGTTTCATTATCAGCAACATCAGTTTGTATCCCTGGCCAGCCGGCGATACGAGCCATCATCCACCAGAAAGCTTTCCCTTTCTGCTGGCAGTTCAGGCATTTTGAGTGTGCGCAACTGCAATTACCGCATTTGCCGGGATTTGCCTGGCACCATTCATCAGCCCAGTTGCCGTCATCATAATTGCATCCATCATCGGCGCCTTTATCCAGAAAATACTTTCCGTCAGGGTCGTAGCTCTCAATGTCGGCAAAATCAAAAAGTATTTTATTGTTATCTCTGCAGAAGGTTCTTATCTGCTCATTTCTTTGATTTACATTTCCATTAACTCCTGTCCCATTCAAATGCCCCGTCATATAAATGAATTTGATATTCGGAAAATCCGTTCCGAGCTGATTCATCAGGTCAAGATATTGTTCAATATCGCCTTGTGAACCATCCACCTGGCCGCACCAGGACCACATGACCATATTAATATTCTGTGTATTGTTGTTGAGCATCGTCCTTGTCCTTGAAGCCCATGTTGTACGGTCGGGATTACCTAAGTCTCCGGGAAGCAAAGAACCATCATTCAGATAAAGAGAACCTTCACCCTTATTATATGTGTGAATAGAACCAGGTGAATTATTCAGCAGACTCATTCCCGATACAATCTGGCTGCCATGTGAAGTATGGCCATAAGCCAGTCTGAAATCAGTTTTAGCTTGTACTACCCAATTATCAGGAACATTAGTGATGTCGCAACTATTATGGTCAATAATAATCGCTGTGCTTTGGCTAAACACAGAAATTGAAAAAAGCAAAAAAGTAAGAATCAGGATTGTCATTTTAGTTTTCATTTCACCCTCAAAAGAATAATTTGTAAATTTTATTTTAAGCAATACTAATTTCTCAACATTGAAAAAATTTATAATTTGAAATTTTCAATTTTCAATAAATTTAGAATTTTCCAATTTAAAATTTAAAAACATTTAAGTTTTATTTATTGAAAATATGACATTATCATTAAGTTAATTTATCTTTCTTTTAAAATTTATTCATTAAAAATTCATTGAAAATTTTAAATTCTAAATTGAAAATTTTAACATCTTACTCCTTCACAAACATTCTCGTTTCATTATTGAAGTGTACGAAATATACTCCGGGAGCAAATTTCGATATATCAATTCTAATCGTAGAGACAGGTCTGAGCCCTGTCTCTACATCCATCACACATTCGCCGATTGTATTGTATATCTTTATATCCTGTAGGGGTTCAAAATTTTGAACCCCTACGTTAATTTCAATATAATTTGTGGATGGATTAGGATAAATATACACACCAAAATGTGTTTTATTATTTTCCTCAACCGATGTAGTGCCTTTCAATGTTCTTTCAAAAAATTCAATAACCTTATTTCTGGTGCTGTCAGCTCCAAAACCACTCCCGCCATGTCCTGCACCCTCAATCGGAAAGAATTTAACATCTTGTCCCAAAAGTCTGAGTGCAGAATCAAGCTCCACGCTTTGATGAAACGGAACAGTCATATCCTTTGTGCCGTGTAAAATAAGAAACGGCGGCTCATCCCCGTCCACATAGAATATCGGACTTGCCGCTTTTGCTCTTTCGATGCTGTCCAGAATTGGATAGCCAATCAACTTTGATTCAGGCGAATCGGGTGCGTCATGGTCGAGATTGCTTGGATAATTTGCTATTGTGAGAAAATTGCTTGGTCCGTAAAAATCAGCAACAGCCTGTACATCGCTTGAATATTCAGTATTTCCGCCGATATCTCCTTCGAGATTTTGAACCCCGATAGAAGTTCCAAGAAGAGCAACAAGATGTCCTCCTGCAGAGCTTCCGGCAGCTCCAATCCTGTCCGGATTGAAACCGTATTTCATTGCATTGGCTCTGACCCATCTTACTGCTCCTTTGCAATCCCATATTTGTGCAGGAAATATTGCTTCCTGGCTTAACCTGTAATTAATACTTACAACGGCAAAACCTATGTTCAGAATATATATACAACCTACTCCGTCCTTATCACCTGCCATCCATGCTCCTCCGTGAATCCAGACAACAGTCGGATACGGCTTCTGCACACCTTTTGGGAGATATATGTCAAGCAATAAGTGGGATGTATCAATGACAGCATATTCAACGTTTGATTCATCGGGTTTTATTTGGGAAAAACCGAAAGAATATGCAATAAAAAACATAAGAAAAGATTTCAAAAGAGTTTTCATTTCACAACCTTCAAAATTTCTGTTAGGGTAAAATATGTTGAACTTAATGTCAGGAAGTAAGTACCTGTTTGCATTTTAACAAAGACATCATAATTAATATTTATTTTATTCATTCCTTCATTTAGAACACCTGTGTTCAATGAATAACAAACGTCACCAAGCAAGTCCAAAATGTTTAGATTTATGTTTTGCTCCATCTCCAGATTAAAACTTATTGATGCTTCATCAGTGCAGGGATTGGGATATACAGACAATGATAATAATGATAAATCATCTTCAACTCCCAATGGCGGTGCTTCATAAGCACCAATATCTATATAATCATAAATTAACCGAAGGGTGTATGACATTGGATGTATATATTCATATTCAGGAACCAAACTAAATCCTGCTACAGAACCTAAAGCTGTTCCAGCATCAAATGCGGGACTTCTGAAAAATATTCTATAATCATAATTTGCCTCATCTGCAAAGTAAGCCTGTTCCACATCCTCAAAATGAATATTCGTTACTGTATCTGCTGAACCAAGTAAAACCTCACCCGGTCCCGTAAATATATTATTAATGATTCTTGCTTCTTTAGTCCCTTTCTGGATATAAACAAAAGTCGCTCCGGCAGTTCTTTTATTTACCATCGTATTGTTGACAACATATAGTACACTATCGGGATTTGTCAAATCATCAGCACCGTAGGAAATAAGTTTCCTGTTCTCGGCTAAAGGACCCTGCATAAGCAGATTTCCGATAATGTAAGATTTGCCGCCGTTCGGCAGGTCTATCAACATGCTTGAGTTTCCGGTTTCCTCATCCATGATTCTGTTGTAAAGAATGTAATTTGTGGATGCACGGCTTTTGAGGTTGTGTCCGATTTTTGCATGATGTGAATAATTGAATCTGAAGGTCAGGCTTCTTACATGACCGATGTAAAGATTGTGCGAATAGCCGTCTCCATAGCCGTTTCGTGCAAATTCTGAGGATTCGATAACTATATCACTGCTGTCATTTGCACTTGTTAAGATGCCATCTTCATTGTCGTGGAAGTTACAATGGCGGATTGTAAGATTTGTCCCTTCAAACCGTATTCCTGCACCGTTTGAGTCAGGAACTGTGCAGTCTGAAAACTCTATGTATTCGATTACATTATTATTGCCTGTGACCACCCATATAGCCTTGCCACCAGCATTCTTTCCGCCAGCCGCAAGATGTGCATATCCGCCAACTCCACGAACAAGCAGATTATTTTTATTCCATGTACAGACATCACCAGTATAAATTCCAGCATCAATTTCAACTGTATCGCCATCCTGAGCGGCTGATAAACCCTGGCTCGGAAGGGTGTATTGTTTATTCTGACCGACCTGGATAATCCTGGAATATGATGTAAAACAAAACAAGAACAACAGAAAAAAAGCAGAAAGTTTCATTAGTTACCCAAATAATATAAAAACCGATATTAAATTAATAATTACCTAATTAATAACATAACACAAAATCAAATGATAAGTTGCAAACAAATTTTCCCTTCCTTGAGGAAGGATTAGGGAAGATGTAAAACATTTAGTATCATAGGTTGTAACTAAATAATAAATATATACTTACGAATGGCATATCGTTTGCTAATATACAAAAAAATGGAGCCGTCATTGGGATTTGGGGTAGCAAACAACACCAATGAGGCTCCCTGCAGGCAATGCTCCGTTACAATTAATGGGGCATGCCTTTTAGCGGATGTTCACCCAATTACAACGACAAGACTTGTGCCAAATTATATTTTCAATTTGTCAATTTTATAATTCGTTATTTTTCAATCCTTAACTAAAATAGAGAAATTATTCTGTTATACTTGATTAAAGATTATATTTGAGATTTGAATAATTATAAGCACAGATGGGTATAATTAACCATTTAAAACTTCGTTATTGAATATTTTCAAATTTGATTTAATTTGTACTTAGATTTTTATTCAATTGAGGCAAGACTGAAAAGATTAATATCCATATTAATAATTACATTGACGGTTTTCCATTTGTGTGGATTTTGCCTCGTATTTGTGATTGCCCAAAAATCGCACAGGGCTTACATTCGCAGTAAAATCAAGAGTGAGCTTGTCAAACCTGAAACTTTGCGATTTTCAAAGAACGATATTAAAAGTGGGAAAATTCATATCAGGTATGTGAAAGACGATGAAATTAAAATTCACAATTCAATGTATGATATTATATCCGTCAAAGAAACCTCTGATTCCATTATTTTTACTTGCATCAACGACAAAGAAGAAGAAAAGTTAATCGAAAAATATATGGAAAAGGAAAACAATTCCGATTCTAAAAGCAAGCAATCAATTTTTAAGAATTTAAAGCCATTCTCGGTTTTCATTGTAACGGAAATGAAGAACAATTTTGTACTTTATTCTGTCAGCGAACCCGAAAGCAAGACCGGCACTAATTTTTACAAATCAATCATTACAGACGTGCTGTCTCCTCCTCCTGAAACAATCTAATAAAATCAATTATGAATGAATAGCCACTACTTTGAAGTAGTGGTGATGGTTCATCACTATAATGCAGGATTTATCCCTGTAAAGAGGGAACGTAGAGTCAGGTCTGAGACCTGTCTCTACAAAGAAATTCTGCGGCTTTAAACACCACTATCTGAAGATAGTGGCTATTCAACCGTATATAATACAAAATTCAGTAGTGAAATAAGTGATTAGACCCTGCTATCCAAAGATAGCGGCTATTAAAATTATAAAATAAAGGAGACAATAATGAAATATATAATATCAATTATTTTTATGTTTTTATTAATTAATAATTACACTTTTTCTCAGGCAAAAGAAAAGAAAAAAAAGGATACACTCGAGTATAAAACATCGGAAATTGTGGTGTCGGCATTGAGATATCCTGAGAGAATCATCGAAGTGCCGCTGGCAATCAGCTATATCTCGATGCATGATTTTTCGTTTATTAAAGGAATCGGTATTGATGAGCCACTGAAATCAATCCCTGGTGTACTGGCTCAATCACGTGCAGGAGGGAGCGATGTGAGAATCACAATTCGCGGTTTTGGAGCAAGGGGAGCAGGCGACAGGTCAAATTCAGGCACAACCAGAGGAATCAAGTTCTTTCTGAACGGCATACCTCAGACTGAACCAGACGGCAGGACTTCATTCGATTTTCTCGATTTTTCACTCGTGGATAATATAGAAGTGATACGTTCTAATGCTTCTGCTATTTGGGGAAATGCCGCTGGTGGTGTTATCAGCATATCAACCATGCCGAGTGTTAAGCAGTCATTTATAAGCCTATCTGCTCAGGCAGGTTCGTATGGATATAAAAAGCTTTTTGCCCGGGCAGGTTCACAAATGGATTTCGGTTATCTTTCTTCATCTGTCTCTGTTAGCAGTTATGAGGGCTGGAGGCAGAGTTCAGGCTCCGAAAGATATTTGTTCAATCTGGGATTGACTTCTGCTTTATCGAAGAAAACATCACTTAATTTGTTTTTATCAGGAGTTTCAAACAAATTCAACATTCCTGGCCCATTGACTCAAAGCACGTTCGATAATTTCCCCGATTCAGCAAATTCAGTCTATCTGAGCCGTAAGGAAAGACGGTACAATAAAGCAGTTCAAATCGGGTTGAACATTGACCACAACTTTGATGACAACAACTCATTGTCGGGTATGTTGTTTGTCAATCCCAAATACCTGCAAAGGTCAGAGCGAAACACATACAGGGACTTTACGAGGTATCACATCGGTGGAAATGTGAACTATAAGAACAATCTTGAAATTACTAAATCAATTAATAATACTTTGTTGATTGGAATTGATGAGCAGTACCAGGACGGAGCTATTCTTTTTTACAGTCTTTCCCCGGATGCAGGAAGAGGGAGTACATTGAAAGACAATAAGAGAGAGGGAGCAGTTACATCCGGTGCATTCATACAGGATGAAATAATGTTCAATGATGAGTTCAGTGCCGTACTCGGCTTGCGTTATGATGATGTTACATATTACAGCGAAAGTTTCTTGAACCAAGACATATCCGAAACGAGGTCATTTTCAAGAATGACACCGAAGATTGCACTATCTTACCGATTTGACGGACATCATAATATTTATGTTAATTATGGCGGCGGTATCGAAGTGCCGGCAGGGAATGAAACAGACCCATCGCCATATCTTGGAATGGACACGATTCATCTGGTTAATCCTTTGCTCGAGCCGATTGTCTCGACAACCTACGAAATTGGAAGTAAGAACGTCGAACCCCTAGATGGCTCTTTTATTGACAGGCTAAGCTATGAAATCGCTGTGTATATGATAGAAACAAAAAATGATATAATTCCTTACCAAGGTGGTAAATTTTACTTCACGGCAGGCAAAACACAAAGATTCGGTGCGGAGTTTGGCTTAGGAACGAAGCTGTTCAAATCGCTCGATATTAATGCAACTCTTACTTTTATGAACTCAAAATACAAGGATTACAAAGTGGATTCTGTTCATTATGATGTTAGTAAGGAAGGTAAATTTACGGATTATTCCGAAAACAGCATTGCCGGAATACCTGATTTAATCTATAATGTTACTCTTAAATTTACTCCCGCATGGTTTGATTATATGTCTCTCGAATTGAACTATGAAGGGGTGAGCAAGTATTTTGCCGATGATGCAAATTTGTTCACTGTACCATCTTATTCTATATTGAACCTGAGGGTAGGAACTGCCAAACCTATCAGAATAACAAATGGAATAGGATTAAAGCTCTATATGTCTGCTAATAATCTGCTCGATACAAAGTATGCGGCATCTTCTTTCATTAATCCTGAAATCGAAAAGGGTACGGGATTACCAATATATCTTGAACCGGGATTGCCGAGGAATTTTGTCTTTAGTGTGTCATTTGAGTGGAGGTAGTGAAATTAAAGATGGGAAAGGATTATTAATCCCTTTCCCTTTATTTTCATAAAATAAATTAATAATTTATCTGTCAATTAATTGTACAATTTATTAAGTTTTAAGGTAATAATATGGTTAATATATCTCCACAAAATGTAGTTGATAATAACGGAAATGTTTCAGCAGTTCTATTGAACAAACCTGATTATGAAAAGCTCAATGAATATATTGAGGATTTGGAGGACTCTGTCGAGTTATCAAAAGCTATAAAAGATTCAACCGGCTTTCAATTGTGGGAAGAATTTCTTAAAGTATACAATAGCCGTAACAAATGAGCTACACCTTAATTATAGACAATCATGCCTCAAAGCAATTACTTTCTATTGAAAGAAAATTCAGCAATAAAATAATCGAAGCAATTAACAAACTTAAACAAACACCTAGACCTCACAAGTGTAAGAAATTACAGGTCGAAGAAGGATACAGGATAAGAGTTGGTGATTATCGAATCCTATATACAATTGATGATAACCAAAAAGTTGTTACTGTTTACAGAATAACAAAACGTGAGGATGCATACAAATCAAATTAACTAACAATTAAAATGATTTTCAATTAACTGTTTAAAAACAAAAATATATTCAAGAAATATTAATTTACTTTATACCTCGCAACTATTATTTGTTGATTATTGCGTGGAAAAAATGTGGAAAAGTCTTTGCTTATTTAATAAAAGTTACTTATTATTGCAGTCCGCAGGTATATACCGGCGGAGTAAAGTTAATATTTCTAATCACATAGTTGATTTCTCATTTGGGGGTAGCATGGGGAATTATATCAAAGATTACAGTTGCTTGGGTAAATACCTGAGTAGTTGTAAACTGCTATATTTCGACGGTTAAAGCAGGGGCTTTAATCATTTAATCATTCATTGTACAGCACAAAGGGGAAGCATTAATAAAAAAAAATTTCAATTTGGAATTTTCAATTTTCATTAAATTCTTAATGTTTAAGTTACGAATGGTGAAAAAATGAAAGTCTTTAAAAAGTCTAAAATATTAAATTGATAGAAAATTGTAAAATTGATAATTATATATTTTGTAAAAATTGCTTTAGATGCGTAATGTTAGTTTGTAAATAATTGTTTTATTTAAAAGGTGCTATATGTACAAAAGAATGTTTCTTACCTTACTTATTTTTACAGCTTTTATGCTGTTTTATTCCTGCCAAAAAACTGATGATAAGAAGGAAGTTACTGGAAAGTCAACTGAGGCTGTTGAAAAAGAAGTAATAGCCGATGAGACCGGTACCACCATGAGTGATGATGGCGGTTTGAAGACAATGATGGGTAATTGCTATGGAAATTACTCCTTGTCTCAATACCTTAGCAAAGGTGCTGAAGTTATTTTTGACAATAAAAAAGATTGCTATGACATTTCACAATTAATTGGATATGCAAAAGACCCATACCAGGTCGTAATCAAAGCAAAAGGGATGGATAACTGGTGTGTCGCAGGATTTGTTGAAAAAGGAGCCCGTGTACTGGTTGATTGCCAGAACTTCACAAATTTCGAAGTAAGTGCATTCATCAATCATGCAGCTGTTGACAAGGAAAGCAATGTGATTGTCTATGCCTGCGGATGCTGTTGCGGCAATGTTCTTGAGTATGTCAAGATGGGTGCAAGAATAAAAATTAACAAAATTCATGAGCCGTTTAATATAATAAATTATATAGATGCGGGATGGAAACTTCACAACAAGGCATTAGTCGAAGTTGACGCTTACGGATTTGACTGCCACTGGGTAGCTGAGTTTATCCGTCGTGGTGCTAACATTTTTGTTGGTAAGGGCTTTTACAGTTTCGATGTCCTGCAGTTTGCCAAAATTACCAAAGAGACAAACAAAGCTGATATTAAAATTGACGGAAAATTCTTCACATTGAAAGAGATTCAAAGATTTCTCGATTATGATGCTACTGTCATTGTAGGCAGACACTATAAATACTTAGGATGGAGATTCCTCAAGTATGGCTTGAATGCATTCGAAGTTGCCGAACTGATAAGGAAAAATCCATCACATGTAATTGTAGTCGGTGATTTCTACCAGGCACACGAAATAGCCGAATTTATCAGATTAGGAGCCAAAGTCATATTCATTTACTGTTCACAGGACAATTGCGACATCGAAGCTTTTTTGAATAAAACACCGCCTCCGGCAAGGGATGTTCTATCGCAGGACAATAAAGCTGGCAAGACAAAAGCCATGCGGTTTTTCGATTATAAACATACACCGAAACCCTGCAGAAATTGCGGTGCTACACATATCATTGACTGAAGGATTTAGGAATTTAGTATCATTATAGGATAAAGATGAAATGAAAAAAATAAAAGTTCTTTTAATATTGCTGACTTTTTCAGGTATAGCGGTTCTTACTTCATGCAAGAGCAGTCCTCCTCCGTTGGATAAGGATGATATAATGCCTTACCAGAAGCGGGCTGATATTGTAATTACAAACGAGGATTACCAGAAAACTAATAAGGATATTAACCGGCTTACAAAGAAGTTCGAGGGCTTCATCAAAAATTCCAGCTTCAATACTGATGTGAAGAGCCAAAGCAATGCCGAGTATGAGATTCATGTGCCATACACGTTTTTCAATAATTTCAAGGAAAATTTCGACAATACTTTCAAACCTGATATTGTCGAGGAAACAGTATCGGATGAGGAATCACTTACTAAGCTTTATTATTCCAATCTTGCAAAGATTGACGAGAAAACAGCGGCTCTTCAAAGCCTGAAAGAAAGCTATGCTGTGGCTAAGGATGTGAATGACAGGATTGTGATGAAATATGAAATTGACAAACTCTCGACTGAGGTAAACGAACATCAGCAGAAACGTTTGTCATTGCTCGAATCAATGAACTATTCAACTGTCAGGGTTGTGTGGAAACAAAAGGCAGAGGACAAGGATTTACTTCCAGCCGGTGTACCCGGACTGCCGCCACCACCAAGGCAGATTGTCCTGAAAAACTATGGACAAATAGAGAACTTCAAGGTGAATGAGCCGGTTGCAATCAGCATGGAGGACCTCAACCCGGAGGAAACAAATATCATTTCCAATATTGATATGGATGATGGAAATGTCGAGATGAGGGTTACAAAGAATGATGAGAAAGAAACCGTGGTTCTCGATAAAAAATGCCAGATTGTCATTGTCGGCTTGGGTCCATTACCTGAGATTGTCAGGGGCGATGCAATAAAGAGAGAGCAGATTGTGATTACTCCAATCATAGATGACGAGTGCAATATCATAGGCAATGAAATCCGTGCCGGTACGATTGAATCGGGCTGCATAGAAGGCAGGAAAAATTACTACCGTCTTCTGAACTGCGTCAGGCATGGCAAACCTGTTGTTATAAAAAAGAAGAGAGTGGCAAGAACACAGCAATCTGTGCAACAACAGAGGCATCAACGTCCTTTATGGGAGCAAAGAGAAGAAGAGAATAGTATTTTTATGTTTCCGCTGGATTAAGAAAAGTAAATTTTATTTACTAAATCCTTGTTTCAGAAATGAAGCAAGGATTTTTTTTAAGAGTTAAATTTTAAAATAAATAAGAAATTACATAATTTGGAAACAAGTATAACAAAATTTTATACAATAACTTGGTTATAATTATGAAACAATTATCTCCGAAAATAATTAGGAATTGGTTTGATACTATATTTAATCCAATGGTTGAAGGATTAGAAATCGAAATGCAATATCTAAAGGAAAAGAATTTAACATGGAGAAGTTTTAATAATACTTTCGATATGTTAAAGCCATTAGTAAATTTTACTCACCCTAAATATCATGCCAATTTTGAACAAATAGTTGTATTTCATAAATCTGTATTGGATACTATATTATTACATGATAATGAGTTAAAAAAACTTAATGATTCATGTTATAATCTATTTTATAAGTTAATGCAATCAAAATCTTTTGATAAATTTTTAAGCAAAAAATTTGAAAATAATCATAAATCAAAAGAAGTTGGAAGTCTAATAGCCGCAGAATCCGATAAGGAGCATTTTAAACGATATATAATTGAATATATAATTAATAACATTGATAAATTAGATTCATCTTATGTTATCAGCCCAATTTGGAATCCAAATGTTAATGAGTTCAAAAACTTTTTAAAGAGTGATGAATTTAACTTGGAAAAAAAGCAGTTCGATAATTCAATCAAAAGTTTTGATAAAACTTTAAATGAATCAAAAAAAATTCTAACTGATGTAAGGAATAAATTATCTTTGGAGTTTGGTGAACCTTTGGTGATTCTTGTAAATGACTAATGAAATTCCCCAAACCAATAAAAAGCGCAATTTTTGATTCAGGCCCGCTTCTGTTGGCACTGTCATTAAATTACATCAATAAGAATTATATCCAGAATGATGATGAATTTTTAAAATTAGCTTACGGTAAACCTGCCAAAATTCCAACTCTTAAATTAACATTAGAAAAATTTTTTAATAAATTCAATAAAATATACACAACTCCACATGTTATTGGTGAGTTGAAAGGATTAGTAAAATCTCGCTTAAAATTAAAAGATAACGAATATAAATTTTGGATTCAATCAATTGATTATTTAAAAAGAAAGAATTTATCAGAAAAATTATTAACATTGGTTGAATTGAGTGATGACTCAAATTATAAAAATTTAATACCATCCATTGGATTTGTTGATACTGAATTAATTAAACTGGCATTTGAACTTAAACCGAGACTGACTATTATTTCAATTGATGGAAGAACTTTGAAAAGAGAAGCTAATAAGAAAACAATTGATGTTTTCATTCTTGAAGATGATATTTATAGTTTTATAAATTAAAGTAATTTCCAAATAATTGTACTTAAAAATGAAAACGAAGACTAAAGAAAAGAAATTCGACTGTTTGGCTAATAAATGGCGGGCTCAGGAAATAATTTATGAGAATATTAAAGACATGACTGATGGTGAAATCATAGAGTATTTTAGGAAATCAGTCGAGAAAAGCAGTTTAGGTGAATGGTGGAAAGCATTGAATGAAAGAAAGGAATCAGTGTTAACAGAAAATTGAATTGATTTATTTTTAAAAACCCGCTCCCGTGAGAATCGGAGCGGGTTTTTTTTGTTTTATTTAAAATTTAAAAATATTTGTTTTTTATTTAAATTATCATTAAATTTTAATAAATAATAATTACAAACCGTAATAAACAATAATAAAAGGTGATAAACATGAAAACAAATATTTTCAAAGTATTTCAATACTACCGGGATAAAAGTGAGTTTATTAAGCAATTGAGCGGAGATGAATTCGACTGGAAATTTGTAATTAATTTCTGTATTTACATCATCGTCCTGTTATTCATCTACGGATTCGTTATTGGTATTTATCATGGCTTAAGCCAGTCTGTTTCATCGGGAATAAAACTCTTTTCTCTTTTCATTCTTAGTTTGCTCATTTGTTTTCCGACTTTTTATGTGATACAAATCATTATCGGGTCGAGGATAAAACTCATCAACCTCATTGCGATTATTTTAAGCGGTGCCATGCTTTCAAGCTGGATATTGGTTGCATTTATTCCAATCGTAATATTTTTCATGATTACGGGTGGCAATTACTATTTCCTGCAGTTGCTTCATATTGCAATTATGGCTTTTGCAAGTATATTCGGGATGAAGTTAATAATTGAAGCATTGAAATATAATTGTGAAAATGAAGATATATACCCCAAAACAGGAGTAACGATTTTTAGGATTTGGATTGTGATTTTCCTGTTTGTAAGCATTCAATTAGGCTGGAACCTCAGGCCCTTTATGAGTAAGCACACAGAGAAATTCCAGATATTCCGTCAATATGAGGGTAATTTTTATACTGCTATTTTGTATTCCTTCGATAAAATCACAAATCCTCAAAAAGAAGAAAAACAAGAAGAACGTTTACCTGATGAAAATGATAGTTTGAATATTGAAAAATTAAAATTGTATAAATGATATGGACGAAATACTGACAATTGAAGAAGTGGCGAAATTATTGAAACTGAAACCACAGACAATATATACATGGGCACAGACAGGGAAAATACCTGCCGCAAAGCTTGGCAAGGAATGGCGTTTTAGCAAAAGGATTCTCGAGCAGTGGTTCCTCGAGCATTTCGACGAGAAATATAATAATAATGAAGAAAAAACAGAAGGAATGTGAATTAAAAATATTAAATTTGGTACATATATATCATCACAAATTAGGGGTGTATCATGAAATTGTTATTAAATTATTTTATCTGTTTTGCATTTCTGAATATTGCTCTACTTACTGGACAAACTCCGAAGGTTGATTACAATCTTGATTTTGAAATAATAAATCCTAAAAATTCATTGCCGGTATGGATTTGGCCCGGAGGTGGTAATTATGAATGCAAGATTGATTCTGTGATAAAACAACATGGTAAATATTCAATAAGTATCGAGTCATTAAAAGATACAAGCAGTACAGGAGATTATGGAAATTTCGGAGTTTTTACATCTTTTATACCATCACAATTCGTTGGTTCGGAAATTATTTTACGAGGATGGCTAAAAACCGAAAACGTATCCGTTTGGGCTGGACTTTGGTTAAGAATAGATGGTGAAAGCGGACCAATTGCTTTTGATAATATGTATAGTAGAAAAATTAGTGGTACTAATGAGTGGAAAGAATATTCAATAAAACTACCATTTTCAGATAGTGCAAAAAAAATTGCATTCGGTGGTTTAATGAGTGCCAAAGGGAAAATATGGGTAGATAATCTGGAAATTTTAATAGATAGTGTAGATATAACAAAAGCAAAAGTTAAAACATATAAAGCTGATTTAGATTCAGAATTTATTAATGGTTCAAAAATTGAAAAAATCTATTCAGATAAAAATTCAATTAATAATTTATATATATTTGGATTGGTATGGGGATATTTGAAATATTATCATCCTGAAATTGCAAAAGGATATTTTAACTGGGATTTTGAACTTTTCAGGATTCTACCGAAGATTCTAAAATGCCAGGATAAAACCGGGCGTAGTAAAATTATTTTGGACTGGATTAACAAGCTTGGTAATATTGAACCTTGCGAGAAATGTATGGATTTGGACACAACAAATACCAAGATTGTACCTGATTTAGGATGGATTGAAGATTCAAGCTATTTTAACAAGGATTTGATCCAAAAACTTATTTTTATTAAGAACAACAGAAATCAGGGGAAGCATTATTACTTTGATTTTGTACCTTCAGTAAGAAATGTCGAATTTCAAAATGAAAATGTATACAAAGATATGAATTATTCTGATGCGGGTTTTCGTTTACTGGCATTATACCGTTATTGGAATATGATTCAATATTTTTTCCCTTATAAATATGCTATAGGGGAAGACTGGAAAAATGTATTGAAAGAATTTTTACCGAAATTTATTGAAGCAAATGATGAGTTAAGTTATAGGCTAACAGCTCTTGAATTAATTGGAAGGGTCCACGATACACATGCAAATATTTGGGGAAAAGATAGTGTGATTTCAGAATTTATAGGGAATCTATATTCAACTGTAGAGATAAAATTCATTGAGAATAAAGTCGTTGTAAACGGATTTTTTGATGATAGTTCGGGTAAATTAACAAATCTAAATAAAGGTGATATTATTCTTTCAATTGATGATGAAAAAGTTGAAGATAAAATTAAAAGGATGCTGCCTTATTCACCTGCCTCAAACTACACAACACAACTGAGAGTTATCGCATTAGACTTATTAAGAAGTAATAAAGACAAGATAAAAGTTGAATTTTTAAGAAATGGGAAAACATTTAATACCTTTATTGAACTCTATACAATTGAAAAATCGCAAGTTTACAAAAGATATATGAAAAAAGATACTTGTTTTAAATTTCTTTCATCTGATATCGGATATATATATCCGGGTACAATTAAAAGTGCCTATTTATCTGCAATAATGGAGGCTGTAAAAAATACGAAGGGATTAATAATTGACTTTAGGTGTTATCCTTCAGAATTTATTGTATTTACATTAGCCAATTACTTATTGCCAAAACCAACTGAATTTGTAAAATTTACAAATACATCTGTACAATACCCCGGTTTATTTAAGTTTACATCCCCTCTAATGAATGGTACTGATAATTCAGAATATTATAAAGGGAAAGTAGTAATACTTATAAATGAAACAACAATAAGTTCGGCAGAATATACAACAATGGCTTTAAGAAATGCTCCAAATGCTGTGGTTATTGGTAGTACTACTGCTGGTGCTGATGGAAATGTATCAAGTATTTATTTACCGGGTAATATTTACACTATGATTTCAGGTATTGGTGTATATTATCCTGATGGGAGAGAAACTCAAAGAATTGGTATTGTACCGGATATTGAAGTGCATCCAACGATAAAAGGGATTCAGGAAGGAAGGGATGAAGTTTTGGAAAAAGCATTGGAAATAATTAATAAGAATTGATTTAATTAGTTGATGAAAATTAAACCCGCTCCGGTGATAATCGGAGCGGGTTTTTTTAGTTATTCAATAATACAATTTATAAATTGCAATTTTGTTAAGGGAAAAATGTCTTTCATCTTGAACATGAAATCTTTAATTTTGTTCATTACAATTTGTAATGTTAAATGAATTAATAACTTAAAATCATGCAGACAAAACAAAAAAAAATATATGATAATGAAAAAATTCGTTTCTTTACAGAAGAGATAAAGGAGCGATTAGGTACTAATCTGAAACAATTGATTCTGTTCGGTTCTCATGCACGTGGTGATTTCAATGAAGATTCCGATTATGATTTTGCAGTTATCCTAAATAAAAAAAATGCGAAGAGCGTAAATGATATTCGTGAAACTGAAGTTGATTTTCTTAATCGCTTCGATGAGCTCACAGCAAGCTTAATCTATGATGAAAAAGAGTGGAAGCAACGTTTGAGGCTTCCCATCGGAATAAATATAGAACGTGAAGGTGTCAGACTGTGAACTCAGAACCAAATATCAATTCTGTTTTGAGGAAAGCTAAGTATAAATTAAAAACTGCTCATATTGATTTTGAAAACGGTCAATATGATGATGCTGTATCAAGGGCTTATTATGCAGTTTATCATGCAATGACCGCTGCATTGCTATTTAAAGGACAGGTTTACTCATCACATGCCCGAACCATAGGGGCATTTAACCGGGATTTAATTAAATCTGGTGTTTTCCCAAAGAATTTTACTAGAATGATTCATGATTTGTTTGATGACCGACAGTTGGGTGATTATGACGTTGATATGTCTTTTGAACGTGAAATCGCTGAAAAAAATATAAAGAATGCCGAAATGATTCTATCGGCAGTCGAAAAATATTTATTTGGTTAATCCATGAAAAATACCCTGCAAAAAACTCATACCTTCTTTTTACAACTACACATCGTGTGGTTTGTTTTAATAATGATTCCTATAATATTTTTAATTAGATATTTTTTTGGTTCTATACTATGTTTATTTAATGTGGAATTAGTTAATCCATGGGTAAATATTAAAATTCATTTAAACTTATTTATATTTATACTTTTACTTGTGTTGTTTATACCATTTGCGTTTCTAGAAACAACAATTTTCCAATATTTAGTTTTCAAAATATCTAGAAAAATAAAATATCTTGAAAAAAAAGTCATCGTTATAATACTGATTTCTTCATTTCTTTTTGGTATTGCTCATTTTTCTTATGATATACCTTATCAGATTTTTGCATTTTTTAACGGTATTCCATTTGCCTACTCTTATTTTGTAGCAGAAGAAAAGAAAATACATCCTATTTTAATTGTTTCACTTATCCATTATTTGGTAAATGTGTTATCATTAAGTCTTATTTATATTTTATGAATAATAAATTGAAAACAAAAACCGCTCCGGTGAGAATCGGAGCGGGTTTTTTATTTAGAAAATAAAAGTATAATTTTGATTTATTGGTTTATGATAATATTTTAACTAAGGTTTATTTTTGAAAAATATTCTAATAAGATTTCATTCCTTTTTTGTAAAACTGCCGATTGTGTGGTTTGTTTTAATAAATTTGGTTTTATATTATATAGTTAGATTAATTTATTATCCCTTGAGTGGCATCCTCCATGAGTCATATAATTGTGAATCACTTATTTTTTATAGTTTACCTTTGTGGTTGCAGTTTGTTTTATTTATACCAATGGCATACATTTTAACAATTATTCATTTTTGGCTGATTTTCAAAATATTCCGCCACTTTAAATATTTTATTAATAAGAATTTTATAATAATTTTAGTTTCTTCTTTATTGATAGGTATTTCTCATTACGGTCAACTTACAGGTATCATAATGTTTTTTTTGGCAGGAATGCTTTTAGGTTATTCTTATATAGTAGCAGAAGAAAAAAAGCTATCACCTGTTTTAATTGTGACAATTATACTTTTTTTGGAAATGGTAATTGAGTATGCTAATGATTATATTTTTTATTAATAAGCACGATATTACTTAGTCGTTCCTTATAAAGTCATTTTTTATTCAACAACAATGCAAAATAAAATTTTTCTTTTTGAAGAGGAACATAAA
>MHAY01000033.1 GCA_001804705.1 Ignavibacteria bacterium RIFOXYC2_FULL_35_21
TAACCAAATCATCCCAATCACATAAATCACACAAATCACAGTTCCGACAATTTGCGTCCTTGCTTTGTGATCTCTGTGTCTTCCCTCCGTGCCCTCTGTGTTAAAATTTGCTTCTTCCTACATCAACCTACAGTCTAAACACCTACAGTCTAACAGTCTATATTTTTAAAATCCTTTTAAAATGGTTTTCTTGACATATCACTCCCACATCCTTATCTTTGCACCGCATGTTCTTTGCTAAACAATGTCGGGCTGTATCAGCCGTAACCGGGATGCTTTGCCACGAAAAAAAGTCCCTCGCCTTCGGAGAGAGATTTAGGGTGAGGTCAGACAAATCGGGCACTTAAAAACACCGTCAAAAACGTATGATTTGTCCAAAAACGTACGATTTTGGCTTCATATCACCAAAAAACTCTGTGAAACTCTTTTCAAAACTCTGTGCGACTCTGTGGTAAAATTTGCTTTATCCTCAATTCTGCATTTTTAATTTAGAATTGAAAATTTATTGAAAATTGAGAATTGAAGATTGAAAATTATTTCAATGCGTATGTATTCTCTTATGCATAATCCTTCTTGATTCTTTCAATTTTTCATCGTCAGCCAGGGCAAGCAATCTCTGATTTAAAGTCCGGTCATTTTCATTCTGAAGCTGTTTTGCAATATAGGTAATTACTTTTGGAGGGAAAATGCCATCCTTTTCGTAATCATTGCGATGATTAAGAAGAATTTCAGCAGATTCGGCACAGCTTGTTGCAATTTCATTTAAAGTTGAATAGCTCGATGAGCTGTGAATATTTGAAGAAACGTAATTATGTTTTGCTTTATTTAATGAATCTTTTTCGTGGGTTAAACCCCAGTCAACAGCTATTGTCAATCCCGCAAGTAATAGATGAGCAAAGGCACTGCCGTCAGGACTGCGAAATTCTACTGTCTGCCGGCATTCTTTATAATCCAATTCTGTTTTTTGCTGTGGATTTATTCTTTTGGTAAGGTTGCTAACATTCGACCATCCGAGTGGAACCCTTATTAATGCACTGCGGTTTCGTTCGCTCCAGCAAACTTTGGTAGGAGCCTCCTGGTTAGGAACTAATCTCAAGTAAGAAGCTGAAACCATGTTCCCAAAGGATGTCAGGCTTGGAGCATAATGGCATAAACCTCCAATCAGCATCTTTGCCTGTTTTGATAGCTCACCTTTGTTTCCTGTCATAACGTTTTTACCGTTCTTCATTAATGCAAGGTGAATATGCATGCCATTTCCTGCATGGCCAACGTCCAGCTTTGGAACAAATGTTGCTATATTCCCGTGTTTGTATGCGATATTTCTGATAATCCATCTTGCCATAACAATAATATCACCACAATCCTCGACAGCAGTTGGGAGAAATTCTATTTCAACTTGTTCGGCTTTCTTTCCGTTAAGCTCATCAAAGTCACTTTCGATTTTTTCAAGACAACCAACTTCATGGTGGGCATATTTTATATTTCCGGTTATATGTGATAAATGAAGGAGCATTTCATCGAGTAATTCACCGGATTTAACAAAGGGTGGACTTGCATGGTATCCCTGTTGTTTTTGCAATGGATATAAACGGTCAGACGATTCGCTGACAAGGTAGAATTCAAGTTCTCCCATTGCATTCAGAGTGTAACCGGAATTTTTATTAAGTAAATTACTTGCTCTTTTTAATATATTATCCGGTGTAAATTCCGCTAAGTTGCCGTTTGGGTCGAGGTACCTGCATACAAAATCAAGGCTGTTGTTTGAAAAGGGATTGAGGAATGCTGTCTTGTATTCGGGTACGACATACAAGTCCGAACTGCCTAAATCCACAATATCTTTAAATAAAGAAGAACCATCAACTCTTTCGCCTTCAGTCAGAACTAATTCAGCATGCTTTTTATTTGTAATTGGTATTTTCAGTTCCTTGATTTTTCCATCCATTGCAGTATAGTGGAAAGTAATTCTTTGGATTTCTTTTTCAAGAATAACCTTAATCAAATCTTCTCTCGTCAAATCCAGCCTGTTTTTACCCGTTATCAATGATATAGGACTTTCAAGGGCAAATCTTTCAACTTTTTTTAACATAACAATCAAACTCCATTTTCAATTTTTAATATTTAAACAAGATATAAAATTAACAATAATTTTCATTTCTTTTTTATGAATTCTGTTTTTTGAAATCACTGATTCCTATAAAAGACAAATAATTTGTAACCTAATGTTCCTAATCGAAAAAATTAAATTTGAATATGGTTTTATTTGAGTAAATTATAATATAATAAAGAGATTACGCCTATCTAACGATTTAATAATCAGTAAAAATATTATGTCTTTAATATCAATTTATTATATGATTTTTACTCAAATTTTAGTTTCAAATTATTTTTCTTATTTTTGGGGGCAATAAATTGGTTAATAATAATACAATTACAAAGCATGTTGCTTAATCTGTCTAAAGAAAATTATAATACAAATCCGGTTATGGAGAATTATCTGGTCAAACAACTATTTAATCTTCCCAAAACACGTGCGAGCAAAATTATACAGTTTAAGCATTATCAAACCGATGCACCTGTCTAAAGAGAAAATTTAATTAAACTATAAATTATAATTATAGTAAATTTCAATTTACATATTCAACATTTTTTATTAATTAGTAAAGTTATATTGTAATTACTCAGGTAGATAGGTTATAGACTAATAGACTGTAGGAAAAGATTATGCGAAATCATTCTAAACTCAGGGCATTTGAACTTGCAGATGAAATAGCAGTTTTAATCTATAAGGTAACAAAAGATTTCCCTAAAGATGAAATATATGGATTGACTTCACAAATGAGAAGAGCTGGGATTTCTGTCCCTTCTAATATTGTTGAAGGATGTGCACGCGAAAGTCAGGCCGAATATCTTAGATTTCTTGAGATCGCTTTTGGTTCTTTAAGGGAATTGCATTATCAATTCACATTAGCCGTCAGATTGGGTTATGCTAGGGAATCAGAAATTAGTGAATGTAAATTGAAGTTATTAGAGACAGAGAAAGTGCTGGGAGCCTTGATTCGATCGTTGCGGAAACGCTAAATGTCTATCAGCCTTCAGTCTAAATAACCTCAGTAGTTAAGTTATATTTAATTATTATTAGGAGTCTTGACTTTGAAAAGGGATTTTTTAAGCATAAGGGATTTTACAAGCGAAGAAATTAGGGAGACATTTGAATTAGCTTTGAAAATGAAAGCAAACAGGTTGGGATATATTGATTCACTCAAAGGAAAAACTTTAGCACTGATTTTTGAAAAGCCATCATTGAGGACACGAACAAGCTTCGATGTTGGAATTCAACAACTCGGTGGTTTTTCTCTTTACCTTTCTCCGAATGAAATTAACCTTGGGAAGCGGGAATCAGTCTATGATGTTGCCAAGAACTTAGAGAGAATGGTTGAAGGAATAATGATAAGAACCTTTGCACATCAAATCGTAGTTGATATGGCAAATCATGCATCAATACCAATTATAAATGGTTTAACTGATTTTTCACATCCGTGCCAGGCTATGGCAGATTTCTTAACTATACTTGAATTAAAAGGCGGAAAAGAAAAAAATATTAAAGGGCTGAAGCTTTGTTATGTCGGAGACGGGAATAATGTAGCACATTCATTGATGTTCGCCGGAGCCAGGTTGGGAGTAAATGTTACCGTAGCATGTCCGAAAGGATTTGAACCTGAAAAAAAAGCAATTGATTTATCAAATGAAGATGCAAAATCAACAGGAGCAAAAATCGAAGTAGTGAATGACCCATATGAAGGTGCAAAAGATGCAGATGTAGTGTACACAGACGTATGGGCATCAATGGGACAGGAAAAGGAAGCGGAGGAAAGAAAGAAGATATTTAAGCCGTACCAGGTTAATGATGAATTGATGTTTCATGCAAATAAGGATGCGATTTTTATGCATTGTCTTCCGGCACATCGTGGTGATGAGGTTACAGATAGCGTGATTGATGCTCCTTACTCCGTTGTATTTCAGGAAGCAGAGAACAGGCTTCATGCTCAAAAGGCAATTATGTATAAATTGATGAAATAAGGTGCAGAGTGGCTTTAAAAGCATTAATAGCAGTCGGAGGCAATTCTTTAATCCGTGCGGGTGAACGTGGAACACTTGACGAGCAGATGCTCAATGCGAAGGCTACAGCACGAAGCATATCGCAGATGGTGAAACTCGGCTGGCAGGTTGTCATTACTCACGGAAACGGCCCGCAGGTTGGTGCTGCACTTCTGAGGTCAGAAAGAGCAGCGACAGAAGTCTATACTCATACGCTCGATATGTGCGTTGCCACGACTCAAAGTGAAATAGGTTATATTTTGCAGAGAGCCTTAGTTCATGAAATGAAACAGTTCGGTTTAGGCAATCCTGTTATAACAATTCCAACGATGGCAAGAGTTGATGAAAACGACCCTGCATTTCAAAATCCAACAAAACCTATTGGTCCGTTTTATTCTAAGAAAATTGCAGAAGATAAACAGAGAACACTTGGGTGGAATATCATAGAAGATGCCGCCAGAGGCTACAGGCGTGTCGTTGCATCTCCCGAACCAATCGAGATTCTTGAGCTTGATATAATAAAAAATGTCCTCGAACTGGGAATCATCGTTATTGCACTTGGCGGCGGGGGAATACCGGTTATAAAAAGAGATAATAATATAATAATTGGTTCAGAAGCTGTAATTGACAAAGACAGGTCATCAGCACTGCTTGCACAAGGCTTGGATGTTGACCTGTTTATTATCAGCACGGACACTGACCAGGTATATCTGAATTATAAAAAACCAAACCAGAAAGGTATAAGAAAATCTACTGCAAATGAGATGGAAAAATATTCTCAGGAAGGCCATTTTGCACCCGGCAGTATGGGACCAAAGATAGAATCCGTTATTAAATTTTTAAGGAATGGCGGCAAGAAAGCCATAATTACTTCTTATGAATTTTTAATGGATGCACTCGATGAGAAAGCGGGGACTCATATTATACCTTAAATTGATAAAATAATTAACCGTAATAAATTGAGGTTAACATGAAATTAAAACATATTGTAGAATCACAGCAGTTCACGGTTCCTTTGATTCTCGAATTATTCGAGAGGACCGACCATATGAAAAGGGTTGTTGCTCGTAGCGGCACAAAAGACTATGATAATAAAGTTATGGCTTCATTGTTTTACAAGCCTTCGACAAGAACGCGGTTTTCTTTTGAAGCGGCAATGTACAGGCTTGGCGGTAGGGTGCTATCAACAGAACAGGCTAAGGAGTTTTCTTCGGAAGTCAAGGGTGAATTACTTGAAGACACGATACAGATAGTTGCTAATTACTGTGATGTGATTGTACTCAGACATCACCAGGAAGGTGGGGCTCAAAGAGCAGCATCTGTTTCTCCCGTTCCAATTATTAATGCAGGTGATGGTTCCGGCGGGCAGCATCCAACCCAGGGATTACTTGATTTATACACGATTTATAATGAGTGTCATGCTCTCGATGGTTTATCGGTTGCAATTATTGGAGCGTTAGACCAAGGCAGAACAGCCCGCTCACTTGCTTATCTGCTGAGTAAGTTTGACAGGATTAAATTATACTTTATCGCTCCTGATGAACTTCAGATTAAAAATGATATTCTAGAGCATCTGGACGAAAAAGGAGTATCATACCATCTTTCATCAAACACTGAGGATATTATCAGCAAGGTTGATGTTGTTTATCAAACGAGAATTGACAAGGAGAGATTGAAACATAAGGAGATTGATCTAACCAAATACAATATTGATACAAATGTTTTGAAGAAGATGAAGTATAATTCGATAATTATGCATCCGCTTCCGAGGTCAGTAGAAATTAATCCTGCGGTTGACGGAGACCCGCGTGCCGCTTATTTCAGGCAGGCGAGGAATGGATTATATGTAAGAATGGCATTGCTGACAATGCTTTTTGATAATGAGTAAATTAATTATAAGGAACAAATGAGAGAGATTATGAAAACAAAAGATTATATAGAATTAGAAGAACAATACGGAGCACATAATTACCATCCTTTGGATGTTGTTGTTGAAAAAGCAGAAGGAGCCTGGGTTATTGATGTCGAAGGAAAAAAATACCTCGATTGCCTTGCCGCATATTCGGCTGTAAATCAGGGGCATTGCCATTCAAAAATAATGAAGGCATTTGTCGAGCAGGCAGGAAGGGTTACATTAACAAGCAGGGCATTCAGAAATGACCAGCTTCCATTATTATACAAAGACTTGCACGATTTATCCGGTTATGATATGGCTTTGCCTATGAATTCAGGTGCAGAAGCTGTTGAAACGGCTGTTAAAGCTGCACGTAAATGGGGATATAAAGTGAAGGGAATTCCTGAAGATAAAGCAGAAATAATTTGTGCTGAAAATAATTTTCATGGCAGGACAGTAACCATAGTCAGCTTTTCGACTGAAGCACAGTATAGAGATGGATTCGGCCCGATGACCCCGGGTTTTCCAATAGTGAAATATGGTGATATTAATGATTTGAAATCAAAAATAAACAACAATACAGCAGCTTTCCTTGTCGAGCCGATTCAGGGAGAAGCAGGTATTGTTGTACCTCCCGCCGGTTACCTGAAGGAAGTCGAGAAACTGTGTAAAGAGAACAATGTATTGTTCATTTGTGATGAGATTCAATCAGGATTAGGCAGGAGCGGTAAACTTTTCGCATTTGAATATGAGAATGTCAGGCCTGACATGGTGATTATTGGGAAGGCATTATCCGGCGGCTTCTATCCTGTATCGGCAGTACTTTCGAGTAAAGAAATACTTGGTGTGTTTAAACCGGGAGACCACGGTTCAACATTCGGGGGTAATCCACTTGCAGCGGCTGTAGCACGTGCTGCATTGAAAGTATTGGTTGAAGAAAAGTTGATTGAACGCTCTTACGAAATGGGAAATTATTTTATTGAAAAATTGAGAACAATCAAAAGCAACCATTTGGTTGAAGTGAGAGGTAAAGGATTGTGGATTGGGTTTGTACTCGACACAAAGGCAAGGCCATATTGCGAGAAGTTGATGGATGAGGGTATATTATGCAAGGAGACACACGACAATGTAATCCGTTTTGCTCCTCCTCTTGTGATTACAAAAGAAGAGATTGACTGGGCTTTCGAAAGAATTGAGAAAGTCGTTAAGGCATTAGATTAAATTGAAAATAATTTGTTGAATAGTTATGGAGATTTTATGAGTGTTAAGAAGACGAAATTAATAATTATTGGTGCGGCAGGTAGAGATTTTCACAATTTTAATGTAACATACAGGGACAATACTGATTATGAAGTTGTTGCTTTCACAGCGGCTCAGATTCCCGATATTGATGACAGAAAATATCCGAAAGCTTTGGCTGGTAAACTTTATCCCCAAGGAATTCCAATTTACGCTGAAGAAGAACTTGAATCATTAATAAAGAAATATAACATCGACGAATGTATTATGTCATACAGTGACCTGTCTTATGAAACTGTGATGCACATTGGCTCGAGAGTTTTATCGGCAGGTGCAAAATTTTCTATGCTCGGTTCTTATCCCACTATGATAAAATCAGTGAAACCTGTTGTATCGGTTACAGCGGTCAGGACAGGATGCGGAAAAAGCCAGACAACACGTGCTGTCGTTAGGGCATTACTCGGAATGGGCAAAAAGGTTGTCTCTGTCAGACATCCTATGCCTTATGGAGATTTAGAAAAACAAAAAGTGCAAAGGTTTGCAAAATACGAAGACCTGATTAAGCATAAATGTACAATCGAGGAAATCGAGGAATACGAGCCGCATATTGCAATGGGAAGCGTGATATATTCAGGTGTTGATTATGAAGCAATTCTGAGGCAAGCAGAAAAGGAAGCAGATGTTGTTGTGTGGGATGGAGGTAATAATGATATGCCATTCTATAAACCGGATTTTTCAATTGTTGTCGTTGACCCGCTCAGACCGGGGCACGAGATAGGGTATTATCCGGGTGAAGTAAATGTGAGAATGGCTGATGTTATAGTAGTCAACAAAGTTGACTCAGCTTATCCCGAAGATATTGAGTTTGTACTGAATAATGTCAGAATGTTGAATAAAAAAGCTATGATTGTTATGGCGGCATCTTCGCTTGCCGTTGATGATACATCTGTTATTTATGATAAAAATGTACTTGTAGTTGAAGACGGTCCTACACTCACTCATGGTGAAATGGAAATCGGAGCAGGTACGGTAGCCGCCCGCCGATATGGTGCTGCAGAGCTTGTTGATCCGCGTCCATATATTGTCGGTAAGCTGAAGGATACTTTCAAAAAATATCCTGATATCGGAATTCTGCTTCCTGCTATGGGATACGGCGAACAGCAATTGAAAGACCTGGAAGCGACTATCAACAAGACTAAATGCGATTCAGTGGTTATAGGAACACCGATTAATCTTGGAAGGTATATCAAAATTAAAAAGCCAAATACGAGAGTTTATTATGAACTGACTGAAATCAGTAAACCGACTATAGGAGAACTTCTCAAGAAGAAATTTTAAATTTTGAATTTTGAATGTTGAATTGATGTTATTCCTTTAGGGATAATATATTAGTAGAAGAAACAGAAACCAAACAACAATTATTTTCCCGTAGGGAATACATATTTGTTTCACGGAGTTTTACACAAAGTTTCGCAGAGTTTTTTTCAACGCTGAAACGCAACTACCTGAACTGTGATTTGTATGATTGATATGATTAATATGATTATTTTTATTTAAATTTTAGAGAGTGTTAACTAATAGATAGATAACGCCTTATTTTGAAAATAACTATATCCATCTGCCTCATTTAGATACCAAGAAATACGCAATGTTATATCAATCATTTCTTCTGATTTTGATACTACCTTAGTCTTTCTTGTCATTCTTCCCAAATAATGCCATATGTTTGAATTATTTTGTTCAATATTAACTGTGTATTTCTTGCCAATAACATGCATTTCTTTGGGAATAATCTTATCATAAACATCCCAGTCATCAGTATATATTTTAGCATCCTTACTTAAATTCAGCTTCTCGAATAAGGTTTTAAATGTTTCAG
>MHAY01000034.1 GCA_001804705.1 Ignavibacteria bacterium RIFOXYC2_FULL_35_21
AACATTAATTTTTGGTAATTTTAAATTTAACAATTTTTAAGAGGAACCTTTTTTTATTTTTTAATTTTCAACTAAGTTTAAGATAACACCATTTGAAGTATTATAATTATTTATTATATTATCTTTGACTATGTAAAGACCTTGATTAGATCCTATCCAGAAATTGTTTTTTGAATCTATTTTAACAAAATTAATATTTTTATCAGGAATATTTGGAATAATTTCTGATAATTTTATCCATGAATTATTCAGATATTTTAATAATGTTCCCTGACTTGATAAAATCCATAAATTTGAATCATTATCATAATAAATATTATTAATATTACCAACATTTTGTGATCTATATAAGGTGTCAAAAAGCTCAATTTTTTTTCCATCATATTTATAAAGATTACCATTTTGATAAAACCATGGATTTCTCTCGTTATCAAATATTATATTTTTAAAATCTATCCAGGGATATAATTTTCTTATATCTATCCATTTTGCACTATCAATAATAAACATTGAATATACATTATCATAAGTCCATTTATTATCATTATTAACCCAAACATTATCATATTTATCAACGTAATTAGTTGTAACTTTTAAATAATCAAAATCCGAATTTTGAGGATTATAACTTATCCAATCCTTCCCATTAAATTTCCATAAACCGAAATTAGTACCCATCCATATATTATCATCTTTATCAATTTTTATACATTGTCCATTTAGATTAGGTATAGGTGAATATCTATTGTTGTATTCAATAAATTTACCATGTATATTAAAGCTACCATCATATTTAATTAATCCTCGATCGTATGATGTAAGCCACATATTACTTTTACTATCATAATCAATTCCACCAATTGTTCCTTTAGGTAAATACTTAGTTGTAAAAAAATATCTTTCAATTATTGTATCTTTCCATTTATATAAACCATTTGTATAACCACTTCCAAAAGCAAACCATAAATGACCATTGTTATCAATAGATATTGATGAAATATAATCAGCAATTGCAATATTCTTCCAGTGATAGTTAGTATCTAACATATTAACAGCTCCATAATAATTTCTATCACTATTAGCAGCATACAAATTCCCTAATGAATCAAATTTAATTGTAAAAATTCCAGCCCAAGATTTTCTTATTGTTGTATCGTAAAATGTCCAGTTTTTACCGTCATATTTAGTAAGTCCTTCCTTATCAGTTCCTATCCATAAATTTCCTTTATTATCAGTTGCTAATGCTAGTATATTGTTGCTTCTAAGTGGTGAATTATTTGTTGTAAAATTTTCCCATTTTTTCCCGTCAAACTTTGTTAATCCAAACATTGTACCAAACCATTTAACACCTGTTGAATCAATTGAAATTGAAGTAACATTGGTAAAAGGTAAAGTTGAGTTTGCTTTTGTGAAATATTCCATTGTGCCATCTTCAGTGTTTAATTTTGTTAAACCGCCGCAATGACCAATCCATAAATATTTCCCTTCGAACTCTAATGCATTGATACTTTTACTATAAGTAAAATTCAGCCATTTAGGATTTTCAGCATGTAAATTTACTGCTAAGAAAATAATTGAGAAAAACAGTAATAATATTATTTTTCGGGACATAATTACCTCAATTAATTTCATTAACTAACGAATATAAGTTTTAATATTTTAATTTAATTAAAAACTAAGTAATATATTCTTCACTTATTCAAAATATTATTTCTAAGATTAAACTCATTGCTCATCTCACTACCATAACCTTGCCGACTTCTTTTCTGCCGTTGATGTCGAGCTGATAGAAATACATTCCGTTTGACAGGAGATTACCTTGCTCATTCGTTCCGTTCCAGTCAAATGAGTAATTATGCCGGGTTGTCGCATACCGTTGATTTCTGATGAGCATGATAATTGATTTTTCATTTTATTAAATATTTTAAATTAATTCAATTTTGTGTTGTATAAATGCAATTGTTCTATCAATGTTTTTTTAAGACTGTGAAACAGCCAGATTTTATACAATCTTGTTTGAGTAGGTACTCTTTTTTCTTTTGACCATTTGATTAAATATTTATTAATATATTTTATTTTATTTATAGCTTCTTCTTTGATTTCATCATTAAATGAACCGCATCCCTCAAAATCATTTGCTGGTTTCATCTCACCAATACTTTTCAGGAGCAAATCAAGGTTTGCCGGAAAAGCATAGTGGCAAATATCTATTCTGCAAATTTGCTTCTCGAGTTCTTCAAATTCTCCTTTTTTCTGTAATTTTTTGTATAATTCCCAATCCCACAACATTCTCGCTAATAATAACTTAAGCAATCTGATTTTATCCGGGTTTTTTTTGCCAAGCCAATTTGATATATTATCGTCAAATTCTTTTGTTTTTCTAATTGGAATTTTTTCTGATGATTTTTTTCTAAGCCATTTTCTGATACCTCTTATATATTTCATACCTAATTTACTTCTTCCGGTTTTGTCATTTTTCCATACAGTTTCACCCTTACTGACGTGGTATCTCCCTATTTTTTTTGGCTCTTTGAATTTCAACATGTTGAGAATTGAAGAGATTATCCAATTAATATGCTCTTTACATTTGAAATGACATACTTCAACTCGCGTGATCAGCTCACGGTTTTTCATGATATCTTTTGGTAATTCACCAAAAGTCTCTTCGAACCTGTCAATTTCCATAATCTCAAAGTCCCAGCGGGGCTTTTCAATATTTGACCATGCATCCATTATAAATAATTATTTATTTTATTTATAAAAATAATTACATTTCTTACCTCACAACCATCAGCTTGCCGACTTTTTTTCTGCCGTTGATGTCGAGCTGATAGAAATACATTCCGTTTGATAAATGATTGCCTTGCTCATCGCATCCGTTCCAGTCAAGTGAGTAATTGCCGGGTTGGTGCATGCCTTCGGCAATAGTCTTAATTTTAATTCCCTGTATATCGTAGATTGATAATCTTATATTCGATTCATCCTGAACATTGAATTTAAACTGGGTGTTATTGCTCATAGGATTTGGATAGCAGTTGACCTGCGATTCAGTGTTCTGGGTTTCATTAACATCCACGAGAAGATTTACATATAATGAAAATGATGCGGACATTTCTACACTGTTGCTGATGCACTCAAGGTTCTTGAGCCAGGCAAAGTATTCCTGCCATCTAACGAATTTGTAATCACAACTTATATTTGAAGCATTTTCTCTGGATGCAATTACAGAGTAATCAGAATTTGATTTACCAAGGTTGTAATTATATTCATCTGTAAGGTAAAAATTGGCTTTCCCGCCTGATTTCTCATAACTGGTATTACTGCCTCCGAAATCATTGAATAGTACACTCCATTTAATATTTTGGCTTTGGGCATTATAATTTACTTTAAGCAAATACTCATCGCTCGGAGTGTCGGGATACTGAACAACAGTTGGTTTTGTAATCGTTTTGAAATTCGCGGGCCTGAGAATATATGAATATTCACCACCTGCCTGAGGATTTTTAACGAGTTCAACAACCTGATTATTTTGAGCAGGAACATTCCCCAATGAGGAATTTAATCTCGCAAAATAATTTTGACCTGCAACGACAGTAAAAGTTGCCAAACCATTATTATCTGTTATTGCGTAAGAGTCAATGAAAATGCTTGACTGGTCGAGAGTGCCTTGCACAGCAAGCAGGAATGTGGCACCATCAATGGGCTGGTCATGACTGTCGCGTGCGAATAAATTAATCGTGCATGGCTTTTCGGAATATGTATTGGTAACAGATTCGGCAACTCCATCGCTCCTGTGGGCAACGATAGAGCCGAATTTCTTTCCCCAACCCTTTTCGTAAACCAGATTATCTTTGTGTGAGTTATTAACAGGTTCCCACTGCCACCATTGCTCATCCCAAAATTCATTCCATACATGGTCAGAGGATATTGCATCAATCCCTCTCGCAGGAATGAGACAAGAGCGAGCTGCTGCGGCTGTGATATCTTCATGTTCGCCGCATCTGCCGAGATGAAGACTGTAGATTCTTACAGGCTGGTGCGGACGCTCAGTTCCGGAGTTAAACTCCATTACATCATTAATCCATTTTGTTACGGTTCTAATTGCCGAAGGCTCTGCATTCTTTTCATCCCATAGAACCTGGCATTTGGAAGCTTCATCTTTCAATATCGGAAAGTCATCTCCAGTGGTGTCGGGTTTTTGCTCCGTATGAGAATAGAGATAATCACGCCAGAACACACCATAAGGCGGAACATCTATATTTGTAGTATGGTCATAATTACTTTCAGCTAATGTAGGATTTACATAAGCCTCGTATTCATCAGTGATTTTTGGATGTACTATATACATATAATAAATTTCTTTCGGAACTTCAATCTGAACCCTGTTAGAATCTTTATCAATCTTCCAGTATTTCACAGTTGAATAGTAGTTTTCATCACTTGTGGAAGTCCCGTAATCAACTATATCAACATAGGCAAGGTCTGTGTCGTGAGCATAAACCAATTGTGCATTTTCAAGAAAAAGATTAGGGAAGAAATAATCTGATGCCAGAAATTCAGGAGTCGTGTATGCAATTGTATAAGCAATCTCATCAATGAACGGGTCAGTGGCATTGTTAATAATTGAAGCACGTAAATTCTGAATGCCGCCATTCAATTTTGAAAGTGTATATTCAAGCTGAGGACGAAGCCACTTTGGAGCTTTCTTAATAGCATTTATTGCATCGGTAGTCAGGTTCAGAGGATGAATAAGTTCAAGTGTTCGCGTTCCCGTGTTGAGAATGACACCAAGATTACCCGATGGGGGCACAATAGATTCCACGTATATAGAATCGAGCAAAATCCATTCTGTTTCAGCCAGGATAGTGTTTTTATTATCCTTAAATCCATTCATATTTTCAGCTTTGCCAACAGCAGTTACCTTACCCATGAATGGAATGTTTGTTGTAATACCTTTTACATCAGGTAAAGTGTAAGGCTCGGCTTTTCCAAAAGGTATATACTTAATAGTATCACGTTTTGAGGTAATACCGGTTTGAGAAAACAAGCCGTTTGATAGGAATAAAAGAGCCAGAACAGAAATAACAATCAAATTTTTCATAATAACAACCAGGAAATGATATGACAAATTTTAAATTATAATGTTATATAATTCAAATTTATCTAATTTTATGTTTAATTAAAATAAAAATATATTTATTCAATAACTTTTAATTTTACTTTACGTTCAAAATAATTGCCTATCATTCCTTCTTTTGGTTTACCTTTGACTGATTCCCCTTTTGTGAGCATCAATTGCAATTGAATTTCCGAATCTTTTGCATCGCTGAGAGGCTGAACGGTCATAGGCAAAGCTGTAATAACGGCATGTTCAAACCCGGGTAATTTGTCACCTGTCAATCGGCAGGATATAGGCAGATTCACGTCCCATCCCGGTGCAAATTTTGAAAGACTATTACTCTCAATTCTCGTTGGGTCAATATAAAGCCAGGCATTACGATATGGAGATGGTGCTTTATCGCCGGATGTTCTGCCTATAACCGTAAGCACGGTTTTTTGTTGCCCCCGCTTTACTTCGATAAGGAATGTTTCGTCTGACTGCCGCAGGGATTTGAGCGTTTCCTTGTCGAGTATGTCAATGATTGTTTTCTTGTCGTCAGCCCAGGGCCCATTGTTCACATGGCAACTCAGGCAAGATTTGGATTTGCTTAAAATTCCGACTGCCGGTGGATAAGAAAATGAACGCTCTGCAAAGACTGCGAGCAAAAATAATCCTGTTATTGCAATAAGTTGTATTTTCATATTTATATTCCTTTCATAAATTATACTTTAATGGGTAATCTAAAAAGTTTTATTCCAAATTTTAATATTACTTCTATTATTGATTTCATTATACCTGACGAAAGCCACCATTTTTCAAAAATTACTTTCCCCAAGTGCCATTTTTTTTCAACATTCTTCATAATGACATCTGGGTGAGGTTCGCCATAAAAATTTCCATAAGCAAAGGCTGCTTTTTTATTACCGGCTTCGATAACACAATAACCAGCGCCTTTGAAAATATGTTTACTTTCGATATTATTGATTTTATCAACGATTCTTTCAGCTACAATTTCTGCCTGATTATGTGCGAAAACCCCGGCTTTGGGAAGCATCATGGGAACATCCGACTTCCATCTGCCTGGAATCGGAATTGATGTAATATCGCCGATTGCAAAGACGGTTTCATATTTAGTTTCAAGCGTTTGAGGATTGACAGGTATCCAACCTGCTTCATTTGTCAAACCCGAGTCTCTGACAACCTTAGGACTCCTGTGAGGAGGAATGACAACCAGCAAATCATATTTTTCAGAATTTTTATTTTCGAAAAATATTTCACGGTTAACGGAATCAATTCGTTCAAGTTTATGTAAGGGCTTAAATGCGATATCATTTGATTCAAGAAGCTTTATTACACTTGAACCAAGCTCAGGTCCAGCCACAGGCATTGGTTGTGACTCAGGTGTGAAATAATTAATTTTAATTTTATCGCTCAAACCTTTTTTTCTCAAAAAATCTGCAATTAAAAGAGTACCCTCGATTGGAGCTCCGGGGCATTTATAAGGTAATGAACATACAACAACAGCAATAGTCCCGCCATTAAAATTCTGAAGTGCTACATATAATTTAATAGAACCTTCGAATGAATAGAAGGTATGGAAATCCTGATTATAACCATTGATTAATTCGGGAGCCAAATCCGCACCAAGAGCGATAATGAGGTAATCATAATTGTAATTGCCATTTGAAGTGTGTATATTTTTATTTGTTACATCAATATAATTGACTTCGGCGATTATGAGTTCAATACCCGGATTTAGAAGTTTCTCAAGTTTGGTTGATATATTCGAGGGTTTTCTGTCACCTGTCATCAGCCACATAAACGAAGGTGCAAAATAATGAACGGGATTCTTTTCAATCAGAATAATTTTGTATTCCAAAGGAAGCTTTTTTCTTAATAGGTTTGCTGAGACAACGCCTCCAATGCCCCCACCCAGGATAATAATATTTTTCATATATTTTCTTTATAACTTTAAAAAGTTAATGGTTTATCTGATTTTTTATTTATCACTTCATATTAAGATTTTATCTATGGCTTGCTCCAATTTAACACCATGAAGGTTTTTAGCAATGATAACCCCGTTACCGTCAATCAGTACATTGAAGGGTAATCCTTGTAAATTATATTTTTTAGTAACAGGAGAAACCCAGAATTTCAGATCGCTTACCTGTGTCCAGTTAATGTTCATTTTTTTTATAATGCTCTTCCATGATGTCTTTTTACTGTCTAATGATACTCCGTATATTTCAAACCCTTTTCCAACTGTGAAAACAGAATCTTTGTACTTCTTGTACAATTCAGCTAATTTAGGTTGTTCCTTTAGACATGGCGCACACCATGAAGCCCAAAAATCTATCAATACAATCTTACCTCTCAGAGAAGATAATGTAACGGTATCACCCTTAAGATTAGGAAGTCTTATATCAGGTGCTATGGTTCCTATGTTTAGGTCTTGGGATTGAGAAAATACCAGCGAAAGATGTAAGCATAATATCGTCGCTATCAAAATTATTTTTTTCATCAGCCGAATCCACGAATTTTAATTAGTGATAGGATATCCCTTATCAATCCAATCAACTTTTAAGTTGTGAGGCAGGTTCAAAAGCTTATGTTTTTTAAACCCCATCTCGTTTAACAGCCCGAATGCCGGCCTTATATTGGGACACTTGTCAAAAGGACAACAGCCACAATATATTACAATGTTCGCATCTTTTGGTAATTTGTTAAGCTGCTGCTTTAATTTCTTTAGATTACCCTTTTCCTGTGCGGGTCCAATATCAATTGAATTTTTGATTATTGCCTGCGGCCCAATGCTATAAATTATCGGCTGCGGAGATTTGGGGTCGTTTAATGCTTTAGCCAAATCTGCAGGTGCTAACAATTGATGTTCTGTCCAGGGTTCTTGACTTGCTTTGGCAGTAACACTTTGAAAAGCATTAGCTGTCATTGCAATTGCGAAAATTGATAAAAAGATAATTTTTATATTATTCATAATTCTTAATATATTTATAAATTATTAATTACAACCAACTTGATTTTCTTCTAACTTCCCCAATACAAGATTCGGGTTAATATATGTTTAAAGATTCCAGGATACATCACTTATTTGGGTGTTCAGGATGTTCTGACTGTTGTTCATCCTTATGCTCTGAATCTTTATTGATTTTTTCGTTTAGCTCTTTTGTTTTCCATACACCATCTTCTTCATACCATGTATAACGCGGCTCACCGTTGACTTTGTGTACCTTTGTATCGGTAGCGATAAGTTCATCTTTACTCTTTCCTTTCATGAATATATCTATGTCATAAACACTTCCATCAGTTGCCTTGAAGTCAGCGCAGACAAAATAAACATCGTCCCCCAGCGGAGAAAGTCTTTCATCATGAAGCTTTGTTAATTTCATTTTTAGAGTTTTTTTCAGTACAGGGTCATAAACCTCGAAATAACCGCCATTCTTTTTAGATTCTTTGTCAATATATATCTTCATGGCTTCTGATAATTCCTGTATGCTTAATTGTTTTTTGATGCTTTTGGAATTTTCAGGATGTTCCTGGCCGCAGGCTTGATTAGCCGTAAGGAAAAAGCAGAAAATTCCAATATATGCTGCCGTTTTATAAATTAGAGTTTTCATAGTATAAAATTAAAATTTTATTTGTTCTTAACGCACAGTGAAAAGATAATTTATTAATTAAAAGCAAACTGTACTTGCTGTATTGATTCGAACTATTGAGACGTCAAAAATTACGAAAAATTTTTTTTGAGAAAAAAATTTAAGATAATAGGCAATTATACAAATTTCCTTTGATATCCGGATAAAGCCCCGTTCTTCCTGCTATCAATGATATTATTAAAAAAATAATTACTGATTTTTTCATCCTTTGTCTTTCATTAGTTAAGCAATTTTAATTTATTATTTAAATTTTCTATTAAAACTTCCCGCATAATTTGACAGGCTTTTGCAACCTTGTGAGAGGATAAACTAAAAAATGAGTTAATTCCAATTTTGCGGCTCAATAAAATACCATTGGAAACCATCAGAGAAAGATGCTGGGATAAATTCGATTTTAAAGCGTTGGTTCTTTGTTGTATTTCGCTAAATGATAATTCGGAATCATTTATGATGTCAATGATTTCAATCCTTAAAGGATTAGCTAATACTTTGCATATATTAGCATGCAATTTATAAATCGTTTTATCTTTCATAAATATGTTTAATAGTTTAGATATTTCTAAACAACAAAGATATTAAAATATTTTGAATTTTTAAAAAAATATTTCCTAAAATACTGCAACAGTGCAATTACAAACTAATAATTTCAGTAGCAACAATATAGTCAAAAGTGTAATTTACATATAGTTATGTAAGTATTATTTTATTGGTACATTTTATTAAATTATTTTTTATTAACGAATCTGTAAAAAAATTAAGTAACAACTAGTTTATAAGAAAATGGAACAGTATTATGGCAACACAAAAAGAAGAAATAGCAAAATTAGTAAATACCTTGAGAACATGGCAGAAAATCGAGGATGATTCGATTAGAAATTCAAGCGAGATTCTAAAAAAGACTGAAAATCCATTGATTCATTTAATAATGGAAATAATTCGCCAGGATTCCGCAATGCACAAAAGGGTTCAGCAGTTAATCATTGACCATTTCGAGAAGAAACCGATATCAATAACACCTGAAGAACTTCTGAGTTTTTGGAATATGGTAGAGGAGCATGATGAAATAGAGAAGAAGACCATCAAGTTGGCAGAAGAAGCCATGAACGAAACGACATCCAATCTTGCAAGATACCTGCTCGAGTATTTGATGACTGATGAGAAGAAGCACGATATGCTGTTATCGGAAATGGAAAAGATTAAAAAAGGGATGTACCCTTATGGCGGGATATAGCCCACAGTTGTGGGTTTATAATCTCGAAGCTTGCTGTGTTATTAATAAATTTATCTTTTTTAGTAAAACCTGTTCAAAATAGAAAATTTTTGATGTGAAATATATAAAACGGAAAATAAATGGCATTAGTAGTTAAGAAGAAGAAACCATTGGGTAGCAGGAGCTTTTCGGGAGGCTCATCGGTCGAGACATCACCGCTTAGGCCCGAGTTTATGGAAAAAATTGCTCCCTGTATGAACGGATGTCCCAATGGAACAAGAATCAGAGAAGTTCTCACAACGATAGCACAGACTGAAGATGCCGGGAGAACTTACGACGAATCATTCAAGAAGGCTTTCGGCATAATAGCAGACAGAAATCCTTTACCGGCTGTATGCGGAAGAGTTTGCCCACACCCATGCGAAGCAGAGTGCAACAGGCAATACAAAGAAGGTGCGGCAGGAATAAACAATGTCGAAAGGTTCATCGGTGATTATGCACTTGAGCATGACTTACCTTTCGAAATGCTGACCGAAGAAAAATATTCTGAGAAAATTGCTATAATCGGAGCGGGGCCTGCCGGGTTATCCTGTGCTTACCAGCTTGCACGCAGGGGATACAAACCGACTGTATTTGAAGCATTCAGCAAGGCTGGAGGTATGTTGAGGTATGGTATTCCAGACTACAGACTACCTGCGGCGGTTCTTGATAAAGAGATTGAAAGAATAGAAAAGCTTGGTATTGAAATTAAGCTGAATACAATCATCGGGAAGGATATAGCTTACGAGCAAATTCAAAATGATTATGATGCCATATTCGTTGGAATAGGTGCCCACAAAGGTAAGTTGTTGGGTTTACCAAATGAAGATGCAACAAATGTTTTCACAGGAACTGAGTTTCTTAATAAAATCAATTCAGGTACTAAGGTTGAAATAGGAAATAAAGTGCTTGTCGTAGGCGGGGGTGATACAGCTATTGATGCGGCAAGAGTATCCCGCAGGCTTGGAGCAGAATCCTGGATAGTATATCGCAGAACAAGACATGAGATGCCGGCAATCGAGGAAGAAATTGTCGGAGCGGAAGAAGAAGATGTGAAGTTTGAATTTCTCGTAGCACCACTTGAATTAATAAAAGATGGTGATAAAGTTGTTGCGATGAAGTGTCAGAAAATGGAACTCGGCGAACCGGATTCATCAGGCAGGAGAAGGCCTGTGCCGATTCCCGGAGACGAGATTACATTTGACTGCACTTCCATTATCTCTGCAATCAGCCAGGAACCTGAATTTGAAGGTTTGGACAAGCTTCACGAAGGCAAGGACTGGATTAAGGTTGATGACAAATTCAAAACAAAGGAAGATAAGGTTTATGCCGGAGGAGACAATCTTGACCTTGGCTTGGTTACTATTGCAATTTACCAGGGAAGGAAAGCCGCCGAGACGATCCATTGCCAATTCAGAGGAATAGAGCCTGAGCCTGAAGTGGAACTGCCAATAGCTACAAAAGACAAAATGGTTCTGACTTATTATGCCGAGAAATTCAGAAATGAAAACCTGAAGCTTGGTATTGAAGAAAGATTGAAAGAGCTTGAAAAGGAAATAAGCATTACTTATACGGAAGAACAGGTTATTGACGAAGCAAAAAGGTGTATGAGTTGCGGACATTGTTTCGATTGCGGTAGCTGCTGGAGCCTGTGCCAGGACCAGGCAATACATAAGCCTGTATTAAAATTCCAGGCTTATACATTTAAGATGGACCTTTGTAAAGGCTGTAACAAGTGTGCGGAAGCATGTCCCTGTGGATTTATCGAGATGAGGAATCCAATGAACGGGCAGATAGCTCAGCGTGACCCTGCAACGGGTAAAGTAATTTATTAGATAAATTTGAAAGTGTTTGAACAACAATATTAATTAAACTTTTTTAACAAATTGAAGATTTTGGGAGGATAAGATGCCCGTATTTGAGTATGAAACATTAAAGATTAATGTTGATGAAGATGGATTCATGGAGAATCCCGAAGAATGGAATGAAGATATAGCAAAGGCTCTTGCCAGTACTGAAGACGTAACTGACATAACCGAGGAACACTGGAAAATCATTAACTATCTTAGGGATTATTTCAAGCAATATGGAATTGCTCCGATGATTAGAAAGCTCTGCAAAGAGACAGGCTTTCCGCTTAAGAGAATTTATGAGCTTTTTCCGTCAGGCCCGGCAAAAGGAGCCTGCAAGGTTGCAGGATTGGCAAAGCCGACAGGCTGTGTGTAATATTAGAATTTCGTATATTTTTGATTGAATTGATGAGTAGCCACTTTCTTTAGATAGTGGCAGTGAAGTATTATTGTTTCAATTTAAAATTTTCAATAAAGTTTAAAATTTTAATATTAAAAATGAAATTAATTTATGTAAAATCCTGCACTATTAGAAATTTGAAGCAGGAAAACAGTAATTGATAAATGAAATTTTAAAAATTCACTCATTTTAAATTTATTGAAAATTGAAAATTTTAAATTGAAAATTCTGATTAAGTTAATAATTTATTAGAATCGGAGTTAATAATGTTTTGGCTGTTCATTTTTACTTATTTGTCGGTTCTCATTTTTCTTGCCGTCGTTATTTATAAGTTTATTAAAATAGCAACTGCACCTGTTCACCTGAGATGGGAGTTATATCCAGTTCCTCATGAGAAAGGAAAGGCAAGCTATGGAGGTTCGATACTCGAAGAAGTTGACTGGTGGACAAAGAAAAGGGAAAAAGACCATCTTGGCGAATTAAAGGTAATGGTTCCCGAAATACTTCTTTTAAAAGGAGTATGGGAGCATAATAAAGAGCTGTGGTTAGGTTCTTTCCCATTCCATTTTGCATTGTATCTTTTCATCGGTAATATTGCTTTGCTGGTTATTGGAACACTGCTTGAAATCACAGGCATATCCCCTTTTGTTTTCAAAGCTAATTCTTTTTGGAATTCATTTTGGATAATATTCAGAACGGTAATTGATGTATTGATTTGGGTAGGTTCAATTCTTGGGATATTAGGTTCATTCAGGCTTTTATTCACGAGAATAGTAAACAGAAACCTATCATTATACAGCACTCCGAGCCATTACTTTAATATAATTTTTATCGGAGCAATATATGCTACTGCATTAATTTGGAGATTGAATGATTCCGATATGGTAAGAAACCTGATGGTATATTATTTTGTAATTATAACTTTCTCAAAAGAAATTGCAGTAGATTTGCCATTACAAATTCCTGCGATTGGATTTGTACATATAATTATCTCACTATTATTTATAATATACCTTCCGTTTACACATATGACCCATTTCTTTGCAAAGTACTTTACTTATCATAGTGTGAGGTGGGAAGACACTCCAAATGCACCCGGAAGCAAGATAGCAGAAAGGGTAGGTGCCCAATTGAATCAGACGGTAACATGGGCAGCACCTCATATTGGTGCTGACGGAAACAAAAACTGGATTGCGATTGCAAGTGCGGCACCATCCAAGGAGGCGAAACGATGAAAAATATAAAAATAAGAGATATAAGCTCACCTGTCGAGCAGTTGGCAGAAATAAAATTGGAAGAACTTTATCCACTTCCGCCGCCTTATGATAAAATAGAAGAACAACCGGGATTCAAGAACTTATCACCTGAAATCAGGGCTAAATACGAAGCATCACTCGATGGTGTAATGGCTGTCGGTTTGAAAAAGCCTGAATCGGAAGAAGAAGAAAAAAAGCTTATTGATGCATTTATTTCGGGATTAAACAAGCTTTTCACAAAAGAGAACAACTGGACATTTCTACAGCCTCTTACTCTTTCGATGGAATATTGCGCCCGCTGCCAGACATGCAATATGGATTGTCCTATTTACGTAGGAAGCGGAATGAAAGAAATCTACAGGCCAACATACAGGTCTGAAGTTTTGAGAAGGCTTTATTTTAAATATGTTAAAAAAGGAAGTAAAATATATAAATCATTCCAGAATGGCGGAATAGAGCTAAACTGGGAATTGATTGCAAGATTATTTGAACTTAGTTACAGATGCACACTCTGTCGCCGCTGTGCCCAAAGCTGTCCGATTGGTGTTGACAATGGATTAATCACACATGAACTAAGAAAAATGTTCAGCATGGAGATGGGATTATCTCCTAAAGAGCTACATGAAAAAGGCACGGTACAACAGCTTGAAGTCGGCTCCAGCACAGGTATGAACGCTCTCGTTGTCAAGGATAATATGGAATTCATTGATGAGGATATCAGCGAGAGGACCGGCATAAAGGTCGAATCGAAATGGGATGTCGAAGGAGCAGAAATTTTACTTATACATAATTCAGGTGAAATTCTTACCTGGCCTGAAAATCCGGGTGCTTTTGCCTTAATTTTGGATGCTGCAGGTATTAAATGGACATTGTCCAGCGATTTAGTCGGTTATGATGGCGTTAACTACGGCTTGTTTTACGATGATGTTCAGCTTGCAAGAGTGGCAATGAAGCATTTGGAAATAGCAAAGAAACTGAAAGTAAAGAAAATCGTAATGGGAGAATGCGGCCATGAAAGCAAGGCTATGGGAGTCATAGCAGACAGAATATTCGAAGGGGCAGTACCTCGTGAAACAGCTATGACACTCATGAATGACATAGTATTCAGCGGAAAAATCAAATTGAACCCCGAAAGAAATTGGTTTCCCGTTACTTTGCACGACCCCTGCAACCTCACAAGGTCTATGGGTGTGATTGAGCCTCAGAGGAAAGTGCTTAGATATATTGCTCCAAAATTCCGCGAGATGGAACCTCATGGTGTAAGAAATTACTGTTGCGGAGGCGGGAGCGGATTTGCAGTTATGAGTGCCTATAATTTCAGCGACTGGAGAATTCAGGTTGCCAGCAGAATGAAATTTGAGCAGGTGCTGAATGCATTTGCCGATGAGAGTCCGGGGCCTGAAACTCCAAAATATGTATGCGCCCCCTGTTCGAACTGCAAAGGTGCATTCCGCGATATGTTCGACTTCTATGGTGCTAAGACCAAATCAGGGCTTTACTACGCAGGGTTAGTCGAGTTAATTGTAAACGCCATGGTGGACGTGAATGAAGGATTTATTGATTTTGATATGATGTAATTAAAGTATAAATTTGGAAGTATATTTTAATATTTAAATATATTAATTTAATTGTGAATATTTTTAATTGCTTTTTATGGCTAATAAGCCGGCAAATACTGTAACTGATGATTTATCGAATATCCTTTCGACTGGCTTTATAGAGCTTGTACCTTTCAATGTTGCAATAATTAACAAATACCATAAAATCGTTTTAGCTAATAATAGCTTCAGAAATTACTTCGGTGACTGGGAAGGCAAGTATTGCTATCAGGTTTATAAAAAGTCCGATGAGAAATGTTTAATGTGCCAGTCGGATGAGTCTTTCAGTTCAGGCAAAGTGTTAGTATCCAACGAAGCCGGATATGATAAGCACGGAAGAAGCTGTCAATATGTTAATCATTACTCACCGCTTAGTGATAACAATGGAAACATTTCTTACCAATTGATGATGTCAACCGACATTATATATTCTGAACTATTGCAGAAAGAGTACAGCTTGCTGTTTGAAAAGGCGGCTTGCTATATAACAGTGATAGACAGGGATTTGAAAATAGTAAGGGCAAATCAGAAGTTTCGCGATACATTCGGCAGTATCGAAGGTAAGCATTGTTATGAAGTGTATAAGAAAAAGAAGACTCCGTGTAATATGTGTCTTGCAGTGGAAACATTTGAAGACGGGCTTGAACATGCTTCCACTGAGGTTGGGCTTTCGGTTGACGGCGAGGAAACTCATTATGTCGTTACAACAACACCTTTATCCAGGTCGAAGGATGGTGTTTCCCTTGTAATGCAAATGGCGATGGATATTACCGAGATTTATCAACTGGAGGTTCAGCTTGAACGAGACCAGGAATTTTTCCATTCATTGCTTCAGCACACATCGGATGGAGTTGTTATTCTTGACCAAAAGAATAAAGTGATTTTTCTGAACAAGCCTGCACAATTGCTTTTGAAATGGAAAGGTAAGAAAAAGCCGAATTATAATACTTTGAAAGATATGTTCCCGGGCGAATTTTTCAAAGTAGCAGGAGATGATGGAATGATTACCGATTTACAAGCAACAACAATGAGGAACCACTCCGGCGATGAAATACCTGTACGGTTCAGAGCATTTGAAATAAAATATAAGGACAAAAAAACAAATAAGATTGCATTTATTTCCGACCTCAGTGTTCAGAAAAAAGATGAGGAAAGGTAAAGGCTCTGTATTCAGGATTATTATCACAAGGTTAAATGAAATTGATTGATTCTTTGTATTTCTAATAAAAAAATGTTACACTGAACATTGTCGAATTGTAATTAACAAAAAAAATGGACTTTGACGTAGCTCAGGCTGACGATTTAAATAATTTGATATGATATTTTGATTGTAAAAAAATTAATATAAACAGGAGAAAAAAATGGCAAAGAAAATTTTAGTTGTTGACGATGAACCCGATGTACTGACCTATCTAACCGCTGTATTTCAGGACAATGGCTTTGATGTTTTGTCGGCTGTTAACGGTAAAGAATGTATGGAAAAAACCAGGAACGACAAACCCGACTTAATCACATTGGACATCACAATGCCCGAAGAATCGGGTGTCAGGGCATTCAAAGATTTGCAGGAAGACCCGGCAACAACCAATATACCTGTCGTCATCATTACCGGAATATCATCCGAGTTTAAGCAGTTCATTTCCACACGCAAGCAGGTTAGACCGCCGATTGCATACTTTGAAAAACCGATTGACAGGGATTTGCTGATTGCTAAGGTGAAAGAACTGCTGGGGATGTAAATTTACAGAAGTAATTGCCAAAAAAGTCTGAACCGCAGATTAAACGGATTATTGGATTTCGCAGATTTTATTTCACACTTTACATATAAATATATTTCAAAGCACGCAAAAATTATTAATTGTGTATTGTGAATTGTGAATTATTTTTGAGACCTTTTCCCTTTTTATGTGTCAAAAAAGTCTGAACCGCAGATTAAACGGATTATTGGATTTCGCAGATTTTATTTCACACTTTAACTATAAATATATCTCAAAGCACACAAAATTATTAATTGTGAATTGTTAATTGTGAATTATTTTTGAGACCTTTCCCCTTTTTATGTGTCAAAAAAGTCTGAACCGCAGATTAAACGGATTATTGGATTTCGCAGATTTTATTTCACACTTTAACTATAAATATATTTCAAAGCACACAAAATTATTAATTGTGAATTGTTAATTGTGAATTATTTTTGAGACCTTTTCACTTTTTATGTGTCAAAACAGTCTGAACCACTGATTTAACGGATTATTGGATTCCACAGATTATTTATTTAAGCAAAATCAGTAATGTATCACAAAGCATATAATAATTATTAATTGTTAATTTTTAATTTTTAATTTTTTTCTGAGACCTTTCCCCTTTTCATGTGTCATTATATTATATTAAGTTGCAAAAAATAAAAAAGTAATAGATAACCTTATGTTGTACCTTTTAAACCTTAGTAACAGAATATGGTATTCGGTTCGTCAGACCTTATTAGCTGAAAGGAAGAAATAAGGTAATAAGGTTAGATTGGGACTTGTTACTTGAGTTACTAAGGTTTTAAGGATATTATAAGGTTTTTAAATTTATAAAAAACTATTTATTGTCATTCAATAGGTGATGCTATGAAACACGTGTACCTGACTGCATTTCTTTCTTTTATTTTTATCATATCAAATGTCAAATCGCAAAATCCCGAGTGGGTGAATTATACTTGTGGTAAGGGAATAACAGCTATAGCAGATGAAGGGAATTTCATCTGGGTTGGAACTACCGTGGATATTGTAAAACTTGATAAAATATCAGGTACTAATACTTACTATAATAGTTCAAATTCCGGCTTGCCTGATAACAATGTCCATAAAATAGCAATAGATGGAACCGGCAATAAGTGGATTGGGACTTGGGACGGTGGTATTGCAAAATTTGACGGGACTAACTGGACTACTTACAACAAATCAAATTCCGGCTTGCCTAGTAACTATGTCCGGTCAATAGCAATAGATGGAACTGACAATACATGGATTGGGACTTGGGGAGGTGGAATAGCGAAATTTGACGGGACTAACTGGACTACTTACAACAAATCAAATTCCGGCTTGCCTGGTAATAGGATTTGGTCAATAGCAACAGACGGAATTGGCAATATGTGGATTGGGACTGACTACGGTTTGTCAAAATTTGACGGGACTAACTGGACTACTTATGACACATCAAATTCCAGCTTGCCTGATAACGATGTTCGGTCAATAGCAATAGACGTAACCGGCAATAAGTGGATTGGGACTTATGGAGGTGGATTAGCAAAATTTGATGGGACTAACTGGACTACTTACAACTCTTCGAATTCAGGCTTGCCTGGTAACTATATTTGGTCAATAGCAACAGACGTAAAAGGCAATACGTGGATTGGGACTTCTAGCGGCTTGGCAAAATTTGACGGGACTAACTGGACTACTTACAACACATCAAATTCGGGCTTACCTGATAACGTTGTCCAGCCAATAGTAATAGACGTAACTGGCAATACGTGGATTGGAACTTCTGGCGACTTGGCAAAATTTGACGGGACTAACTGGACTACTTACAACACATCAAATTCCGGCTTGCCTAATAACAATGTCCGGCCAATAGCAATAGACGAAACCGGCAATAAGTGGATTGGGACTGGAGGTGGCTTGGCAAAATTTGATGGGACTAACTGGACTACTTACGACACAGCAAATTCTGACTTGCCTGATAACAGTATCCGGTCAATAGTAATAGACGAAACCGGCAATAAGTGGATTGGGACTGGAGATGGATTAGCAAAATTTGACGGGACTAAATGGACTACCTACAACAAATCAAATTCCGGCTTACCAGATAGCCTTGTTTTGTCAATGGCAATTGACCGTTCCGGCAATAAGTGGATTGGGATTTTGGGCGGCGGATTAGTAAAATTTGACGGGACTAATTGGACTACCTACAACAAATCAAATTCCGACTTGCCCTTTGACAATGTATGGTCAATAACAATAGACAGAACTGGCAATAAGTGGTTTGGGACTGGAGGTGGATTAACAAAATTTGATGGGACTAACTGGACTACTTACAACATATCAAATTCAGGTTTGCCTCGTAACGATGTCCTGTCAATAGCAATAGATGATAGTAGTAATACATGGATAGGGACTTGGGACGGTGGTATTGCAAAATTCGACGGTACTAAGTGGACTACTTACAACACACATAATTCAGGTTTACCTGATGGCCTTGTTCTGTCAATAACAATAGACAGAACCGGCAATAAGTGGATTGGGACTTCTGGCGGTTTGGCCAAATTTGACGATACTAATTGGACTACATACAACACATCAAATTCAGGTTTGCTTTCTAACTGGATTTGGTCAATAGCAATAGACGGAAGTGGTAATAAATGGATTGGGACTCAATCTGGTGGTATTGCTGTTTTCCGTGAAGGAGGTGTTATACTTGATGTGGATTCAGAGCAGGAGGCGGTTGCGAATGATTTGACATTCAGTAAAAATTTTCCAAATCCATTTCAATTCACAACAAACATTGAATACACAATGCCGAAAGCTGGGAATGTTGCAATCAAAATTTATGACATGCAGGGGCAGTTGCTGAGGGATTTGTTTTCGGGTTCTATTGATGCAGGTAAACACACAGCCACCTGGGATGGCAGGACAGATGCGGGAAACGAAGCACCCAACGGTGTTTACTTCTGTCGCATATACGCTGACGGTTTTGTTGAAATTAAGAAAATGATAATCAATAAGTAAGAAAAGGAGTAAATAATAATGAAAATAAAAACTCTGCTGCCATTTGGATTTTTTTGCAATGTAATATAAACCTTCATGGTTAATAAACATTATATCAGATAATCCGATAACACGAAGTCAACCATGAATTGTATTTGCCGGCAATACATATAAATACTTTTCTTTAATAAACGTCCAAATCTTACAAATGACAGGAACATTTCATTTGCAAATTTAGAATTTTCAAATTTGGGTTTCTATTATTCGTAATTATTAATTTTTGATGCAATGTAGTGAATCATTATGGAAACCTATAAATATAAATTCTCAAATAACAAGGATACAGATTTTATCCGCACGCTCAGAAGCAGGGTGAATGATTATTTCAAATCAAATAACAAAGGCATGTATAGCAATGCGAATATGATAATAAAAACTATTTTTATGTTTTCGTTATATTTCGCTCCTCTTGTGCTTATGTTAACAGGAGTCATCTCCAATCCATGGTTAATTATCGTAATGTGGATTATCATGGGTTTCGGTAAAAGCGGTATAGGGATGGGAGTTATGCACGACGCCAACCACGGAGCTTATTCAAGAATCGGGATAATTAACAAGTACCTGAGCTATACTATGAACCTGATTGGTGCTAATTCTGCTGTATGGAAGATCCAGCACAATGTCCTTCATCATATATTTACTAATATTGATGGCTCGGATGAGGACATCTTACCTCCTTTTATTCTGCGTTTTTCACCATATCAGAAGAGATACTGGTTTCATCGTTTTCAACACATTTATGTTTGGTTTATATATTGTATAACAACTTTAAACTGGGTTACTTCAAGAAATTTTATCCAGGTTTTCAAATTCAGAAAAATGGGGCTGATAAAGAGTAAAAATCAACTAATGAAAGATATTTTTCAGATAACTTTATGGAAATTAGTATATTATGGATATATACTTGTTCTGCCAATAATTTTGATGCCTGTTTCTCCATGGCTGGTTATTGCAGGTTTTATTGCGATGCATTTGACCTCAGGATTAATTCTTAGCACGATATTCCAAACAGCTCATGTCATGCCTACTACAGAATATCCCATGCCAAATAAAGAAAAACATATTGATAATAACTGGGTTGTCCATCAAATGGAAACAACTACGAATTATGGTCCCAATAGCAAGGTTTTCTCATGGCTGATAGGGGGCTTGGACCATCAGGTGGAACACCATCTCTTTTCGAATATCTGCCATGTTCATTACAGGAAATTATCGGAAATAGCATCTGAAACAGCAAGAGAATATAATATTCGGTATAATACACAAAAGAACTTTTTACATGCGATTTGGAACCATGGTAAAATGATGAGGCAATTAGGAAGAATGGAGCAGGTAGTTGTTAGCTGATTGCAAATTGAACGGCAGGCGATTACATGGAAGATGGTTGTGGTAAGATAGAAAGAAGAAGTATAATTTTCTATTAACAATTTCGTAATTTAGTATGTTAGAATTATAGATTAATATGATTATCTGATGGAACTTGAAAACCCATATTTGGAATCAATGCGTTATATTGATAACGCAAAAGAGCAATTGAAATTTGCAGGGAAAGAAGATAAATTTTACAAGGATGAAAAATATGTCAAAATTGCCTGCGGCGCTGCTTATTCAGGCATCCTCAAAGCTCTTGATTTTTATTTCAATTTTAAAGGGGTTCCTAAAAGAAGAGGCAGAAAATCAATTATCTATTATCAAAGTGAATTGTCTAAATTAGATAAGAAACTCTTGAATCACCTAAATAGTGCGTATTTGGTCTTGCATTTGGACGGATATTACAGTGGTTTGAAGAAAATTGATACGATTGAAAGCGGATTTGATGCTGCTGTTTCAATAATCGCAGCTTTAAAACCATTATCCAAAAATGGTGCAAAAAGGAAAAGTTAATTTTGAATTTTGATTAAAAGTATATGTAGTATGGAAACTACAGTCAACAAGGTCATTATCGAACCTCAACCAGAAGACGATTTTACGGCTTATGTGCCCAAACTACCTGGCTGTGTAAGTCAGGGCGAAACATACCAGGAAGCCCATCAAAATATTCAGGAAGCATTAGAATTATACATTGATGTTGCAAAAGAAAGACATATTAGTATATCCAATTAAATAACTATTATTACTGCAATTCTCACATTCAAATTAACATCATTGCTCCTATTTTTATTGAATTTTTCACAATATTCTCAAAAAATTAGCCACAGCTAAATCTTGATGTATCATATTTTTAGCAAAATTCCACTTTCATAACTCTCAACGATATAAAACTGATATAAAATAATTTATTTTTCTGAAATGGTTTTTTTAAATTGATTATTTGTTACTGACAAATTTCGTAATTTGTCATTTTTTTTACCGTCTTTGAAGTATGAGAAGAAGGTGTTTATGTTGAGTGATTTTGGAATAATATTACTATTTTTTATACTGGGTGTTGTTTTCGTAGCCGCAGGCTTAATTACAGCGGCAATTATCAGGCCCTCTCATCCCAATCCTATTAAACAATCTACATACGAGTGCGGCGAAGAGCCGATTGGAAATCCGTGGATTAAGTTTAATATCAGGTTTTATGTAATAGCACTCGTGTTTCTGCTGTTTGATGTAGAAGTCGTTTTCTTATTTCCGTGGGCAGTTGTTTTCAGGGATATGAGCCACATAGGTAATACTGTTGTTTGGTTTGCTTTTATTGAGATGGCTGTTTTTGTGCTGATATTGCTTGCAGGACTGGCTTATGTTTGGGTGAAAGGGGATTTGAACTGGGAGAAGCCCAAACCCTATATACCGAGCCTGAAAGACCTTGTGGTTTCGAAAAAGAGTTAATAATTTTTTTACGGTGAATTAATGGGTTTATTGAATAAATTAGATGATCCTTACTACGGCGGCGGAATAATATTAGGAAAAGTTGAAGACATTTTAAATTGGGGCAGAAGCAAATCGGACTGGTATCTTCAGTTCGGATTAGCCTGCTGTGCAATCGAGTTCATGGCTATGAATGCCTCTCATTTCGACTTTATGCGTTTCGGGTGCATACCCCGAACCTCGCCCCGCCAGGCTGACTTTATTATCATATCCGGTACGGTTACATTCAAGATGGCTGAGAGAATCAAGACGCTATACGAGCAGATGGCTGAGCCGAAGTATGTTATTTCGATGGGTTCCTGTGCTAATTCCGGCGGTCCTTACTGGGAGCATGGATATCATGTGCTGAAGGGCGTTGACAGGATTATTCCCGTTGATGTGTATGTACCGGGATGCCCTCCGAGACCCGAAGCGTTAGAAGAAGGTATGATTAGATTGCAGGAGAAGATTAATAAGCAGGCAATTTTCAATAAAAGGAAGAGGCTTGCGGAAGAAGAACAGAAGGAATTAATAATTAGCAATTAACAATTCACGATTGTTAATGTAAAATTCAAAATGTAGAATGTAAAATGTAGGGTCAGACCTGCGTGTCTGCCCAATAGAATAAAAAAACACCCCTTAATCTCCTCCTTAATTAAGGAGGGGAAATAAAAAGGGGAGGTAAATAATGAGAAGGTGTCAGGAGTAACTCCTGACACGGTTTAAATTTATAATTTAAAATTTTTTAAGAGATATGCAGGCTCAGGAAATATATGAGAAATTGAAAGCAGAATTTGGCGATGCTATAATCGAGTTTAATGCAGAGCCGTTTTTTGACCCTTTTGTCCGGGTAACGACCGATAAATTATTTGATATATGCTTGGAGCTGAGGGATACACCGGAATTTGATTTTGATTATCTGGCATGTCTCAGCGGGATGGATTATAAGGAAAATCTTGGTGTTGTTTATCATCTTTATTCAATCAAGCTGAAACATTCATTTGTTGTGAAGGTAACCGTAAGTAAAGAGAATCCTGTTGTGCCATCCGTAGAGAGAATCTGGCGTACCGCCGACTGGCACGAGAGGGAGGCTTATGATATGATGGGTATTCAATTCGAGGGACACCACAATCTGATTAGAATTTTATGCCCTTATGACTGGGAGGGATTTCCACTGAGGAAGGATTACGTTCAGCCCGATGAGTATCACGGGATGAAAGTACCATATTAGAAAAATTTTCAATTATCAATTTTAAAATTTTCAATGAATGTTAAATATTAAATTTAAAATGATTAAAAAAAATTAAAATCAATTAAATATTTAAGGATATAAAAATTAAAAATTTGAAAATTGAAAATTCATTGAAAATTGAAAATTTTTAAAATTAGAAATAAAAGATAAGGTATAAATAGTGAGCGAAACAAAAAAAGTAGAATTTGAATATAGTCAGATTGATTCCGAGAGGATGAGACTGAACGTAGGGCCACAGCACCCTTCGACGCATGGTGTGCTGAGGCTCGAGGTTGAGCTTGACGGCGAAATTGTTACAGAGGTTGTACCGCATATCGGCTATCTTCACCGTTGTTTCGAGAAACATGCCGAGAAGATGACCTATCCTCAGGTCATACCCTACATTGACCGCATGGATTACATATCTGCGATGAATAATGAATGGCCCTACGTAATGGGAATCGAAAAGCTGATGGGGATTGAAGTGCCTGAGAAGGTCGAGTATATCAGGGTGATATTTGCAGAGCTGAACAGGATAGCTAATCACCAGATTGCAATTGCGACGTTTGGATTAGATGCAGGTGCATTCACACCTTTTCTTTATTTGTTCAGGGACAGGGAATTTATACTTACGGTTTTTGAAAAAGCATCAGGGGGAAGGCTGTTATACAATTATTATTGGGTCGGCGGCTTAGCGGCAGATGTGCATAAGGAATTTAAAGAAGATGTACTTTCGATTGTCAAGCAGGTGAGAGAAACCAATAAAGAAATAGCAGACCTGTTAATCTATAATAAGATATTCATAGAGAGAGTAGCAAATGTGGGAATTCTTCCTGCAGATGTTGCTATAAATTACGGTTGCAGTGGTCCTGTTGTGCGAGGTTCGGGGCTTCCTTTTGACTTAAGAAAAGATGCACCTTATTCGATATATGACAGGTTTGATTTTGATGTTGTAATAGGCCATGGCGAAGTCGGTACAGTTGGCGATTGTTTTGACCGCAATATAGTACGTTTCCACGAAATGGAGCAAAGCTGCCGAATAATCGAACAGGCTATAGAACAGATGCCTATGGATGGAGATGTTAGGGAAAAGCTTCCAAAGAAAATCAGACCACCGAAAGGTGAAATATATACTAAGGCAGAAAATCCCAAGGGCGAACTTGGATTTTACATTGTTAGCAATGGGACTGACAAACCTGAAAGGATTAAATCGAGAGGAACAAGTTTTGTAAATCTCAGCGTTCTGCCGGAAATTTCAAAAGGATATTTGTTTGCAGATTTAATAATGATACTCGGAAGCGTTGATATTGTTTTAGGAGAAGTTGACAGGTAGTATTTTAATTTTAATTTGACTGAAAAATGGAACAGCAAATACTTACATTATATGATTGGGTAGTAAAATTATCGAGCAGTGAACTGATTGCATTGATTGTTGTAATTACACTGCCTCTGGTTTTTTTGATTGTTTATGCTTTGGTTGCAATTCTCGGTGAACTGAAAATATCTGCATTTATTCAGGAAAGATTAGGTCCAATGAGAACAGGTCCATGGGGAATCATTCAGCCGGTTGCAGAAGTTGTGAAGCTGTTGCAGAAGGAAGACATTACACCTGATGCGGCAAATAAGCCTCTTTTCAATATGGCACCCTTTCTTATGTTTACCGCCGCTTATGCAGGATTTGCAGTGATTCCGTTCAGCTCGCATTTCGTACCTGCAGGCATTAACCTTGGACTGTTCTACATTTTTGCAATGGGTTCCCTTGCTGTTATCGGTCTTGTAATGGGAGGCTGGGCTTCCAATAATAAATATTCCTTGCTCGGTGCATTGCGTTCAGTTGCACAGATTATAAGTTATGAAATACCTGCGGCGATTGTGATTTTGAGCATAGTTATACTTGCGAGCAGTATGAATTTGCAGGTAATAAATGCAAACCAAGGGGGCTGGTTTTGGAACTGGTATGTGTTCGGGGGGCCCGGCACTGCATGGAAAATAATAATAATCCCAATTACATTCAGTATGTTTTTGCTTTATCTTATAGCATCGCTTGCCGAGACAAACAGGACACCTTTCGACATACCCGAAGGCGAGTCGGAGCTTGTAGCAGGTTATCACACTGAATACAGCGGAATGAAATTCGCAATGTTTTTCTTTGCTGAATATGCGAATATGTTTGTCGTTGCGGCACTGCTCTCAATACTGTTTTTCGGAGGATGGAACTCGCCATTCGGTGATTTTATGAACGGGCCTATTTGGGGAGTGTTTTGGTTTATATCAAAATCCTTTTTCTTTGTGTTTGTTCAAATATGGTTAAGGTGGACACTGCCGCGTCTAAGGGTTGACCAATTGATGGGAGTAAGCTGGAAAGTTATGACACCGATTGCCTTTATCTGTTTCTTTGCAGTGGGGCTTTGGACGATGTTTAATTAGATTTTAAGGAATTGTCAAACTTAGTTATGGCAAATTGAAAATGAAAAAATATATAAATGATATATGGCTGGGAATTTATACTGTACTGTTGGGGATGAAAATAACCATTGTGCATTTGTTTGCAAAAAATGTAACGGTACAATATCCTAATAAGCATCCTCTAGAAAAAGCAAGCGGCGATAAGATGCCGATGAATGCACGCAACAGGATTTTTGTTGACATGGAATTATGCAACGGCTGTAACGGATGTGCGAGGGCATGTCCCGTTAATTGCATAACAGTAGAAACACTCAAAGTTGTTCCGGGCGATGCACCACCACTTAAAAATGGAGAAAGAAGGGGTTTGTGGGTGCCGGTTTATACCCTTGATTTTGCTAAATGCTGTTTCTGCGGACTCTGCATTGACCCTTGTCCGACTGAGGCAATCAAGATGACAACGGAATTTGAATACTCGGCTTATGACAGGAAAGACCTGTTCTATAAATTCTCGACTATGACAGATGAGGAAATAAAGCAGAAGAAAGAACTGCTTGCTAATTTCCAGGCTGAAAAAGCCAAGAAGGAAGCAGAAGCGAAGAAGGCGGCAGATGCGGCGAAAGCGGCAGCTGAGCCACCAAAATCTGAATCGGGTGAATTGAAAATTGATAATGGATAATTCTGAATTATGAATTATGAATGCTGAATTAAAAGAAGGAATTAGGAAATAGGAATTCGTAAAATGTCATTCTGAACTTGGTTCAGAATCCATAGTGATGAAAATTTCACGCAAAGTTCGCAAAGGTGGACGCAGAGTTCGCTAAGAATTGAAAATAGGAAATGGGAAATAGGAAATGGAAAATTCAAAATGTAGAATGTAAAATGTAGGGGCAGACCTACGTGTCTGACCAAAAGAAAAACACACCCCTGAATCCCCTCCTTAATTAAGGAGGGGAAATCAAAGGGGAGGTATTAAAAAGATAGAAAATGAATAAAAATAACAGATAAAAACAGATATGGATTTGATTACAATTATTTTTTATTTTTTTGCTGTGCTGATTGTAGCATCAGCGGCGGTTGTTGTGTTTTCAAAAAACATCATGTATTCGGCGTTTGCACTGCTGTTCACGTTTTTCGGAGTGGCAACGATTTATGTTCTGCTTAATGCCGATTTTCTTGCCCTGACACAGATTATGATATATATAGGCGGCATACTGGTTCTAATAATCTTCGGTGTTATGCTTACGACAAGGATAACGGGCGTGGATATCAAATCAGGATTGATGGGGAAGATGCAGATAGGTATTACAGGTATTGCTTTAGCTATTCTGACAATCACGATGGGTGTGATGTATTCAAATGTTAAATGGTTTGTAAGAGATTCGGAACCGTTGAAGGATACAATTTCCCCGATAGGAAGAATGTTGCTGACTGATTATCTCCTCGCATTTGAGGCGGCATCGGTTCTATTGCTGATAGCTATTATCGGGGCGGCAATGATAGCGAGAAGGAAGAAATAATTTTACTGAAATGAGAAAATTATAACAGGAAATAAAATGGGAATCGGATTAACACATTACTTGATTTTAAGCCTAATCCTTTTTGGACTTGGGATGTTCGCCATCATCACCCGTAAGAATGCAATCATGGTTTTGATGGGTCTGGAACTTGTGCTGAATTCGGCAAACATAAACTTTATAGCTTTTGCTAAGTACGGCGGGATGAATATTGAAGGGCATGTAGCAGCTATTTTCGTGATTATACTTGCCGCCGCAGAAGCCGCAGTAGCACTTGCAATCGTGCTGAATATTTATCAGAATTACAAGCATGTCAATGTGGATGAAATTGACAGGATGAAAGAGTAATTAACAATTAACAATTCACAATTAAAATTGATGAATGGTCAATGTAAAATTTAAAATGTAGAATGAAAAATGTAGGGGCAGAAAATTTTCTGCCCAATAAATAAAATGGTGTCAGGTGTAACACCTGACACGGATTAGGAAAAATGTAGGGGCAGACCTGTGTGTCTGTCCGATAATGATATAGTGAAAATATTAGAGAATTAAACATATAGTTAAGTATGACACCTGACACGGATTAGGAAAAATGTAGGGGCAGACCTGTGTGTCTGTCCGATAATGATATAATGAAAATATTAGAGAATTAAACATATAGTTAAGTATGACACCTGACACATTATTAGAACTTGCGGCTTTCGTATTAGTGTTTCCGATGCTCGGATTTGTAATTAACATTTTCTTTGGTAAAAGGCTTGGAAGAATAAGCGGATGGCTGGCAGTTACCATAGTTGGAATTGATGTACTGCTCTCAGTATTTATCCTATACGCCAAGCTTACAACTTTTTCAGATGTTAACGTAATCCAAACGAAAATAAGCTGGCTGGCACTTGGCAGTTCCAATATACAAGTAGGAATTCTGATTGACAATCTTGCCGCAATGATGCTCATAGTTGTTACATTAATCAGCTTTGTTGTACATTTATTTTCGACAGAATACATGGCAGATGATATCAGGTATTCACGCTACTTCGCATATCTCGGATTGTTTACTTTTTCGATGCTTGGTATTGTAATAGCAAACAACTTTTTATTTATGTATATATTCTGGGAACTAGTTGGCCTCAGTTCTTATCTGTTAATCGGTTTCTGGTATGAAAAGAAATCTGCGGCAGATGCAGGTAAGAAAGCATTTTTAGTCAACAGGATTGGCGACCTTGGCTTTTTCGCGGGAATATTAATTTTATTCTTTTCATATAATACATTATTCTTTGATGAAATCTTTGCAGGAATAAGCGGTGGGCATATTCCTTTCGACAGCGGATTTTGGCTGACTGCATCAGGTATTCTTATTTTTTGTGGTGCAATAGGCAAATCAGCACAATTCCCGTTACACGTCTGGCTTCCGGATGCTATGGAAGGCCCTACACCGGTCAGTGCATTGATTCATGCCGCAACGATGGTTGCCGCAGGTGTTTATCTCGTGGCAAGGGTATTCCCGATGTTTTCGGCTGATGCACTTACGGCCATTGCTTATGTCGGAGCGTTCACAGCTTTCATGTCGGCAACGATAGCCATTACACAGGTTGACTTCAAGAGGATTCTGGCTTATTCGACCGTAAGTCAGTTGGGATTTATGGTAATGTCTCTCGGGGCATGTTCCTATACGACAGGATTTTTCCATCTTGTAACACATGCCTGGTTCAAAGCCGCACTGTTCCTTGCCTCGGGTTCTGTCATACATGCAATGCATCATTCTATGCACAAGTTCCATGACCATCACACTGACCCGCAGGACATCAATAATATGGGCGGCTTGAGGAGGACGATGCCTCTGACATATATTACATTCCTTATTGTAACATTTGCATTGTCCGGAGTGCCGCTGACATCCGGATTTTTGAGTAAAGACGGAATACTCGCAGGAACACTTGCATTCGCACAGTTGAGCGGGCATTGGTTTATTCCGATAGCAGGATTTACAGCCGCAGGAATGACAGCATTTTATATGTTCAGGCTTACAATAATTGCTTTCCATGGAGAGCCTAAAACTGAAATAGCAAAAAACACACATGATAATAAATTTGTTATAGTATTCCCATTAGTTCTGCTTGCTGTTCTGTCTTTCTGGTTCATCTATTCTCCAAATCCGATTGATGCAAATCAAGGCTGGTTCGTGAAGAATTTACCTGCACCACAAACGGCAGTGCCCGAAAAATACCAGTTCAAATTCCTATCACCACTTGAGAAGCATGAGAATCCATACTTGATGGCGATGGAACATCAGTGTAAAGAGGGTGAATGTAAAGGTGATTGTGAACATGAAAAGGGAATGGCTGCGGCTGGTGGTGGTATGACAGGAGGTTCAAATACAACAGTTACGATGAATAATGCCGGACATGAAACATCACATACCGGAGGACATAAATATTTCAATATATTTGAAGAAGAGATGCACCATGCTCATCTGCCTGCAATGCTTTTATCAATTATAATTGCAGGGTTAGGAATACTATTCTCTTTCATGGTCTATCAGTTCAAGATATTCAATGCCGATAACATGGCTAAGCAGTTCAGCAAACTGCACCAGTTCTCATTCAGGAAATGGTATTTCGATGAAATTTATCATGCAACGGTTGTGGCTGGACTTGTTGGATTTTCGAAGGTGCTTGCCTGGTTCGACCTATATTTGATTGACGGAATGGTGAACCTGACAGCATTTATGACGAGAGGATTTTCATATTTCATAGGACATTTTGATAATATTATTATAGATGGTTTTGTAAATCTATCGGCTAATGTAACCGGATTTTTCGGAGCTGCATTCAGGAAAGTGCAGACAGGCAGAGTTCAGACATACCTTGTGTTTGTTGTGCTCGGTGTGATGCTGTTGATTTACTTTTTTGTGTAGATAAATTAGAATTGATAATTGAAAATTGATAATGATAACCCTTCGACTTCGCTCAGGGTGACATTATTTTGAATGTTGAAATGTACTTTGAATTAAAATAAATAAATTATCCCGTAGGGATTATATATTGGTAGCAAATAAATTAACCTACTATGATTATCCCGTAGGGATTATATATTGGGTGTGTCAGGAGTAACTCCTGACACGGTTTGAAATTGTAGATTCTTTTTCACACAAAGTTCGCAAAGGATGACGCAAAGTTCGCAAAGATTAAATGAAAAATTATTTGGATTCTGAACCAAGTTCAGAATGACATTTTAAATAAATAAAATTGATAGTAAAAATGAAGTTAAATAAATATATTTTTCCGGAGGATTAATGTTTCAGATTTTCGGCATTGGGCCTCTCACGTGGATTACCTTTTTGCCGCTGTTGGGAATGATTTTGATATTGCTCATTCCATCGGGAAAGGATGAACGGAGTAAGGATGTTTCGAAATCACTTTTCAGATGGGTGACCATAATATTTACCTTTTTACAGCTATTGCTCGCTATCTGGATTTATGCTAATTATAATTATTATTTGGCGGGCATCAATGACCCTAATGGCTTTCAGTTCGTTGATAAGTTCAAATGGATTTATCTTTACGGACTGCCTTTGTTAGGTAATGTCAGCGTTGACTATTTCGTCGGTATTGACGGAATCAGTGCCCCGATGGTTTTACTGACTGCGATTGTATGCTTTGTGGCATCATTCTCATCATTCAGTGTAACCAAAGCATTGAAGGGATACTTTGCTATGTATCTTCTATTGGATGCAGGCATGATGGGTGTTTTCGTGGCACTCGATTTCTTCCTTTTCTATGTTTTTTGGGAACTGATGCTGCTGCCTATGTACTTCCTGATTGGCATCTGGGGTGGCCCGCGAAAAGAATATGCGGCTATAAAGTTCTTCTTATATACATTATTCGGAAGCGTATTCATGCTTCTTGTGATGATTGCATTATTTTTTGCTGTCGGCTCATTTAACATGCTCGACATGATGGACCCGACAAAGTACAATCCAAATTCAATACTGTTCGGTGTTGATACGACATGGCGGTATATAGCATTCATGGCTCTTTTCGTTGGATTTGCAATCAAGATACCTTCGGTACCTTTCCATACATGGCTTCCCGATGCACACGTGGAAGCACCGACGCCGATAAGCGTGATTCTTGCAGGCGTCCTGCTGAAAATGGGAACTTACGGCTTGATGAGAATAAGCTGGCCCATGTTTCCCGATGCGGTCAAACACTTCCAGTGGTTTATCGCCTTGGTAGGTGTGGTCAGTATTGTTTATGGAGCCTTGTGTGCCTTAGGACAGCACAGGGTCGGGAAACGGGATTTCAAGAAACTGATTGCCTACTCATCAGTCAGCCATATGGGTTTTGTGGTACTTGGCATGGCGGCACTAAATACGACCGGTATGGAAGGAGCAATTCTCCAGATGTTCAACCACGGCACAATCACAAGCATGCTCTTCATGGTAGTGGGAGTTCTGTATGATAGGTCCCACACAAGAGGCTTAGATGACTTTGGAGGTATGGCTAACAAGATGCCAATTTACACCGGACTCATGACAATATCATTTATGGCGGCTATAGGATTGCCGGGATTGAGCGGATTCGTCAGTGAAATTTTAGTGTTCTTAGGTGCATTCCAGACCTATCCGACTTTGACAATAATTTCAGCAACTGGTATTGTTTTGGGTGCAGCCTATATGCTGTGGACTTTGCAGAAGGTGTTCTTCGGCCAGGTTCCCGACAGATGGGCAGGACCCTGGGACCCGACACATAAGAAATACAAGACAGACGATTTGAATTTAGTCGAATTAGTTGCTCTTGCACCTCTTGCATTGATTATTATTTATCTTGGAATTCATCCTAATGCAATGCTTGGAATAATGGAAAAATCTGTGAATCATTTGATTCAATTTGTTAATACCGGCTGGTGGACAATGGCTGCCGGTTTATAATTTGATGTTAATTTATTAAAATTGATATATGATACCAATTGAGCAATTTTTAATAGAGCTAAAGAAAAGCATAATCCTGTTTCAGCCGGAAACAGCCCTGGTTGTTACTTTTCTGGTTGCTTTGATTGTTGACCTTATATTCAGAAAATCGAAAAACGTATCCGGCATAATTTTACTGATTGGATTTATCGTAACCGGGATACTTCTTTGTACGGCAGGAAACCAGAACAGCGTTGTGTTTTCGAAGATGCTTGCTGTTGACCCGTTTGCAAAATTCTTTAAATGGGTGATTCTTATATCGAGCTTCATAGTTGTACTGATGTCATTCTTATCCAAAGAGCTTTATGAGAAGGACAGGCGGCTCGGAGAGTATTTCTCCCTGATTGCAGGTATGACATTCGGAATGTTTCTTCTTGCGGGTGCATCAAATCTAATTATGATTTACCTTGCAATCGAGACGATGAGTATCAGTTCGTATATTCTGACAGGTTTCACCAAGGAAATTAAAAGGGCAAGCGAAGCATCGCTGAAATATGTCATATTTGGTGCTGTGTCATCGGGATTGATGCTTTATGGAATTTCGATTTTATTCGGATTGACAGGCTCACTTAATCTATATGATATAAATTATGCGATAGCTCACGGCAAAGCAGAAATGTTTCCGTTACTGATTTCAGGAATAATGATAATCGCAGGAATAGGATATAAAATTTCAGCCGTACCATTCCATTTCTGGACACCCGATGTTTATGAAGGAGCGCCCGTAACAATTACTGCACTTCTTTCCGTGGCATCCAAGGCGGCTGGTTTTGCAATATTAATAAGATTCATTAAGGTTGCATTTTTTGACCATACAAGCCCTGTAGCAGGTGAAACATGGACACTGCTGAGTACGATTGACTGGAAATATATAATTGCAATACTTTCGGTTTTGACGATGACATTCGGTAATCTTGTTGCCATCTGGCAGACAAATGTGAAAAGGCTACTTGCCTACTCCAGCATTGCACACGCAGGATATCTTCTGATGGGTGTCGTTGTGATGACAGACGCAGGAGTGGCTGCAATACTTATATACTTTGTCGTTTATATGTTCATGAATCTCGGTGCCTTCTATGTTGTGATGCTGTTTGCAAACAAAATCGGAAGCGAAGAACTCGATGATTACACCGGAATCGGTTACAGGTCGCCTGTGCTGGGTGTCTGCATGGTGCTATTTCTCATATCACTGACAGGACTGCCGCCAACAGCAGGATTCATAGGCAAATGGTATTTGTTCATTGCTGTCCTTAATTCAAATTACATCTGGCTGGCTGTTGTTGGTGTGCTGAACAGCGTCGTGTCATTGTTCTACTATGCCAAGGTAATCAGAAATATGTTCCTTCGCGGAGTTGACCAGGAACATGAGCCAATGGCATTTTCACCGATGAGTATAATAATGCTACTGCTTTTAGCTATACCAACACTGGTACTTGGAATCTGGTACGGACCAATTTTGCATTGGGCAAACAAATCGGTGGGATTGTTTTTAGGAAATTAAAAATAATAGTCTTGAACATGATTACTTGATTAAAGGATAGACAGGATTATTGAGAAAAATAGTCTTGAACATGATTACTTGATTACAGGATTTACACGATTTTTTCTATTGTAATCTTGTCCATCTTGAAATCCTTTAATCGTGTTCAGACTTTTCTTATCTTGTCCATCTTGTAATCCTTAAATCCTGTTCAGACTTTTTTTTATCCTGTTCAGATTTTTTTTATTAGTTTTTTATTATAGACTCTTTTGAAGTCTAAACTCTTTGACCCAAAATTAATAAGCAAACCATCGGCTATATTGTAGGCTTCACAATAGTTGATGGCTTGAGCTTTGTGAACATCTTCCAATTTTTCAATAGCTTTAATTTCAACCATCACTTTTTCTTCAACGAAAAAATCTACTCTTCTTGTACCAATAAATTTACCCCTATAGCGCAAGCTCATTTCCATTTCACGTTCATAAGCAATGCCCTCATGTTCAAACTCAATAGCTAATGCACGCTGATAAATTACTTCCTGAAAACCATTCCCAAGAGTACTGTGAACCTGCATCGCACATCCAATAATTTTATGAGTCAGTTCATTAATTTCTTGCTCATTATTATCTTCTCTTTGAAATGATTCCCTCCAATTACTATTTTCATCAGCTTGTTCAGTAATCTTGTCCATCTTAAAATACCTTAAATCATTTTCAAAAAATTTGTATAATAATAGTCTTGAACATGATTACTTGATTAAAGGATAGACAGGATTTTTCAATAATATTATACATTTCCATACTTTATATCACTAATCATGTCCATCTTGTAATCCTTTAATCCTGTTCAGACATTTTTCTTTATTAATCTACTTCAAATTTAATCTTATAATTGTTGAAATCAAATTTAAATATAACATATATCAACTACCTCCCAGTTTTTTTTATTTTTATGATGGTAATTTGAATTAATTTTGTATTAATACGTCCAATATTTTATATGAATGATAACTTGGAAAATATTATTTTAAAAGAACCATTATTGAATCAGGTTAAGAAAGCTGTAACTGAGCTTGAACCTGAGGCTGATGTGTATCTTTTCGGTTCTCGTGCAAGAGGTGATGTTCATAGTGAATCTGACTGGGATTTTTTGGTTCTTGTTCCGGGAGTACTTGATTATGAAAGGTAAAGAAAAATCCTCGATGCTCTTTTTGAGGTAGAATTGAGTTCAGGAGAAATATTTAATGATATAATCAAATCAAAAGAATTTTGGAAAGAGAATGAACTTCTGCACGCATCGCCTTTCTACAAAAATGTAACTTCCGAAAGCATTTCATTATGAGCAAGTAGGATAATGAATTAGTCAAATTATGGTATGAAAAAAGCCTTAAAGCTTACAAAACGGCAAAACGATTATTCAAAGATGAAGACTTTGATGCTGCCTTAAACAGAATATATTATTCAGCTTTTTATTCAGTTGTCGCATTACTAATGAGTCGAAGTTTAAAATTCAAAACACATAAATCTGCTAAGAACATGCTTCATCAACATTTCATTCAAACAGGGCTATTGCCGGTTGAATTTGGGAAGTATTATAACGAAATATTTAACTACAGGCAGGAAGCTGATTATGAAGCAGTATCAGAAATAAATCCTGAATCAATTCATATGCTTCTCGAAAATTTAGATAAATTCATAAAAGCAATTAAATATTTATTGCCGATTTGATAATATTTAAGATAAAATATAATATGAAATATTCCATAATATACTTCTTGCTATTTTCATTTCTCTTTTCTTTCTGCTCCAAAGAGCAGGACAAGTCAAATAAAAAATATTAGCTTTAATTCTAATTACACTTAATGTTAATCATAATCAAAATATTTTCACCAATCTGAAGATTGATTCTTTACATATCAATGAAATTCGCATATCATTTTGAAATTTAAGTAGTAAATTAGGGAAAATTAACAGATATAATTTATGAAAACACTTATTGCAGAATTTAGCCGGGGTGTACTTAACCCGGAGCAGTTCCCTGATTACAAGTATCCTGAGATAGCTTTTTCAGGAAGGTCGAATGTCGGGAAATCCTCACTGCTGAACAGTATATTGCATAGAAAAAACCTTGCTCATATTAGTTCAACACCCGGAAAAACTCAGCAAATCAATTTTTATATTGTTGATGAAAAATGGAGTTTTGCCGACCTGCCGGGATTCGGCTATGCTGTTATATCAAAGGAGAAACGTGCCGAATGGTCAAAGCTGAATATGAATTATATCGAGAACAGGAAAAATCTCAGGCTGGTTTGTGTTTTGATTGACAGCCGCCATGAACCTATGGAGAAAGACCTCGCTTTCATCGAACTGTTGGAAAACATAAATAGAAAATATATTATTATTCTCACTAAATCGGATAAAATTTCTGGCAAAATAATCGTCGAAAGAAAAAAACAGTTTGAAGAAATAACAAAAGAATGTAAATTTTGCATTGAGGTGCTTCCTTATTCAACTGTGAATGGAACCGGAAGGGATTCTCTCATTGGAATTATAAAAAGGGAATTAAAATAAAAAAATGTCCATGAGTACATGACCACCGCCGATGCGATGGTAAAACAAAAATATGACAAATTAAATTCGTTCTTTATATCTTTTTGAATAGCCACTATCTTTAGATAGTGGAGGTTTAATTCCACCAGATTCTGACTTTAGTAACTTATTTTAAGTGGATAAATCCCGATTTGTGGTGATTAATTATCACACAGCCTCTAAAAGTAGTGGCTATTCATTTTAAATATATTAAACCATTTTTATAATGTGTCATTAACAGCTGAATCGAAGTGTGATACCTTAGTGCCGATAGCCTTCGACAAGCTCAGGCTGACACTGGAATAAGTAAAAATAAATCAAATTATTAAAGATATGTTTCAGAGGTAAATATGGATAATCCAATCGAGAAAAAAATAATGGATACGATAGAAGAAAACATTGCTGTAAAAAAACTACTGCTGGAAAATTGCTCTGATGCAATTGCGAGGTGCGGAACCAGACTTGCAGATATATGCGGTGAAGGAGGTAAGGTGATGTTCTGCGGTAACGGAGGAAGCGCCGCCGACAGTCAGCACTTAGCTGCCGAGCTTGTCATCAGGCTGAGGGGGCATGTCAACCGTCCTGCAATTACCGCTATGGCTCTTACGGTTGACTCTTCTATTATGACGGCAGGTGGGAATGATATTGGATTTGAAAATGTGTTTGCACGTGAGGTCGAGGCATTCGGAAAACAAGGCGATGCTCTTGTGGGAATATCAACAAGCGGTAATTCTGAAAATGTACTTCGGGCAATAAAGCAGGCAAGAAAGCAAGAAGTAATTACAATCGGACTCCTCGGATGCGATGGCGGAAAAATTCTGAAAGAATGTGATTATTCGGTTGTTGTTCCGAGTGATGTTACTGCAAGAGTACAGGAGTGTCATATCTTGATTGGGCATATCTGGTGCGAGATTATCGAGGAGATGCTGTTCCCGGAGCACTTTATAAAATAATTACGAATTATGAATTACGAATTGAGGATTTATAATAATTGATAACTCTGATATCCAGATGTTACTCATAATTTAAAGATATAAATTTTCTATTTTATTTTATATCTTTTTAACTTAAATAAATTCCAGGTCACATCCGGAGATGGATTGCTTTTATGACTCCCAATAGTTATTTCAAATTTGATTATCCCTATTCCCGGTGCAATAAAAAAGCCACTATTAGGATATTTTCCTAAATCCTTTCTACGATAATGAATACATTTGAAAGTTCCAGCAGGAACAGTAATCACTTCTTCCAAATTGACAGTTTGCAAAATACCCTCATCAAATTCGTTATACCATTCATCACCTAATTTAGTCGGATATTTGAAAAATAATAAAGCTTTATTAATTTGAAAGTTATGAAGACTATCATCTGTAATATTATAAAGTCCATTTTTTTTATTTGAACAAACATTAGCAAAATCAAAATATTTCAATCCCCATTGATACCAATCTTCATTATTTAATTTAATCCTTTTACCCAAATGTAATGTTATTGAATCAGCATAATATATAGTGTCTTTACCGGTTTTTCTAAAATAGTAATTATCATAAGTCCAGAAATTACCTTCTGACAAAGGGATTAATTCTTTACTAATGCAACATGAATCTTTAGGTTCACCGCTGCAAAATTGAAGAAGTATAATGCTTAAGAAAGAAAAGATTGTTAAAATTAAAAAGTTTCGCATTTTAACCTCCTGTAAGAATGTTAAACACAATTTTATTTTGATTTATTGAGTTCAATCAATTTTAATTCTTTCTTTTTCTTATCGGCTAATTGTTTGGCATTTTGTTTTGAAATAACACTTTTACCTGTTCTTTTTTCGATTTCTTTTTGGGCAGTTCCTGCAACCCTTCCGCCTTGCTTCGCTATTACACGATTATCTTCAAATGTATCGGGATTTTTTTCTTTAGATATCTCGGTTGTCGAAGCTTCACCAAGCATGTTCAAAACAAGTTCGAGGTTTGTCATATTATCCCGCAAACCTTCTTTTTTCAGATTCTTATATGATTTATACTGCTTTGTTGTAAAGCCTGACCAAGCCCTTGTGATTTCATCGGTCAGGATAGCATATTCATCTCCCTTTTTAACACTCCGATTATCCCATTCATCTGTTAATTCTTTTCTGACCTCGATGCTTTTCAATCGTTGATTAATCCATTCTTTAGAATAACCTTTCCTGAGATAGGTTTCCATAGCACGGTCAAATGCAAGTTCAGGATTTTCTGTTTCTTCGATTCTTTCATAGCCGACCATAGCAAGCCACTGCTTAAAAGGCTCTGCCCTTGGGGAAGGAATAGATTGGATTAATCTCAGAATAGTCTCAGTGTCGGCTACATCAGTCATATAAAATTTTCCATCTGTTGATTCTAATTTCAGTTGTCCGATTTTTTCGGACAACTCATAAAATCCTTCTAAATATAACTTTTTCTTTAAATCACTCCAATACTTTCTTGGTCTATTAGATTCAGTAAGAATTTCGATAATATCAACAATGGAGAAAAACCATTTCTCCTGTTCTTCGTCCCAGTGGGTGCGGATTTTCTTGCTTTCGAATAGCTTGATGTCGCTCATAATAATTTATGAAGATTTCAAAATATATCAAATATTTGAACAAATATAAGAAAATGCAACTGTTATTATTCCAAAAATTATACACAATATTTTTTTAAAAGTTAATATATTGCATTTCTTAAATTTTACTTGCTCTATTTTGTTTTATTTACGGATTGATTATGGCTAAAACAGTACAGTCGAAGAAGGTTATTCAGGAAAAACAGAAACCCCCGATTATACCTGAAAAATATCAGGATATATTCTATATTGTCCTGCTGATTTTATTGATTTTCGGATTCTTTTCACCTGCTATATTTGGAGGCGGATTCAATGCAATGGATAATGCCGCTTCCGAAAGCTTCAAGACATACCTTGACCAGGCAAATAAAGACGGGAAATTCCCATTATGGATACCTTATATTTTCAGCGGTATGCCGAGTTATGCTTCGCTATTGACAACAGGTGCCAGAAGCTGGGATATAATTTCGATGATATTTATCGGAGCAACGAAATTTGTCGGGACATTGTTCAGCAGTGATGTTGCACGTGTCAGTTGTTTCTATGTGATGTATGCCCTTGGCATGTACTGGCTGATGAGATTCAAGAAGCACCCGAGGTTTGTTTCTTTCTTCACAGCATTTGCAGCAGTGTTTTCGACTTATGTAATCACCTGGATAATGATCGGTCATAATACAAAGCCGATTGTTTTTGCCATGTTCCCGTTCATCATTTTGTTTCTTGAAAAACTGAAAGAAAGATTTTCTCTTGTATATGCCGTTCTGCTTGTTTTTGCAGTTCATATTATGATGCTTGGAAGCCATCTCCAAATGATATTCTATGGATTCTGTGCATTTGGATTATATATTTTATTCGAGTTGATTCATTCATTAATCACAAAAAAGCATGTATTAGGAATAATCAGGTCAGCTGTAATATTGGCATTAGCCGGAGGATTGGCATTTGTTCTGTCGGCTGACAGATATCTAAGTACAATGGAGTATACGCCCTATTCAACCCGAGGTTCAGCTCCGATTGTAAAAACTGAAAAACAGCATCAAGACGCATCAGGTGGTAACGATTACGACTATGCTACAATGTGGTCATTCAGTCCACAGGAGACAATGACTTTTTTCGTACCGAACTATTATGGATTCGGTAGAATTGAATACAAGGGTGAACTATCACAAAACCAACCCATACAGGTTTCGACATACTGGGGACAAAAGGAGTCGGAAGATTCACCACCGTACATGGGAATTCTGGTCTTAGGACTGGGAATTATCGGTTTTATCATGTTCAGAAAAGATCCATTTATACAATTTTTACTTGTATTGTCTATTTTCTCTCTACTGCTTTCATTTGGAAAGAATCTACCGATTTTGTATGATTTATTTTTTAATACAGTTCCCAGCTTTAACAAGTTCAGGGCACCGAGCATGGCTCTGGCACTGATGCACTTTGCCATGCCTATTCTAGCGGGTTATGGTTTATCAGCAATTCTCAGCTGGAGGAAAAAGTTGGAAGACTCTGATAAGAAAGTACTTAACGTTGGAATTATAGCTGCCGGCGCATTTCTCGTAATCGGATTTATTTTTTCAGCTTTATTCAAAACTTCTTACATGGATGCATTCACCGAGAGTGCCATCGGACAAAAATTACCGACAGAGATACATGATTTTATCTGGTCGAATATGATTAACGACTGGTATGTTACTGCACTGATAGCCGTTGCTATGGCAGTTGCATCATTATTTTATGTAAGAAAGAAAATCGGCACAGGTATATTTTTTACTGTCGCAGCTCTACTCCTGGTATTTGATATGTGGCGGGTTGATTACCGTCCAATGGAGATTGCGGAAAAACCTATTCAGAATGAAATTTTCAAACGTACTGATGTAATTGATTTTCTCAATAACGATAAATCTAAATATAGAATAGCTGATTTTGTATCTCAACCGTCCAATGTTCCGGCATATTACATGCTCGAAAACGTGAATGGTTATCATGCTGCAAAGATGAGAATATACCAGGACCTAATGGATGTTGCTAATCTCGATCAGGCGGCGGGTTCAACTTCTGTTGTATATAATCCTTTCCTTTGGAATCTGATGAATGTTAAATACATTATTTCAGAAGGTAAAATTTATGAAGGTTTGGAACCTGTTTTTCAATCTCAGCAAACAAAGTCTTTTGTATTTCAAAATCCGGGATTTCTACCAAGAACATTCTTCGTTAAGTCAACACAAGTTGCTAAACAGATGGATATTTTGAAGCATTTGAAAAACGGTGATTTTAATCCTGTCGAACTTGCATATATTGAAAAAGCCTTGCCTGTTCAGCTTACTGAACCTGACTCAACATGCTATTCAAAAGTGTTGACACATAAAAACGAACTTATAAAAATCGAAGCGCAAGCAAGCGGTAACAATCTGCTATATATAAGCGAAATTTATTATCCTGTCAGCTGGAAGGCATACATTGACGGGAAAGAAACAGAAATTTACAAGACAAATTTTGCCTTCAGGTCAGTGGTTGTGCCTAAAGGAAAGCATACAATTGAAATGAAATTCGAGTCTAAGAATTTCGAGACGGGAAAAACATTGAGTATGATTACAGGAATTATCTTAAATCTTCTTGTGATTGTTGCAGTATTAATTGAAATCAGAAGAAGAAAATCTTCAAAAGAATTGACAATTGAAAATTGATAATTGGAGATGGGAAATAGGAATTGGGAAATAGGAGATTGAAATATGAAAAAAATTATTATGATATTAATTATTTTTTTTATTCCTATTGTTAATTTAGCTAAATCATTTGACTATAAATATTGTGACAAGATTAAATTGATTGACCAAATAATCAACTTTCCTGATAGTATGCAATATTTTATAAAGCAATCAAATTTTAACGATAAAGACAATTATCTGCATTTAATTAAATTCAGAAGATATGACATTGAAGTTAAAGATTATTTGAAATTATTTAAAGGTAAGTGTGTTTTAACATATAATTCTGAAGAATTTATAGACACAGATCATAATATATTAATTAAAGCAGATGTTTTTGTTTTAAATTACTTAGGGAAAGATGCTAATAGGATAATTGATAGGAGTGTGGCTTTTGAATTTATATTTAAAAATGACAAGTGGATAATAGATAACATTGATTTAGGAAATAGATACAACATTACTTCATTAAAAAGTAACTCAATTTCTACGAATTTTAAAGATGATAGTATTTCCGGAATATCTGAATCTAAAAATGATTATTATAATAAAGATTATAACTTATGTGGTAAGGTAGAATTTCTTAATAAAATATTGGGAAATACCAATGATTTTCAAAATACTATTATAAATTCTTCTTTCTATGATCTCAAAATAAAAATCAATGATACTGATTTTAGCAAAAGTATGAATGTACTTAAAGAATATTTTAATAATAATAAAGATAGTTGCAATATTTGGTTAAATTATCCCTTTCCAATAGATGATGAATTTAATGAACAATATCTAAATCAGAACTTCTTAAAAGATTATTTCATCATAAGATATAAGGGAAATGATTTACAAAAAGCTATAGATGGCTGTATCACAATTGAATTTTTAAGAATAAATTCAAAATGGTATATTAACCAAGTTATGAATGGAATCCCTGTTCAAATAGAAACCACGGTAGATGATTTTTAAATTTATTTTTATAAAATATACTTAAACATGACTGACAGAGAACTAATAAACTGGTGCGAAGAAGAAACACAGCATCATACATATATAAAATTTCCTGAGGAATTGTTTATTTCTTTAAATTTACATCAGGCTAAACTTATTGCTCAAAAGTTTGGTTCGCATACATTGATTATGCTTCCTGAAAAAGAGATAATTTTTTTCAATTGGCTGAAGGAAGAAGACCCGGAAGTATGGAATGACCTTTGGGGTGAGAATGCAATTGATGAACCATATACCGTAGCTGTTGGATTTTTACCGGAGTTGATAGAAAAAAAAAGGGGCTTCCCTATTTGCGACCTGCTCAAATGTGACAATTATTATTTCTCAAAATTGCATATTATAACACCTGAATCAGAAATGATGCTCGATTCGGTTAAAGAGCGTTTCATGGCTCATCAACCACTAACAATAGGTCAATTACTTGTACTTGAAATATCTGTAGCACCGATTGATATCTGGCGTTTTACTTTCAATCATAATTTGAAGCTTGAAGATTCAAAGAATGCAGTAAAGGGCTTAGTTGAAGATAAAGTTTTAATACATCTGAACACAGCAGAACAGCTTGCCTCTTTTGTTGAATTGCCGGAATGACACACAATATGAAATCAAAATCCACAAATATTATAATAATGAAATTCGGCGGCACATCAGTCAAAAATGCCTCTGCAATGAAAAATGTAATAGATATTGTCAAAGAAAGGCAGAGTCAGAATCCGGTTGTAGTTCTGTCTGCATGTTCAGGTTTAACTGATAGACTTCTTAAATTAATTCGGAATGCAGGAAAAAAGTCTTCCATTAATTTAATGAAAGAAATTGCAGTTATCGAAAATCATCATCTCGATATAATTGATGAATTGATAAATAAAAGAGATATTAAGAAGAATTGTAGCGATAATATAAGAAATCTGATTCAACAGCTTACTCTATTAGTTGAAGGCGTATCACTGCTCAGAGAATGTACACCTCGTTCTTTAGATGCAGCAGCATCATTCGGTGAGCTTATGTCCATTACAATTTTTGATGCCGCATGCAGGGACAGAAAATTAAATTCGGTATTTTTTGATGCACGTCATGTGATGAAAACCGACAGCAATTATACACAGGCAGTCGTTGATTTCAAAGGAACAAAAAAACTATCTATTGAATATATTTTACCATTATCTGCAAAAGGGAAAATTGTTATTACCCAGGGATTCATAGGTTCCGATGAGAATGGAATTACAACCACTTTGGGGAGAGGTGGTTCTGATTACACAGCGGCCGTACTTGGTTCTGTTCTGAATGCCAAAGAAATTCAGATTTGGACTGATGTCAACGGAGTATTATCTGCCGACCCGCGAATTGTGCATAAAGCCGTTACAATTCCAGAAATGAGCTTTGATGAGATTAGGGAATTATCATACTATGGTGCAAAGGTGCTTCACCCCGATACAATCAAGCCTGCCATACTGGCTAAAATACCTGTTCGGGTTTTGAATACCTTTCACCCTGAAAACAATGGGACATTAATTACAGAAAAAACAAAGGAAAAATATGCAAAAATCAGGTCTGTGCATCTGAAACGGTATTGCATAAATTTGTTAATTAACATGTCTCACAGTGATTCAACCGAGACAAGAATTATTGAATTATTATCTAAGCTATTTGAATCGGAAATAAAGATTATTTCAACATGTTTTGTTGATAATAGAGTTTTAATTGCAATTGACAATCCTGATGAATCAACACATAATTTGATTAAGAATATACTATACGGCTTGGATTATAAAATAGAAAATATTAGTCTTTTATGTATTTGTGGTGTAAACCTTATTGAAGATTCAGATATTTTACAAAAAATCACAATTTTATTAAATAGGTTTGACCCCAAATCACTATTTTATGGTTTTTCTTCAACTTCTTTAATAGCATCAGTACCTGAAGTGAATGGAGAAAATGCATTGAATACGATACATAATTTGATTTTGGAGATGAATAAAATTTAAAGAAACCAATAATTTGATTTAAAATAGAAATTATTTAATTTAGAATTGAAATCTTAATTAGTTTATGATGAAAGTCAAGGAAGTTATTAAACTTATTGAGAAGGATGGTTGAGTGCTTGAAAGAATTAGAGGCAGTCATCGTCATTTTACTCATCTATCTAAGAAAGGTATTGTAACAGTACCCGGGAAACTAAGTTCAGATTTATCTCCCGGTACATTAAATAGTATTTTAAAACAATCAGGATTAAAGAAATGAATAAATATCTGATAATTATTGATAAAACCTCTACTGGATTTTCAGCCTACTCACCTGATGTTGAAGGCTGTGTTGCTGTTGGAACTTCAAAGAAAGAATGTGAAAAAAATATGAGAGAAGCACTCCAATATCATATCGAGTTTATGATTGAAAAGGGCTACGAAATTCCAAAATCCAAATCAAGTGCGGCTGAATTTATAAATTTGCAATTCAAGAAAGTAGCTCAAACTGCTGCTGTACTTTAAAAAATATTATTCCTTTATGAAAAAAATATGAAGAAGGCAATTAAAAAAAAGGAAAACAACGAAATGCTGCCTGAATATGATTTTTCAGGTGGTGTTCGTGGAAAATATGCAGCAAGGCTCGCCGAAGAAAACGGTTATGTGAAGCTCGACCCTGCTGTTAAAAAGTATTTTAAAAAATCAGAAGACATAAATAAAGTTCTACTGGCGATTATTGAATCAATGACCCAAAAGAGAAGAACAGCTTCTGTTTAGAGGTTTATTTTATGTATAAATACGAAATTATACTTTATTGGAGCAATGAAGATAAATGCTTTATTGCTGAAGTTCCTGAATTACAAGGGTGTATAAATCATGGCACAACTGAAGTTGAAGCTATTGAGAACATTAGGATTGCTCAGAAACTATGGCTTGACACTGCTATTGAATTTGGAGACCCGATACCTGAACCAAAAGGCAGATTGATTTTTGCATAATTAAATGTAGAAATATTGAAGAAAGAATTAGCGATAAAATATCAGCAAGTAATTCTTTAACTTTTAATTGTAAGTTATTCGCAACAAAATCACTTTTCAAACGTACTATTAATATTTTTTAATTAAAGGATTCTAACAATTATCTTACATATCATTAAAATTTAGGTGAATTTATGAAAAGAGCAACAGCACTTGTTTTTTTATTTTCCTTTTTATTTGCTTATACATTATCAGCAGGTGAGGGGAGAATTTTAAGATTTCCGAATATATCGGAAACTCAAATCACGTTTGCTCATGGAGGCGATATTTATGTAGTTTCAAAATCCGGAGGATTAGCAAGAAAAATTACAAACTCAGAAGGTTTGGAGTTATTCCCAAGATTTTCTCCTGATGGAACACAGATTGCATTTATCGGTGAATATGATGGGAACCGCGAAGTTTATGTTGTTCCCAACACTGGCGGCGAACCCAAAAGAATCACTTACAGCATGGATATCCCGGGTGTTGCCGATAGAATGGGACCGGATAAAATCATTATGCAATGGTCAAAAGACGGGCAGAAAATACTTTACCGTTCACGTCACGAAATGTGGAATGCGATGCTTGGCAAATTATACTTTGCTTCAATGAACGGCGGATTGCCGGAAGAAGTTCCTTTGCCAAGAAGCGGCTTTGCATCACTTTCTCCTGATGGAAGTAAAATCGCATATAATAGAGTATTTCGTGAGTTCCGCCCCTGGAAACGCTATCGTGGCGGCCAGGCTGATGACATCTGGATTTATGATTTCAACACAAAGAAGGTCGAGAATATTAGCAACAATCCGGGACAGGATATTATTCCGATGTGGTATAAAGATAAAATTTATTATACATCGGACAGGGATAAAAGACTTAATCTTTTCGTTTATGATTTAAACACAAAACAGACTAAAAAGCTCACTAATTTTGATAAATATGACTGCAAATTTCCATCACTTGGTGCGGGACAGATTGTCTTTGAAAATGGCGGGTATATTTACCTGATGGATCTTGTTACCGAACAGGCAAAAAAAGTTGATATTGAAATTGCAGATGATAATCTCGAAGCAAGGACAAAATTTGTTGATGTAAAAGGCAAAATTACAAACTTTGAGATTGCCCCCGATGGCAACAGGGCTTTATTCGGTGCAAGAGGTGATGTGTTTACAGTTCCTGCGGAAAAAGGAAATATTAGGAACCTCACAAAAACTTCAGGTTTACACGAAAGAGGTTCTGTATGGTCACCCGATGGTAAATGGATTGCTTTCCTTAGCGATAAAACAGGCGAATTTGAAATTTATATTATCAAACCCGATGGTACTGAAATGACACAACTCACCAGCGACAGCAAATCATATAGGTATGGCTTGAAATGGTCTCCCGACAGCAAGAAAATTCTATCATCTGACAAGACAATGAGACTTTATTATATTGACATAGAATCAAAGAAAGTTACTGATGTAACAAAATCGGATTATTGGGAAATCACAGATTTTTCGTGGTCGCCTGACAGCAAATGGATTGCTTATTCTGATGCTTTCAGTAAGAATAATTTCGGTGTGATTTATCTATATTCATTAGCTAATAGCAAATCCTATCAGATAACGGATGAGTTCTACAATAGCGGCGAGCCTGTTTTCTCACCTGATGGCAAATATTTATTCTTTACATCAAACAGAGATTTCAAGCCGACTCTCGGCAACTTTGAGTTAGGCTATACCTACAACAATATGACCGAGATTTTTGGTATAACCTTACAGGATACATTGCAATCACCATTCAAATTTGAAAGCGATGAAGTGAAAGTAAAAGAAGATGCCAAAACGGATGAGGAAAAGGATACAGATAAGAAATCAAAATCTAAGAAGAGTGATGCAAAAGATGAAATAAAAGTTATAAAAATTGACCTTGACGGATTGAAAAACCGGATTTTCCAACTTCCTTTACCCGGAGCGAATTACTGGCATCTTGCACCAGTAGATGGAAAACTATACTATGTACAGGATGTCGAAGGGAAACAACCCTCATTGAAAAGCTATGACTTTAAAGATAAAGAAGAAAATGATGTTGGAGATTTTTCCGGTTATGAAATATCAAATGACGGCAAAAAGATTCTTTTTGAATCACAAGGAAGTTATTATCTAACAAGCCTGAAAGAAAAAGTTAAACCAGACCCCAAGAACAAGTTAAACTTAAACGATATGAAAGTCGAACTGAACAGGAAAGAGGAGTGGACCCAGATATTCAATGAAGTGTGGAGGCAGATGCGGGATTTCTTCTACGACCCGAACATGCACGGAGTTGACTGGAAAGCAATGCATGACTTATATGCAGAAGAATTGCCTTATGTCACCCACAGAACTGATTTGAGCTATTTACTCAGCGAGTTAACAAGCGAACTGAATGCAGGCCATGCTTATGTCGGCGGCGGTGATATGTCTTCTGTTGATAAAGTTCCAATTGGCTTGCTCGGTGCTGAACTTGAATTTGACAGTAAGTCAGGGATGTATAAATTCGAAAAAATCTATGAAGGCAGGAACTGGGATGAAGAGACCCGCTCTCCTCTAAAAGACCCGGGTATTGAAGTTAAAAATGGTGATTATCTCATATCAATTGATGGAATCAAGCTTGATGAAGGTATTAATCCATTTAAGATTCTGCTTAATAAAGCAAATAAATATGTCTCGATTAAAACAAATTCGAAGCCATCTGAAGACGGAGCTAAAGAATATAATATTAAGACTATATCGAGCGAAAAGGGACTTGTTTACTATAATTGGGTTGAAGAAAACAGAAGAAAAGTTGACTCGATGACAAACGGCAGAGTCGGATATTTACAAATTCCGGATATGAGCCTTCAGGGCTTGAGTGAATTTGTCAAATATTTTTATCCTCAAACTAAAAAAGAAGGATTAATCATTGATGACCGCTATAACGGAGGTGGTTTTGTTTCTTCGATGATAATTGAAAGATTGAGAAGAATAATGACAATGGCGGCTATTGCAAGGAATCAAAAATATGCCGATGCCTATCCCGATGGTGTATTCAATGGTCCAATGGTTTGCTTGTTGAATGAAATTTCCGCTTCCGACGGTGACATGTTCCCCTACCAATTCAAGAAAGCCGGTTTGGGTACTCTTATCGGTAAAAGAAGCTGGGGTGGAGTTGTCGGTATTCGTGGAAGCCTGCCATTACTCGATGGAGGATATCTGTACAAGCCTGAATTTTCGCACTTCAGCACCGAAGGGGATTGGATTCTTGAAGGAGTCGGAATGACACCTGACATTGAAGTTGACAATGACCCGGGACTCGAATACCAGGGAATTGACCAGCAGTTGAACAAAGCTGTTGAGGTAGTGATGGATGAAATAAAGAAGGGCACCAAGCCTAAGATTCCGGCACCACCGAAGTTCCCGAATAAAAAGTAAGTAGATTATTTTTACCTCCCCTAAATCCCCTCCTTAATTAAGGAGGGGAAAAAAGGGGTGGTTTGTTAGTAAATGTAAATATTTTATTTATTTATTTAGTTTTATTTGATATAGTAATTATTCTATGCTTACACGAGAAATTGCAATAAGAAAAGTCGAGTCATTTGTCAATGAGCTTTTATCTAATGGTATTAAATTAGACAGAGCTTTATTGTTCGGGTCTTTTGCAAAAAATACACAGAGTGAATCATCAGATATTGATGTTGCTTTAGTATCCGATATGTTCACAGGATTTGGCTTTGAGGATAGAAAGCATTTTTCAAGAATAAATATCAAAAAAGAATATATTGATATTGAGACTAAAACCTATTCAAAAAAATATTTCGAAATGGGTGACCCATTTATTGAAGAAATTAAAAAAACAGGGATTGAAATTTATAATAGAACTTCAAATTTATCAGATTCATAATTATTTTTTATTCCTGATTCTTATACCCGAAATCGGAAATTAATAACCTCCTCAAAATCCCCTCCTTATTTTAGGAGGTGAAAAAAGGGGTGGTTTTTTTATATTGGGAAAAAACTCGTAATTTTGTAATGTAACATTGGCGATGGAGTTCGCCATTGAACGCTGATAAAGCTGATGACTCCTGTTAAAAGTGATTGTTGGAAATTGCTTTTAACGGGAGTTTTTTTATTGTTTTGTTTATTATTATTTAAATATATAACATGAAAGATTTAGCAATAGCCTCGATAATTGCAGGTATAATACTTATAGCTTCGGTAATTTCAATAGAATTTGGGGTTGCTGCAGCTATAATTGAAATAGTTCTCGGTGCAGTTGCAGGTAATTTATTCAATATACAACCGACAGCATGGCTTACCTTCATTGCATCTCTTGGAGGTGTCCTTTTGACTTTCCTGGCAGGAACAGAAGTTGACCACAAAATTTTAAAAGAAAAGTTTTGGACAAGTGTACTTATCGGCGGTATATCATTCATACTTCCATTTCTGTTTGTATTCGCTTATACTTATTTTATTGCGGGATGGTCTTTAGGGGCATCCAAAATTGCTGGCATCGCACTCTCAACCACGTCTCTCGCTGTTGTATATGCTGTTTTGGTTGAAACGGGATTGAATAAAACCGAACTCGGAAAAATATTAATGGCTTCGACATTTATTACCGATTTTGGGACTGTACTTGCTCTATCTGTTCTGTTTTTGCAGTTCAATTATTTAAGCATAGTATTTATTTTATTTTCTGCTTTATTATTACTATTCGGTCCTAAATTACTCATATTCTTTTTCCAAAGGTATGGCAATAAAGTAATCGAGCCTGAAATAAAACTGCTTTTTTTAATCTTATTTTTCACTATGTTTCTTGGTGAAATCGGAAGCAGTCACGCTGTTTTACCAATATTTATTTTTGGATTAATTCTTTCTCCATTTTTCGAATTGAATAGGAATTTTATTAGAAAATTGAGAACGATTGGATTTGCATTAATCACTCCATTTTTCTTTATCAAGGGTGGAATGTTAGTAGGTTTTAATGATTTGATTACAAATATTTCTTTAATATTAATTTTATTAGCTATTAAAGTCATATCGAAAATTATCGGTGTTTACCCGATCGCCCGAATGATGCTACCCAGAGGAGGCAGAGTATTTCTAACTCTACTGATGAGTACAGGACTTACATTCGGAACAATATCATCAATATTTGGTTTGCAGGCGGGATATATCAGTAAAACACAATTTACTATACTGATTGCAGTTGTTATTTTGTCGGCGGTAGTTCCGACTATAATAGCACAGCGTTATTGGGCACCTGCTTCACCTGAATTAAAAGATGAAATCTCAGAAAAAGGTGAACAGGATTAAATGTTTTCTTAATAATTTAATAAAAAAGGAATTCATCTGAATTTGAAAATATAATTTATTATGCAGTTCGATAAAAAATCGGCAATCAGATTTATTATTCTGTTAGGAATAATCAGTCTTCTCGGGGATGTTATTTATGAGGGGGCTCGAAGTGTTAATGGTCCCTATCTGAAGATTTTAGGAGCAAATGCTGCTGTTGTTGGTTTTATTGTCGGATTAGGGGAATTGCTTGGTTATGGTATTCGGTTAATTTCAGGATTTTTTTCTGATAAAACAAAAGCATACTGGTTATTCACAATTTTGGGCTATGCTGCATTAATATCTGTTCCTATATTATCTTTAACAGGTGTTTGGCAGGTTGCGGCTTTATTTATGATTATGGAGAGAATAGGTAAGGCAATACGGAGCCCTGCTAAAGATACAATTTTATCTCTGGCTACCAAGCAGGTTGGAACAGGTTTCGGTTTTGCATTACATGAATTTTTTGACCAAATCGGTGCTGTTGTTGGTCCATTGATATTTTCCGCATTGTTCTATTTCATCGGTAGTGGTTCAAAGTCAATCAACGATTATCAAAAAGGGTATTCATTATATTTTTATGTTTTTATTTTATTGATGGTTGTCGTTTTTGTTACATTCTTTTTATTTAAAAATCCCGAGAAATTTGAAACAGTAAAACCAAAAACAGAAGATGATAATAAATTATCAAAAACTTTTTGGCTATATACTGTATTTACTTTTTTAACAACTTTCGGATTTGTCAGCTTTGTTTTAATAGGCTACCATTTGAAACAGAATAATATTATTAGTGATACTGCTATCCCCTTGTTTTATGCAGTTGCAATGGCTGTTGATGCAATAGTGGCATTGATTATTGGTAAAATTTACGATAAATTTAAGAAAAAAAGAAATAATGAAAAAGCAGGTTTGCTGTTGTTGTTCATTATACCAATTTTGACAGCAATTATTCCTGTTTTAGTTTTCTCAAAAAGCATTATTCTGATTTTTATAGCTGTTTTAATTTGGGGAATTGTCATGGGAACCCATGAAACAATAATGAAAGCCGTAATAGCTGATATAACTTCCATAAAAAAACGGGGAACAGCTTATGGCATATTCAACACAGCTTATGGTATTGCGATTTTTATTGGTAGTTCCATGATTGGTATTCTATATGATAATTCTTTAATTCTTCTTATTATATTATTAATATCTGTTGAGTTGTCCACTATACCTGTATTGATTAAGTTGAACAAAGAATTAAAGGTTGGTTAAACTTGAAAATAAATATATATAATTTGATTAAACAAAAATGTAATTGTGTAATATTAAATGATTGAGCAAATAGCAGAAATATGCGAGGAATTTAGGATTGTTACTTTGAACAGGCAAATAAAAATTGTTCAAAAACTGCTTAAAAGTAATAAGATTATTGATATAGCAATTCTCGGCCAGTTCAAATCGGGTAAAAGTTCTTTTATAAACAGCTTGGTAGAAAGAACGCTACTTCCTACAGGTGTGATTCCAGTTACATCTGTGATAACTCGTATTAGTTATTCTGAAAATGAGTATGCTGAAGTGATTTTTGAAAGTGGCTCAAAAAAGAAAATTCAATTAGTAGAAATTTCTCAATATATAGATGAATCCTGCAATCCTGAAAATAAGAAAAAAGTTGAATTGGTAGATATATTTCTTCCATCATTAAAAAAATATAGAGGTATCCGGTTGGTTGATACGCCAGGGATGGGCAGTTACTTTAAGCATAATACCGAAACAACAATGGATTGGTCACCTGAGGCCGGAATTTCAATTCTTGATATAAGTGCAGAGAGGCCATTGTCTGAAAATGAAATTACACTGTTAAAAGATTTAATGAATTATTCTCCAAAAATTATTATTCTACTTACAAAAACAGATATTTTTTCGGACAAACAGATTAATGAGATAAAAGGATATATTAGGGAATCACTTCAAAAGGAATTTGATATTGATTTTACTTTATTTGAATATTCTATTCATAGAGAAACCGAAACTTATCGTTCAATTATCGAAAAAGTGTTAATTGAACCATTAGTTACTAATATTGATACTGAATTTCAGAAAATAATCGAGCACAAAATAAAAAACCTAATCAAAGAAACTGTCAATTATTTGGATATTGCATATCAGGCTTCTTTAAAGGCAGAATCTGAAAGAGAAAGAATTAAAATTAAGATTATTGATGAAAAACTTAATTATGATTTTATTTTTAAGGAAGTGCGATTAATATCAAATAGCTATACAGGACAAACAAGAGAGAGCTTAGTCAATAAACTTGAAAAATTCAAGCTCGATTTGATAAAAAAACTTAATAATGAATATAAAAGTTCATCTTCAGACTGGAGAGGTAATCTTTGGAAACTTACACGAATCTTTGAGGAATGGAGTAAAAATATCCTTCAGTCCGAATTATTTTCAATCTCTGACAGTTATCATTATGAATTTATTGAAAATCTAAAAACAGCTAAAAATCATTTTACTCATTTTCTGAGAGACTTCAGAGAAAGACTTACTCAAAATATTAGCACTGTATTAGGTATATCTTTAAAATTAGAGGAATGGGAAATTCCCATCGGCGAAATTAAACAGCCGGATATAAGAATCGGAAGGTCATTCGATTTCCATCTGGATTTAATCTGGTTTTTATTTCCTATGTTTATTTTCAGAAACATTTTCGTCAATCATTTCAGGAAACAAATACTTACCCTGATAGAAACGAATTTATACCGTATGGCATCCGATTATACAGCGAGGATAAATAAAGAAATAATCAACATTGAAAGGTTTACAATAAACCAAATTAAAGATGAATTAGATACAATTGGAAACGTAATTTTATCAAAAGATAACAACTCATCAATGATTTTAGAAAAAATTAATGCATTACTTGAAATGATAAAAAAATCAACTCAGAATAATTGAAAAAATAATATTTTACATTCTTTTTTTATTCAGAACTATTAATGGATGTTCAATTACTAAATACAAACGAACTGACACATTTCTTCGGTGAGAAGTTTGAATTTATTGATACCGGCTTTTCTGACGGTCAATTTAATATGGATTTTGATATCCGAAGAACTAATGCTGTCTCCGAAGGCAAAGCTCTTCCAATGTTTCGCGTATATGAATGGAAACCATGGGCTGTGTCATTAGGATATAATCAGAAAGCAGACGAAATTGATAAAGAGAAATGTAAAAAAAAGGGGTTTGACCTTGTCCGCAGGCCTACGGGAGGAAGGGCAGTTCTGCATGCAAATGAAATTACTTATTCAGTGGTTCTGAATCTACCGGATGGAATGACGATACACGATATTTACAGGGAAATTCATACAATTTTATTAAATGCATTTATTTCTATTGGATGTATGAACATTGGTTTCGAGAAAACTCAGACTGATTTCAGGGAGCATTATAAAAGTTCGGGAATGTCTGTTTCATGCTTTACGAGTTCGGCAAGATATGAAATTGAATATGAAGGCAGAAAAGTCGTCGGAAGCGCCCAAAGGCTTTTCGGAAAAACATTGTTACAGCATGGTTCAATTTTATTATCATCCGGACATGAACAGATTGCAGATGTGATAAAAGCAAATAGTAAATCCGAAAGAGATAAGCTAAAGGAATATATACTTAATCATTCAGGCACTCTTGAAGAATCTGCTGGCAGGGAAATAAGCTTTGATGAATGCAGAAAGTCAATTTATAAAATTATAAAATAATTCTGCAGCCTTTTTATACTAAGTTTGTTATTAATTTATACGTAACATGAGTTATTAACTCACGTTACGCAATATTGAAAACTTTATTCTACACCTTTGTAATTTTAAAAACCTTATCAAGTACATTTAACCTTAGTAAAAAGTAAAGTAACCGGCTATATTAACCTTATTAGCTTATTCAACCAAAAATCAAAATCAAAATAAGGTAATAAGGTTTGATTTGTAGAATAATAAGTTTTGTTACTAAGGTAAAAAGGGTGAAATAAGGTTTTGACTAAGGTTTGTAAAATTTATACGTAACATGAGTTATTAATATAATATATGTAGTTTATTTCGTTACATAACATGGTGAGTTTGTACTACATAATTATCATAGTTATTGCTATTATATAAATTGATATTGATTATTTATTTTTGAATATATTAGATGTATCCTGAATTAATTTGCAGGATAAATACAACTTTAGCAAATTGTACCGTTTGTGCAATCTAAATTCAGAAAAACAAGCAAGAAAAAAATAAAAAAAATAAATTATGAAGGATTAACAATGATAAAAACTTTCTACAGCTTAATTGGATTGTTGATAATATTATCCTTTTCCCGCATTGACGCACAAGATTTTGACCCGGCTTCAATACCGGAAAAGTATGGTTCGACAAATTACGGGACCGATTTCTGGTTGACCTTTCATCCGAACTATCAGGCGGCACAATCTTCTAATTCAATCAGGATATATATTTCATCAACCGTCGAAACATCCGTAAAATTAGAAGTACCCGGCAGGGGATATCAGGCGCAGATGAATACAATTCCGAACAATACTATTCAATTCGATATTCCAATTACAATAGGCCAGCCTTTCTCAGGTGGAATGTCGTTGCCTCCTCCGATCGAGCAGGTTTATGATGGAGCCGGTATTCATATTACATCTATGGACCCAATTGTCGTATATGGATTGGCAAGAGGCAGCGGGTCAAGCGATGGATATATGGCAATCCCTATTTCTACATGGGGAAAGGAATATATTATTGCATCATGGGCAGACGATTCAAATAATGAAACCGATTTCAGGCCAAGCTATGCAAGCGTAATTGCCGCATATGACAATACAAGGGTGAGCTTCATTCTTGGCGGTAACAGCAATACCCAAACAAAAGGAGGCATGGAGCCGGGCGAGTTGAAACAATTTACTTTATATAGCGGAGATGTTCTCGTTATTCCTTCGATGGGAACTTACTCCGACTTATCAGGAAGTAAGATTTTAGCAAACAAACCGGTAGCTGTCGTTACCGGAAACAGATGTACGGCAATTCCCGAAACCGAAAATAATTGCGATTACCTGATTGAAATGGAATTGCCAACTCAGGTTTGGGGTAAAGAGTTCCATGTCGGCACTATCAACAAAAGAAAGAAAAATCCAATAATTAAAATCATGGCAAAAGAGGAAGGAACCAAGATATACAAAAATGGAGTTGAAATAGCGAGCATTAAATATGCCGGGGGCCTCGAATCGGATGGCTGGCTCAGAATGAGAACCGATAACGGAAAACCAACACCTGTTACTATAAGGGCTGATAAACCTGTATGTATAACTCTATTTAATCCATCGAGGTCTGAGGATACGGTTAATATTGACCCCTTCCAAATGCTTCAAATCCCTATTGAACATTATCAAAAAGAAGTATTTTTTACAACTCCTAGTGCTAAAAATTATATCGAATTTCCTACTAACGTCATTAACATTATTTACGAATCTGACGATATGGGAACTGTACCCGACGAACTGGAATTTGCACAGGAATCTTATGGGAAATTACAATGGGAAAAAGTTAATCTGACAAGCCCTGCTCCCGGTTCTGCATTTATAGGAACCTCGAACGGCAGGAGATATTATTTAAAGCAATTTCAGCTTCCCGCTTACGGGACTTATAAAGTAAGAGCAAACAATCCTATAATGGTTTATTCATATGGATATTCTCCAAGTGCTTCTTACGGCTATCCTGCATCAGCAGTTTTAGTTAATCTTGAAAAAGGACTCGACACTTTGGGGCCCGTACCTTCATACACGGTTGAATGTAACGGTACTGTTGACAATGCAATTATTGAAGATTATCCACAGAATAATGACCGTTCTAATTTGTCGGTTGTCTGCCTACAAAATAACAGTAGTTTCAATTATAATTTTTCTTACATTTCTTTTATGCCGGGTGAAAAAAATAAAACTACCTGGAACCTAAGTGTAAAGGATAAGAGTAAAGATGCAAGGGCAGTTATTACATTTGGCGATAGAACAGGCCACGATACTACCATCGTTGTTAATTACTATGTAAGAAAACCTGCATTCAGGCAAAAATCAATTGACCTCGGATTAATCAGGATTGGTAATGAAGAATTGACCGACATTTGGTTATTAAATCAGTCTCCGACAGCACCACTAATCCTGAATAATATCTTTCTAAAATATAATGACAGGGGTTTTGAACTTTTGGATGAGAATCTGGATACGTTAAGTTTTCCAATGATGATTTCGCCGCTCGATTCAGTGAAAATAAAGGTTAGGTTCACAGGTGTGCAGAAGGGAGTATATTCTGATTCGATAGGAGTAAGCGATGATTGCTCGACATGGATGTTAGGTTATGTCAAGGCAGAGACAGGCAAACCTGAAATTTCGGTTTCGGACTTTACTTTCCCCGATACTTATTTACAAAATAAAGCTTCAGGACAAATTGTTATTCGTAATGAAGGCAACTTTAACCTTGTTATAACAGATTACAATCCACCAGGAGACCCGGCTTTCAAAATAGATATTCAGGTATTTTCGGAAACCAATCCTTTGATACTAGGCCCCGGGCAATATTATACAATCGAAGCCACTTTTGAACCAACACAAGAGAAGGATTATATTGACTCTGCCGTTTTCGTTAGCGATGCCATGGGAACCGACCCGGCAACAATACTGGCCGGGAAAGGCGTTATTAAGGTAGGCGTTGAAGATAATGACGAGAACAATCATTATCTGTCTATTTATCCTAATCCTGCTGATGGACAACTCGTTGTTAGATATGATAAATTGTTCTCGGCATTTAACATCAGGATATATGATATCTATGGTAACAGTGTTGAAGAAAAGACATTTGAAAACGGCAGGACAAGTTTAATTCTTGATGTATCGGGATTGTCAAACGGAGTTTACTTCCTGCTCCTGAACAGCATGAATGGCACAGTGAAATCGAGTTTCAGTATTATGCGATAAACTTTATATAGTCTATTTAGTGATTAGATATTGGTGCCAATTCGAGTGTAGGTTCGAAAAAGATAATCATACCCGACAATGTTGTTAAATAAAAAAAAATAAAAAAATCTAATGAAATGCAACTAATTTGGGGTTTAACCGCTTAAGTTTTCACCCGGCTGAAGCTGGGTGCTATTCTTATTAATATAAAAAAATCGCTCTTCGATATTCAAATCAAAGAGCGATTATATATAAAAAAAATATTCCTATTTTCCTGAATGCAATCCTATTCGATTACCTTCTGTATCGAGAATTAATGCATAAAAACCGTGCTCCTCGCTAATCATGGTTTTTGGCAACAGTACTTTTCCTCCTGCTGATTCAACTTTTGCAAGTTCATTCGCGAGGTCGCCTGAATGTGCAGTGAAGTAAATCAGAACTCCATCGCTTGATGGTTTGTAAAATTCCGGGTTGAAGACCAGTGAAGCCGCTGAGCCTGTTCCGCCTTCTACCCCGGGGAACCAAGCCATGTCAATAGAATCCATCTTATGCCTTTCGAGCTTTGCATCGAAAACGGTTTCATAAAATTTGATGGAACGTTCCATATCTATTGCCGGAATTTCTATCCAGCCCACTGCGTTATTATTTGCCATATATATTCCTTGATTAAAATTGAACAAAATTGAAATTATCGTAACGATTTAGTAAACAGGAATATTTTAAATTCTCACCTAATTAATTGCATCTTCCGTGTTTCAATTATCCCACCGGCTTCGAGACGATAGAAGTAAACACCATTGTATAAATCCGGAGACCTGTATATAGCCGAATGTTTGCCCGGCTGCCGGTATTCATTGACCAGCACAGAAATTTCCCGACCAAAAGCATCATATACAGCAAGCTTGATAAAAGTATGAATCATATAGAACAGAATCGGGATTAAAAAAATTATTATCAGGGTCATGCTGCCAAATTAATTTTCTGCAAGTGTCAGATTGTGGTAGTGCAACATTTATTGAAAATAATAAAAATAGAAATACCCATAAAGATGTTTTACTATTCATAAATCACCTGTAAATTTAAAGTTGTTTATTTTAGTAATTTATTATTTAGAAATTATAAATTTCTTGATTTTAGAACCATTTTTAAGGAAGAAAATTCCATTTGGCAAAAATGATAAATCGAGTTTTATAATTATATTTTCACTTAATTTTATATATGAATATTTATAAACTATATTAATATTTCCATTATAAATTTCAATAGTCTGTGAACCATATTTATTGTTTGTAATATCAATATCTATTATGCCGTCTGCAGGGTTTGGAAAAATTTTAATATTATTTTGATTATCTGATTTTTTATCATCAATATTACTTGCATATTGTACAGCTTCCATTGAATAGGACGCATGATAAAGTCCATCTATTAATTTTAAATAATGTACAACACTATCAATATTAAAATATTTTTCAAATTTTATATAAAAACTCCTGCTACCTAATGATGACGAATCCATATTATCGGGATATTGTTTTCTCATGATAAAAGGACTGAATTTATTTTCAACCAATTGAAATCCATTTCTTAATTCAGTAAAATTTGTATCAATATTAGTCCAGTTTCTGTAAACTAATGAATCTCTCGGTGCCACTGGAACGTTCAATGCACCAACAGGTAAAATTACATAGTACCATTTATATGCAAATAATACTTTGTGGTCGGAATCAGTAGTAGCACATGTATCGAGCATTACTGAATCGGGATTATATGATAAATGCTCCGGGTCATGTGGATATAATAATCTCCAGCAAGGATGCAATGTATCGCCTGCTCTCATATCATAGTAAACATCATTAAGTCCATTAATGAGGTCTAAATAATAAACTACACTATCTATATTAGCATATTTTTTTAATTTAATATAATATCTTCCGCTTGTTTCTATTTGATACGGATGTTCTTTTTTAACAGTAAATGTGCTAAACTTATTTTCAATATTTTGAAATCCATCTCTTAATTCAGTAAAACTTGAATCAAGGTCTCTCCAATTGTAATCAGATGAGTCATTAGATTTCCAAGGTATCATTAAAGCTGTGGGAGGTAAAACAACATGAAACCATTTTTTTGCATATAAGACCGGATTTCCCGGGTCAGTGGTTGCACATGTGTCAATCATCACGGAATCTGGATTATATGATTCATGGGTTGGCTCATGAGGATATAGCAATCTCCAGCACGGATTTAGAGTATCCACTGCTTTTGCATTTTGTGCAAAGATTGTAAAGAAGCCAATTACAAGTAAGATTTTGAATATTGTTTTCATAGTTTTTCCTCAATGTGTTTATTACACATATATAATGACACATCAACAGACAAAAGGTCTCAGATTATTTAGATGTACTGTCTCGTTTGAGCGAGGCGCCAACCTATTGTATGCTTATAAATCTATATACAATAATTTATTATCTTATTTAGCGGTATTAAAGTTTACGGAATATAATTGAATAATGAAAGAGAAATTATCAATGAGACATAAAAAAAGGAAAATTCGGTACGTCGGGCATCAACTCATGATTTAATCACTTTATTCTAATAACCTGTCCAATTCTCAGTTTGTCGGGTTTTATATTTTTATTGGCTTTTACTAATGAGTTGAGGCTGACACCATATTTTTTTGCAATGGATGATAAGGTGTCTCCGCTTTTGACTGTATGTTTTCTTGATGATTTGTGTTTTTCTTTTTTTACGGTTTTAGATTGGCTTGAATCTGAATTTGCTGATGAATTATTTTGTGCGATAGAATTTGTTTTATTCGGACTGCTAATAGAAACTTTTGATGAATCCTGAAACTTAGCCTTGTTTGAATCTGCTTTATTTCCATTTTGTCTAACGGAAAAACTGCTTTTCAGTGAGGTGAGGTTTGGTTTACCCGGTTTATATGTATTAATGACAAGTTTACTTCCGATGGCAATACTATTGCTGTCAACCGGGATGATATTCCAGAGTTTCAAATCATCGAGAAGTACCCTGTATGTATTTGCAATGCTGTATAAGGTTTCACCTTTTTTAACAGTATGGATAATTTGGATGGAGTCATCCTGTTCATACCCATTGCCGTTTTCATGATTTTCGCTATTACCGTTTTTAAAGTTACTTGCTATATCAGTAAACTTAACGGGAATTCTCAGTTCGGTTCCGGGCTTGAGTTTGACTTTGTAACCTTTAAGGTTATTTGCATCAACCAATTCGGTTTTCGGGACATCAAATTTCTTGCTGATTGATGAGATGGTTTCACCTCTTTCGACAGGATGAATGAACCAGGGCTGTTTCTCTTCAGGAGTTAAAGCATTAAAGTTAGCTGTGAATAACTCATTCTTCCCTTTTGGAATTTTCAGAATATATTCAGGGACATCAGGCGGAGTGAAAGACCTAATCAGTTCGGGATTCATTTTTTTAATATCATCTTCGGTAGCATTAGGGTCCAGGCATTTTGCAAGCACAGCAAGGCTGACAGGCTCTTTTAGAATAAATGTATCATAATTATACTCATCATCAAATTTAATATCGGCGAGTTTTATGCCATACTCTTCGGGATTCAGAGCAATCTTAGCAGCAGCAATATAAAGAGGCACATAGTTGCGTGTTTCCCTCGGGAGTTTTTCGCGAATTGTCCAAAAGTCGAGAGGTATTGAATCATTCGCAAATTTTTTCATGGCACGCCTGACGCCGCCATTCCCGCAGTTATAAGCCGCCAGAGCCAGATGCCAATCTCCAAATTCACTGTATAAATCCCTCAAATGCCTCATAGCCGCCCGTGTGGATTTTTCGGGTTCACGCCTTTCGTCCATCCATACGGATGGTGTATCATTTAGTCCATAAAGTTCACCTGTCGTTCTGATGAACTGCCATAAGCCGACTGCCTGAGCCCTCGAGACAGCATTTGGGTTCAGGCCGCTTTCTATCATCGAAAGAAATATCAGTTCTTCAGGTACTTCTTCCTCTTGAGCAATTCTCTTCATCATCGGGAACCATTTCCCGCTTCGTTCCAGCCATTTTATGAAAAATTTTCTGCCGGGATTTTCTGTGAGGAATGTAAGAGATTTCTGTACGTATTCATTGTCAACAAGAGGAATAGTTAATTCTTTAATTGCATTAGGATTGATAACGCTTTCCCCTGCAATTGTTTTTCCGTCTTTTGTTTTTGTTTCACGTTGCATGTCAAGCTGTTTGAATTTAGGAAAAATTTTGGGCTCGATTTTTTCCACCTGGCGGAAAAACCTGTCGCGGATAATGAAAAGCTGAGACTCGTCATCAAGGTTATCGAGATTTTTAATAAATGCTTCATAGTCTTCGGTTATGGCATGTACAAGTTCTGTGAATGTACTGTTTTTTGTAATGTTAGGATAGCTCGACAAATTATTTAAATATTGAATAGCGTCTTCAAATCTCTTGACGGCATTAACTGTATCTTTAGCTTGTACAAAAGCCAAAGCCTGAATATATTTCTGACGGGATTTTTCGAGATTATTCCTTACTCTCTCATCATCTATCGTTGAAGGCAGAGGCACTTCATCCAATTCGGAATATTCATCCGGGAAAATATAAAAGCTTTCCGTTTCGACTTTTGACTTTTTTATTGATTTTGTTTTGGCAGACTGCGAATGTAAATCAGTTGCAATAAAACAAAGTATAATCGTAAGGCTGACAAAAATCAATAATATATTTAAATTTTTACTATTCAAATTCACTCTAATTCTTTAACCATTATTTTCAGAAACAAACAATATAAAATATATACTCTATACAGACAAATAAATTTTAATTAAAAAAGATTAATCGTTTGTTTTCAAATATGGAAATGATTAATATGAAACTCATGTTATTCATTAATCCTAAATTGAACTTTTTACATTCAATCCCTTTTAGAATGGAGTGGTGATGCGGCATTTGTTACAGATGTTCAATCTCTCTGTGATTGTATGTAACATTTTAGGGACAGAACATAGTTCTGTCCATGCAATTGAATTTGTAATTGTTTTTTTAACCGGGTAATAAAATTATTTTTGAGTTGTTAATAATCCTTCGGAAAAAATTATTTCTTTTATTATTGCTGAAAATTTTATTAATTAATTTTTTTTAATATGTAAAGTTGTGAAAATAATTTTATCTTTTGTATTAATAAGATATGAAGGTTGTAGTTGATGATAATATGAATTATCTCCAGAGCGGAGATGATATAATTAGTATTAAAGATTTGCACAAACATTTCCCAAAGATTCATGTGTTGAAGGGAATAGACCTGCAGGTCAAAAAAGGACAGCTCATCTCAATCATAGGCAGGTCCGGATGCGGAAAGACAACATTACTCCGCTGCTTAAACTGCCTTGAATTTTTTGATTCGGGAACTCTCCGTATAGCAGGTATAACCCTTTCACGTGTAAAATCCGAAGCTGAGATTTCGAAGTCATTCAGAAAAAGAACCGGCAATATCAGGAAAAGTTTTAAAACTCCTTTTAAACGTACCGACGATGAAGCAGAATTAGATGAAGATTTCCATATCAAAGTCCAGATACTTCGTTCGAGAGTTGGAATGTTATTTCAGAACTTAAACCTTTTTCCACACCTTACGGTGTTGGAAAACGTAGCCAGGGCACCTATTGTCGTTAAGGGCGAAGAAAAAGAAAAGTCAATACGCAGGGCTATTCAGCTTCTCGATAAAGTCGGCTTGAAGGATTTTATGAAACGCTATCCTTACCAGCTTTCCGGCGGACAGGCTCAGCGTGTGGCTATTGCACGTGCGCTTGCCATGTCCCCACACGTCATGCTTTACGACGAGCCAACTTCTGCTCTTGACCCGGAGTTAGTCGAGGAAGTGCTGCAGGTAATGAGAAATCTGCACAAAGAAGGGATGACTCAAATAATCGTAACTCATGCCATGCACTTTGCCCGTACTGCATCTGATATGGTTGTTTATATGGAAGACGGAAAAATTATCGAGTCAGGGCGTCCTGAAGATATATTTTCAAACGCAAGAGACCCGAGAACAAAACAGTATTTAAGTATTGTTAAAGATTAAATTATGCAAATGTATAAGGTTGAAAAGAGATTAATAAAATTTTGGATAGTTACAAGCCTTATCGCCTGCCTGACAATAACCATTCAGGCACAGCCGAGTAAGAAAATCCTGAGATATGGAGCTGATGCCTCAAGCGGTGCTCCTTATGTATTTCAGAATCCTAAAAACATTAACCAACTGATAGGATTCGAAGTTGATATAATAAACGAAATCGCTAAGGACCTTGGCTGGAAGGCGAAACACGTGCAGAACGAATGGGACGGCTTAGTACCCGGACTCGACAGAAATGACTATGATGTCGCAATCAACGGTATCGAGATAACTGAGGACAGAATGGATGCCGTCAATTTTTCAATTCCGTATTACAGCACCTTTGAGCAAATTGTCGTTAGGCGTGACCAGGAAGATATCAATACCATGTCCGATTTAGTCGGAAAAGTTGTTGGTACTCTGGATGGCTCTCTTGCTCAAAAAATTCTTGAGGTTCAAGGCGGAATTGATATTCGTGCTTATGATGACGAGGCAAAATCTTATAAAGACCTCGAATTTGGCAGGCTCGATGCCGTACTTATTGACGAGCCTGTCGCAAAGTATTATGCAGGATGGAATCCTCAACTAAAACTTACCGGCCAGCCAATAGGTGAAGTTACTTATGGAATTGTTACTAAAAAATCAGACACACTTTTACTCGATAAGATTAACAGGTCAATTGATAGATTGAAGAAAAGCGGAAAGCTAAGAGAAATTCTCGAACATTGGAATATGTGGAATTTCATGATGGCAGGATTCATGAATGACCACAAAGTAACAAATATTCCGCATATATATTACGACGACTTTCTTGAATCAATGGGCAAGCATACCACTTTTTTTGACCTCCTCCGGCGCTATATTGGATTTATGCCGATGCTCGGGGAAGCAACGCTTGTTACAATTGGCTTGTCCATTTTGTCAATGCTTGTGGCTGTTACTGTGGGTTTATTTGTTGTACTTTTGAGAGTATATGCTCCACAGCCATTTTCGGGAATGGCAGTAATTTTTATTGAAACGATAAGAGGAACTCCATTACTTATTCAATTATATTTTATATTCTATGCTTTACCGGAACTGGGAATTTTAATTTCACCATTCTTAGCCGGTATCATAGGCTTGGGATTTAATTACGGTGCTTATGAAGCTGAGAATTACAGGGCTGGGCTTTTCTCCGTGCAAAGGGGGCAGATGGAAGCCGCTATTTCTCTCGGTATGACCAGAAACCAGGCTTTGAGGCATATTATCCTGCCACAGGCATTCAGGCTGGTTATTCCGCCTATGACAAATGATTTTATATCTTTGCTCAAAGATTCTTCACTTGTGTCTGTGATTACAATGGTTGAATTAACTAAAGTATATAATCAGATATCAAATACATATTTCGATTATATAGGCACAGGTATTCTCGTTGCAGGAATTTATCTCCTGATAGGACTGCCCTTCGTTAAGCTTGCCAAGCTTGCAGAAAGAAAGTTCACCGTTGACAAGAGAAAAATAATTAAAAGGTAATTTAGTCTCTTAGCTTGTGAATACGGCAAAAATTTGCTTGTATGGTTATATAATTAACAGCTATGAGACAATACATATTTTACATAATATTTTTCTTTTGCTTGAATGGCATTTTAAGTGCCCAGGGAAAAATATATTCTGAAAGTCTCGAAATACAAATAAAGACAGGAAAACCACTTCCTCTTAACACAAAATCATCTGCCTCGGTAGATGAACTTAAAAAAGATGCCTCCAAAATTACAAGGCTAAACCTGACAAACAGCAATTTATATGAAATACCAACAAACATTGCTTCTTTCACCAATCTCGAAGTTCTTGACCTAAGCGATAACAAAATAAGCTTTATTCCGAGTGAGCTTTGGAATTTGAAGAACCTGAGAATACTTAATCTATCAAATAATAAATTTAAATCAATTCCTAAAGAAATATCTGTACTGAAAAATTTGGAGATTCTTGATTTAAGCAATAATTTATTGAATGAACTGCCGGAAGAAACCGTGTATCTAAGAAAGCTGAACACATTGAAACTCTCAGGTAATAATATTTCTCAATTGCCTCAAAACGTTCAACTACTTAAATTTCTAAAACATCTTAACATGGAGGAGAACAATCTGACAGCTATTCCGGAAAGTGTTTATAAAATTAAGTCACTTGAAATTCTGATTTTAAATCAAAACAGGATTGCAGAGTTTCCTATTAGAATACAAAGTCTGAAGGCTCTGAAAATTCTCAACCTGAATGATAATAAAATTTCAAAGATTCCAAAGTCAATTAATAAACTTACATTACTTCGCTCACTTGATTTAGGTTCAAACAACATTTCAACACTTCCTCCGGAAATATCGGGGCTTAAGAGTTTAATCTATCTGAAACTCGATAATAACTCGATTAGCTATATTCCACCAAGCGTTTCGAATCTAAAAAATCTGCAGACACTCGATTTCAATTTTAACAAAAGTATAAGCTTTCCCGAAGAAATTTTTACACTTGCTAATCTTATGACTCTGAATATCAGGGGCAATAAGCTTAAGCAAATTCCATCTTCTATTGTCAATTTATCCAACTTGCTTAACCTCGATGCAGGGATGAACGAGCTTAATAAGTTCAGCACCGATATCTGTTCGCTGACTAAGTTAATGAATCTGAATTTTTCGAATAACAAGATAGGAGCTATTCCGCAAGAGATATCAAATCTACAGCAGTTACAGGTGCTGAATCTTGAGAACAATATTTTGAGTTACATCCCTTACGAAATAACATATTTGAAAAATCTGCAATACCTGATATTAAACAATAACAGAATATCGAAACTTCCTCCTGATATGGACCGACTCAGCAATCTCAAACTGATTCAACTCCGGCAAAATCCCGTGACCGATACCGAAAAGAAAAAAGCTAAACAATTGCTGAAACAGACTAAGTTTGTTTATTGACATATTCCAAGCCGAGGTTTGGTGATGTTCTTAACAGTACAATTATCCCCGTCCTTCCTCATAGTTAGGATTAAGTTTCGCACAATTTTTTTTTCATTAGTAATTTGAAATTAGTAATTGCTGTTTCAGCCTATCGGCATCATTAACGGGTTCCTGACATGTGTTGTTACGGCAGAAATATGCTGTCGGCTGATTGTTGAGCATTGTTTTTAATTTTGTCAATTCTGAGAATTCATCAATCGCTGAATCATTTGAAGGTTTATGCATCAGCACCGCGTTAGGGATGAATAATTCTCTGGCTTTATTAATGAGTGCGGCTGTTCTTTCATCATGCAAATCGCCTACGATTACAATTTCAACAGATTCATTTACTAAGGAATCATAGCCGCAGAGGAAGTGTGAATATGCAGTTGGAGCTTTATTTACGGATTCGGAAAAAGATTTGGTGAGCAGTCCGGCTTTTTCTATATATTTATTATTACCGGTCATCCTTCCAAGTTTTATGAGATTGTCAAATTGGACTGAGTTACCTGATGGTAATGCCCCATCGAAAAATTCTAACTTTCTTGTAATCAGGTTTTCGGAATCACTTGCTGTTTGATAAAAGCAATAGTTTTCTTCAGGCCAGTAGTAGTCTATGCTTATGTTCATTAATTCTATTGCAGATTTCAGATAAGATAAATCAAAGCAGGCTTCGTAGAGTTCAATTAATCCCCAAATGAAGAAAGCATAATCATCCAACATCCCATCAATACCTGCATTGCCCTGCCTAAACCTGTGTAACAGTCTGCCATCAATGGTTCTCATATTATTCATGAAAAATGTTGCGGTGGTTTTAGCAGTTTTCAAGTAACTGTCATCTCTGAAAACAGCGGCAGCCCTTGCAAAAGAGGCGAGCATCAATCCGTTCCAGTCTGTTAGTACCTTATCGTCAAGATGTGGATGTATTCTTTTCTCTCTTGCATCAAAAAGGATTTCTCTCATCTGTTCAAGTTTTTTATTGAGTTCGGTTTTGTTAATACCATTATATGATTGAATTTCAACGAAAGTGGTTTTAAGATGAGGAATATTCTGTCTGTTTTCTGACTCACCGGTCTCAGCGAAGAAATTACCGGTTTCATTAATATTATATATTGCCTTCCAAATAGTGCTGTCGGAGCCGAGCAGTTCATCAATTTCATTGGTTTTCCATAAATAGAATTTCCCTTCCCCGCCCTCGCTGTCGGCATCTTCTGCTGAGTAGAAAGCTCCTTCAGGTGAGGCCAGCACCCTTTGAACATAATCTAATATTTCAATGGTTGTCTTTTTATACTCATCCTTTTTAGTAACCTGATATGCTTCTGTATATGCAAGTGAGAGAAGCGCCTGGTCATAGAGCATTTTTTCAAAATGTGGTACAAGCCAGCGTTCGTCAGTCGAGTAGCGGTGGAAACCAAAACCAATATGGTCAAATATTCCTCCTTTTCTCATTTCCTGAAGTGTCTTTTCAACCATCTTGAGGGATTCAATATTGTTGTTTCTACTGTAGTCCCTCAAAAGATAGAAAAGGTAGGAAGGCATCGGGAACTTAGGCATTTTGCCGAATCCGCCGAATGCGGTATCGAAAGAGAAGCTCAATTCTTTGAATGCCCTCTCAAATATGCTGTTATTTATCGGAGCATAGTTATTTATCTTGTTTCTCTGATTCAGCAATGTAAGAATTTCGTCAGTTGAATCATCAACCTGGTTTCTATTATTCTGCCAGTAGTCATTAATTCTGCTAATCAGCTCATCCATGCCAATGCGATTTCGGACGGTTTGTTTTGGAAAGTATGTGCCTGCAAAGAAAGGTTTTTTGTCTGGTGTCATTATCACAGTCAGGGGCCAGCCGCCGCCACCTGTGAACATCTGGCAGGCCTGCATATATATAGAATCAATATCGGGCCTTTCCTCCCTGTCAACTTTGATATTGATAAAACTGTCGTTCATCAGCTTTGCAATTTCTTCATCTTCGAATGACTCGTGAGCCATTACATGGCACCAATGGCATGTCGAATAGCCAATTGACAGGAATACCGGTTTATCCTCTTTCTTTGCTTTATCGAAAGCCTCATCGCACCAGGGGAACCAATCCACAGGATTATTCGCATGTTGCTGTAAATAAGGACTGCTCTCGTTTATTAATCTATTTGTATTAGTTTTTATTTCCATACTTTTATGTTTGTACAATTTTTCTTCTTAATTTTGATTCAGGACAATTTAATCCGTTTTTTATTATGGTAAATATGAAATCAAATAACATAAAAATTAAAAGGGTTGTTAAACCCCTTCCTGAATATACATATCTCGGATGCCCGATGACTCGCAACCGTACACCGTGGTGTTTCAGGTTATGCCAGCCTGATTCAAGCGGTACAGGACAGTGCGGCAGAGTGGCACCTCATTCATTCAAAGGCAGAATTCAGCTCGGAATAATAAATCATGAGACAGAGAACAAAGTAGCCTGAAATTTAAACTGCAACACGCAAAAACACAACACATAATAATTACTTGCTGTTACTGATAAATTCAATAAATTAGTATTGCTATAATAATAATGACTATGTCAATTTATTGTATTGATGAGTGTATAAACACTTCGTTTGAGTTTACCCTGAACAATGTTAAAGGCTCAGTGTGACATTATATAATAATTATAAACATAAACAGGAAAAATTATGAGTGAAATGACTGTAAAGAGAGCTATTGAAACAGCAATTAAAGCTGAAGAATTAGGTATTACTTTTTATTCAGAGCTTGCCCGGAAATTATCAGCTAATCAGGAACTGAAATCTGTATTTGAATTACTATCAAAAGATGAGGTTGAGCATAAACGGCAGTTCACCGACTTGTTGAAAGGAATTAAGGGGGATGTGTCAATCAGCAAGCTTGATAGTGCTTTTATGTCCGGAGTTGATATAGCATCATATTTCCCGGCGATGGAAACCGTGAATATGAATCTGAAACCTTCGGAAATATTAAAGTCTGCATATGATTTCGAAAAAGATTCTGTGCTTTATTATTCAGCAATCAGGGATATAATCGGCACTAATCCTGTGATTGATGAAATCATTCGTATGGAAAAACTGCATATGACTCAATTGTTCAAATATATCTCGACTGAAAGAAAGTTCAGAGGCTTGTCCGATAGCTGGGACTGACCTTTTTGTCATTCTGAGTGTAACGAAGAATCTTATTAGTGAACAGTGAATAACGAATAGTGAATAATTAAGGTTAAAAAAATCTTAGCCGCATGTTCGCTCTCCCAAACGAACCTGCGGCTAATTTTTTGATGATTGCTTAGAGGACTCATTCTCTTTTACGTAAGAATGGGAAAAAGGTTACAAGAAAATATCATTTCTTTAAATAATTTCATTGTTGTCCAAAAAAAATTCTCCCTTAAAAAAGGGGGTTAGGGGGTTGTTTTGTTTTTATTTTCGTCTTAGATTAATAAATCAAGATTAGTACTTGCGTTCCATAATTTTTTTGTCCCTTTAGTAATGTGTTAAAATCTCAAAAATTTAATTTTGTTAGGAGCCTTAACAAAATTGAAAAACTACCCCCTAACCCCCTTTTTTAAGGGGGAACTCTATGAAAATAATACTATGTCTTATTAATAATATTTTTATATCGGACAATAGTGAAATAATTTATTTTTATATAGTCATCCTTACCTTGTCGAAGGATTAATGCCTATTGAAATGCATGACTTCGATTGATTCAGACTAACATTCTTAAAAATTCACTTCACCACTGGAAATAATGTCCTGCTGAGAATTACAAGAACAGCTAATAACAGCACACCAAGAGATATGCTATATATGATTAGCTTTTTTTCTATTGGCAAAAGCGGTTCGTATTCCATCATTTGCATTTCATCCGAGATTTTTGGTTTTTCTTCCATTTTATTTTCCTTTCATTATAATATTCAATTATGGCATTAGCGGCGGTTTTGCACCCTGGAAAAACAGCCAGGAAATCAGCAAGCCAATCCAGATAATGAATCCGAAAAGGCAGAGAATATAGATTAAAGCAAGCTTTCCGATACCTTCCTCCATCAGCTTTTTGAAATTCGATACGACACCGATTGTGAAAAAAGTAAACACAAAAAACAGTTTCCTGAAGATATCAGCTTCATCGGTAACTTTTTTTGCAGTGTCAATTATTTTTGGCTCGCTTAGGCAAAGAGCAAGGAATAGTATGAAAGTCAGCATGTATCCAATCACAAATTTTGGAAATCTCTGCCATATCTCGGAGGCACGGAGCTTGTCTCCTTCTTTCCTTTTCTCGATTTTCGCCGCCCAAACGTATGCAAGTATAAATGCCCAGATGCCGATGAATACATCAATGAACACTTTTACAGTAGTGGAGGTCATCAGAATCCATCCTTCCTGGTACTTCACACCCTCCATAGCCATAGCTTTAGCTCTTATGAGCCCGTCGGTGATTGCACCGCTTGCAATTGCGGCTCCGTCTGTCTTTACGACAAGCCCCATCCAGGAACCTGCGACGAGAGGTTCCTGCCATAGAAATGTCTGTGCAAGAAAAGGGAGTACGAGAAGCTCGACTACAGCAAAGATGACAACGAGTGATGAGACCATAATCGGTATAATAGGCCTTGCCCTGATTGCACCACCCGTGGCGATTGCCGCAGATACGCCGCATATTGATATTCCGGATGCAAGTGGTGCCGACCATTCCCTGCTAAAGTGAAAAAATCTCCTTGCTATGAAATACACCATTGCCCAATAGATAAGGTATGCACATACGATTGCACACAAGCCAACGAACATAATGGTTGATGCCAGTCCTGCCTTTTCTGCCGCTTTCAAACCTAATCCTGCACCCATAATAACTATTGCAGTCTTAATATAAAGCTCAGGTTTGATTGCTTCTTTGATTAATTCCGAAAATTTAGGGAAAAAGTTACCGACAACTAATCCTACGATTAATGCAATTATATAACCTGCTTCGCCTGTCAGGTTCAATGACCAGGATAAGCCGAATTTTGCCCATTCGTCCTTAGTTGCGGCAATCCAAGCCCAATGCCCTGCCAGCCAGCAGAGAAACGAAATAAAGAAAACGAATGTGAATCCGATAAAGAACTTTTTTAAATCACCACCGAGAAGCTTGTTTCCGATTCCGACCATGACCAGCATAAATACATAGGTGAGCAAAACAGAAAAAATACCCGAAAGCCCGGAATAATTTTTTGAGACAGGGGATAAAGATTTGGAAATGTCAGTCCAGACGCTTGTCTTAATGCCCCATCCGAGAAGGTCGAGCCCGGCGAAAACACCGAGGGCAAAAAGGAAAATCACCAGTCCGAGCCAGAATGAAAGCCAGTCCTCGCTTAGCACCTGCTTTTTCATAATGCCGTCCTTTTAATCAATTGTTAAAATGAGTTTATTTACAATTTATGTAATATTAAAATAATTTTATGAGAAAAGGAAATGGAATTTGTAATTTAGTTAATTGGTGTGTTTTTTATAATATAAAATATACTGTCGGGAGTAACTCCCGACAAAAAAGACGGATTTATAATATTTGTTCCCAATTCAAATCGAAAACGATGTTCAAAATGACAAACCACGATAATAATCATTCCCGTAGATTGTACACCGCCGCTTTATAATAAAACATCTTGTCGCCGGACATATAAGATTGACTATTAATAAAAGTATATATAAGAAACCGGTTTATTTGAGTTGTACAGCCTGAAAGAAAAGGTAATTGACGCCAAAATTGTTATCGTCAAATTAAAATTTACAAGAAATAAAATCAAAGTTTAATATAATGCCTAACGATATAAGCAAATGGAGGTTTTTATTTTTTTCTTGATTTTCAACATAAAAGGGATTATATAAAAAATTACCAATTTTTTTTTATTCTGAATTTATTTCAGAATCCATAGCCCGTAAAACAAATCAACATTACTAATTAATCATTGAGTTTCTCTAATTATCAATATTTTCCTTTTCTTTATTTATTTTTGAATAAACTTTACATTCTTTTTTCTAACATTGTTAATATAAAAAATATGAATATAAAAATTACAAGACTTTATGACGGGTTCGAGGATTTGCCCCTGCCAAAATATGCTACGGATGGCTCGGCAGGTATGGATATTTATGCTGCAGTAAATGAACCTCTTGAAATTGCTCCGGGTGCAGTCGTACTCGTTCCGACCTCACTCGCAATATCGTTGGAACATGGCTTTGAATGCCAGGTACGCTCCCGAAGCGGCTTGGCAATCAAGCATGGTGTGTTTGCATTAAACTCACCCGGTACTATAGACAGCGACTATCGCGGCGAAATAAAGATAATTCTTGCTAATTTCGGCAAAGAACCATTTATCATTCAGCGTGCTGACAGGATTGCACAACTGATAGTAGCAAGGTATGATAAGATTGATTGGGAGCTTGTTGATGAGCTACCTGATTCTGAACGTGGCGAAGGAGGTTTCGGAAGTACAGGTATAAACCATTAACCATAAATTTCCCCCTTTGTAAAGGGGGATTAAGGGGGATTTGATATAATTACGAATTACGAATGAAAAAATAAAGTGTTTTCCCCCTTTGTAAAAGGGGGATTAAGGGGGATTTTTAAATTGACTGGAAAAAAATATAATATCATTTTCATGGGGACGCCTGAATTTGCAGTTCCGGCACTCGAAAAACTGCACAGTGAATTTGGTGTAAAATGTGTCGTTACCGTCCCCGACAAACCCCGTGGGAGAGGGCAGGTGCTTGTTCCTTCTGCAATAAAACAAAAAGCTGTTGAACTATCTTTACCTGTTCTTCAACCTGGTTCTCTGAAAGATGAAAATTTTATTGCAGAATTATCAACATATCAGCTTGATATTATTGTTGTCATTGCTTTCCGGATACTACCACCTGCAGTGATTAACCTCGCAAAACTTGGTGCTTTCAACATACATGCAAGCCTGCTTCCTAAATACAGAGGTGCCGCACCGATTAACTGGGCTATTATCAACGGAGAAAAGCAAACGGGCATTACATCATTTCTCCTCGAAGAAAAAGTTGATACGGGAAAAATCATTTTGCAAAACCCGATTAATATTCCGGAAGGAGCAACAGCAGGAGATTTACATGATTTGCTCATACCAATTGCCGCAGAAATTGCGGTTGATACATGCAGACTTATCATTGACGGAAATTACAAACCGATTATTCAGGCTCATACCCAGGCAACACCTGCACCCAAGCTGTTCAGGGAGCAGTGCAGGATAAACTGGGAACAACACGCTGAGAACCTTCGGAATTTTATAAATGGTGTTTCACCCATTCCCGGAGCATGGTTCGACTGGTATGGTAAAAGATATAAAGTTCTCAGGACTGAGTATTCAGCTCATGATTCAGACTTACCCGGCAACTTCTACATTGAAAATTCTCAATTGAATATTTATTGTGAAAAAGGAATTATCACAATTCTCGAAATACAGCCTCAGGACAAGAAGCCAATGAAGATTGAAGATTTCCTTCGTGGTTACAGAGGCAATATATCAGGAGTGATAAAGTAATACTAATAGAAACATCTGAAAAATATTCTCAATATGTCATACCCGCGAAAGCGGGTATCCATAATGTTGCTCCAGAACTGGATTCCTGCTTTCGCAGGAATGACAATCTAGCATAATATTCCAATTTTTCAGAAGTTTCTAATAATAAAATTAATTATCAAAGAATGTAATATCGCAATTTTTAATTTAAAATTCTTTAATAAGCATTCATTGAAAAATTGAAAATTCTACTCCGTATTACCTCATCCATTTTTCTAATTCAAATATTAACAATATATTTGGCATAAATCTTGTAGATTTTATATTTTTGTTATTTAGTTATTATTTGATTGTTATATGCTTCCGAAGAAAAACGGAAAAAAGCTTGTTGACCTGGCAAATCCCGAATATTACATCAACAGGGAATTGAGCCTTATTGAATTTCAGGAGAGGGTGCTTGCCGAAGCTGAACTGGACACACACCCCTTGCTCGAGCGGTTGAAGTTTATTTCAATCTTCAGCTCTAACATGGATGAATTTTTCATGATTCGTGTAGCCGGACTTAAAAGCCAGATTGCTGCAGGTGTTGCCGAGCTATCCGTTGACGGAATGACTCCACAGGAACAGCTTAAAGAAATACGAAAAAGAATTATACCGCTTTTCGACAGGCAGGAAAAACTACTCAACACAGAAATATTACCCGCGCTTGAAAAAGAAGATATTGTTATTCATTTTATTGACGACCTGACGGATGATGACAGGTCATACCTCGGGAAGCATTTCGATGAGTGTATAATGCCCCTGCTGACTCCACTCAGCTTGGACCCTGCTCATCCGTTTCCGAGGCTGATAAACAGGAGTTTAAATATTGCGTTTGTTCTTAATGATGCCACGAAAAAAGTGCCTGTGCGAAAAGTTGCCTTTCTTCAACTTCCTACTACTCTTTCGCGTTTTGTACTTTTGGAGAGACAAACCGGGCATCATTTTGTCCTGCTGGAAAATGTAATAAAAATGTATGCGGATGCACTATTCCCGGGTTTGAATATCGAAACATCAAATACATTCCGAGTAACGAGAGATGCCGACATCGAAATTGCAGAGGACGAAGCCGAGGATTTGCTTACTGAAATAGCCGAGCAAATCAAGCATAGAAAATGGGGCACAGCGGCTGTCAGGCTCGAGGTAAGCACCAACATGCCTGATTACCTGCTGAAGCTCTTGATGGAATCCCTCGATATCGAGAAAGATGATGTATATGTCGTCAACAGGCCACTTCATCTTCCCGATTTCATGCAGTTGCAAAAAATTGACAACAGGCACCTGAAAGATAAGCCTTTCAAAACCCGCATTCTCCCTGAGATTGCAAGAAACGATTCGAATATTTTTGATATAATAAATAAACATGATTTTATCGTTCATCACCCTTACGACTCATTCACAAACAGCACATTGAAACTGATGAATGAAGCCGCTGCTGACCCTGACGTGCTTGGAATGAAAATTACCTTGTATAGAACCGGCATGAATTCTCCTGTTGTTGCGGCATTGAAGAGGGCGGCGGAAAACGGGAAAAGTGTTACTGCATTTGTTGAATTAAAGGCGCGCTTCGACGAGGAGAATAATATCATCTGGGCAAAAGAGCTTGAGCAGGTAGGCGTTCACGTTATTTATGGTATGCTGGGATTAAAGACCCACTGCAAGATTGCTATGATTATCCGCCGTGAAGGTAAAAAGCTTAAAACATATCTTCACCTTGCAACTGGAAATTATAATTATGTAACCACAAGGCTCTATACCGATATTGGCTTCTTCACATCCAATGAAGACTTCGGCCATGATGCTATGCACCTGCTGAATTATCTGACAGGATACTCTCATAAGGCTGACTGGAAGCATTTCATAGTAGCTCCGATTAATTTAAGGCGTACATTAATCGAATACATTTACAGGGAAGCAGAACTTTCGACTCCTGAAAACCCCGGATTTATTTTTGCGAAAATGAATTCTCTTACACATGATGAAGTTATTCAGGCATTATACAAAGCATCGCAAAGAGGGGTAAAGATACAACTTCTCGTCAGGGGTATCTGCTGTCTGAAGCCGGGAATTAAAAATGTGAGTGATAATATTGAAGTACGAAGTATTCTTGGACGATTCCTCGAACACAGCCGTGTTTTTTATTTCAAATGCAGGGGTAAGGAAGAAATTTATTTATCGAGTGCCGACTGGATGACACGCAACCTTCAGAATAGGGTAGAATTGATGTTTCCCATAAACGACCCGCGAATAAAAAATCAATTGAAAGAAATGCTCGATACATACTGGAAGGACAACTGTAAAACCTGGAGGCTAAAGTCGGATGGTTCTTATGAAAAAATTAAACCCGGCAATAATGAAAAAAATTTCTCTGCCCAGCAGTTTTTCTTAGATGAAATCAGGAAGTCAGGAAAGAAATCAAACCGGAACAGTTTCTTAGTCTGAAATATTACTTAATTTTTGATGTTACCGAAAGTAATAATATTTACAAAAGGATAAAATTTTCAATTAATTTTAATATTTTGTTTCTCCTAATAATAAATTGGTAAAATGCCCTACTCCTGCAGGACAATCCCTGATTGTGAAATGGGGCAACCTGATTGGTTTTTGGGCAAGATACCGGGACTTTAAGATAAAGATAAATTACTGACTCATGTTAAGAATAAGTTATTATTTCTCTTTGATATAATTTTTAATTTTCTATTTTGCAATTTTCTATTATTATTTCATGTTACGCATAAATTTTACAAACCTTAATCAAAACCTTATTTCACCCTTTTTTCCTTAGTAACAAAACTTATTATTCAACAAATCAAACCTTATTACCTTATTTTGATTTTGATTTTTGGTTGAATAAGCTAATAAGGTTAATATAGCCGGTTACTTTACTTTTTACTAAGGTTAAATGTACTTGATAAGGTTTTTAAAATTACAAAGGTGTAGAATAAAGTTTTCAATATTGCGTAACGTGAGTTAATATTTCAATTTTCAATGTTCAAATAGAAATGAACTTTACTACATTTTACCAATTTATTACTTTGAAAAAGAAAAATAATTGAATTAACCCGGATTATTCATTGAAAAATAAATTATATGCGAAAGGTAAGTATAGCACGGTCATTCTGAGGAGTGTAGCGACGAAGAATCTCTTATAATGGTGTGAGATGCTTCGACTTCGCTCAGCATGACATTATTAAGATTTTCTTGCATTTCTAATGAATAATTTTGAATTAATTAAGTGGTTTGAAAATTTATTTATTGAAAATTCAATGAAAATTGAAAATTTAATTCTTTATAAGTACTCGTAAGTTGAGTAACATGTGTAATTTATTATTGGAATTTCTTAAAATTCCTGCTGTTGGACTATCGTATAGCCTGCCGTGCTGTTACCGCCGAGTATGAATGTGAAGTTTTTTCCAAATGGGAGCGATAAGCCGTCTATTCTTTTTATGGCCTTGCCGTCTGCAGGATTGATAAACATAAAACTGCTTGTACGTTCAAGTGTAACCACATCTACCGGTGAGGCTTTGCCATACTCAATATCCTTTGCTATAAAACAAGTATCGCAGTTTAGAGCCACGTGTACCGTCGAAAACTCCTTGCAGGCATTGATGAATCGCCTTTTGTTATTGTCTTTTTCAATAGTTAAAGGTGAGTACTGGAAAACGAGCAGGTCTTTACTTTGTGAAATGCCAGTTGCTATAATCAGATTTCTTTTCGTTACATCTACGTCTATATTTAATTGACTGCCGCTGATTGTTATGTTTGCATTTCCGCCGTTCATAATAGTTGCAAACGAACCAGAAAGGTAAAGCTTCGCCTGGCTTAATACGGGTGGAATTGCTACCGAAATTGTTTCGGCATCGGGGAGCAGGTGAACCACCTGTGTGAAGGCTCCTTCGGTGAGGTAATCGGGAGTTTTATCCACATCATTTTCTTCGACAAGTGATATCTTTATTTTTCCCGGATTAGACGGGTCATCCAAAATAAATATGAGATAATTCCCGTCAGGTTTCATGTCTGCCAATGCGTTATATATAAGTCTGGTCGGGTCCTCTATGGTATAAACCGAGAGCGGTGCTAATCCCGAGGGTATTATGACAAACTGCGAAATTTCACCGTATTTTATCGCAGGAGAAATAAGGTCGCCTGAACGATAACCTGTTGTTGAATTTTTATCGTCCATTGCTCCGACGGACAAAGTAAAACCCGGATAATTTACAGATGAATTGATTACCCGAACAGCAACTCTACCGCTTAATGGTTCGCTCAATCGGACAGGAGGAATAGCAATTGTAAGTTTTGCGGGAATACCTGCAGAATCGAAGACTGCAACAGTAAAATTTTTCAAAACCTCAAGCGATGCATAAGCTGTGCTTATTTCATCGGTGCCGATAATCGAAGTGAAAGTATCACTGCCTTGTGACTTGCATGCATTTATATCTGAGTACTCTGTTATTTTATATGGTGTTACATTATAAGCAAATATTGTATCGTTTGGCTGTTTTTTTACAGATATAGTCTGTGAAGAAAAATTAATTGTCCGTACTTTTGAATATTGTTCATTTTGTGGAATGGAAATTACATCTGATAATGCATTCAATCCCCCAAATTCATCGAGCAATCTTAAAGCCGGTTTACCGGAATTTAAACTGTAAATAATAATTGTATATTGACCGCCTGCATTGAAATGTAAATTATATAAATTATAATCAGGTGCATTGCCATATGTCTCTGTCAGAACAGATATTGCCTCATCCCCTGCCGGTAACTCTATCGGAGCTCCTAAGCCCCTGTATCCCAAGCCCTGTACAATTGGTTTGCCGTTCGGACAGCCGAGTATTACCGAAAATCTGTAAGTCGTATCGGGATTTGCGTTCAGCACTTTAACATAAGCCGTGTTGTATCTATCCGTGAAGCTCGAAATAGTTCCGATTGAAATTATGGAATCAACAGTCCGCTGAATTGAATCTCCCGGAGCAGAGGGCAGTGCAACCAGGGAATAATAAGTGTTTCTGATGAACCTTACTTTGTATTTCTTCTGGTATTTGATTGTGCCGTCAAGGGTGATTGCAGCGACGGCCGAATCGGCAGGAGGATGCAGTGTATCTGAGCAGGCTGCATAAGGAGTCAGGCTCGATTGAGTAGTGTTGTTCAGGGTCAGCCTTAGAGCAGGCTCATCTTTAATCATGTTAATAAACCTGACATACATAGTCGAAGTCTCCTGCGGTGGATTCAGCAGGGCAGGATTTTCTTCGATACAGCTCATGAACACCGACAAAGAAATAAACAGTGAAAATATAAAGATTTTTCTTATCATAAAAATTTGTCTCACATTTGATTCTTTTATAATGATATAGTCAAAAAAATAGGAAAAATATTGTTATTTGTAATTCTGAATTATGAACGCTGAATGCTGAAGTCAAAAATAAATTAATATAACAAATTTATCGCGTAGCGATTAAATATCGGTAACATAATCAGTAACAACTCACACAATTTTCCCGTAGGGAATAAATATTTTTACCACATAGGACACAAAGGGAAGACCCGAAGAACATAAAGAAAGAATGTCACCCTAAGTTTATCGAAGGGTCAAATGGGGGCTGTCTCAAAAGGGCAGCCCCTTGGTTGTAGTGCAACGGAAATCCCGATTCATCGGGTGGGCGAGGTTATTTCAGAATTTTATTTTTACTTCGCCTTTAATATATCCCTAATATCAGTCAATAGCAATTCCTCTTTAGTCGGCTCAGTCGGAGGGGTGGGTGCTTCTTCGGCTTTACGCTTGAATTTGTTGACTCCTTTGATTAGCAGGAAAATGGTGAAAGCTACAATGACAAAATCAATAATTTGGTTGATGAATAATCCATATTTCAAAGCAACGGCTGGAGTTTTGTCAACAGCATCCTTCAAAATGATTGAAAAATTACTGAAATCAAGCCCGCCTAATAGGAGACCTATCGGCGGCATTAGCACATCATTGACAAGTGATGAAACGATTTTTCCGAATGCGGCTCCTATGATTACACCGATTGCGAGGTCGAGTACATTGCCCCGCATTGCAAACTCTTTGAATTCTTTGATAAAGCCCATAAATTTTCCTAAATGTTAACATGATATTCTATAAATATAACGCTCCAATGGAGCTAAATTAATTTACAAAACATTTCTATAAATATGACGTTCCGATGGAGCTAAATTAATTTACAAAACTTTTCTATAAATATGACGCTCCGATGGAGCTAAATTAATTTACAAAACTTTTCTATAAATATAATGCTCCGATTGAGCCTTGAATAAATTTTAAATTAGAACAATAGAAAGATATTGGAAAAAGATAATTCTGATATTTAAAGCTAATAAAATACATTCTGGTTAAAAAAAACCAATGACTGAAGATTATTCTTTTTTTTGATTTTTATTATGAAAAATTAAAACAGAATAATATCATATATTCTTTCTAATCCTTCTAATTTTAACGATTTAGTCCGAATGAACATTATTTCATTGTTTTGGCACTCAAATTGTTATAATAACTTTTAATTTAAATATAGTAACAGTATTAACGGTGAATAATTGATATACCGTCAGTATTTGTTTAGGAACAGGCTTCCCGTGCTGAACAGGGGGCTTGATGCCTATGCTTTACGGCAGAGAACGATAGCGAAGAACATTGCTAACGTAACGACACCGGACTATAAACCTGAAAAGGTGAAGTTCGAGGAGTTGTTCGGGAAGGCTGTGTCTTCGGCTGTGGGTGAGGTTTCGAATGAGAAGCACATACCCATCGGAGTCAACAACGAAGACAATGATGTTGTTCCGGAGGTGGATGTGCCTGAAGTTCCTCAGCCGCAGGTATATATGTCGGGCGAGAGCCATGTCAGTATTGACAAGGAAATGGCAGAGCTTGCCCAGAACCAGATACGGTACAGGTTTGCCGCCCGTGCCGTTAAGTCGTATTTTCAGGGAATGCAGAATGCAATTTCGGGATTGAAGTTTTAATAGGTAAGGAGTATGCCGGAAAACATATTTTCTACATTTGAAATAAGCGGCAAGGGCATGAGCCTCCAGAGAATGAGGCTGAATGCCGTTGCCAACAACATTGCAAATGCAAACACGACAAAGGGTCCCGACGGACAGCCTTACAAGCGTGATGTTGTGATTGTCAATGCACTTCAAGCTAATTCTTTTGAGGATGAACTTGACAGCCAGATTGGAATGACGGGTGGCGATAATATGCATATAGGCAATGCTTTTGATTCGCCTGATAATCCTGTTTCAAATGTATTGGAAGCACATTTGGCGAAGGATAATTCTCCGCCAAGAATGGTATATGACCCTTCACATCCGGATGCTGATGAGGATGGATATGTCTCTATGCCGAATATTAATATCGTAACAGAAATGGTGGAGATGATTTCTGCACAGCGAGGATTTGAAGCAAACGCCGCAGTGATTGAATCGGCAAAAAATATGGCGAGGGATTCACTTGATATTTAATTGATTTTTATATATTTTAATTATAATAAATTAAGTCAAATATAAAAAAAGGGGTAGTTCGGATACATAATGAAAATTAACGGAGTCAATCCATATCGCGATTTCATTGTTGAGCCTCAGGAGAGGCAAAGCAGGATTGATGGCAACGTTAAGCTGAAAATTGAGAATAAGAATCTCAATCAACATAAGCTTAATGGGGACACTATTACCCTGTCCCAAAACGAACGTGAATTTTTCGCTAACATGTTTCCCGAAAACTCCGAACTGATTAAAAAGCATGTACTCTTCAACAGGCAGGGAAGAATCGAAACACCGGCAACCAGCAAGGGTATATTGTTCGATGGTTTGGCTTAATACATAAGTTTATGTCAGGAGTAACTCCTGACATGGTTTATTAAGAAAATTGCAATATATTTGAATAGCCACGACTTTTAAGTCGTGGAAAAAAATTTATACAAGGTTCGGGATTTATCCCGGAATAAATAAGGGACTAAAGTCATAAGGTGGTTGAGAAATAATCCCACTATCTGAAGATAGTGGCTATTCAATTAAGAATTAAAAAAAAGCAGGACAGGATGTTTACCTGCATCACGGATGAAGTAAAATTAGAAGGGATTCACAAATGATAATTAACGAATTAGACCGCGCTAAGCCTTACCTGCCGCTGATTCAGCAGCAGGCAAAAAACCAGGCTCCCGATGAAATCCAGGGCGAAAAATTTTCTGATACACTCAAAGAGCTTATTTCCGACACTAATACTTTACAAATTCAATCTGCAGATTTAACAGAACGCATGATAAAAGGCGAACCGGTTGATTTGCATGATGTGATGATTGCATCCGAAAAAGCAAAAACTTCATTCCAGTTACTGATGGAAATCCGTAACAGGTTTTTGGATATGTACCGCGAAATTTCGCGTATGCAGACATAACATTAATTATAATTGAAATTAGGAATTAACAAAACATATAATAGAATTTTATGGCAAAACTTGACGTAGTATCGCAGACAAGGAATTTCTTTAACAGGCTGTCCATCATGCAGAGAATCATGATTGGCTTAGTCTTTATCGCCGTTATCACAGCCTTGTATATGATTGTTGCATCTGTTACAGCAAAAGAAAAGGGTGTCCTTTTTACAGGATTGGATGAAAAAGAAGCATCCAAAATAGTTGAAAAGCTGAAGGATGATAAAATCGAGTATGACCTGAAAGACAACGGCTCCACCATCATGATTGAAAAAGATAAGGTTTATGACACAAGATTAAGCCTTGCAAGCGAGGGATTACCCGAATCGGGAATGATTGGCTATGAGCTGTTCGACAAAACTAATCTCGGTATGTCCGAATTTGTTCAAAAGTTGAACTACCGAAGGGCTTTGGAAGGTGAACTTGCAAAGACAATTTCTTCAATTGAAGATGTCAGTAAAGCAAGAGTGCATATTGTTATACCCGAAAAAGCCTTGTTCGATAAAGACCAAAAACCTGCCACTGCATCGGTTTCCCTGCACATGAGGAGCAACAGGGGGCTTGCAAAAGCCAGCATCGAAGGAATTCAGAACCTTGTATCGGGAAGTATTGAAGGAATGAAGCCTGAAGACGTGATTGTCGTTGACCAGAGAGGAAAAATCCTGTCGGAATCGCCCCAGGAAAGTGCTTCGATTGCAGGCATGTCTGCCACACAATACCAGCAACAGATGAAAGTAGAGCATTACCTTTCGGATAAAGTTCAATCCATGCTTGATGGTGTACTTGGCGAAGGTAATTCTGAAGTCAGGGTAAATGCAGAGCTTGACTTTGACCAAATCGAAAGCACGACAAAAACGTATGACCCTGAAAAACAGGTCGTCAGAAGCGAGCAATCAATAAGCGAATCGAGTTCATCGGCTGATTCCTCTTCACGAAGCGATTCCTTGATTTCTTACGTTTCGCCAAGTTCAAGTAATAGCCGTTCTAAAACAAATACAATATCAAACTATGAAATACCTGAAACAATCGAGAGAATAATAAAAGGGGTTGGTAATATTAAAAGGTTATCAGTTGCAGCATTAATCAATGGTACATTTGATAAAAAGAGCATAGCCGGCAGGGATACAACGGTTTACAATCCAAGAGCAGACAGCACAATGCAAAGCCTAAGGATGATTGTTCAAAACGCTGTGGGCTATGACCCCTCGAGGAACGACCAGGTTTCGGTACTTAATGTAAGATTTGACACAACCCCGATTGAGGAAACAGGTGTAGCCGAAGAAGTAAAGTGGTATAACAACCCGGATTACAGGATTTTCTTTTTGCTTGCCGCAATCCTGATAACAATGTTCCTGATGTACCGCCTGCTGCAATCGAATCAGATAAAGGAAAGACTGAGAATAGCATTCTCATTGCCTGAAAAAATATCGGTTGAAGAAGAAGAAGAGGAGGTGCAGGAGCAGGCTGAAAGGCTCGAAGAAATTGCAATGGGAGAAGAGCAATTGCTTTTGACACCGGGTGAATTGCCCGAACAACTCCTGCTTGAAGGAGAACGGGGAGCCGAGATTGATGTGTATGATGAAGAAGAATTCGGAAAGCCTTTGGATAAGGAAGCTTTGTCTTCAATCGCACGTGCAAGGCTCGAGCAGGAAGAGCTTTCGGGCTTCACAGAAGACGTTATGCTAAAAATGGAATTAAAGAATAAAGTTCAGGAATACATTGAAGGCCAGACTCCGGATGCTGTCAGAATGATTAGAATGATGCTTATTCAGGAACCGGAAGAAAAACAGGGAAAATAATTAATAATACTTTGCAAAAAAATTGTTTAAATTTAACTGAAATTTATTGCAATATTAAAATTGACTTAAACGTTGTTAAATGAAATAAATTAAGATATTAAAGCCTATTTAACAGATAAAGATATGAAAAAGAAAACAGTAACAACCTCGGAGTTAACGGGCAGACAAAAAGCTGCTATTCTGTTGATGTCTCTCGACGTTGAAGTAGCCGCAAAAGTCTTTAAGGAACTCGATATGCACGAAGTCGAACAGATTGCAGTTGAAATCACAAACCTGAAAGACCTGAGTTCTACTATAATCGAGGAGGTCATCGAAGAATTTTATCAGTTGATGACAGCTCAAAGCTATATGGTCGAGGGTGGTATCGATTTTGCCCAGGTTCTGCTCGAAAAATCTTATGGGATGGATAGAGCTAAGGATATTATTGAAAAAATAAGGGTTTTAACAACCGTCAGAGGCTTCAACATTCTAAAAAAGGCAGACCCGCAGCAGCTTGCAAGCTTCCTGTCGAAAGAACATCCGCAGACAATAGCCTTGATTCTCTCTCATCTTTCTCCTGACCAGTCTGCTGATGTGCTGAATGAATTCAAAGAGGATTTAAGAATTGATTCTATACACAGAATAGCTAAACTTGGCAAAGTTTCGCCAACACTATTATCACAAATTGAACATGTTGTTGACGAAATTGCCGAAACGACACTTTCACAGGATATGGCTATTGCCGGCGGTGCACAGCTTGTTGCAAATATACTTAACAGAAGCACCAATGCTTCCGCTAAGGCTATGCTAGAGAGTATAGAAACTAGAGATTTTGATATGGCTACCCAAATTAAAAGATTGATGTTCCTCTTCGAAGATATTGTTACAATTGACGACAGGGGTATTCAGAGAATTTTGCGTGACGTTGACAAGCGCGACCTTGCTCTTGCACTTAAAATATCAGACGACAAAATCAAACAGAAGATATTTAAAAATATGTCCGAACGTGCGTCTGAAGTCGTTAAGGAAGAACTTGAATTTATGGGTCCCGTCAAGCTTAAAGAAGTCGAAGCCGCCCAGATTAGAATTGTTGATATTATAAAACAGCTCGAGGACCAGGATGAAATTTCTATAGGCGGTAAAGGCAAAGAAGATGTTTTTGTTTAAATAGTAAATTGATAATTATTTAGAATATCATTTGGAACAAAGAATGCGAAAAAATTGATTATGTCATTCTGAACTCGGTTCAGAATCCATATAAACAACTGGTCACTGGATGCTGAAACAAGTTCAGCGTGACAATATTAAAAAAAAATTGTTTTTGACTGTGTCAGGAGTTACTCCTGACACAGATTGTGTGCCGGAAATTGTCATTATTAAAAGCAGGTATAAATCGTGACTAAATATGTATTGAAAATTCCAAAAAAGCTGACAAGGCTTGAAATATTAGGCGGCGGCGAAATAGCATCTAAAGGAATAAGCTATTTAAAAAACAATATACTGACCGATGAAAAAGATGTTGTTTCCAGAGCTGTGTTCTCTCAGGAATTTTCATTCTCAGGCTCAAACGAACCAGTCGAAATTTTGCTCAAGGACCTTCCCACTCACTTTATGCCCATTGAGGTTGCAGACAAGCAAAAAAAAGATGCGTATGAAACAGGATTTGCCGAAGGCGAGGATTACGCCGTTAATGTTTATAAAAATGAAATTGAATCTTACCAGCACTGGATAAGAAATATCGAGAATGTTATCAGAGAGCTAAGAACCCAAGTATCGAATGAACTATCGCTTCTCGAAGAATCATTGCCTGAACTTGCTGTAATCGTTGCCGAAAAAATCATTGAAAAAGAGATAACAGAAAATTCAAAGACTGTAATCGAACAGGTTCAAAAGGCTATACATGCACTTGATAATGAAATTATATATAAAATACACCTCAACCCTTCCGATATTGAAATACTAGAAACCGTGAAAAGTTCATTAGTTGATGATTCCTCGCGGATACAGGATGTACAGCTTGTACCAAACGACTCCATAGAACAGGGTTTTTGCATGCTCGAAACATCTGTCGGCAGTGTGGATGCCCGAAGAGCATCACAGCTTGAAATTATTAAGGATGTATTATATAATGCCCTCCAAAAAGACAAACCCGGCAGAAATGTCGAATTACTGAAAAAAATGGAAGAAGAATCGGAAAGGCCCGATGATAACGGCTGATGCTATTAGGGATACTTTAGGGCAGGCTGTTGGCACTAAGAACACACTTACACTTAGCGGCAGAATAACTAAAGTTATCGGACTGATTCTCGAAAGCGATGGGCCCAAAGCACCAATCGGAGAAGTGTGCATTATCAGAAACAGGAGTGGCAGGGAAATATGCAAATCCGAAATCGTAGGATTCCGTGACAATAAAATTCTGTCAATGGTTCTTGGCGACCTGAAAGAAATATCACCGGGAACAGAAATTGTTGCATCAGGTGAATCGCTTAGTATAAATGTTGGAGACGAACTGCTTGGAAGAATACTCGGAGGCATGGGCAACCCGATTGACGGACTCGGCGAGATAACAGCAGGTGAACGACGTTCTATTTATGCACTTCCACCTGACCCTCTTAAAAGAAAAAGAATCTTCGAGCCTGTTGCAACAGGTATCAAGGCTATTGACACAATGCTTACTCTCGGCAAAGGACAGAGAATGGGTATATTCTCAGGCTCAGGCATCGGGAAATCCACTATTATCGGTATGATTGCAAGAAATACTTCGGCAGATATAAATGTTATAGCACTTATCGGTGAACGAGGCAGGGAAGTAAGGGAATTTCTTGAAAAAGACCTCCGGGAAGAAGGATTGAAACGTTCGGTTGTTATAATAGCACCCAGCGATAATCCTCCTCTTGTCAGGGTTAAAGGTGCATTAGTGGCAACTACGATTGCAGAGTATTTCCGGGAAAAAGGGCTTGATGTCATGTTCATGATGGACTCAGCAACAAGGCTGGCGATGGCTCAGCGAGAGGTCGGACTGGCAATCGGCGAGCCTCCGACAACAAAGGGATATACTCCATCGGTGTTTTCATTATTACAAAGAACAATGGAAAGGGCAGGAACTTCAATTGACGGCTCTATAACAGCGCTCTACTCAGTTCTTGTCGAAGGTGATGATATAAATGAACCTATTTCCGATGCTTCGAGAGGTATTCTTGACGGGCATATTGTGCTTGCCCGCAGGCTTGCCAATTTGGGCCATTATCCTGCGATTGATGTGCTTCAAAGCATCAGCAGGGTGAGAAATGACGTTATAAGCAAAGAGCATTTCGATTCTATTTTAAAAGTTCAGGAGCTTATGGCGGCTTACCGCGAAGCTGAGGATTTAATCAGCGTGGGTGCTTATCAGAAAGGGACTAATCCTGTGATTGATAAAGCCATGTCATTGAACGACAGGATTAACGCCTTTCTCAAACAAGGAATATATGAATCTACCGAATACGAAGAATCTGTCGAACAGTTGAAAGCAATTGCTTCGAGTTAGTGTTGAGTGTTAGAATTTTAATAATAATTTTTCACGTAGTGAATAAATATCGGTAACATTGATAATAAAAGAACAATTTTATCCACTAGGGATTAAATATAAAAGCCTTATAATTGCATAATAAAATTAAAATAATTTGATTTATGGCGAAAAGTTTCAAATTCAGGCTCGAACCGGTTTTAAAACTGAGAGCTCACAAGGTTGAGGAATCAAAGCGTGAACTTAGGAATGCCGCAAACAAACGCCGTAGAAAAGAAGAAGAAATCGAAGAAAAAGAAACTTATTTAACAGGGATTTTAAAGTCTCAGACAGGCTTGACAAAGGCATCGAACCTGCAGGCGGGCCATTTTCATAAAACATACATAAGAGATGAAATAAAAAAACTTGGCAAAGAAAAGCTAAAGTTAATTGATATAGAAACCGAAAAAAGAGATATATTAAATGTAGTTATGAAAGATGAAAAAATTCTTATTAAGCTGAAGGAAAAACAATTGAAGGCTTATGAGTATGAAGCCGAAAGAGAAGATGTCATAAGACTTGATGAAATAGCCCGAAACCTCAGCGGAACTGTGGATGTTTTAAAGGTATAAAACCGGTGAATTGATGAGTACAAAATCGTTGATGATGATATTGATGTCCCTTGTAATCGCATTTGTGATTGTAGTGGGAGGTTTTGTCGTTGTTTATAAGTTTTTCCCCGGTATGATTGGTATTGACAAGAAGTCCCAACAATCAAGGACAATGGCTTTAAGAGCAAAAGGAAAAATTAAAGTACCAAACCTGCTCATATCAAAGACGGATTTTGACGATATGCAAAAGGCTGTCGTAAGAAATAAGCTCCTTAAGATGGAGAATATACAATTAAATGCCGAAAAGAAAAACCTTCTCGATTCTATAACAGCAAAGAATGAACTTTTAAGTACAGGGAAAACATCTTATCCCAGAATGCTCGATTCAATAAGTAAAATCCATAAAACAAATGCGAAAATGAAAGACACACTTTCAAAAATAACTTTACTCTATAAGCAGGTATTATCCGACAGGGAAAGAGTTGCAAAAATGACTGAAGAAAAAGAAAAATTACTTATCGGGCAGCTCGATTCACTAAAAAATAAGAACCTGTCGGACTTTGCAAAAATATATGATAATTCCGAACCAAAGGAAGTAGCAAAAATCCTCGAAAAAGTAGATTCAAAAGATGCCTCCAAAATTCTTAAACTCATGTCGAAGAAAAAAGCTGGCAAGGTTCTTGATATGATTTCAACCGAAAGAGCCGCCGAAATAATGCGGCAGGGTAGCCTTAGATAATTAATAATTAACAATTGATAATTAATAATTAATTGAACAAGTTAGGATGGCTTGTCCGATATTAAAAGTGCAGGAGGCACCAAATGGCTGATTCAATCTCAATTCTTAAGGGTTCGCTTAAAGCAGGCGTCATTGAACGCCCGGTTCTGCAAATCTATAAAACCATTAGTGATTACTTCGAACGCAGTCTCAAAGAAAGACTAAACGATTATGATTCTGCAAACCCAGGACAGTTATCGAATGATTATTCTGATAGCAGCCTGAGCAATCAGGCTGCAAGACACTCTGTAAGTAATTACAATCCGGTTGAACATAGGGAATACAACTCTGCTTATGCGAAGAATAATGAATCCTACAATGATGGACAATCCACAAACAATGCCTCTGGCTCTGAGGTTCAGGCAAGAGACACGGCAGTTCAAAAGAATACCAATAATACTGTTTCCCCCAAGGATGAAACGGTAAAAATTGATAACAAGAAAGCCGAAAATTCAGGTGAACTGACTGCTAATAATAACCAAAAGAATAAATCTGAACAAGTTGAAAGCAAAGCTGAGAACAAGGCTGACACTCAACAAAAAACAAAAATTTCAGGTGATATCGCTGTAAAAACCAAAGCTGAAGCCAAATCTTTAGCGGGCGAATTACAATTAGTAAAAGATGGAAAAACGAACATTTCAAACTTGATAATTGGAAAAAATTCCGATGAAATTACTGTAAAAAATAATGTAAAATTAAATGAAAATGTAAAAGATTCAGCTGATGCAAACATCATTAAATCAAATATAACTAATGCAAAATCGGCTGATGCAAACATCATTAAATCAAATAATGTTAATGTAAAGAATGAGCTTGCTAATATCAAAATTAATCCCGGATTTGTTACTACTTCTGCCGAAATTTTACAAGAAGTTAAACAAGGTGATAATTCAATAAAAACAAATGAGCAGGGTGTTTTGCAAAACAAAGACATCTCCGGTTTATTTATTAAGCAGAATGAAGTAGCAAGTAAAAATCAATCAATGAATGAAATTGATAACATCAAACCCGGTATAACGAATATTGAACAAGGTAAAATTGCCGAAAATTTAAACGGCAAAGCAAAAAATTCAGAAAATACACTTTTACCGAAAGATGATAAAGCTCAAATTGCTTCTGCAAAATATGTTACGGATAATAATGCACAGGCGAGCCAAAACCTAAGCAAAACAGGAATTGCCGAGAGGGTTTACAATACACCAAAGATTGCAGGCAAAGAATTTGACTTTACAAATTCAGTTGGCCTGAGAAGGGTAAAGCTTGAAGAAATTGCTGACAAAACATTACAGCTTGCGAAGAATATTCAAAGCAATACAACTCAAACAGCAAGGTTATATCTAAATCCTCCGTCACTCGGCACTGTTTATGTTGAAATATCAATGAAAGAAAATCTGGCTAAGATTGTGATGAAAGCAGACACCAGAGAAGTTATGAAAAATCTTGAGAACCAATTAATAACTTTGACAGAAAAACTTAATCAACAGGGAATAAAAACCGAATCCATCAAAATTGAAGTTCGCCAGGTCGAAAACGACGTTACCGACAGGCATGCATTCTTCGAGGGTAGCAATGCACGCCAGAAAGACGGTAAGGCAAATAGGGAATTTATCGGAACTCTTCAACAACTAAGTAATGAGGATGAACTTGTTAGCTCTGATGAATTAAATGATGATGGTATTTCAATAAATACTAATTTCTTATAACATTAATTAAAGGAGGCTACCCTCATGACCGAAGGAATAACAAATACTGCATCAAATAGCTATGAAGGCTATACTCAGCCTGCAAAGAGCGGGAACGATATTGGCAAAGACCAGTTTCTTAAGCTATTGACATTTCAGCTTAAATCGCAGAACCCTTTGAAGCCGTATGACAACCAGGAATTTGCATCCCAGCTTGCACAGTTTTCCCAGCTTGAAACGTTAACAGATATACGCTCTTTACTCGAAGGGCAGGTAAATTCAAACTTGTTATTGACTCAAACAATCTCTAATTCGGCATTACCGGGATTGTTGGGCAAACACGCAAAGGCAATTTCTAATTCCACTCATTATGATGGCAATAATGCTGTTCAGCTTGGTTATAAGCTTGATATAAGTGCCGCAAGCGGAGAGCTTACTATAAAGGATTCAGGCGGCAAAGTTGTCAGGACAATTCAACTTACGGGTACCGACCTCGAAAGCGGTGACCATAAACTCAGTTGGGATGGGAAAGACGACAACGGCAACACATTGCCTGCCGGCGAATACTCATTTCAGGTTACAGCCAAAGATAAAGCAGGAACCTCTTATACACCGGACTGCTATACCTATGGTATTATTGAGGCTGTCAGGTTCAAAGCCGAAGGCACAATGATTGTGATTAACGGATTAGAAATACCGTTAGGAAACATAACAGATATTTCAACGGAAAGTTAGTTGATAATTTTGAATTTTCAACTTTACAATTTTCAATAAATTTATAATTTTTAATTTAAAATGAAAATAAGTTTTAAACAGATAATGAACATAAATCTTAAAGATGGATTAAATATTTATAATTTCTACATTGAAAATTCATTGAAAATTAGAAATTGAAAATTGAAAATTTAATTTAATAACAAATTTTTTAAATAATATGATTAGTATAGGAGGTGAATAATTTGCCGGAAATTAACGGAGTAATGCTGCCCTTTCTTCCTGCGGGAGGCGTCAACGAACTGAAGAAACAGACTCTTCAGCCGCCACAAAACCGCATGGACACTTCGTTTGAGGAAATCTTCAGGCAGGAGCTCGATAAGGTTAAATTTTCTTCTCATGCTCAATCACGGTTGATGAGCAGGGATATTGACCTTGGGGAAGAAGAATTGAGCAGGCTTGAAAATGCAGTAACAAGGGCAAATGAAAAAGGTTCGACTGAATCAGTCGTAATGATGGATGAAAAAGCATTCATCGTCAGCGTGCCGAACAAAACAGTAATCACTGTCGTTGACAGCAATGAAATGGATGAGAGAGTCATTACTAACATTGACTCGGTGGTATTTGCATAATTTTTTGGGATTGGACCTCGTCCAATGCAAGGACAGGAGATCCCCGGATGAACGACTCCGAATGACAGAGGAGTTAAAGAAAAAGAAAATAATATTTGTTTTTAAACCAAGGAGGGTTCATAAATGGGCTTAAGTAGAGCTTTATCAATCAGCGCCAGTTCGTTAAGAATAAATCAGAGGCGTTTCGATGTCATATCAAACAATCTCGCAAACGTTAATACCTACGGATACAAATCCAGCAGGATGACATTTGCAGACCTTTTCAGCCAGACTTATGGTTATGGCAGTCCGCCGGAAATAGCAGGTTCAAGAGCAATCGGCGGTATTAATCCCTTGCAGTTTGGTTTGGGTGTAAAAATAGCATCAGTTTCAAACAACATGTCACAGGGGTCGCTTGAATATACAGACAGGCCTCTTGACCTTGCCTTACAGGGTGAAGGATTTTTTGTTTACAACCTGAATAACCAGAGAATGTTCTCGAGAGCCGGAATGATTGCACTCGACAAGGAGGGATACTTTGTTGACAGTACAACAGGTGCTTTTCTTCAGGGCTACAGCGTTCAATTGGATGCGAGTAATAATCTTGTAAGGAATACCGAAGGAATGACTATTCTTGACCGTAACGTAAAAAATCTTCAGATTCCTTCGACAATGATTTCCCCGCCACAGCAAACGCATAATGTGGAGGTAACAGGTAATCTCAATGCAAACATGCCATTGACGTTTCCGGACAATACGAGGTCAACGACAATCGTTGTCTATGACCAGCGTGGCGGAACGCATACATTGGACGTTACATTTGAGAAAGTAGCCGACGCTCAGTTTAACGTTACTGTTACGTTAGATGGAGACGCTACAGACCTTGTTGCAGGTGCATCGCCCGAAATAACTTTTAATGCAGACGGTACTCTAAACACACCATCTACATTAACGGTTGCAGTTAGTACTAATCCTACATTCCAGAACCTCTTTCCGGATGATATTACAATTAATCTTTCGGGGCAGGCTGGAAACGGATTGACCAATTATGCAGGTTCAAGTTCTGCAACTGCGATTGACCAGGACGGATTCCAATCAGGTGAGCTTTCAGGCTTTTCGATTGATACATCAGGAAAAGTGTGGGGAGCATTTACAAACGGTAAGAACGAGGTTCTCGGGCAAATCGTTATGGCAAAGTTTTCGAATCCCGGAGGATTGATGAAAGACGGCTCCAATATGTTCAAAGCGGCACCAAACAGCGGTTCTGCATTCATCGGTACAGGCGGCGAGGACAATCCCTCGACATCTATGGTCAGCGGTGCATTGGAAATGTCAAACGTGGATTTGACAACAGAGTTCACAGATATAATCACAACACAGAGGGCGTTCGAGGCATCAGCCCGGACAATTTCCGTCAGCGACCAGATGCTTCAGGAAACGAACAATTTGAGACGGTAATTAATTTTGATTAATTCGTAGGGGCAATTCATGAATTGCCCCTACATCTTTCAAATAATTTCTGATATTATTTCCCTTTTCTTATATCAATAAAAAGTCTGAACCGCAGATTAATCGGATTAATGGATTTCGCAGATTTTTATTTCACACTATACCTGTAAAAATATCTCAAAGCACTTAAAAATTGTTAATTGTGAATTGTGAATTTTTTCTGAGACCTTTTCCCTTTTCAAGTGTCATTATATTATATTAAGGTGCAGGAAATTGAAAAATAATAGATAACCTTATATAAACCTTAGATACCTTAGTAACAGTACGGTATCCGGTTCGTCCAACCTTATTAGCTTATCGGAAGAAATAAGGTAATAAGGTTGATTGGGGATTGTAACAATAGTTACTAAGGTTGAGAGGATTTGATAAGGTTTTTAATAAAAAAAAAAGTTTTATTGTAAATCAAATGGTGATGCTATGAAACAGGTGTACCTGACTGCATTTCTTGCTTTTATTATTATCATATCAAATGTCAAAACGCAAAATCCCGAGTGGGTGAATTATACTAATGGAAATTATATTACTTCAATAGCTGAAGAAAGTGATTACATCTGGGTAGGAACAACCGGAGGATTAGTTAAACTTGATAAAATTTCAGGAATCCCAACTTTTTATAATAGAGCAAACTCAGACTTGCCTGTTAACGACGTCAAGTCAATAGTAATAGACAGAAATAGCTATATGTGGATTGGAACTGAGGGCGGTGGTTTGGCAAAATTCGATGGAAAGAATTGGATTATTTACGACACAACAAATTCCGATATACCTGATAATAATATATCTACAATAGCAATAGACGGAAATGACAATAAGTGGATTGGAACTATTTGGGGAGGCATAGCAAAATTTGACGGAACAAATTGGATTACTTACAACAAAATAAATTCTGGATTGCCTGCTAACCAAATCCTGTCAATAGCAATAGATGGAAACGGTAAGAAGTGGATTGGAACTTTTTTAGGCGGCTTGGCAACATTTGATGGAACGAATTGGAATATTTACGACACAACAAATTCCGGCTTGCCTGATACTGATGTCTCTTCAATAGCTATAGACAGAAGTGGCAATAAGTGGATTGGGACTTGGAGAGGTGGCTTGACAAAATTTGACGGAACGAATTGGATTAATTATAACTCATCAAATTCCGGATTACTTGGGAACCATGTCCGTTCTATAGTAATAGATGAAAGTGGCTATATGTGGATTGGAACTAATGGAGGCTTTACAAAATTTGATGGAACGAATTGGATTAATTATAATACATCAAATTCAAACTTGCCTTCAAACGATGTTATCTCAATATTAATAGAGATAAAAGATAATAAATGGATTGGGACTTTTAAAGGCTTGGTAAAATTTGATGGAGCGAATTGGTTCTCATACAACACATCAAATTCGGATTTGCCTAGAAACAATATCTGGACAATAAAAATAGACGGAAGTGGAAATAAGATGATGGGGTCTTGGTATGGTGGTGGCTTAGCAATATTTGACGGAACGAATTGGTCTAATTATAATACATCAAATTCAGGATTACTTGATAACTATGTCATATCAATAGCTATAGATAGTAGTGGCAATAAGTGGATTGGGACCCAGAGGTGGGGCTTATCAAAATTCGATGGTTCTAATTGGATTAATTATTACACATCAAATTCCGGATTACCTGGTAACTATATACGGTCAATAGCAATAGACAAAAGTGGCAATAAGTGGATTGGGACAGATAGCAATGGCTTGGCAAAATTTGATGGAACTAATTGGATTACTTACAACAAGAAAAATTCAGGCTTGCCTGATAACCACATCCAGTCAATAGCAATAGATGAAATTGACAATATTTGGATTGGAACATATGGTGGCGGCTTGGCAAAATTTGATGGAACCAATTGGATTAACTATAACGCATCAAATTCAGGTTTACCTGATAATTATATTAAGTCAATAGCAATAGATAAAACTGGCGATATCTGGATTGGAACTTGGTCATTGACAAAATTTGATGGAACTAATTGGATTAATTACAATAAAATAAATTCAGGATTGCCTAATAACCAAGTCCTTTCAATTACTACTGATGGAAGTGTTAATAAGTGGATTGGTACTGATGGTGGTGGTTTAGCAAAATTCGATGGAATAAATTTGATTATTTATAATACAAAAAATTCAGGATTATCACTAAACGAAGTTAGAGAAATTGCTATTGATAAATATAATAACAAATGGATTTGTACAGACGGTGGTGGTCTCTCAGTCTTCCGTGAGGGGGGTGTTATACTTGATGTGGAGTCGGAGCAGGAGCCGGTTTCGAAAGATTTAACTTTGAGTAAATCTTTTCCGAATCCATTTCAATACGCTACAAATATTGAATATACAATGCCGAAAGCAGGTATTGTATTAATCAAAATATATGATATGCAGGGACAGTTGTTGAGGGATTTGTTTTCAGGGGCAGTTGATGCAGGTGAACACACAGCTACCTGGGACGGCAGAACAGATGCAGGAAGCGAAGCACCAAACGGTGTGTATATGTATAGGATTCAATTTGAAGGACAGGCAATAAATGGGAAAATGGTTGTGGTGAGGTAAAAGTGTTGAGTGTTGAGTGTTGAGTTATAAAAGTAAATAGTCGTTAGTCGTTAGTCGTTAGTCGTTAGTCGGCAGTCGGCAGTCGTTAGTCGGCAGTCGGCAGTCGTTAGTCGAAATATTGAATTTTGAGTGTTGAATGTTGAATTATAAAAGTCGAAAATCATTAGTCGAAAGTCGTAAGTTAAAATTTGATTTTTTTTGCGTTCTTAGCGATATCTTTGCGAACTTTGTGAGAAATAAAAAAATACCACCATTATTCCTCTCCGATACTCTGTGAAAATCTGTACGGTACTCGGTGAAAATCAGTGACATAATTTAATCATACAATCATTCCAATTTTTCCACAGAGGCTCGCAGAGTTATTAACTGAGTTTCGCTGAGTTATAAGAGAGGGTTTTTATCAATCATATTATTTATAACCTGTGATGTATTTATATTCCTGATAATCAGCAATTGTTCTGTCCCTGAAATCGGCATATTTTATGAAATCACGAATGAATAATATCATTTCCTAATTGTAATAGGACAAATATTTACAATTACATAACCTTTTTAATGTTTGATTATCAAGTTTCTTGTATTCATCACATACCGCATTCATCATTTCTTCAAGTGAATCATATAAAAAATTATGACTACATTCCTTTTTTATCCACTCCCATAGCTTTTCAACAGGATTCAATTCTGGCGAATAAGCCGGAAGTATAACAATAGATATGTTTTTAAAGCTCAATAATGTCTTTGACCTATGCCAACCTGCTCCATCCATAATTAAAATTATTTTTTTTTCAATGTAGGCACTTAATTCTGTAAGGTAGAGATTCATCAATTCAGTATTAACAGAAGGAAGAATTAGGGAAAAGCTATCTCCATCAAATGGACAAACAGCAGAATATCCATAGAAATTTTTAAAACCCTGCTGAACTTTAACCAATGTTCTTTTCCCTCTCTCAGACCAGATTCTCATTGAAGTTGACCTTAAACCAAATCTACCTTCATCAAAGAACATCACCTTTATGTCTTCTTTGTCTGCAATTCCATCAATTAATTCTTGAGTTTTTTTTAAATTCTTCCCTTTTTTTTATATCAGAACTTCTATGTTGAGGGCGAGGTTTTTTCAGTCTTAAATTCATTGATAATAAGGTTAACCAAAGTGGCGTCTTAGTTATCTCCTTATTAAATACTAATAAAATTTCTTTTCTCAATCTCTGCAATGTCCAATGCACCTGTTTGCCATGCTTGTCTTTACTTGAAAGTATCCATTTCTTAATTTTGATTTTTTCTTTATCATTTAGTTTAGATGGATTATGCCCCCTGCTCTTGTTTTTGCAACCTTCAATTCCATATGTGTTGTAATTCGATATCCACCTTAATAGTGTTGATCGTGATATATTGAATATTGTTGCTATTTCAGATTCTTTGTGGTTGAAAGCTGCCTTAATAGCTAATAATTTGACAACCAAATACGAATCTTTGATTTCTTTTAAATCCGAATTAACTAATTGAACAAGATCATTAGTCAATAATAATTTAGGTCTGCCCATATTTGCACCATTATTAATTTAACATAGTGCAAATATAATTATAATTTGTCTTATTTCAAATAGGAAATGATATAATGGTTCTCCTGTTTTGAATACATGGTGCCTGAGAAATGGACCAGCCGAATTTAATACGTTAAGGTCAACTTCAATGCCGACAGCCTTGTCGAGCTTTACCATATATTCGAGCAAATCAAATCCTTCGGGTGGTTTTATGAAATGAACTGCAACATCAACATCCCTGAACTTTTCTTTATTGAGAATAGAGCCGAATGAAACTGCAAATTCAACGTTGAGGTCAGCTTCCAAAACGCTTTTCAATGATTCGGTTATATTTTTTGCTTTATCTGTCATATTAATTATATATTAATTTAAGAATAAGATGAAGAATTTTCTATTTTATTTTACTAACAAATGAATAATCCATTCAAATACATGATATAAACATTACCCTAAGACTTCACCACACTCAGATTACAATATGATTTGTAAACTTGTAATCCGTTGCCCTGTAATTTAATTTAGAAAGTATAGTGTTTTGAAGTAAATGGAATGAAGGAGATATTGAAGGAAAACAGCCTCGTACCTCTTACTAAAAATACAACGATTATGAACAATATGAAATAAATTTAGAAAGAATTACTTATGGAAAATAGTTCATTTAATACTGATATTCTTGTGGTTGGAGCGGGAGTTTCAGGCATTTCTACTGCATTGGAAGCAGCGGAAACGGGTTTCACCGTTACACTTATTGAAAAAAATCCATACATTGGAGGCAGAGTTGCTCAGCTTAACCAATACTTTCCAAAACTATGCCCACCGACCTGCGGCATGGAAATTAACATCCGAAGATTAAGAGATAATCCGAGAATCACACTATATACTCTTGCTGAAGTTAAGATAGTTTCAGGTGATTCAGGAAATTATAACGTTAAAGTCAAAGTAAATCCGAGATATGTAAACAACAAATGCACTAACTGCGGAGATTGTGCCACAGCCTGTACAGTAGAGAAAAGCAACGATTTCAATTTCGGTATGGATAAAACAAAAGCGATATATCTTCCATACAACAACTGCTACCCGATGAAATATGTACTCGATAAAAGCCTATGCAGCAGGGAAGAGCTTAATTTGATTATTGACTCATGCAAGTACAATGCAATAGATGTGAATGAAGAAGAAAGAGAATTAAACATAAATGCAAAAGCGATTGTCTGGGCTTCGGGTTGGGACCCTTATGATGCAAAGAATCTGGATACATTAGGCTACGGTAAGTTTAAGGGTGTCGTTACAAATATGATGCTCGAAAGGCTTGCTTCTCCAAGCGGGCCAACTTGTGGGAAAATTCAAATTCCTGGTTCAGATAAACCAATCGAGAAAGTTGCATTTGTTCAGTGTGCAGGCTCGCGTGACGAGAACCACCTTGAATACTGCTCTTCAGTCTGCTGCATGGCTTCACTCAAGCAGGCTAAGTACATAAGAGAGCAGTTACCCGATACGGAAATTCACGTGTTTTATATTGACATTCGCTCACCTGGGCCTTTAGAAGATTTTTATACAAAAGTAAAGGATGATAGTAAGGTCTTTTTCCATAGAGGCAAGGTTGCAAAAGTAATTCAAGACCCAAGTTCCACACAATTAATAGTTGAAGCAGAAGATACGATGGCTGGTGAACTGAAACAATTGGCAGTTGACCTTGTTGTTCTGGCAACAGGAATGCAGCCGACAACATCCAAGAATGGATTTCCGGATAAATCGCTTCTCGATGAAAATGGATTTATCAGAACTGATGTTGAAAAATCAATAATCGGATGCGGAGTATGCACAGGTCCAAAGGAGGTGTCATCAGTCGTACAGGAATCAACAGGTGCGGCAATGAAAGCGCTCCACATTGTGAAAGGAGGGAACTGAGATGGCTATAGAAACAAAAGTCGGAATGTATTTATGCTCGGGATGTGAAATCGGAAATTCAGTTAATTGCCAGACGATTTGCGAAACAGTTCAAAAAGAAACCAAAATCCCGGTATGCAAGCTCAACTCCTGCCTTTGCGGAGACATCGCAATCCAGGAAATAAAGAAAGATATTGAAACAGAAGGCTTAGACAGGGTTGTCATTGGTGCCTGCTCGCCAAGATACATGACAGATGTTTTCAAATTCGGCGAAAATGTTCTCGTTGACAGGGTGAATATCAGGGAGCATGTAGTCTGGTCGCACAAGCCGAATGAAGAGGAAACGGACGCTCTCGCAAAAGATTACCTGAAAATGGGTATCGTTAAAATGCAAAACTCAGCTATACCCGAACCGACGATTCTCGATATAAACGACACTGTGATGGTAGTTGGAGGCGGTGTTACGGGAATGAATGCTGCACTCTCATCAGCCAAGGCGGGATATAATGTAGTTCTTGTCGAAAAGGAAAAAGAACTTGGCGGCTTTTATAAGAAGCTATATAAATTGACTCCACGAAAAGCTCCTTATTCTGAACTTGAATTAAATCCATGTGATGATTTGATTGCAGAAGTAATGTCATACGATAAAATCAAAGTCATGACTAACTGCACATTGGAAGAGACTGCCGGACAGCCGGGAGCTTTCAATGTTACAGCAAAAATTAATGGCGATATACAAAACTTCGTTGTCGGTACAATCATACAGGCGACAGGCTGGAAGCCTTACGAACCCGAGAAGCTCTCATATCTCGGCTATGGCTCTTCGAAAAATATTTTAACAAATGTCGAATTTGAGGAATTGGCAAAAAATAATAAGCTGAAAAAACCAAGTGATAATACTGATATTAAGAGCATTGTTTTTATTCAATGCGCAGGTTCACGAGACCCGGAACATCTTCCCTATTGCTCTTCAATTTGCTGTATGACATCATTGAAGCAGGCATTATATGTTCAGGAAAAATACCCGGATGCAAAAATATATATCATATATAAAGATATTCGCACACCTGCGAATTATGAATTGTTCTTAAAACATGTTCAAAACGAAGATACAATCTTCCTTACAAAAGGTGAGATTGCTGGTATAAATGTCAACAATGGAAGTATAGCTGTTGATGTTGACGACACATTCGTCGGTGAGAAGATACGGATTCAAGCCGATATGGTGGTGCTCGCCGCAGGAATGGTACCTAACTCAGCGGCTGACAGAATTAAGACAGTTAAGAAAGCCGACAGCCCAACAGCAGAGGCTCAACCCACAGAAGAACAGCCTGTTGAAGTAGTAGAACCGGATTATTCTGTATTGAATTTGAAATACATCCAAGGGAAAGATTTACCGACATTGCATTATGGCTTTCCCGATTCACACTACATCTGCTTCCCTTATGAAACAAGGCGTACAGGCATTTATGCCGCAGGTACAGTGCGTAATCCGATGGACATAGTTGCCTGCAAAAACGATGCACTTGGAGCATCGCTCAAGGCAATCCAGGTTCTCGAAAGCATTAGAAAAGGAGTTGCCGTCCATCCCAGGTCAGGCGACAAGACTTATCCCGAATTCTTCTTCCAGAGATGTACTCAATGTAAGCGTTGTACTGAAGAATGTCCATTTGGAGCCTTAGAAGAAGACGCAAAAGGAACACCGATGCCGAACCCGAACAGGTGCCGCCGTTGCGGTATTTGCATGGGTGCATGTCCCGAAAGAATTATCAGTTTCAAGGATTATTCGGTGCAGATTGTTTCTGCTATGATTAAATCAATTGATATGCCGGAAGAAGATGAGGAGAAGCCGAGAATCATAGCATTCCTCTGCGAAAACGATGCTTATCCTTCACTCGATATAGCCGCAAGAAAGAGAATGCTATATACACCGAACATCAGGGTAATTCCCGTTAGATGTCTCGGTTCGGTCAACACAAGCTGGATTGCAGATGCACTCTCCGCAGGATTTGACGGTGCTATACTTGTCGGCTGTAAATACGGCGATGATTACCAGTGCCACTTCATACGCGGAAGCGAGCTTGCGAATATCAGGATGGAAAACGTTCAAGAGAAATTGAAACAGCTTGTATTGGAACCGGAGCGTGTGGAAATTCACACTCTTTCGATTGATGAATACGACCGTCTGCCTGATATATTCAACAAATTCGCCGAACTGATAGACGAGGTGGGGCCAAATCCGTATAAGGATTTGTAGGTTCTCCAAAGTATAATAAAATAAAATATCGCTTTATCAGTTTTTAAGAATTAGAATTTCAAATTTGGAGCTGTAATATGTTAATTGAATATATTGAAGAAGCATTGAACCTTGCACACTATGAAATAATTAATGATGAAGAACCATATTATGGTGAAATCACTCAACTGCAAGGTGTATGGGCTACGGGTAAAACTTTGGAGGATTGCAGAAGGAATCTAAGAGATTCAGTCGAAGGCTGGATTATTGTTAGTTTGAATAAAAATATCGAATTACCAAAACTTAAAGATATTAATATTTATGAAATGGTTTCTGCTGTTTAATGAAACCAATATCCTACAAAGAATTTATCAGAAGACTAAATAATTTTGGTTTTAATGGACCTTTCCCTGGCGGTAAACATCAATATATGATAAAAGGAAATATACGGCTTACAATCCCCAATCCACATAGAAAAGAAATTAGTGTTGACCTATTAATAAGACTTCTCAGACAAGCAGGTATATTAAAAGAGGAATGGGAAAGTCATTAAATTATTCAATAAACATTTCATTAATAATTAATCTATCCCAAGTTGTTTTTTTAATTACTAAAACCATTGTCTCCTTAATTTCCCTATGCCGTGGAACCGGTGCTTTTCTTCCATTATTTTGATTCATATAAATATCATGATTTGCACCATGCCTCTTCAAAAAGCATCCATTCTTTTCAAGTAAGCGTACAAGGTCACGATGCTTCATATTGTAAGTTCAAGTTCTTTGAAATCTTTATTCTTAAGCATCAAATCTTCCAACTCATCTTCCATCATCAACTGATACACTTCCTTAATATTCTCCTTCAATTCCTCGAGTGTGGGTGCCTGGCTGAATACTCCCGGCACTTCCAACAGTCTGCCGACATACCAGTCATCATCGAGCCAGTATTGTAATGTGTATTGTCTGTTCATAATTGTTTCCAAATAAAAATTTAATTATATATCTAATTAACGAAATTTAAAAGAAATATTTTATATAATAAAATTGAATCAATATTTTGCTAAATTACATCCAAAATAAATCAATATGAAAGGTAAATACTTTGGATGAATACGAATTCAAAATTCATTCTTTTGATTTGCTCGAAGAAAGAAAAATTCCTAAAGAATGGATTTTTAATACATTGAATTTACCTGATAAGATTGAATATAATGATGATAATACAGTACATTATATAAAAACAATATTAGAATTTGGAAATCGTTACTTAAGAGTGGTTGTAAATCCGGCTACAAAACCTAAAAAGATAATTACTTTTTTCTTTGACAGAAGGATAAAAGAAATATGAAATTAAAAATTGACAAAGAAAGCGACGCACTCTATTTTCGCCTCGATGAATCAACAATAGTTGAATCGGAGGAAGTAGAAAAAGGCGTAATATTAGATTACAATAAAGACGGGAAGGTTGTTGGAATCGAACTTTTGAAAATTAGTGAGAGTACTTCACCACAACAGTTGAAAAATCTCCAGTTTGAAACTGTGTAATTTAGATTATTCCTCATTAAAAAAACCACATCAGATACAAAATTATCAACATGGGATTTTATTCTATTTGCCTTTCCTTATATTTGCACAAAACAATTCTTAAAATTTATAAAATATAAAATAAGGAAAAATAATGAGATTAATCTTTTTAGGCCCTCCCGGAGCGGGCAAAGGCACACAGGCAGAGAGAATTTGTAAAGACTATAATATCGTTCAGCTTTCGACAGGCGATATACTTCGTGCAAACCGCAAGCAGGGAACCGAACTCGGCAGGAAAGCACAATCCTTCATGGATGCAGGTGAGCTTGTACCTGACCAGATTATTATTGACATGATAAAAGAAGAACTGAAAAAACCTGAATTAGTGAACGGATACATTCTCGACGGTTTCCCACGAACTGTGACTCAGGCAGAAGCACTCGGCAATCTTCTTACCGATATGGGACAAAAGCTCGATACTGTACTGATTCTCGATGTGCCAAGCGAGGAGCTTGTCAAACGTCTCACAGCAAGACGTACCTGCCGTACCTGCGGTAAATCATATCATCTAATTTATAATCCTCCGAAAAAAGAAGGTGTCTGTAATGTTGACGGAGGCGAACTTTACCAGCGGGATGACGACAAGGAGGAGCCTATCCGAAACCGCCTTAATGTGTATGAAAACCAGACTAAGCCATTGATTGAATATTACACAGCAAAAAACCTTGCTGACAACATCAACGGTCTTGGAAAGATTGACGAGATTTATTCAAGCATAAAGACTGTGCTGGACAGGTATAAATAAAGATTTATAATAATGTCACACTGAGCCTGTCGAAGTGTAATAATTAAGCCGATAGAGTTTTCGATAGTTTGATATTCTCTCTGATGATAGAATTAACAACATCCTGAATGTTTTTTTTCTTTTTCTCAGCGATGTTTTCTATAAAAGTTTTTACTTCAGGCTCAAGGTAAATAGGAATATTAAAAACTGCGTCTTTTTGATAGAATTTACCTCTTTCACCTTTTGAAAAATCATATTCTCTTTTCATTTTTATGTACCCTTATATTGTTTGATTTCAACTTTTGTTGCTTTTCTTGCAGAAATTATTCTGATATTAATATTCTCATCATCAATTTGATGAAAAGTATGTATTACAACTAAAAGAATTCCGTTTGAGTCTATTCCCATAGTCATCCATCTATCTTCATTCAAACTATGTTCTTCATCAAATATTGACAACGCATTTGGGTCTCTTAATATTGTAGCTGCATTTTCAAACTTAATATTATGTTTGATAATGTTTTGTCTTGCTTTCTTAATATCCCATGAAAAATTGTAATTCATTTAGCTCCATCAATACTCATATATCAAAACTAATGTTTAATCATTAATTCAACAAACATTTTATAATTAGTAATTTATCTAATATTTTTCATTTTTCCATTTTGCCATAATCATATATTTTTTAGATTGCAGTTTATATTTGCTGACAATTAGAAATAAATTGCAATCTAATTATAAACAATAAACAGGAAAACGCATGTCAGGTCATAGTAAGTGGGCAAACATCAAGCATAAGAAAGCCGCTAAGGACGCAAAGCGCGGCAAAACATTCACTCGCATAGCAAAGGAATTAACAATCTCGGCACGCGAAGGCGGCGGGGATGCAGACTCAAACCCGAGGCTCAGGCTTGCCGTTCAGAATGCCAAAGCCGTTAATATGCCGAATGAAAACATCAAGCGTGCTATCCAGAAAGGAACGGGTGAAATCGAAGGGGTACACTACGAAGAAATCACCTACGAAGGATTCGGTCCCTGCGGTGGTGCTGTTATGATTGAAGTAATCACAGACAACCGTAACCGCACTCTTTCGGAACTGCGAGTATTGATTAACAAGCTGGGTGGTAACCTCGGCGAAGCAAATTCCGTTGCATGGAACTTCGACCGCAAGGGTGTCATTACCGTTAAGACTGCCGGCAGGTCCGAGGACGACCTGCTCGAGCTGGTGCTGGATTCAGGTGCCGACGATTTGGAATACGACAAAGAAGCATCACGCATCATCTGTGCTATCGAATCGCTCACCACATCAAGTAAATTTTTCGAGGGAAAGAAAGTCGAAATCACTGACAGGAAGCTCGAATACCTGCCGAGAACCAGCGTCAATATCAGGAATGTGAACGATGCAAAAAGGGTAATCAAATTCTTAGATTCCTTCGAAGAGTATGAAGACATACAGAACCTGTTTTCCAACTACGACATTGACGATGCCGCTCTGGAACAGGCGGAGAAAGAATAAATTTTGAGTGTTGAATTTTGAGTGTTGAGTTATATACTCACCTTATTAAAATCCATTTTTAACCTTAGTAAAAGAGGAGCCTGGCACTCTTAAACCGTATTACCCTATTAAAATATTAATAAGGTTTGTCGGATTGGTTAAGGTACTGTTACTAAGGTTTATTGGTTAGGATAAGGTTTTTTATATTGAATAATTTGAGATTTGATTTTTCATCCTCACTTCGCCACAATCACAATTTCGGTGCGGCGGTTGAGTTGTCTGCCGAAGTCTGTGTCGTTTGTTGCAATCGGTTTGCGTTTGCCGTAGCCCTTTGTCTTAATCCTGTTTGCATCCACTCCTTTATTTAAAATGTATTTCTTGACGCTTTCCGCCCTCAGCAGCGACAAGCGGTCGTTGAGTGCGTTCGAGCCGCGGCTGTCCGTATGTCCTTCCACAAGGATTACTACATTAGGCTTGTTCTTCATAAATTCATATAGGATTTCAAGCTCGTTAACTTTGCTCGATAGCTCCCAACTGTTGGTTTCGTAGAGCAGGTTTTCGATGATTAGCTTTCTGCCTAATTCAACTATCGGAATTGTCTTTCTCACGAGTTCCAGCTTTTTTTCGTTCAGCAATGCAATGTTAATCGAATCGGGAATCGCAGGCTGGTCTGTCCTGTATTTCAATGCAAACAGATTCGTAAGCTGTGATGAAAAATTATCGAGTATGGTAGAAAAAGGATAATCAATATCGAAGAAATTTCCCCTCGTGCTTTTTGCGAGTGTCAGGTAATTCTGAAGCTTCGGCTGTACGATGCTGAACACCCTCACACCATCGTTATTGAGATGTTCTATCATTGATTCCGTTGTAAACGATGATTTTCCGTCTCCGTTTTCCCCCTTCTGGTGGTAAGGAGCGTCGGTAATCAGAACGAGAACTTTATTAGCCGAGGGCCTGAATTTCAGCTTTGTGGCTTCGTACATAGCATCGAGCGCATTTTCCTTTTCGTCTCCGCCGCCGTAAGCCCTCACTTCGTCTAACCAACCAAGAAAAGTACCGACATTATCGGTCATCTCATTTATTCTTTCCACATAGTCGGAAAAGTAAATCAAACCAATTCGATAATCAATTCCCCTCTTTAGTAGTGAGTTAGTGAAGTTCGTAAGATTTTTCCGCACGGCATCAATATACTTTTGCATAGAGCCTGTCTTGTCAATCACAAATACGAAATCAACCGGAACCCGCTCCTTCACTGTGATTTTTTCTACAGAAATGACTGGCTTCTCGATACCGTTTTCGAGTACGGTTAAATTATTAGCATATAATGTGTCGAGAGGAAGGCCCGCTTTGTTGTAAGCCTCGACAATAACTTTAATAACAGGAAAATTTGTTATATCAACATTGGTAATCGTAATTTCGATTTCTTTTTGTACTGATTTGACCTTAGCTTCTTTCAGCACATCACGCTTATATTTTGTAGAATCAATCTGGTCGGGATAGTTGGGATTTTGTGCAGGGATAAAAATAGAAATAGCAATAAAAACGGCTAATGATGTAACAAACCTATTTCTCATTTTCGATGAAAACATAAAATTCAGTATCTCCTCGTAAATATGCTGCACTCAATTTTGTAAAATTAAGAAATATTTATGTTTTATTTTAGAAAATACCTTTTTGTCAGATGTCATTCTGAGCGAAGAGAAGAATCTCTATACACATAGAGCAGATTCTTCATTCCACTTCGTTCCATTCAGAATGTCATTAATTCGTAATTCGTAATTCGTAATTAATTATATAATCCCTACGGGATAAAATTGTTATATATTTTTGATAATTGTTTAATATCATCTCTAATTAATAAGCTTAATTATCAATTGTCAATTTTAAATTATCAATTGATATATCCACCATTCGTAATTCGTAATTGATTATATAATCCCTACGTGATAAAATTGATATTTTCATATTCCCATCTCCTAATATCAATTAATGTATATCCACCATTCGTAATACGTAATTCGTAATTCGTAATTAAAAAAAACCCTCTGCCAAAAATTAATTTATCAGCAAGAGGGTTTTTTCCATAAAGCTATCTATTATATAGTCAGCCTCAACACCGGTGAAATCATGAAAAAGTTAGCTTTCTCATAAGGCCTGAGTCCTCTAAGCGGTGTTGCATATTTGCCTTCCAGGTAGAACCACTGCCCGAGCAAAGGAATATAAACCCTTCCGAGCAGAATCTGATTCGAATACTGGAAGCTCATGCCGAACGGAAATGCCGACTGGTTCCTGTATTCAGCCTTCAGGTATAGCCAGTCACCAACTTCATTCGGTTTGTATGTTATTAAATTTAAAACGTCCTCATTAGAAATATGTGTTACAGGAGTTGTTGCATCATCAGCGTAAACTGCATACTCCTCTACTTCGGCATAGTTCATACCAAAATCAATCCTGATATAATTTTCAGGGCTTGCTTCGTTTAGCCACCAATGATAAAACAAAGTAGCCTGTCCCGTTGCCTTCATTATTGGTGCAACCGAGTTAATAACAAATAAATTCCTAGGGTCACCCGGTACAAATTTAACCTTATTATTCACATTTTGTGTATAACCATAAGCACCTTTATCAATTGATTCGGTTGTTACCTTTGTCAATGGTAGTTCTGTATTAAAATGAATACCAAACTCAGGATGGAAAGGCATATGGAAATCAAGTCCGGCAACCAATTTACCTCCCGGGGTGCCGTTAAGATTTCTGCCAGTTACCCAGCTCAACACTGATTTATTGTCATCTAAGCCGCTTGTTACCCTGTATCCTCCGCCTATATAGGCATTGATGAGATATGGGATTCTGTCTCTTGTTCTTGGTTCTGTGTTTTCATAAAGGGGCCTTTTCAGAATAACTCTTGCTTCGCCCGACTGCCAGAAATGGTAGCCGACTTCATCTGTTCCGATTGATGATTTCAGCCAAAAGCCTGAATTACCGATTTTCAGGGACTGTTCGAAAAGTGACAATGTGAAAGCATGAGTAACGTTTGTCGGCTCGAGGTAGCTCATAATGGCTGTTGCCTGGGAGCTTGAAGCAGGCACTTCAGGTTTAATCTCTTCATAGCAGTAATCCCTTATATAAAAAAAATCTTTAGCCTCGCCCCTACGGTAGCCTGAATAATATTTATATCCATTGATATACTCAGAGAGGCTCGCCATGTTTGCTTCTATTTCGACGGAATTCATGCTCGCTTCTCCGCATGAAATCAGCAGAATGTCATAAGGTTTATATCCCGGCTCAACATCCAGCGGCGATGCCAACACAAGGATATTCTGCATATTCAACTGGCTCTTTTCGTAGCCAAGAAGTACAAAAGTTCTGTAAACCTGAATCTGCAAATCAGGCTCGCATATCTTCCACCTTGGGAAGTACTTCATAATTTCCGGGTCAATTGATGTCAGGTTATTGACAATGCTTGTGTAATCAATTGCCTGAACTCTTGCAAATCCCAGAACCATCAAAGCTGCTATCAGTGCTGTAAAAAATCTTTTCATATCTTTTCTTATCTATAATTTTCTGATTATTATTTACAATTTAATTAAAATGAAACGATAATTCTTGCCATAGGAATAAACATGCTCTCTACTTCCCATGCCCTCGCGGTTTTTCTGAATGCCGGGAAGAATGCCTTGGTGTCGAGCCTTAATGCCAGTGAGTTGCCGATTACAGGTACCTGCAGCCAGATATTACCGTACAATGCTTCGTCAAAGTATTGTACTCCTCCACCGAATGGCGTTATCGCATTTGTTGCCATGAACTCAATTCTGCCGGAAATACCCATTACAGTTTCGTCTCCCATTTTTTTGAATACCATTTTGGATATAGCACCTGAATCGAGTACATTAAACCACTTTTCGGCAGTGTACATCGAAGCTCCGATTCCAAACCTGAACCAGTAGTCTTCATCTACCTTGACACCGAAAGTATAATGGAATGAGCCATTACCACGAATCAGGTAGTCATTGTACAAATTATTATCCTCATAAGTATATTTTTGAGCACTTATTTTTCTTCCCTTGTATGTTGCCTGGGCGGCATCGCCGAACACATACCCAAAATTGAAATGGAAAATACCACTCTGAGGCACTACTTTGAACGGGAAATCAAATGCACCTGTAACGCCTGCACCTCCATGAGTCAATGTTCTCGTTTGGCTGAATACGTCTTTTGTCATTGATGCCCAACCGTCTGTAGGCAGAATCACACCTAATTTAACGCTCTGCCAGATTGCACTAATGGACATCCTTTCGCTCCAGAAAGACGGAAAGTTTACTTCTTCTATCCCATATTTTAATTCAAGGCCCAGTGTCGGCAGATTAGCATTTGAATTACCCAAGGAATCAATCATATATGTATCATACTCCCAATAGCCCGGCGGTTCATATTTCCTCCAGCTAATCAGGTCGGGGCTGAGTATGACCTCATGCTGATTCAATCCGTAATTAGCAGGCTGGACATCAGAGATTCTCATGAACTGCTGTATATCGCTTGTTGAGGCATCGTTTTCGTTCATAACTATAGATTTGCTCAAGCCGAATGCCTTTGGAGCAAACTTCATATTGGTTCCCAAACCCTGTGCTTCCAAAGTTTTGTTAATCACATTAGCCTGCATGAACGAGTTCATTACAAGGTCATAAAAATTGTTTGCAGAAAAACCTGTGTCGAGCTTTGTTGCTTTAAGTTCATCATAAGTGTAAATATAAGTCGGGCTGACAGACCTCAATACAAGATCCATGTCCTTTGTATCATAAGAAACAATCAATGCAATAATGGTATCGGGCAGAGTCCCTTTGGTTACTCTGTTGGTGATTACAAAAGCTTTCTCCAGGCGTGTCGTTTCACCAGCCAACTGATTCTTGAAGTAATCAAATATGCACTCCATGTCCTTGGGGTCAATTGTCGTTCCCATCTGTTGCATAATGGTTTGCTGAACACTTTCGATTTCATCACCAGCACGAACTCCATCTTGAATAATAGCAACAATACTTGGGTCAGTCTTCTTAACGCACGCATCGTCAGTTTTTACTGTGCCGGTGGCGTCGGAAATTCTTACTACTCTTTGTATTTCATTGACAGAATTCAGTTCCCACACGGAAATGTAGCCGAACCTGTAATTCTTGAACAATCTGAGAACTGACTCAAGCTCATTTCTCGAAGCTACATCCTGAGCATTAAGCAATCCTCCACAAAAAAGGAAGCTTATTAATATGCTCAATAATATCTTGATTTTAATCCTCATCTTTAAATATCCTCAAGTTTAATTATTTATTATTGTTATTTCCATTTAATTATTAATTACATACCATTATCTCGGCGGCCTTCTCCCGGGTGTTCTTCCCGGTTTTTCAGGCTCATAATTTACTGGTACGGTAACAATTTTTCTTTCAGGTTTGGAAATCTTTCCGTTCAGTTTATTCTTAGCGGTAGCACTTATTGGTATTTGTATATTCCCAATCAGTTTATCCTGGCCCCTAGGAAGTTTACCGGTTATATCAAAGTAAACAGAGTAAACTCCGCCTTCACCTTTTTCAACATTTCCCGATCCTTCAATATAATCAAATCCCTGAATGCCGCCGACATCTATTTTCCCAAGAGTAACTGTTACATCAGCTTTCTCGCGTGAACCCGGTGAATCTCCAAGTGGAGAACCATCGGCAATGATTCTTGATATTCTAACCGAAATTTTTCTCTCTTGTCCTGAAATGCTTATCGATCTATCAGCAATATTCACTTTAGGTGGTTTCTGTACAATAGGGAATGTCTGCTGTGGGAAAATGTCTGTTTCTATTCCTGTGTTTGGTTGAATCCAGGTAATTCTGAGATTTAAATTATTCATGTTTGAACTCATGAATATTGCTTCTGAGAGCTGAACAGTATACCCGGTGAAAGGCGACCTTTGCTGATCAACATCGGTATTCAAATAAGTTTTGAATTGATTGGGTTTGATTTTACCACCAGAATTTGGTTCAGCATTAACAGTAACATTATTTCCGTAGGTAGCTGCAAAAGTAATAAGATTTCTCAGAACCTGTTCATTGCTCAAGCCTGCCTTGAATACATCTAATGGAATTGTCTTAATATCAGATTTGCCAGTAAGCCGATGTGTAATTTCAACATTATATTTTCCGGGTTCTAGTTTTGAATCAACATATCCATAATACTCCCGCGAACCCCCACGTGGTGGAAGTGTAGTGCCTGCTACTTCATCCCTTCCCCTAAAAGTTACCCTTGCTACCGTTGAACCACCTTGATCAATAACTTTTCCTTCAACAACATTATTACCCTGATAAGGGCTTATTGTAAAGTCAATAACCGGTTCAATAGCATCGAAACAAGCAAAACCTTCAGCTATGGTTATAACTGGGTTTGCTTGTGTAGGTGTCGGTGTAATAACACGTACATTGAATTCAATGCTTCCGCGGTTTTGCTCAAAGTTTGATGACTGTCCGGGAGCAAGCAGTTTGCATATATAACCGTAAAGATTAATTTTCCCATGCAGGTCTGTTGCATCTTCAGCGCTTGCAACCCTAGAATGTGCTTCCTTTAAACTTTTATCAAATCCTTCAAGGTCCCCTGTTTTTACAAACTCTTCATAAGATGGAAGACCCCATTTTTCAAGTTTATTATTTAATTCTTTTTTAACTTTTTTCAAGTCTCTGACTGTCAGCTGTACAGTACCGATATTGACAGTAGTCTCGTCGCTGATTTCTGCAGGCTTGGCGCCGCTCTTAACTCCAAGAATCCTGTTCGTGCGTGATGCAAATCTCAGCTTATACCACCCGGCTTTGCTCGGTGGCTGGAAGTTGACAATGAATGACCTTTTTTTCAAATCCCCCCCACCTTTGGAGCTTTCCGAAGTGGAATAGAAAAATACACTGTCATCCGGCAGACCGCTTGGTGCAAATGAAGGACCGGTGGTTTTCCTCATATTAAAAGGATAAATTGGAACTATGGTTTCCATAGTCAAATTCTCTTTAGGCATCTGAGTGAAAGTTTCTTCTTCGTCGAGATTGAGTATTCTAAAAGATTCAAATTCCCAGCTACTTCCGTCATTAGCTGTGATTGTTTGCCCAGTAGTGAATTTGGTAAAATTATATCCTTGTTTCTTGATTTCGTCTTCCGTGAAAAACATTGGTGCGTTATTCGGGTCCTGGCTGGAACTGAAAAACACCTGATACTCAATCTCCTGAACATTGGCGAGCTTGACAAGTTTTTTCTTTCTAATCTGATAGTCTTTGTCGGCTTCACCTTCTTTCTTTTTCAATTCATTTGTTACGTCAGTAACACCAACCTCAACTATGTATCTTCTGAAAGATTTGATGTCGGCGCCCATTACTGCTTTAAGGTCAATGCCTGCCGGGGGTATTGTAATCTCATCCTGTGGGCGTGTGTTGATGCCTTCTGTGCCTGCGCCGGATTGAAGCTGTGAAAGAATACTTTCCACGATTTTCATCGTTTCTCTCTGCTTCCTGAGCAAACCCTCCTCGGCTTCGTCACGTTCAACTATGATAATCAGCAGCTCTAATACGACTGCCAGATACAATACAAAATATACTTTACCTGCTCCACCACCTCTACTCATAATATCTTCCTTTTTATAAAGTGTTCATAACACATGTGAACAAAATTTTTCAAAAATAAATATATTAATGTTTATTTAAAACTTAAAGTTTGTCCTTTACGAAAATAATTCATTATAATAATTGTTATTTGAGTGAATAGATTGTTCACGTTTTTCCAATTTATAGCAATTGTTTTAAAATAACAAGAAAAAAATATAATCTTTAATGAATAAAGTTCAAAAAAAGCGGTGCAAAGTAATATATCATCTCTTCTGTAATTATAGAATATTCAATGATTTTTTTGTAGTCTTTACGTTGAAATTTTTGTAGTCAATGTTACTACATATTCCGTCATATTAAAATATTGGTTGTAAGTAATATTGATACTTTGAATCAAGGAAAATTTTTAATTTTTAATTTTCAATTTTCTTTTAATATTTAATGAAGAATTTTAAAAAAAATTAAAATCATTTTCAATATGAGTATTCATTTTCGATTTTTTATTAATCGCAAATTAACATAGTCCCTTTTTTTTTAATTTTTTATATTAAAAATTTGTTTGGGTTCTAATTTCAAAAAAAAAGGCGGCATGAAAATCAGACCGCCTTTATTAATTTCAAAATTGAATTATTTTAATGTCCCGCCATTGGGTCAGGATTGCCGTCAGGGTCGCTTGTAACGGGTCCTCTGTTTACTACTGTTCCGCCTGTAACAAGAAGAATTCCTGCAAGATGAGGAGCCGACATCGAGGTTCCGCTCATCGTTGCATACTTTCCACCTTTATAAGTTGAATAAATGCTTACCCCTGGTGTACACCAGTCAATCGGTGGATTTCCATAGTTCGAAAAATATGCAAATACATTATTCACATCATGTGCAGATAGGGTAAACACATTGCTGTGATTCACTCTTGCAGGAGAATAATTACCTGCAAAGGCTGCACTGTTTCCTGCTGCTATTGAAACATATACTCCATGGTTTGCAAGGTTAATTACAGCTGCGTCTAATGCATCTGATGCACCCCCGCCAAAGCTCATATTTGCTACGTCGCCTGCCGAGGCTTTAGTGGCAACGTAATCAATACCTGCTATTATTGCCGAATATGTTCCACTGCCATTTCTGTTCAATACTTTTACACCGACAACTTTTGCATTTGCACAAACTCCAACCACACCGACAGTATTATGCCTTGCGGCAATTGTTCCTGCCACATGTGTGCCATGGCCGTGGTCGTCTTCTGCACTTTTCCTTGTATTTACAAAGTTTTTGCATAACGAAACCTGAACATTCAGTTCGGGATGGTCGAGGTCTATGCCTGTGTCGATAATCCATGCAGTTCCGGTAGAAGAAGTAGCTTCAACGTATCCGCCTACCCTCGTGATACCCCATGGCGTTGTTTCGGCAAGAAATTTTGCTGTTTTGGGATTGTCCTCAATAACGACCGGATCGTCAAGCCTGACTTCGCGGTCTTTTTCAATTATCCTAACCCTTTTATCCATTCTTATCATCTCAGCCTGTTCGGGGCTTAATACTGAGCAAAAGCCCTTTACGGCACTGCTGTAAACATAAACAAGTTCTGATTCCTGAATTCCATAGTTCTTCAAAACCGAAAGAACATTATTTCTCATTCCGTCGGCTGATAATGTGGCATCGCCGAATGCATCGTCTTCGAATACCACAATATATTGATTCTGGCTCAAGTCTCCCTGGTTATCGGGAGAGGTCATATCTGTTCCTTCGCTGCAGCCGATTAAGAAAATCACTGCGAAAGAAAGAAGCATAAGTGAGAATAATTTGATTTTTTTCATTTGTCCTCCATCTATATTAAAAATGTATATAAGAAATTGCAATTTAGACAAGACTAATATTAACAATTTTTTTATTACAAACAAAACTTTTTTTTAATAGTGAAAAAAATTGTTACTATCCTTAAGTGTAATATTTTAAAGATAAATAAGATTAGCACCATCCTTCAGATGGTGTAATATATTAACAATCCATAAGATTAGCGCCATCCTTCAGGATGGTGAAATAATCAAAATCATCTCAACCTGAAATTTATCGGTATGCTCACCCACAACGCAACAGGATTGCCGTTCTGCCCTGCTGGTGTAAAAATCGAGGACATAACAGCCTTGACCGCAGATTCATTTAATAGTTCATTCTCGGATAATTCGATAATTGATTTTAAAGGCTTGCCATCTTTGCCTACTAACACTCTGATAATCACCTTTCCTTCAATACCTGCTCTTCTTGCCATTTCAGGATAAGCAACTTTCCTCTGAAGTTCCGAAAGGTCAATATAAGGCTCCAACTCGACTGCTATAAAATCATCGGGCGGTATATCAATATCTTCAACAAGTACCCTTGTATTACCAAGAAAAGGAGTTTCATTATTTGTTGGAATTTCTTTCGTTCCCTCTGTTGATAAAACCTTGCCAAGATTTTCAAATGAAGCAAAATTTCCCGGTTGTTTTGTTAGTTCATTAACAGGTGTTGGAACAGGATTCCCGGCAATTGATTTGAAGCCGAAATCGGATGGAATATGTACATTGTTATATTGCGGGATTTTAATTGGCTTATTAGTGTTCACCAATTCGATTATTTCATATCCCCCGGTTATTTTTGGAATCTCAATAATTTTATCCTTTGTGATGCTCACTATCAATGCTATAATTATTGAAACAGCCGTAATAAATGCCAAAGCATAAGCAAATGCTTTGAATGTTAATTTTTCCGATAACATTTTCAATTCATAAGCACCGTAAGGGAAAGGATGCGGAAGTGCGATTGCTTTTGCTCTTTTCATTGTGTGTCCTCCTCTGTTTTTCATCACTCTGTTTACTCCGAAACAAGTATTACTCTCATCTTGTTTCTATATTGAAGACACAATGGGGGAGGGAAAAGTTACAAAGTTTAGTTTCCCATTGTTAACATGCTTGCATAAATACTTACTAAGGAGTCTGTGCTACTCTTATTTTTTTTATCGAAAATATCATTTAAGAATAGAATGTTTAGCAATGTAAAGGTTGTCAGAAAAAATCATAAGTTCTTGCCCTTGTTTATTAGCACTACCTGCACTATAAAATAGCTTAAAAGTTTTCTTTCGGAAATTTGAATAAAGTTTTCTAATAGGTCTTACATCATCGTAAGTCATAATCCATTTCTGTCTATCAACCTTATTAATTTCTTTTGCAATATTTTGGTGATCATTGTCTTTGTAGTAATTTAAATAAAGGTCTTTTCCTTTAACATAGTAGGGCGGGTCAAAGTAAAAAAGAGATTTTTGAGGAAGTTCTTTCCGTAGGGATTTCACTAGTACAACTGCGTCAGAATTGTATAACACAATTTTGTTTTTGTAGCTGGCTATTCTTTCTATACGGTTTATTAAATCTTTCTTGTTATATCGTGCGTCAATTTTCCATTCTCCAGTTTGCTGTCGGCCACCAATAATTCCAGCATTAAGAATGCCTGAACGATTTGTCCGATTTAGAAAAAAAGTTGAGAAGCCAACTTTTAAAAGTCCCTGCCGTTGTTTAACTTTTTGAATTTGTTTTTGTTCATTCCAAGTTTTGACTGAAACTGGTGTGTCGTATATTAATTTGCAGAGTTCGTTAGTTTTATTTAGGACTGAATACCAAAAAGAAAAAATTGAACGGTCAATATCGTTTATGATGATTTTGGAAGCATACTCATTGAATAAAAGTGAAAGAGCAACAGAAGCCCCCCCTGCATATGGCTCAACATACACACCATCATACAACAAATTTTCCTTGAAAATTTGTTTGAAGTAATCAGCCACTTTTCCTTTTCCGCCAGGATACCGTAAAGGTGAATAAAACTTCATACTTATTTTATATTTTCCCAAACCTTCTCAGTAAATGATTGAATATTATCCCAACTTGTAACTAAGTGCGTTGCTATCGCTGAAAATTTCGCATTATGAACATATGCGTGTAAAGTTTCAATCCCCAACAAATCATTATGATTGTTAGCAGCACTTCTAATACCTTTACATGTGTGCTTGTCTGCAAGTTTATTTGTCTCTAAATAGTTAGCTACTTCTGTAATTTTGTTTATTAAACGACTTTCTTTATTTAAAGGCTTACCGTCTTTTGTGGTTGTGATTTTATTTTCTTCAATGAAGCAATCCATACTGTTCTCAATGAAAACACGAAATGAAATTGCTGCAACATTCACAAATTTTGATAGAGGGAGTTTTTGAAGTTCGTAATAAATAGAATTAACCTTTGGGTTTTTTATTATCATAAGACAATTCTTGGGAATTAGAGTGTCTCTATCCTTGGGATTCGGTTTTAGTTTAGGTTTCGGTTTTTTAGTTTGAGATGATGAACCATTAAACTGCCATGGCTTTTTTGATTTTTTCTTTATATTTGGTTTGCTTTCTTTTGGAAAATTTTTTAAATAATCTTCTCTATCTACCTTTGTGTAAATTTTCTGAACATTAAAACTGGGGTCAAGAAGATGTTTTGCTACTTGTGTTAATCCTTTTATTACTTCTTTTTCTTCAACTTCTGATTGAATGATCCCACTGTTTATTTCTACTCCTAAAAAATCTCGAACTTGTGGATCTGAAAGTAATCTTTCAAGATTTGATATTTTTAATTTAGGTAATTCGTTTTTTATTTCATTTGGAATATCCGCAGACTTCTCTAACATTTTTATTGTTTGTAAAACAACAGATGATTTGCCTTCAATTTTTTCTTCAAATCTATCAACTTGTTGAGCATTCCATGTAACAGTTCCTGCCCCATCAAGTTGTCCAGCGTGTTTTAATTTAATCCATTTGTCAGCTTCAGCCGGACTGTCATAAACTGTGCATTCAATGTCTTTTATTATTGCAGATTTATTATCGTCATTAAGTTTTCTGAATTTATTTTTGAGTGAAGCATGACCGCTTTGATCTATTAAGTCAGGATTGTTTAAAAGTTTAAGTGAAACGCTTCTCCTATTACCTTCTAGAACATTGTATTTCGTTTTGTCGTGGTTGGAATTTACAACTTGAATTTTATCGTTTGGGTTTAAGCCATTCATAACAATATGCTCGGCAAGATTGAAAAGTTTATTCCCCTGGTCGAAAATCATCTTGTCGATTGCTTCTTTTTGACTTGCCACAGGTTCAAATCTGTAATTCTCTGTGTTAATTTGCAAGTCAGTTAGATTGATTATTTTTGTCTTTGACATTTTCTTTCTCTTTATAGTTATTATATAAAAATTAAGTTAGTTTCATTTGACAATTTTTGTTTAGTGACATTTAAAAATCTACAAAACTGTCTGCCAGTACAAAATTTTGGTAGAAACCTGCTGTCCAATTTTGCATGATACCCGCTTTTTCTTTAAACCCTCTGTTAGCACCAATTGTTCTCTATTTAAAAAGTTTGTCCTCAATTATTTTAAGATTTTTGTTTACGAAAAACATATCAGGTTCATGTTTAACTGCTCTTGCTCTAATTTCAAAATTCGGGTCTTCAGGTTTTTTGTTGTCGAAAAGTATTAGTCCTAGTCCAAATTGTCGGCAAAGTGTGTCAAGCCGTGTTATGTCCTCAATTTGCGAATCGTTTGGAACAACAATATACGATTTATGCGAAAATATTTTGTAAGCACAAGCTTGTCCAAATGCGGTTATGAGCCCGTTAGAGTCAATTTTAATTTCACCTGAAATAATTTCAGTCGGAAATTGAATTATATCACTTCGTTTTGATTCTCTAACACCAACAACATCCGGAGTACCCCATTTATCACGAAAAATGTTTCCACCAAGTGCAATGGCGTTTGTACATTCTTCGAGTTCATTTACTAACCAGTCAGCAAAAGGTTTGTAAAAGTCCTCTTCGGAAATTGATTTTGTTTTAGAAACTATTTTCGGTGTGGGTTGCTCGTCAGGTTGAGTTAAAACTTCTTCCTTGAATTTTAGAAGTCGAAATACACCTCTGACGGGTTTGTATACTTTTTCTGGATATTGAATATCTAAGTCCCAGGTAGCACCTCCTATTGTGTTTGGGTTAAATGAAGAGTTGTGTTCCAAAATATTCCTTTTTAAATCCGAATATCTTATGCCCTCTGGTTTGTTCTCCAAAATTTCAAATGCTAATTTTCGTATTTGTCCAGTTATTGTTGTAGCAGTCTTTGTTATTTTGTTTTTTGTGTGTTGTGTAGCCATATTATTGGTATTAACTCTTATTTATGAGAAAAATAACCGCATATTAAATTAACTTAAAAAGTTATAATTTCCAAAGTTATTGAAAATTATTTACCTACCTCACAGGATATCTCACAAGAAACATGAATCCGTTCTTAGCATAGAGTGGTTTTAGGTTTTCGTTTGCAAGGTATTGCCTGCTGTCCTTTGCACGGCATAAGAAATATGCGGGTTTGTCAATGTTTCCGTTTATGAGCCAGTCTTCGAATTTTTCTTTTGGTATTTTTTTGTAGTATGCTGAAAGGTGCATCGGTTTTTCAGTGTAGAAATAATGCCCATACCTATAGTTCGGAATGTTCAGAATATGCACATAACAATCCTTACCTTTAAGCTGCTTGTAAAACTCTATGGCTGTACCCTGCGTGTAAGCGTCAATCTTAGGAGCAATTAGAGGAAGGAAAGTGAACATAACTAAAGCAGTAGAAGCAAAAAGATATATAAATCCTTTCAGAAGTTTCCTTTTCCGGAATAAAATCAAAGCAAAAATAATTGCAACCAGATAAAATATCCCGATAATAAATTCCAATCCTCCCCAATGAACAGGAGTTTTGAGGATTTCTCTCGTGAATTCATCAGTGATTTTCGGAAGAAATGATTTTATATTCATCATTGCAAGAGGGAATGCAATTAAAAGCAATGCCCAAAAAACACCAATGAATCCGACAAACCATGAGACATATCGCTTCCATAGCATTTCCCTGTATGCAAGTGAATACATCGAGTATGCCGCAAGAAATGTCAGAGGGAAATATGCAAGTGATGAATAATGAATAATTTTTGTTTCAACGATTGTAAAAACTGCAAGCACAACACACAACAAAACGATAGCAGTTTGTTTGAAAAGTTTTTGATACGAATTGTCTTCCGGTTGATTTCTGAAACTCCGTAAAGCAAGAATTGATGCAGGAAAACAACCGAACAACAGCACAACAAAATGATAATAAAACGGTCCTCCGTGGCTTGCATCCTCAGTAGTCAGTAATCTGAACTGGTAAGATATAAATTGCTGAAAAATATTTCCACCGCTTTTCATTGATATTATTAAGTACCAGATAACAGAAGGCAGAAATGAAATTATAGAAAATAAAATAAAATTACCGAGTGGAAAGCGGACTTTCTTTCTATTGAAAAACCAGAGCAGAAACCACGAAAGAGACACGAGCAGGTAAGCCGCAGGACCTTTTGTCATTATAGCCAATGCAATAAACACACCAGCAAGAATCGTGTATTTATATTTTGATTTAACTGCTTCCTGTTTGATATTTATTCTCTGCTCGAAAAATTCAGCCGTATAGTACATTCCAACAAATATTAACAAATTGAAAAGCGGGTCAATCAATCCCGTCTTGAAATAAAAATGCGGCAGGATGGAACCTATATATGCCAAAACCCAGAGCAGTCCGAGCCTCTCATCAAATAGCTTTTTCCCTATATGAAAAATAAACAGAAGGGATATAATACCAATCAGAGCATTTGGAAAACGTGCGGCAAATTCATTGACACCGAATAGTTTCATGCTAAATGCCTGGCACCAGAAAAACAATGGCGGCTTTTCGTGGAATGGCTCGTAATCAATCCGCACAGTCATATAATCACCTGTAACGAGCATCTCCCTCGCTGCTTCAGCAAAGTTCACTTCATCCCAATCGAACAGGTGAACACTACCCAGATATGGAATGAACAACAGAATGCCGATTACGGCAACAATGATGTAAGATTTCCATTTGTACTGTGTGTCTTGCATTTAAGATATTACTTTAGTTGAGAAGTGATTAAGAAAAAATTTCAAATTATTAGATTTCAATCCTTTTAAGTTTTAATTATTGAAAAATTCTTCTCATAGGACCTCTTTTAGGTTTTTTATCAAAATAATCTTTATCATAATATAGAATCTCTCCGCTTTCGAAATCTTCAACTACAAAATCTACATCACATTCTTGACAATAATGATAAATAACATTTCGGTAGTCATAATGGTCGTCTTGTTGAACAACTATTATTTCCCAATATTTAACATCACAACTGCACTTTTTATATTTTAATTCTTCTTCTGAATAATTAAAATAAAAATCATCATCCAGACAATTTTCGTTGTATATTTTATTTGGTTCCATTTGCTCTCTTTTTTTTACAAAGTTATTAATTTTTTTAGAATAAAAAAGGGGGCTATTGCCCCCTTGTGAAAAATATACAATCTATTTTTACCTTGATATCGCCACAGGTGTTATCAGCCTGTCATCATCAATCAATGTTACGATATAATACGAACCTGACGCTAATACTGAGGCATCATATTCATAAGTATATTCACCCTGTGTCAATGTCCTCCTCATAATTGATGCGACTTTCTTTCCATTCACATCAACAAGGAACATATCAACAAACATTGGCTTTTCACCAGCCAGAGTATATTTAATGTTCGTCTTGTTATTCACCGGGTTTGGCATTGCAGATACACTCAACACACCGGCACCGGTGTTGTCATCCACATCTGTTGTTTCTTCGAGCCAGTCGAGTGATTTTTTAATTAAATTGTTTCTTTCTGTCTCATCCAAAATGATTTCAGGAAGTATAGCCAAATACACTGCTTTTTTACCTTGAAAAGCATATCTGGTTGCAACTACCGTATCGGTATCTTTATGCTGCAGGATTGGATAAGCTCTAATCATGTTTGAAATCACAAGGCTTGGTGTTTTGTATTTGATTTTTTTACAGGTTTGCTCGAAATTATTTGTAACCGGGTCATTCGACATTCCTGTGAGTGTGAATTCCTCATCATTAGCCCCAATTTCAGAGTCTTTAAAATAATCAACGGCAATACCTTTATTTCCACTGAAAAAATCAATATTGGCGCCACCTGTGCTTCTTGCAATGTTTGCTCCGGTCAGCAGTATAGCTTTTCCCGAATCAAGATTATCCTTAAGCAATTGTAATTCTTCTGCTGCCAAATTTCCTTCCAAACCGCAGTTCCAAACGAGAGTTTTCATATTAGTGAATAGACTTTTATTATCTATAAACTCGCTTGAACTTAAAACAATAAAATCATTTCTTCCCGACTGAATAATAGCAGGTTGAAGCCCATACTTATCACTTCCTGCATCGTCCAAAACCTCAAATCTCTCGATTTCGGTTGAAATAATCGTTATCGTTCTCTTTCCAACAATAGCTTCAGGGTCATCCTTAACACCGATTGTAACGGTAGCATCCCCAAATCCGAGTGTGGGGCCATGTGTAAGCTTTAAAATGAAATCCGAGCTTTGTTGTGGAGCAAGAGTTAATTCTTCTGTCGTACCATTAATCTTTGTTTTACCCGAAACAATGCTTGGTAACTCAATGTCCACGGTCCAGTCCGCGGGTGTCCTCGTTGATTTAACTGCATCAATTGTATATGTAACTTCAGCATCCGTTATGTTTTTCAGAGTGAATGTTTTTTTAAATGATTCACCCTTTCCGACAATTTTATTCGTCTCTGGCTGGGTTGATGTTACTGTAAACTTCGGCATCTTTGGTTCGCCGACATATCCCCATGAAGCATTTAATGTTCTCTTGCTGGATGTAAACATTTGTACTAAACCCACAAGTTTAATATCTTTAATTTTCCAGCCCGGGTCGAGTGTAAATGAAAAGTTATAAATGTAAAATTGACCTGACTCAGCCGGTATGGTAAATGAACCCTGCTCTCCATAAGTGCCGCCAAGCATCTTCCTGACCACATTCATATGTTGGTAACCGACGATAGGATTTGGTAAATCATAATATGGATTATCCTCATAACCAGCCAGCCCTGAAAGTTGATTACTCTGGTCCCATCCTGATCCGGTACCTGACACGCTGTCTTCAACAATATAGCAGTTGAAGTGCAGTTCCTCGTTAATTGTTTCGAGCATCGTTGCTGTCAAAGTTGCGTAAAGCTCCCTTGTCTGTTCATTAATTGAATAAACAAGATTGACATCTACTTTGGGTTCTTCTGTCAATGCTATCTCGACTTTACTCATCCATAAATCACGGCCAATAATGGGTGAACTATTGGTACCTGTCCAATCAAATCTGTCAATCGAACCTTGAGGATAGCTATGAGAATTAAAATCATCAGCCAATGTATCTTCCTCAGGGATAGCCATACTATCTGGGCCATAATTATTGTGTATTTTAACACCAATAAAAGTATCCGGATATTTATTATGGATTTGCTCGACGACGTAAGAACCATCCACACACCAGCCGCACCACGCTCCGGTGTGCTGCTCGAGAAGTACTCTTTTAACAGGCTGTGAATTAACAGTTAATACAAATGTAATAACGATTACAAGCGAGGCAATAATTACTCTCGTAAATTTTGAATACATAAGAACTCCATTGAATTTATTAAACTTTTATCTATAATAAAATAAGTACATTCAATGTTATAAATTCGAAACCCAAATTTCATTAATTTATACATAAAAGTCAAGTCTTATTTGAAATTTATTTTATAGAAATAAAAAAGGGGCAAAATGCCCCTTAAAATTTTATCTCTATCCCCTTACTTTCCCCTCCAAAATAAGGAGGGGAATACCATTAAGGGGGGTTCTATTTTTCCCTATATCGGGTTATAAGACTAATCGGAATTTTAGTATTTAACAAACTTCAATATTTCATTATTTATTTTAATGTAATATTGTCCGGTAGTTAGTTTGCTTATATCAATTTTATTATTTATGTTCATTCCATTTGCAACTATATTGCCAACAATAGAATAAATAGAGTAATTCAATCCAAGGTACTTTTCATTTCCAAATTGAATTTCTGTCGTTGCAGGATTCGGATAAAGCGAATTATCCGATGCTGTAACTTTTTCCTCGACTGCAGTTGCTGAGGCGACTGAGATTTCATCAATATACATAGCATTACCGCCAGTACCCGGTATTCCCGTTATTCGAATTATAACACTTTTGTCTTTATATGCATCCAAATTTGTCTCAACTAGCTTGTATTCATTAGAAGCCGGTACATACCAATTTCCGTGCTGTGCTGGTTGCCCAGTTTCAATAGGAGTAATCGTATTAACGTCACTCCAGGTTACGCCATAATCTTCAGAAACTTGTATTTTGATTGTAGGAGTTGTTCCACCATAAGCATCATCGGAATATGCATAGTAGAAATAGAGATATGGTTTGCTAAGTTTTGATAATTCAGCTTCACCAAAAACAATATGCCCAGGTTTACCACTAGCACCCCAGCTATCATGCAGGGCAAACCTGACTGCACCTGAAGAATAATTTGCACCGCAACTTGGATTATTTGTCATTACGAAAGAAGGATTTTCATTTTTGTCGAGTGCTGAATTATCGGGCATAATACCATCGAAATTCCCATTAAAAACAGAGAATGCTTTACTCATAAACTTTATGCCCATGAATGAAGCCGCATCGTTTGAGTAATCCATATCTGGATCAGAGTTATTATTAATATTTGTAAAACCAATAAATGATATGTCATAAGCCCCTACAGTATTATAAGGAATTTCTCCCCAGTCTAAAATAGTTTTTTCATCTTTTGCAAGTTCACCTATGAAACTTTTCTTACTTTCATCCCCATTGATATAAAGAGAAACATCAAAATTTGATATAGTTTTTCCAGAGTTATTCGTCACTTCTATTTTGGGGTTGATACTAGGAGAACAATAATTTATTGGTGTTATATTCTTTAATCCAAGATCAACTCTCAAACTGGGGTCAAATTCAACTACAGTTCCTGCTCCAGAATAAATATTACTTTGAGTTTCCGAAACAAAAGCTACCACATGCAAATTGTACAAGACAACATCGAGGTTTGTAATATTCTCAGGTAAAGTTGTTGCATATTTTCTATATTCAAAATGGTCTTTAGTTGTTGTATCAATTGGTTCTCCAAATGCACTACCTGAACTAATAGCCATACGCAATGCATGATTGTGCCTGTATTTTCCGTCTTTTGTCCAATTTGTCGGATTAAAGTTTCCATAATCAGACTGATAGCCCAAAATATTATCTTGTGTAAGAAAAACGGAAAGGAAATTTTGAGACTTTGTGCTGTTGCTCGTATAATAAATTTCAACTTCAGTTATGAGTTCACGGGTCGTAAAATCAACATAAGCCTTAACGGCAACATTCACAGGTGAATTCTGATTCATTATTTGGCTTGCAACTGATGCCCAACTTCCTCTGCTCATCACCCAAGGAGTTGTACTCCTATTAACAGAGCCTGCAGGATAACCTATTGTATTGCCTGATGCAGCATCGATTGCTGTCCCAACAGATGTTCGTAAGTCAGGTTCTCCTGCTTTAGGTACCGCATAACCACCTGCATGTATATTGATAAGGAAAACTTTACCGGGATTTGCATTAGATAAGTCATTTGCTCTTTTATGCCCATCTGGACAATAGCCGCAATGTATTCCGGTGAACTCTTCGAGTATCACATTCCTTTTCTCTACCTGTGTGCTCACCCATTGCTGAGCGTTTGACTGGCAGAATAAAATTGCTAATAATAGTATTGTAAATATAAATCGCATAAAAAACTCCCTTAATAAAATGTAACAAAAATATTTATTTTTTATAAGTACATTCAACCTTATATTAATCCGAAAACGTAATTTGTTTAATTTACATGAAAAAGTCAAATGTTTTTTTATACAACCCTAAAAAATTGTCATTTTGGTAATATTTTGTTGTTTATCCTGCATAACTCAATTCTACCTTGTTTTAACCCGATTTCTTCAGTAATTTTAAATAAGCGTTGAGATGTTAAAATTTATCTTTATATATAATGGCTATTACACAAGAAAATATCCAAATGGCAATTGATATGGCACGTGATTACGGAGCAACAAAAATTGTGTTGTTTGGCAGTGCAATAAATGAACCCGAAAAGGCTAATGACCTCGACCTGGCAGTTGATGGAATTAAGGGATTTAAAATATTCAGTTACGGTAACCGATTGGAGGAAATGCTAAACATACATGTTGATGTTATACCGCTTGATTCGAATTCAAAATTTATACAACATATACTTAAATATGGAAAAGTGATTTATGAAAGCTGATATTCTGAAAGATGAAATTTATATTGAACTTCAGGAGTTAGAAATTATTGTCGGTAAACTTTCGGAAATTTATATTGATTTCTTAAATAAAGAACCTGATATAATAATTAAAACAGCAGCAGCATCTTTCACAGCGCAATTCTATAGTGGAATTGAAAACATTTTAAAGAGAATATCAAAATATTATAATATTCAAATACCAATTGGTGAAGACTGGCATATTGAGCTCTTTAAAAGATTTTGCTCCCCACAATATTTATCATTACCTGTGATTTTTGATGATTATTTAAAAGAAGAACTTGCAAATTACCGAAGATTTAGACATTTTGTTTTTCATGGTTATTCGAGTAGAATAACTTGGGATATACTTTGTGATGGCATAAAAGAAGTAGATAAAGTTTATAAAAATTTTAAATTGAAGTTAAATGAAATTTTGAATCTTCTCTAATAAACCGATTTTTTTTACATAATGCTTTTTTTACTTTTCAAATTTTGAGATTTATGTATTTTTTTTAACCCAAATTCTTCAGTAATTTTATCTTTTGTAAAAATTGCAAAAGAATCGGAGCATATTAAATGGCGTATAATGTTAGGACACAGGCTGAAGTTGATGAAATAACAACAAAAAGGCATGAGAAAATAATACGTGAGCTACTCGACAAAGATACATCTGCCTACTTCGATGACCCTCTTGAAAACGATATGGTGCTTAACATGGGTCCCCAGCATCCTGCCACACATGGTGTCCTGCGCTGCCTCTTAAGGTTAGATGGTGAGACTGTTCTTAAATGTGTACCTGAGCTCGGTTATCTTCATCGCGGCTATGAGAAACTTGCAGAAAATTGCACCTATTATGAATTTATTCCTCATACTGATAGACTTGATTATTTATCTCCACTGTCAAATAATGTTGCAATAGCTTTAGCAATTGACAATGCAATAGGAATTGAAGCACCGCCACGCGCTCAATGGATTAGAACTCTGGTTGCTGAGCTTGCACGTCTTTCGTCCCACCTGATGGCAATGGGTTCCACCTGCTTAGATGTAGGTGCTGTAACAATGCTTCTCTGGACATTCACCGAACGTGAAAAACTATACGACATATTCGAGCTAATCTGCGGAGCCCGCTTCACTACAAGCTTCACACGCATAGGCGGAGTTGCAAACGATATTGACGACAGGACTCTTAATAAAATAAAAGAATGGGCTGTGCAATTTGCACCCGAACTAAAAAGGTTTGAAGGCCTCGTTGACCGAAACAGGATTTTCCTGAACAGAGTCTCAGGCATAGGTATAATGCCTCCGGAAAAAGCATTACAGCTTGGTTTAACCGGTCCCACACTTAGAGGCTCGGGTGTTCCGCGGGATTTACGGCGTGATATGCCCTATCTTGTCTATGACCAGCTTGATTTCAATGTTATAACATACAACGATTGTGATGTCCGCTCCCGTTACAAAGTCCGCGTTGACGAAATGTATGAAAGTGCAAAAATGGTTTTGCAGCTCCTCGACAAAATGCCTCAGGGAGAAATTAGACTAAACGAACCGAGAAAGGTACTCGCAAAAAAGGGCGAGATATACACAAAGATGGAAGAGCTAATCAACGACTTCATGCTTATCAACTTCGGCGCTATGCCCCCTGTCGGCGAGACCTACACAGCAATCGAAGCACCCAAAGGCGAACTTGGATTCTTTATCGTATCAGACGGCACAGGCTATCCGTGGAAGTTGAAAATCCGCTCCCCCTCGGCATCCAATCTTCAGGGCTTGCCTTACATGGCAGAAGGCTCCATGATAGCTGATATTGTAGCAATCATTGGCTCCATTGACCCGGTCATGGGCGAAGCGGATAAATAAAAAA
>MHAY01000035.1 GCA_001804705.1 Ignavibacteria bacterium RIFOXYC2_FULL_35_21
GAAGAGAGGGAGCAAGAAAAATACATGGAAAATTTTACACTCTTTTAGAGTGTTTAGAAATCCACCGCCTATGGCGGTGGTGGTTTAATTAGGTTTTCGCATATTTACATATTTCGGAAACCTGTAATTATAAGAACTTTAAAATTAAAGAATGTTGGTAACCCAAACAAACTGATTACAAAAATTGTCAATGCTAAAAGCGTTAATTAAAGCTCTCATCGAATTTGTAACATCTAATATTTCAAGGTGAATTAGAAAATAATGATTTGTTTAATTGTTTGATTTGATTAATTTTGACAATAATAGGTTGTAATTTATAAGTAGTGAGATAATTCAAAATTGCATAAACCAAGAATATATATTGATACATCTGTATTAGGTGGCTGTTTTGACGATGAATTCAAAGAGTGGTCTAATAAATTATTTGATGAGTTCGCAAGTGGAAAAAAGATAGCAGTTGTTTCGGATATTTTGATAAAAGAGTTAGAGGATGCTCCCCAAAGAGTTAAAGATAAATTTAATTTATTACCTTCTTCCTTTCGAGAAGACGTAGTAGTAGATAATGAAGTTATAGAATTAGCTAATACATATATAAATGAAAATATTGTTTCTTATAATTATTACAATGATGCTCTTCATATTGCTTTAGCAACTGTTAACAAAATTGACATCTTAATTAGTTGGAATTTTAAACACATTGTGAATTACAATAAAATAATACTATACAATTCAGTTAATATTAAAATGGGTTATCCATATATTGAAATTAGAAATCCAAGGGAGTTGGCAGATGAAAACTAAAGAAAAAAAATTCGACGCTGTGAAAATGATGCGTGATATTCGTGATAAATTATCTGAGAGATGGGCGAAAAATCCTGAATTGATGATGAAAGACTTAGAGGAAGTTAGGAAAAAATATAACCTAAAAGTTGAAAAAAAGGATAATCAGGTATTAGTAACCTGACGTCAGATAATTCTATTTTTTCTAAATTTTATGTACCCCACAAGAAATGTTGGAGGTTTAATATGTGGAAAGATAGAATAGTAGAACAGGTAAGAAAAAATAGAGAGAAACTATTTGCTGAATTCAATTATGATATACATAAATTTTCAAAATACATAATGGAAATTCAGAAAAATGATAAAAAAAGATTAGTAACAAAACATCAGGTGAAAAACTAGCAAAAAAATTAATTTAAAATACAAGTAAGCGTTGTCTTACTGCGTTCTTAATCGAAAACTGGTAATTTTTATGTAAGAAAGAACGCAAATAGGACACGCTCCCGAATGGGGGCGTTTTCCTTTTGCTTTTTCTTACAGGTATACCAGTACCTCGATTAAGGGCAAATTGTGGAAATGCCCTTTTTTTATTTTTTAGAGGTAAAGAAAAAATGCTCGCAAAAGAGATTGCTATTAAAAATCATATTGAAAAAATTAAATACTGGGTTCAAAATAGAGGGCCTGAAGAAAGCGAATGGGAAGATTTTAACAAATGGGTTGATATTCTATTTTTTGATAAAGAAAAATATGAATTTACTCAGGAGGATATGAAAATAATTCTAGAAGCATTTGGAGATTCGATTAAAATTGATACTCTACAAGGGTATATTTTGAATAAACCTAATGGTTATCCAGGTGATTTTCTAATCATTGATTCATTATATACATTTAATTCAATTAGAGATAATAATCATATCAAATGGGATAAATTATGTCTAAATGCAAAAGGGGTTGTAGCTCTACGAAATCGCAAAGCATATTTCATAAATCTTTTATTATCCAAATTAAAATCATATCCAAATGGAATTTCAGTTCTAAATGTTGCAAGCGGTCCCTGCCGGGATTTAAAAGAATTTTTCCAAATTAAACCGGATTGTAAGATAAATTGTGATTGTTTAGAACAAGATATAAGAGCTATTAATTATGCTAAAATTGTACTTGATGAACATAGTGATAAAATTAAATTTATTTGCAAAAATGCTTTAAAATTTTATACAGATAAAAAATATGATTTGATTTGGTCTGGTGGGCTTTTTGATTATTTTACAGATAATATTTTCGTTCGTTTATTAAAAAGATATTATAATTTTTTAAATAAAGATGGGGAAATTGTCATCGGTAATTTCTCACCAAATAATCCTTCCAAAAATTATATGGAGCTTATGGATTGGCATTTGAATTATAGAGAGGAAAAAAAATTAATAGATCTTGCAAAGGAATGCGGTTTTGTTATAAATTTTGTTTCAATTGATAAAGAATCGACTGGTATTAATTTATTTCTTCATATAAAAAAGCATTAGATATGAACGTTGCATTATGCCTCAACAATGAAGGGAACGAAGTTTCCCTCGAAAAAATGAAGGTTTATAAACTAACAAGTTCTGTCGAAGAAGAAGCTGAACTTATCGGCATCATTGATGAAAGTGGTGAAGAATACCTTTACCCTAAAGCTAATTTTATAATGATAAACATACCGGAGTTGGCAGAATCTGCAATAAATTAAAATTTTGAAACTTTATTTAAAAAAATTATTTACTACACCCATCCCATTATCGGTATCATCGTCTCCTGTATGGCTCCCGCTACTTTCACCTTACCCTCATCTGTTACAAATGCATCTATCTCTGTGCGAAAACCGATTTCCTTATGCTCGATGTAAATCCCCGGTTCTATCGAAAAACATGTACCTGGAATAATTTTCCTCTCATCTTTGGTTTCGAGGTTATCAATATTCACACCGTTTCCATGCACTTCCTCGCCGATGTTATGTCCTGTCCTGTGCGTGAAGTATTCACCATATCCTGCATCAATAATAACCTGGCGGCAGGCATCGTCAACTTCCCATCCGTACAAATCTTTGCCTGAAGCGAATCTGTCTTTCACAAGCTGCAGTGCCGTGTCACGCGCTTTCTTGTCAATCTGGAAAATTTCCTCTAATTCTATGGGTACTTCCGTTCCGATATATCCCATCCATGTAATATCATAATAAATACTACCGGGCTTGTCTAACTTTGCCCACAAATCAAGCAGCACTAGGTCGCCTTCCTTCATCTTGTGACTGTTCTCAGGAGTCGGCTCAAAATGCGGGTCTGCGGCATGTTCATTTATTGCTACGATTGGACCGTCATCCCAGTGCATTCCGTTTTCCTTCATCATTATATGCATGTATTGAAGAATTTCATACTCTTTAGGATTTTTTCCATCCTTAATTCTGCGTGCAATCTCCTTGAATGTTTCATCCTTTACCATCTGCATAATCTTTCCTGCCTCGACATGACTGTGCCAGTCTTCCATCGAAAGATGAGACTCAAACTGGCTCACAAGGTCTGCACTCGATACGACTTCAACTCCAAAACTACGGATTAATTCAATAGTACCGCCATCAACTATCGAAACATAAGGTATGGCATTATTCGGTGAATACTGCATTGCGACTTTCTTCGCTGCTCCCAAAATATCTTTCAACATCTTATGCTGTTCAGGCCAGGGCAGATAGATATGCTTCTTACCAGGTAGATGGTCACATCTCCACGGCTCGATTTTATGAACAAGCTTCTGCGGTTCTCCCTGTGCAGGTATATAATAAAACCAGCGGCGTGAGGCAAATCTGCTGGTGTCCATTTGCAAAATTCTTGCGGCGATTCCATCCCTGTTGTGAAAATCGTAAAATAGCCATCCGTCAAATCCCGCTACCTTCAATGCTTTTTGTATCGCTATTAGTTCCATGACCTAATCCTTCGGTAATTAATAATTGTTATTATTTAACTTCAATTTTAATACTAAATAGCAAAGATAAAAAAAGTAACTAATACTTTTGTTATTTATTTATAATTGCTTCTCAAATTGATTTTTAGCATTTTTGCTAAACGATTACGTACTTTAAATATTTATTAAAATTTTTCAGGAGCTTTTCGCTCCGGGAGTTTAACATGGCCGAAAATCCTGCAAACAGAATTCAGGACTATCTTGTATTTGGAGAATTTGGGGGAGTGAACCCCTCTATTGAAGACTCGGCAACTTTTACTTTCCTGTCAGCCGAGAGAATGAAAGAAGTTTTTCAGGGAAGGGCAGAGGGCTGTTATCTTTACTCTCGCCATATCAATCCGACTGATGAATATCTTGCACGTGTGATTGCTCTTATGGAAGCAAGTGAATGTGCCCAAATCACTGCATCGGGTATGTCTGCAATAAGCTGTGTGCTGTTACAGCTTTGCAATTCAGGTGATGAGATAGTGTCAAGCCGTACAATTTACGGCGGCACTTATGCACTGCTGAAAAACTTTTTGCCCAAACTCGGCATCACCACTCACTTTGTGGATATTACTAATCTTGCTGATGTCAAAAGTAAAATCAATGCAAAAACAAAAGTTCTCTATTTCGAATCAATCAGCAATCCATTGCTCGAAGTTGCCGACATTCCCGCTTTAAGAAAATTAGCGGATGAGCATAATCTGAAAATTGTAGTTGACAATACTTTCAGCCCTCTCATACTCTCACCCATCAAATTGGGAGCCGACGTCGTTGCATACAGCTTAACCAAATTTGTGAACGGCTCCAGCGACTGCATTGCAGGTGCAATCTGCGGTACTCGTGATTTCATCTCCGGTCTCAGGGATGTGAACTCAGGTGCCTGTATGCTGCTTGGTCCCGTGATGGACCCGATGAGAGCCGCGAGCATTTTCAAGAACATGAGGACTCTCCACGTCCGTATGGTTCAGCATAGCAAGAATGCAATGTACCTTGCCGAAAATATCGCAAAGCTTGGCATCAGGGTATTCTATCCCGGCTTGCCTTCGCATCCTCAGCACGAATTAATTAAAACAATACTCAATCCAGATTACGGTTTCGGTGGTATGCTTACAATTGACGTGAAGGACGAAGAAATCGCAAACAAGCTGATGATAAAAATGCAGGAGGAGCTTGTCGGTTACTTCGCTGTCAGCCTCGGCTTCTACAAAACCCTGTTCAGTTCACCTGGGACAAGCACCTCCTCCGAAATACCAAAAGAGGAGCAGGAACGTATCGGCTTATCGCCCGGCTTAGTGCGTTTCTCCGTCGGCATTGACCATGACATCCAAAGAACCTTCGACCGAATAAAACAGAGCATGAAAGATTGCGGTGTGATATAAAAAAATTAGGTAACCTATGGAACAAATTAGAGATTTAAGTGATGAAAGACTTTCATATTATTGTATTTATTGTGGAAAAGCCCCTGATTCAAGAGAGCATGTACCATCAAAAGTATTTCTTGACGAACCATACCCAACAAATTTACCTGTTGTACCAAGTTGTATTGAATGCAATAATAAATTTTCTAAAGATGAGGTATATGTTGCTTGTTTGTTAGAATGTGTGCTTCGTGGTTCTGCTGATATTGATAAACTTAACAGAAAAAAAATACAAAGAATATTAACCGAAAAGAAAAAACTTCAACAAAAATTAAAAGAATCATTAGTAGAAGATAATGGGAAAATATTTTTCAAATTTGAAAAAGAACGCATAGTAAATGTTTTATTAAAACTAGCTAAAGGTCATGCGAAATTTGAAAATAGCGAAATACAGTTTGAAAAACCAGCCTACTTTTTTTGGAAACCATTAGTTTTGATGAATAATATTGAATTGGATAGATTTTATAGTGAAGAAGAAATTGATTTATTACCAGAAGTTGGTAGTAGAGCTCTGCAGAGACTTATATCAGAAGGTAAATTAAATTGGATAAATGTACAAGAAGGTAGATATAGATATTATTTTTCACCTTTTCCTATAAGAGTTAAAATTGTTATTTCAGAATATTTAGCAGCTGAGATAATTTGGTCTGATTAATGTTGTTAGGATACAAGAATGGAAAAATTGGAGGATAATGTAATCCGAACGAAAATAATGAAGGCAAATAAGCCCAAAGGTAATAAATCAACCGAATTGGCTTTAATTTATTTATTTAAAGAATTGAAATTAAAAGGATGGAGAAGGAAATATAAATTAATCGGTTCTCCCGATTTCGTGTTTTTAAGAAAAAAAATTGCTATATTTACCGACGGCTGCTTTTGGCATGGACATAATTGTAGGAACGTAACGCCTAAAACAAATACTGAATACTGGGATAACAAAATAATTGAAAACAAGAAAAGAGATAGAAGAATAAATCGAATCCTTAGAAATAAGGGCTGGATTGTTTTCAGGTTATGGGAATGTAAGATAAAAAAAAGAAAAATTCCAAAAAAGTTGAGAGAATATTTATTGGATTAAAATTATATTATGAAAAAAAAATATTCAGCGATCGATGTCTTTTGTGGAATCGGAGGGTTATCTTATGGATTGAAGGAAGCTGGTATTCCTGTCCTTGCGGGTATTGATTTGGATAATTCCTGTAGATATGCTTTTGAAGAAAATATAAAAGCTGATTTCATTACAAAAGATATATCCGAATTAAGAGGATCTGACATTTTGGATAAGTATTGGTCGAATAAAAATAATATTAAGATACTTGTTGGGTGTGCCCCCTGTCAACCATTTTCTTCACATTCAAACAAAAACAAAAATAAAGAAAGAAGTAAAAAATGGCATTTGCTAAATGAATTTAAAAGATTAGTCGAAGAAACTAATCCTGAAATAATATCTATGGAGAATGTTCCAAATTTATCTAACCAACAAATTTTTATAGATTTTGTTTCCTACTTGGAAGAACTTAATTATAATGTGTCATCTTCTAATATTTATTGTCCAGATTATGGAATCCCACAAAAAAGGCGTAGATTAGTTTTACTTGCATCGAGATTAGCTCCCATCGAAATTCTTCCAAAAACTCACGAACAACAAAGTTATATTAGTACACAACAAGTTATTGGAAATCTTCCTCGAGTTGCTTCAGGAGAAATTTGTAAATCCGACCCATTACACAGAACGACAAAACTTACAGAAATAAATTTACAAAGAATAAAAGCTTCAAAACCAAATGGTACTTGGCTTGACTGGAAAAAAGAATTACGATTAAAATGTCATAAAAAGTTATCAGGGGATACATATCGTTCTGTTTATGGTAGAATGTCTTGGGATGAACCCTCACCAACAATTACTACTCAATTTTATAATTATGGAACTGGTAGGTTTGGTCATCCAAAACAAAATAGAGCGTTAACTATTCGAGAAGCTGCTCTTTTACAATCATTTCCACTTAACTATAAATTTTATGATAAAGAGGAAAATATATTCCTTACAAAATTGGGTACACACATTGGAAATGCTGTACCACCTAGGTTAGGATATATAATCGGAAAAACAATAATAAAACATATAGAGGAAAATTATGGCTAATTCAGAAAAATATAAAATGACTATTAGTCTTAATATTTTGAATCATCTTGGGATTAACTTATATAGTAATATTCCTGCAGTTCTTTCAGAGGTAGTCGCGAATTCATGGGATGCTGATGCAGAGACTGTTGAAATTACTATTGATGATAAAAATAATGAAATTACTATATACGATAATGGCGAAGGAATGAATGAACAAGATATAAATGATAAATATTTGACAGTAGGATATCAAAGAAGAAAAATTAAGGAACGCTCTTATACACCGAAATATAAAAGACATGTCATGGGCAGAAAAGGGATCGGTAAACTTGCTTTATTTGCTATAGCAGATGAAATTGAAATTCATAGTGTGAAAGAAGGTGAAAAAAATGCATTTTTAATGGAAACATCAGAAATAAAAAAAATCATTGAATCTGAATCTGAAGCTAATACATTTAATGAACATACTAGACCTTATAATCCTAAAGAGGTGGATATCAAAAATGTATCAATCACGAAAGGAACTAAAATATTTCTAAGAAAACTAAAGAAAAATTTAAAAAGAACTCCATCTTTTTTAAGAAAAAGGCTATCAAGAAGATTTAGTATTTTAGGTGAAAAAAATAATTTCGTAGTTATAATTGATGGGGAATCAGTATCAGTAAAAGATAGAGATTATTTTAAAAATGTTGAATTCGTTTGGTATTTTGGGAGTGAAAGTTTAGATTATGCAAAATACTGTATCAATTCAAAATCTCAAGAAAAACTTGATAATTCTTATTCATTTGAAGTGGGAAAAGATGATGGCTCAATAGAAAAAATTGGATTTAAAGTAAAAGGCTGGATAGGTACATTTGATGAACAAAAACAAATTGACACTGAAGAAGAGAATAATACAATCGTAATCCTTTCACATGGTAAACTTAATCATGAAGATTTAATGAGCGAATTTAAGGAAGGTCGTATATTTTCAAAATATCTTATCGGTGAAATTGAAGCAGATTTTCTTGATGATGATGATTTGGAAGATATAATTACAACTAACAGACAAAGTATTAAAGAAAACGATTTTCGATGGGTTAAATTAAAAGAGTTTTTAGAAAAAAATCTCAAACATATAGGAAATAGATGGGACACTTTAAGGGGTAATAAGTCTCTAGAAAAGGCTTTGTCCAATGAAGCTATTAATGAATGGTATAAAAGATTACAAGGAGATAATAAAAAATATGCGGAAAAATTATTTGCTAAAATTGAGAAACTTAAAATTCATGATCCTGCCACAAAGAGAGAAATATATAAATCCAGCATAATGGCATTTGAAAAATTAGCTTTAAAAGATAATTTAAGCTTACTAGAAAATATCGAGACAATTGATGACGTTGAAACAATTAAAAGAATATTCACCAGTTTTGATTCATTGGAAGAGACTCATTATTTCTATATAACTAAAGGTAGATTGGAAGTAATAGAAAAATTTAAAGATTTAGTAAATCCCAAAACTAAAGAAAAGGTCTTACAACAGTATATTTTTAAACATTTATGGTTATTAGATCCTTCATGGGAAAGAGCTGCTTATGATGCTCATATTGAGGTTACAGTTAACAAACTATTTAAGGAAATTGATGCTGGGTTAACTGAAGAAGAAAGTCTTGGTCGTTTAGATATTAAATATAGAACAGCAGCAGGTAAAAATATTGAGAGTGTTATCTAAAGATAGATAAAAAGATCTCTCTATAATATTCAAAACTATTGTTCTCATTTATATTCCAACATA
>MHAY01000036.1:0-225 GCA_001804705.1 Ignavibacteria bacterium RIFOXYC2_FULL_35_21
CATTACCCCTAGACTTGTGGGTAATGATAAGCCTACGAGGAAGGGTCAGGGTAGGTGTATAAAACAAAAAAATCTGCGAAATCAGATTAATCAGCTTAATCCAAGTTCAGACAATTTGCGAACTTTGCGTGAACTGCTTCCCCCAACTTCCTTTCCCCCAATCCCCATACCCTTTCAAAATCATTTCTATCTAAATAAAAAATTTGAAATTATAATAAATTTAGT
>MHAY01000036.1:235-54078 GCA_001804705.1 Ignavibacteria bacterium RIFOXYC2_FULL_35_21
CTTTTAAAAATAAATTTTTTCTAATTAAGAATTAGTAATATATTTAATCTCATATTTTCTTAACACTTTTTTCGGGGGTAAAAGTGATGAATACAACTGGAACAATTGAAAAAGAAAAAAAACAATTATTAGAGGAATCAAAAGAATATTTAGGTAATGATTATTTAAATTGGCTTGATTCCGTTCTACAGGAATTCTTAAATAATGAGGATGTTGAAAAAGAAACTCAACAATATAACATTTATACTACTTCAGTAGGTGCATTTTATGCCTGCCCGGAATGAAATTCAAGAAGAAATATATAAAGCCAAAGCAACTGCACAGGATCAAATTCGCCGAAAATATATAAAAAATTTATCTGATTATACTCATAGAGATGTTATTGTATATATTACTGCTTATACAACAATAAAAATGATGAATGTTCCACCGAATTTGGTTGCTATTCAGGATAATGATATTCATGGGTTTATGTCTGCGCTACATGGATTAAAAAGTGATAATTTAGATTTAGTCATTCATAGCCCGGGTGGTTCAGCTGAAACTACAATACAAATTGTAAACTATTTAAGGAAAAAATATAAGCATATTAGAGTTATTATACCTCAAAGTGGTATGTCTGCAGCTACAATGTTAGCCTGTGCCAGTAATGAAATAATAATGTCAAAACATTCTGCTATTGGTCCAATTGATCCGCAAATTACTTTTCCAACTCCAAGTGGCTTGTTTACTGCTCCTGCTCATTCATTAATTAAAGAATTTGAAAAGGCTAAAGAAGAAATTCTTAAAAATAGAGATATTGCTCCTCTATGGATTAAAAAATTTGAAAATTTACCTCATGGAATTCTTGATATTTGTAAAAATAGTATAGAATTATCTAAAGAAACAGTTATTCAATGGTTAACTTCGTTTATGTTCGAAAATGAAGTAGATGCACAAGAAAAAGCCAAAACAATTGGGGAATGGTTAGGTAATCCTGATAATCATAAATCACATGGTAAACCAATTCCGTATGATGATCCTGATTTGAAATTTTTAAAAATTAAATTATTAGAAGACGACCAGGAACTTCAAGAACATGTCCTGTCTGTATTCCATTCATCTATTCTCACAATTGAAGTTACCAATTGCATAAAGATTATAGAAAATCAAAACGGTAATGGTTTATATATTAATTTCGAGAAGAAATAAATATTTATAATTTAAAAAAATTACTTGAAGAGCCAAATTGGCACTACAAGATGATAGCAACTCACTCCGTTTAATCCGCGGCAAAGACTTTTTCCCATAATAAATTTCATATATCCTTTTTTCCTTCTCCCCCCGGGAGAAGGGCAGGGTTGAGGGCTTCTCCCTCTCCGCCTCTCTGCGTCCCTGCGGCTCTGCGTGAACCCAAAATTTCCCTTCCTATGAGGAATGGCAGTGTATAAGTAATGCCCCCTTTTTTAAGGGGGAACTTTTTTCGGACAACAATAATAATGAATGTTATTTGATTACGTTTATCTATTTTGTAAATTTAATTATATAATTTTTCATTTGTTATGGCTAAAAGAAGACAAGAAAAAATATTAATCAAAGAACAGGCAATAGCAGAGGCTAAACGATACCTCGCAAATGCCAAAGAGACTATAGCTAAAAGCCCGATTGACCCGTAAGGAAAAATCTATGAAGATTCCAAATATGTCAGTGAGGGTTCAGCAATAGCATACCTTGCCGCACTGAAAGCGATAGATGGCTGGCTATTAGGCCGGGGTATTTCAAATGATAAACTTCCAAAATCAATTGAAGAATATTGGGCAATCCGGAAACATATTCCTCATAATGGTAAATTTACTGCTGATTTAACAATTGCTTATCAAAATCTACATATTGGTGCTTATAATCATGGACAAGTTGATATTAACATAATAAAAAACGGATTAAAAGCAGTTAAAGAAATAATTTCTATTCTAGAGAAATAATTTCCTAAAAACCCATTATTTCCAAAATTAATTTTTATATTTTATTCCGCCTGTTTGACCATCACAAGGAGCATCTTGAATTTTTTATTAGCCTTAACTGCATGTGGTATTCCCCCGGGCATGATGATTACATCACCGTTTTGGAGTTGATGCGGTTCTCCCCCGATTGTAATTTCAGCTTCGCCGTCAATAACATGAACAAAAGCATCATAAGGAGTTGTATGTTCGCTCAGGCTCTGTCCTTCGAAGAAGGAGAATAAAGTAACAGTGCCGGCTTTTTTGTTAATTAAGGTTCTGCTGACAACAGCACCCGGTTGATATGATATTAATTCATTAATATTTGACTGACTGCCAATAATATTATCATTCTCATTGCTCATAAGTACCTCAAAATAAAAAAAGGCTGGCAAACAACTGTTGCAAAATCTCATTCAAAGGGAGTGTGCATATATGAAATCGTGCAAAAAAAACAGCTACTATACCAGCCTAATGATTATAAACGAAATAACAAGCTTTCAATTTTCAAATATAATAGATTTCCAAATAATAGTAACTTTTAAATCCAATAACATACTTCTTTTTACAAATATTTTTTTTTCAGTGAACTTTTATAACAGACATATAAATCTGATATTAAAATTATCATAATTCTTTTACATTTTCAAATATATTTTGGATTTGGACAAAAAAATCCTGATTTACCTTGCTTTATATGAATACAATAATTAAATTAGAATTTTGGTAGTTCTTTCTGACAATTATTCTTAGATGGTTACACAATGACAGTGATATTTTCAAAGAAGTGCGAGTTAGCCTTGCAAGCTGTCTTGTACTTATCGGTATTTAATGACAAAACCTATTTTACGGCAACCGACATCTCGAAAAGATTAAATATACCGAAGGAATTTCTTGCGAAAATCCTTCAGTCGCTTGCTGTGCATAGTATCGTTATATCAAAAAAGGGAAAAACCGGGGGTTTCACTCTCGGCAAACCACTGAATGAAATTCGCTTGATTGATATTGTGATTGCAATTGACGGTTTGGAGATTTTTCACAAATGTGTTCTTGGCTTTAAGGGTTGTACTGTCGAAAAGCCTTGTCCTCTACATGAAAAATGGGGCAAGCTTCGCGACCTTGTTTATAAAATGCTTAGCGAAGAAACATTGCTTGAAATAAGGGACAAGTCCGTTGAAAAAATCAAAAGCATTCATTCTATTAATAATGATGCATTGGTTTTAGCACAATCATTTCAAAAGAGGAGATTGAATTAAATGCACCCGAAGTCTTTTTTCGGCAGGCTTTCTCCTCCACCTGCGTGGAGAGTGCCTGTTATATTAATACTCGGAATAGCCTGCGGATTGTTACTGCAAATTTTTTATGTATCAAATGCCCTGTCGTACTTATCTGACGAGCCTGAAGCCTGTGTAAACTGCCATGTTATGAGTTCCCACTTTGCTACATGGGAACACAGCAGTCACAGAAGAGTGACAACATGCAATGACTGTCATGTGCCTCACGATAATATTATCAGAGAGTATTATTTTCATGCTATGGATGGCCTTCGCCATTCGACGATTTTTACTTTAAGGGCTGAGCCTCAAGTCCTTTTAATAAAAGAAGCAGGTAAAGCGGCAGTGCAGCAAAATTGCCTGAGATGCCATATAAACCAGGTTAATCCCGTGTCGGCAGCGAATGTTAATGGTGAAAATTATAAATTAGGTTATGGCAAGCCCTGCTGGGAATGTCACCGTGAAGTTCCTCACGGAAGATATAATAGCCAGGCTTCTACGCCTTATGCCCGTGTTCCTGTGAAAAGAATTGTGGTTTCTGATTAAATTCAGAATAATGAAATATTCGTATTAAAATAAATTCAGAGGACGGTTATGTCAATTCAGGAAAGAATTCAAAAAAAGCCATGGCTTGGATGGCTATTGTTTTTTGTTACTGTAATCATTGTTTTTCTCATAGGATTATTTTCTGCTTCCATTGTCGAACGAAGAGGAGAATCAGTTGCAAAGTTACTGGCAGTTAAGGATATTGCAGAGTGGGAGCCGCGAAACGAGGTTTGGGGTGAGAATTATCCACGCGAATACGAATCATACCTGAAAACTCTCGATACAAATTTTATGAGCAAGTACTGTGGTTCGACGATGATTAATTATCTTGATGAATATCCAAACCTGGTTATCATGTGGTCAGGTTATTCTTTTTCCAAAGAGTACAATCAGGGACGCGGGCATGCTCATGCAATTAATGATGAAAGGATGACTCTGAGAACAGGGGGAGTAATGGAAAGTCCTCAACCTGCTACATGCTGGTCATGCAAAAGCACCGATGTTCCGAGAATGATGGCAAAACTTGGTGCGGAAAATTTTTACAAAGAGAAATGGATAAACATGGGCCCTGAAATCGTTAATCCTATAGGATGCCAGGACTGCCACGACCCAAAGACGATGAACCTGCGAATCACAAGGCCTGCTCTGCTCGAAGCACTCGGAAGGCTTGGGAAGAAAATTGAAAATGTAACGCATAATGAAATGCGTTCTCTTGTTTGTGCTCAATGCCATGTAGAATACTATTTCAAAAAACCGGATTCTTATTTGGCTTTCCCTTGGGATAAAGGATTCAGTGCCGATTCGATGGAAAGTTATTACGATGAACTTCATTTTTACGATTGGGTACATAAGCTGAGCAAAGCACCAATGCTGAAGGCACAGCATCCGGATTATGAGTTATATATGACCGGGGTTCATGCCCAGAGGGGTGTATCCTGCCCGGACTGCCATATGCCATATAAGGTGGAAGGAGGTATAAAATTTACTGACCATCATATTCAGAGTCCCTTGAATAATGTGTCTAATTCATGCCAGGTTTGCCATCGCGAAAGTGAAGAACAGTTGCTCAAAGATGTATATGAAAGACAGGACAAGGTTCTCGAAATAAGGCAAATGGCAGAGGAATCTATAACTGCGGCTCATCTCGAATCAGAAGTAGCATGGAAGAGCGGTGCAACTGAAGAAATGATGAAGCCCGTTCTCGATTTGCTTAGAAGTGCTCAATGGCGCTGGGATTGGGTTGCCGCTGCCAATAGTGTCGGATTTCATTCTCCTGTCGAAGCCCTGAGAGTTCTGGGTACATCAATTCAAAGAGCAGAAAAGGCCCGCGGCATTCTTCAATTAATTTTCTACAAACTGAATGTTGCACTGCCCGTCAAAATTCCTGATGTTTCTACAAAAGATAAAGCACAGAAATACATAGGCTTGGACATGCAGGTACTAAGAAAAGACAAAGAGGAATTCATCAAAACAATCCTTATTGAATGGGATAAGAAAGCAAAAGCAAGACAGGGAACATTGAAAAAATATTAAACAATGGTTGTTACCTAATGAATGCAAAGGGTACTTTACAAAAATATTTGCAATTATTAAATAGCTGATTGTAACGAGAGATTTATTTTTTTTGTATTTTGCATTTTAAATTAAAATAAATTTAAGAGCCTGAAAAATGAAAAAGTACAATTTGTGTATTTATGGAGCGGTATTGATTCTGCTTAATTCATTATGTACCGCACAAAACGGAATTCTCGATTCACTCGAATTCAATCGTCTGAAGGGCTATAAATCGCTGAGTGAAGCGTTTAAGTCTCCTCTTGACGTTATCAGGCTCGACCTTAAAGACAGCAAACTGTCAATACTACCGGATAGTATTGATAAATTCAAAAATCTCAAATATCTTGATTTAAGATGGAACGAACTCGCATTCTTGCCAAATTCAATCGGCAATTTATCGAATCTTGTAACACTTGATTTAGGTTACAACCATCTAAAGACTTTACCTGAAAGCATTGGTAATTTGAAAAAGCTCGTCAGTCTCGAGATTGGAGATAATAAGCTGGTAGCAATTCCAAAAACGATTGGTGAACTCGAGAATCTCAGAACCCTCGATTTAATTAAGAATTTGTTAATCGAACTCCCGGCAAGTATTGGCAATCTGAAAAACCTGCATACCCTCGATTTGAGCGTAAATCCAATGCTGAATATTAAGTCTGCAATTGAAAAAATTTCACGCCTCAACGAGCTGAATACCCTGAACCTCAGGTCCAACAGTATTTTTGAGCTGCCGGAAAACATAGGTACTATGATAAATCTCAAGTCATTGTACATATCAGACAATAATATAAAATCTCTCCCATCTGCAATCGGTGACCTAAGAAACTTGCAGGACCTCGATTTATCCTCAAATCAATTATCTGTCCTGCCTGAGTCAATTGGAAAGTTGTCAAATCTTGTCGAACTGAACCTGCACTCGAACAATCTTAAAGCGCTTCCCAACAGTTTTTCGAAGCTGTCAAATCTTCATACATTGGCAATCGGAGATAATATCGAGCTTAACCTAAACGAGGTTTTTAATATTATATCGAAAATTCATTCACTGCAGGAACTGGATTTATATTCAAACGATTTGACGACTCTTCCCGAAAGCATTGGGAAACTTAAGGGCTTGCATACACTTGTCCTCGATTTCAATCAGATACAAAAGCTTCCTTCTTCAATTAAGGAGTTGAAAGGCTTGCATACACTGGGCTTAAGCGGCAATCCAAACATCAATCTCGATGATACTTTCATTAAGTTAAAATCTCTTCCTAATCTAAATTCCCTGGTTTTGGGATTCAATCAATTGACTTCATTGCCCTTAAGCATAGCTTTGCTCGATAATATTAAATCAATCAGCCTGAATGATAATATGCTAACTACATTGCCTGAGGAATTCGGGAACCTGTATAACCTGGAAGAACTCAAGCTCAGCAGGAATCAAATTAATTATTTACCAAATTCAATCGGTAACCTGAGAAGGCTGAAGACTATGGACCTAAGCTGGAACAAGCTTGCATCGCTGCCTGAAAGTATGAAGAAGCTTCAGAACCTCGAGACACTCGACCTGATGCGCAATTCACTCACCCGTGTACCCGATGGAATCGGTGACCTGAAATCGCTTAAGTCACTCGTACTGATGAAAAACGATTTAAAAGAAATTCCCGAAGCTTTGGGCAGACTGCGGAATCTCCAGTCACTCGTGCTTACCGACAGCGACTTCACACCTGCAGAAAAGAAAAAAATCGAAAGCTTTCTGCTGCCCGGCAGAGTTTTCTGGTGGTGAGAATTCAATTTCGAATTACGAATTTTTTAGAATTAAGTTTTGAGTTTTGAGTGTTATGTGTTTAATGATGGGAATAATTTTTTTAACATAAAGAAACACAAAGGGAAGACATGAATGGCAAAAAGAATGTTATCCTGTGCTGATTGATGTGCCGCATTTTTTTTAATGGGGTTTGGGGGTTTCCTTGTTAATATCCACACTCAACCTTCACTCAACACCCAACACATAAAACATAAAATTCAGCATTTTAATTATATAACCACCATTCAAAATTTCTCCGTGCAACTCCGTGCAAAACTCAGTGCGACTCTGTGAAACTAATATTTATTCCCTACGGGAAAATATGGCTATTGTGATTCATTATGTTACTGATATGTAATCACTACGTTATAAATTTGTTATACTATTTCCCAATTCCCATTTCCCCTTTCCAAATTGTTAATTGCTAATTGTTAATTCTTTCAGCAATTCGTAATTGATTAAACTCTTCCCGGATTAAGCGTCATTATGAATTTCATAATTTCACTTTCGAAGCCCTGGAGTGCATATTTGGCAACCATGACGATTAAAGCAGATGATGCAAACAACACAAGCAAACCGATAGCTATTTTCAATTGGAAGCTGAGTATGAATATGTTAGTTTGAGGTGCAACTCTTGCAAGCAGTGCAAGAGCAAGATTAGTGAGAAAGATTGCAACAATCACAGGAGCCGCCATCTTGATTCCAACGACAAGCACAACTGTTGCCACTTTAATTAGCATTGTTACAGTAGATTCGGTAATAGCAAATGTTGTGATTGGCACAGCCCTGACACTTGCATAAATACCTTCGATAAGAAAATGATGCCCGTTAATAAAAAGAAAAAGCATAATGACAATCATTTCCTTAAATTCACCGACAATGGTGGGAGTGTCAGCATCCACATTGAACAGCATAGCTGTATGAAAACCGAGGTCGAAGTCAACAAAAGCCCCTGCTGTCCTTGCTCCCCAGAATACTGCATTAGCAACCCAACCAATGGCAACGCCGAGGAAAAACTCCTTCATCACGAGTAAAATCATATACCAGAGATGAAATTCAATTTGAGGTTGTTCGGTCCAAAAAGCTGTTGTAATGGAAAAAGCAAGTAATACTCCGAGAAACACTTTCACCTGGTTCGGAATAGACCTACTGCGGAAGAAAGGGCTTGCGGCAACAAAACCCATAATTCTTATGAACAGGAGAGTGCCGATAATAAGCTTGCCGGTCAGTATATCCATTGATGAAGAATCAGGCATTTATCTCATCCTCATTTGAGATTTGGTATCATGTTGATTAACTCGATTGTAAACGTCTTCAGACTGCTAATCATAAAAGGAAGAATCAGCACAGTTACGATGAAGACAGTCAGCAGTTTTGGTACAAATGTCAATGTCTGTTCCGATATTGATGTAGCAGCCTGGAAGATTGATATTACCAAGCCGACAATCAAAGATGCCAGCAGAAGCGGCCCGCTGACAATAAGCACATAGTAAAATGCTTCGCGTACAATCTGTAATATTAGCTGGTCTGTCATAATTTAATCAATTCACAATTCACAATTAATAATTAACAATTATTTTCAATTTTTCTATTTCAATAAACCTTAAATTTATAATTTAGTTTTTTAGCTGTTTAGGCTGCAGGCATTTTACTATTTAGCTAACGGCCCAACAGTCTATTACCTAATTTTTTTCAATCATTCAAAACTCAACATTCAAAACTTAAAACTAATTCCTATTTCCCAACTCCCAATTGTTAATTGTGAATTGTAAATTATTAATTGATTACGGCGTAATTATACTTCTCATCATTGAATCAATCACAAGATACCAGCCGTCAACAAGTATGAACAACAGTATTTTAATCGGCATAGAAATCAACTGTGGCGGCAGAAGGAACATACCCAGCGACATCAATGTGCTGGCAATAATCATATCCAGCACAAGGAATGGAACGAAGAGCAGGAATCCAATCTGAAAAGCGATTCTCAGCTCGCTGATTGTGAATGACGGAATAATTGTCCAGGTCGAAACCTCTTTTATGTCCTTTGGCTTTTCTCCGCCGTTCAGCTTCAGGAACAAACCGAGGTCTTCCTCGCGTGTATGCTTAAGCATGAACTCCCTGAATGGCTGAACAACGTTGTCCAAAGCCTGCTGTTGTGTGATTTCTTCCCGCATATAAGGCTGAATGCCTTCGCGGTTTGCCTTATCCAAAGCAGGCTGCATCACGAAAAATGTAAGGAACAGTGCAAGCCCGGTCAGTACCTGAGCAGGTGGAGTTGTAGTCGTTCCAATAGCCTGTTTCAAGAAATGAAACACAATTATAATACGTGTGAAGCAAGTCATCATCACAAGAATCGAAGGAGCGAGAGCCAGAACCGTGATGATAGCAAGAATCTGCAAAGTCATAACAAGGTCGTTCCCGCTTTCGGTTTTGTCAACTGAAAGAGACACTTTCGGAATGCTGATATTTGTCGGTGCCGGCTGTTGAGCCTGAAGCACAACAGATGACAATAACAAGAGCAGAAAAGCTGTTATGAATATTTTCTGTAACTTTTTATATTTCATCCGCTTGAACGATTATTTTCTTAACTGATTATAGGAGGTGTTAAAATCCCCCTGAATCCCCCTTTTTCAAAGGGGGAAAGAATAATCGAAAAAGCATATGACAATAGATGTGCCAGAAGATATGATAATTATAAACATAGAGTAGTACTGCATTTACTAATAAAACGCTTTTTATCAATGTACAATTATCTTTATATTTGTGTAGAATATAAGCCATTTGTTCAAATTCGGTCAAATATTAGGAAGTAAGTTAAAATAGTATTTACATGTATAAATTTGGTTTGTCTTGAGCTAATAAAATAACTTATATTCTATTAGCAGTGATTTGTGATGATATTCATTATTTTCCTTTTTATTCTGCTGTGGAAAAATATGTATAACATAAAGAAAGTAAAAAAAATTTAATTTATTATTTGGATTTAAACATAATTCATTTTTTTTTAAAAACTGAATCATCATTCATATCTAATTCGATGTAAAAAAGTGGAAAGTATCAAATTATTTATTTGATTCGCTTTGATCATGTTTATTAATCATTTTTTTGTAATTATGGCTGTTAATTTTACCCATATCAATAATTATATCAGATGAATCCCATAATTCTTGATAATAACTACTAAATAAATCAATCATAAGCTGGGGCGGTGATTGAATCAAAATATCTCTTTGTTTCCCTGGTTGCAAAGTTATAGGATACATTAAAAAAATTTCAGAATTATCGTAAAGTTGGACACTCAATGGCTTAATATCATCTCGTTTAATATAGAATATTGAGAGACTATAGTTAGGAAAATTATTATGTAACTCAACAAGTTGCCTTATCCATGGAAAATTAAAATTTGAAAATAATACTATTCTTCTTACTAGCACACTTATTTTCTTTTTTTCAAGCTGAAGAATGTTATTAAAATAATCTTTTTTCTCTTTCGGAGAATCAGCTGGAGGATGTGTATGAAAATAACAAGTATAAATTCTATTATTTGCAATAGATGATGATTGAAAAATTCTATTATACATTTCTGAGCCAGTTAGTAAAAATATCCTAGCTTCGTGAGAATTTATATATTCTCGTTCAAAAGCACGTACTTGTTCAACAATACTTTCTGCTTGTATTGAAGAAAAGTGAAAAACAAGATTCATTACCAATAAAATAACTAGGGCAAGTAAGCCAATCTCAATACGTATTAATAGCCCTTCCTCGAATAGATGATAAAACTTAGATAATACCTCTACTGATATTAATAGTAATACACCAATAATTGTTATAAATGTTAATGATTTAGTTTTCGTCATGTAATTTCCTTTCCTATAACTAATACATCAATTCCTGGTTTATATGGTTCTTGCAATATTCCTTCTGGTTTATATCCTAAATTAATTGCATTTTGAATAGTAAAAGATTGAAGTATTGGAATGTGAATATAAGATTTGCGACTTAAGAATTCGATAAAACTTTTTGAAGCATATTCTAAAAGTTTCTGGAAACATACAAGGTTATTTTGATTTAAAATGAATGGGCTACATTTAGTAGCTCCACCTCGTTTAGGTGTAACAATTATGATACCAATTGGAATCTCGTTTTGTAATGCAATACCAACTTTTTTACACTTTCTTGAAATATCCAAATTTTGTTTCATACCATTAATTAATCCATTAATAAATTCATTGTTTATATCATCATACCAAGGAGATAGAAGTAAATGTACTATTTCTTGTAAATTTTTATAATCAAGCTCATTACCATTCAAAATTCTAATTGAATTTGTATTTATATTTACAAAAGGTTGAAAAAGTTTTGGAATATTTGGTTTTATTAATTTTCCAAATACAAGTTCATTTTTCCCATTCCCATATTGATTTAATAGATGAGCTTCAATACGATAACCCGCTCTAATATTACTTTTTATTCCGGCATAGTTTGTTTCTGGTACGGTACAATAAAATTTTCTTATATTTGGGTATTTTAATTCTACAAGTAATTTAAGTTTTGTACCTAGCCCTAATCCTCTTTTATCTGGCAATAATACAGTTGGTCCAAATTTAAGACTTCCTCCTCGTTTTAATGTAGAAACAGTAAATCCAATAATTTTTTTATCTTGATGAAATGTCCAAATATCTTTCTTTTGAGTAAAATAACCAAAATTATCAAATCCATGTTTATTAACATCTAATAATCTATTAAAATAACCTTCACATCCATCATAATACGGAACAATATCTGTTTCATATAAATATCTGAATATTTTTTCTTCTTTGATATTAGTAATTGGTTTAATAAAAAGTGAAGATTCTGCTCGAGAAATCATTTTTGAATTTAGAGAATTATTTATAAAACTTTTTCTTGGTAAGTTATTAAGATATTTTATCACCAGTGAATTCTCATCAATTTGTAAATAAGACCATGGATAATGAGGAAAAGAAAAATTCTGATCAATTTTTTTAATTTGATCTATTGTTACAGGATTTTTTAGCAGTTCCACTCTTTCAATGGATAGAGCTATTCCATACTTGATTCCTGTTCCATAATATTTAAAAAATCTTTCTTGTGTTGTAGCTAATACACCAACTTTATCCCAAAGTTCATTAATTGGTAATTTAAAATAATTTTCAAAATAAAAGCATCCTCTAATAGCATGAATATCACCAGTATTATCTTTGGTTTCATAGAGATATACATTACCAGTTTCAGGAGGAATAGATTTTCGTAATTCAAATTTTTTTATTCCTGAATAAATTCTTTGAGCTGGTTCAGGTTTTATGGGCATCATTAAAGTCATATAAATTTATATTTTATGTTAATAATTTTGATATTATTTTTATAAATTTAAAATGTTAACAGAATATCATTAGAGTATCAAAGTTATTTGTTAAAATAAAATAAAAAGCAAAATTATTTTTTCATATATTCAATATCTTCTGCCTTTCGGTTTGCATTTTATCGTAATCGGAAAGGAACTGCTCCAAACCTGAATCTGTAAGCGGATTTTTAAGCGACTGCATAAGCACTTTGTAAGGTATAGTTGCAATGTCGGCACCTGCCTTAGCCGCTTCGATTATGTGCAATGGGTGGCGGATTGATGCCGCAATGATTTTCGATTCACATTCCTGCACGTCCCAGATTTCGCAAATATCGTTGAGGACATCACTGCTGTTTTGGGATATGTCATCTAAGCGTCCCATGAAAATGGAAACATAGGTTGCTCCTGCATTGTTAGCCGCCAGTGCCTGTGTCGGTGTGAAAATCAATGTTACATTTGTAGGGATGCCTCTCTTTGATAATTCCTTTACAGCAGATAAGCCATCGGGTATAATCGGAATCTTGATAGTTGCCTGCGGGAACCATGAAATGATTTCTTCGGCTTCCTTAAGCATACCTTTTGTTACGGTTGAAATAACTTCAACCGAAAGATGTCCGCCGATTAGTTCATGTATTTCGAGTATTCTTTGCCTGACATCAATTGAAGGGTCTTCCTTTGCCAGAAGAGACGGATTTGTGGTTACTCCCGTTATACATCCGAGAGTTGCCGCATACCTTATATGTTCTATGTTCGCAGTGTCAACATAAAGTTCCATTTAATACCTCGATTTAAAGTTTTTTGTGATTGTAATTTTTTGTTTATCAAAATTTAAATAATGAAGCCCATATATAAAAATTTTATCTCTTGTGTGGAAAATAATAAATATTTTTATTCAACTGTAACATTTTCCCATTTTTATTGTTATTACAATGGGTACATCATACAATTTGAAAAATATGACATAAAAATATAAATTTTTCAAATAAATCGAGGGTTAGGAAATGAACAGGAAACTTACTTATACAGCCATTATGGTTGTCATATTCGTATTGTCTTTTCTGATGATTGAAGGAAAAGATTTCAACCTTACAGATTTTAAAAAACAAGCTCCTGAATTACTCAACTTAAATAATGCAGGAACAGAATTCTGGCTTACGTTTAATCCTGCACCTGAAACTGCAGGAGGGAAAAATGAACTGAAGCTGTACGTTGTGTCAGGATTTACTACGACAGTTACAGCTTTAAATTACTCAAGGAATTATTTAGAACAAAAACAAATAAAACCATTTGAAATAACCGAATTTACACTTACTCCTTATCAAGGTCAGTGTTACAGTAAAGCAGATACTGAACCACCGCAATCAGATGCAGTCTATGGCGGTTGTGGAGAACAATATGCCATTCATGTGTATGCCGATATCCCCTTTATTTGCTTTGCTGTTACTCAATACCAGGATAAAGGCGAAGGATATCTTGCTATGCCCGTTCAATCACTTGGGAATGAATATATAGTTTCATCCTGGGCTGACGATTCTGACAATCTTACATCTTATCACCCAAGTTATATTTCTATCGTTTCAGCTTATGATAATAACATTATAAGTTTGACTTTGGGGGGAACACCAGGAACTAAATCGAAAGGCGGTTTACAAACGGGGAATTCATGTAATTTCAATTTAGGAAAAGGCAACATTCTTTTGATTGCATCTGACGGTCAGGGAACTGATTTCTCCGGTACACGAATATTATCGTCAAAACCCATAGCTGTTATATCAAGTAATTACTGTGCTGATGTACCGGAAAATATTGGAAACTGCAATTTTATTACTGAAATGGAAGTTCCCACTAATACATGGGGGCAGACATATTTTTATACTCCAATATACACGAGAAGGAATAATTCTTATGTTAAAATCTTTGCAAAAGAAGCAGGAACAAATATTTTCCGGGACAGCAATCAGATAGCTTCTCTCAGTACAGGAGGTGGCTACATTGACAGCGGCTGGGTAAAGCTCAGGGCGGCTGAAGGTTCACCACGACCTATCATATTTACAGGTGATAAACCAATTAATGTTGTTCAATATAATTGTGGGGAATTTGACGACAGTATTCCTTTTAAACCGTTTATGATGAATCTTACATCTTTGGAACAATTTCAAAAGGAAATAATTTTCTGCACTCCTGAAAAATTAACAGGTGAAATATATAATACTCATTATGTTAATGTTGTTTATGAATCAAGTGAAGGAGAATTTTTTCCTGATGACCTTATGTTTGCGAAATATGAAGATAGTGTTTTCAATTGGAAAAAGGTTGGTAACCTGACAAATGTAAGAGGTGTTCAATTGATAGGAAAAATAAATGATAAATATTATTATTATACTTCCATACAATTATATGAAAGCGGAGTGTATAAACTCAAAGCAGATAATCCGCTCACAGCTTATGCTTACGGATTTTCTGATAATCTATCGTATGGATTTACTGTAAATACTTCATTAAATGATGATACATTAGCGCCAAAGCCAACTTACGTGTTTTACCAATGTCTCGGTGAAACAAGTGACGAGCTTGTAGAGGATATGCCGCAAGATAATTCACGTTCAAATCTGGGAGTTATTACCTATAATGCTGACCTGAGCTATAATTTCAGGTTTTCTTATGAAGATTTTGTTCCGGGTGAAGATTCATCTACCAGGTGGGACGCTTGGGTTATTGACCGGAATAATGATGCTCGTGCTGTTATTACATTTTCTGATTGGGCAGGTAACGATACGACAATAACTTTAAATTATTATGCAAGAAAACTGGCAGTTAGACCAGAACTTGATTTTGGTGTTTTTCCAATTGGTGATGCAAAAGACATGACCACATGGATAATTAATGAATCAACAACAGAGGCTGTTGTTATTGACAGCTTATCTTTAAAATATAATAACCAGGGTTTTGAATTGATAAATGCAAATCTGCCTTTTCTTCTTCAGCCACTTGATTCAATTCCAATAACAGTAAGATTTACAGCCAATGAAAATGGAGAATATAAGGATTCCATAGGTGTGGGAGATACTTGTGGTAGATTTAATTTCGAGTCAAAAATAATTGCAAAAGTCGGTATTCCAATGATAGATGTATCTTATTATGATTACTGTGATGTTCCTGTTAATTCTTCAGCAAGTGGTTCAATAGAGATAAGAAACATAGGAACTACAGAACTGGTCATAACAGGATACACGGGACCGAGAAAGCAACCTGTAATATTTATACCCGATCTTGTCATTGAACCTTCAAATCCATTGAGACTCGCACCGAACCAAGTTTTCACGTATGAAGTTAGATTTTTGCCTACTGACACTATTGCATATACAGACTCGATGTTTTTTATAAGTAATTCGATTAAAAACGACAATGTTGACAGTGTCGGAGATTTAAATGGAAAGGGTTTAAATCCAATCCTATATGCAAATTGTTATGATTGGGGATATAAAAGAATAGACAGGCCTGAATTCCCGGCAGGTCCTTATGACCCGGATAATGGTTATGAGGTCATCAAACTATGGAATGGAAGTTCACAACCAGTATTCATAAATGACATAATAATAAAAAGCGACATTAACGGAAATGCATTTCAATTTGACAGGTTCATGTTTTCAAACATTATATTATCAGAATCGAGTTACATATTAGTGCCTGTGAAATTCCATCCTACTGTTCCGGGACCTCATGAGCTAATAATCGAATATGATAATTCTGCGGGAAGTACAACCCAAACAATTCTGAGGGGGTACGGAATTGTACCAAGAATATTGGCAGAAGATATTGATTTTGGTTCATCATTATTGAATGATTACACTAATCCTGTAAAAAAGAAAGTAAGGTTTACTAATCTCCCATTATATGCCTGGCGCTATGGCGATACTTTGACGATATCGGATTTGTTGGTTAAACCTATTGGGGATGAGATTTCTACTGGCTCATTCTGGGGTACCGAAGGTTTCAGATTCAACAAAGGTTTTATCTCTTTTCCTGTGAAATTAGCACAAGGAGAATCTTTAGAATTTGAAGCAGAATTTGTAGCCGTAAAGGAATCGCAATCAATAGCCAATTTAGAATCAGTAAGCGATGCAGAAACGGATGTATCATCAAAATGGACAGGCAATGGAATTATAGATGGAGTATTTGAAAATTTATCATCTGATAATCAAATCGGATTGTATCCCAATCCCGCCGATGATTTTCTATTAATCAATTTCAAAGATGATGCCCGGAAGTCTGATTTTGTGCGGCTTTTCGATTATTATGGAAATGTAGTTTATGAAAATAGAAATATCAATGATATGAATTTGAAAATCAGAACAAGCGAGCTTGCGAGCGGGATGTATTTCCTTCAGATTGGAAATGGGAGGATGATTACAAGGAAGGTTGTGGTGGTGCATTGAAAACCTCACCCCCGCCCCCTCTCCTAGCGGGGAGAGGGGAGAAAGTGAATAGTTGTGGATATATATAAATAAATTCTCTCATAAATGGGAGGTTGAAAGATGAAAAAGCTTATTTTATTGTTGTTAATTTTGACTGTCTTTGTTGGATTAACATGTATAGCCTTTTCTGCAAAGGATACACTGCCGCCAAATCCGAGTTGGACTTGGGATTGTGATGGAAATGTTGAAGGAATTGTTGAGGATATGCCCATTAATTACGACAGGTCAAAACTTAAATCAATTGTTCTTGACTCGGCTAACAGCTACAATTATATATTGTCTTATGAAGAATTTATTCCGGGTAAAAAATTCTGGTGCAAATGGTTTGCTCATGTTGAAGATATTAAAAAAGATGCACAGGCAACGATAATATTTACCGATATGGCAGGTAATGATACAACAATCAAAATCTTTTTTTATTCATACAAACTTACGATAAGACCAAGTCTTGATTTTGGAACAGTAAGTCTTGGGCAAGTCATAGAGATGGATTGTTGGTTGGTGAATGAAGATTATATTCCTGATACAATAATAAATGTTAGTTTAAAATATCAGGAACAGGGATTTGAAGTAAATTCAACAACATATCCTTTCATTTTAACTCCACATGATTCAGTTAGAATATCAGTTTCATTTAGAGCTGCCATGGTTGGCAATTATTTTGACTCAGTAGGTGTAATAAGTATTTGTGGTTGTTATATGCGATATTTTAATTCGGTAAAGGCAACTGTAAATGCTCCAAAAATCGAAGTAACATCTTGCAACTTTGGAGATGTTGAAGTATATAATTATAAATCAGCCATGGTTTCAATAAATAATAAAAGTGATGCGGAGCTTTTGATTTCAGATTATAAACCACCTAATAATTCAATAAATTTTAGTTCGGATTTATGGAGTTTTACGGAATATCCAATAAGTGTTCGAGCATGGGAAAGCGTTTCATTCCAGGTCAATTTTTTTCCTACAGAAGAAAAGGAATACAAAGACTCTATTATTTTTATAAGCAATACAATTAAGGAGGGAGCTATTGATAGTATTGTAGAATTGACAGGCAGAGGGATAATACTTGAAGATGTTAATAATTTGAATAATGAATACGATATTAAACTTTATCCTAATCCCGCTGATGATATTCTTTCAATAAATTTCAATTTAGATACCCGAATTCCTGATTTTGTGCGGCTTTTCGATTATTATGGTAATGTTGTTTATGAAAATAGAAATATTGATTTACAGAATTTGAAAATCAGAACAAGCGAACTTGCGAGCGGGATGTATATGCTGCTAATCGGTAATGGTAGCGAGATGATGAAAAGGAAAGTAGTGGTTGTGCATTGAAAAACCTCACCCCCGTTGCCTCTCCGAAGAAGACTTATCATTACCCACAAGTATAGGTGTAATGATAAGCTCCAAGTGGCGAGGAGAAAAAAAGCAAGTCCTTACTGTGCGGTTCCTTGGGTACATCGAGGCAGTCGCCGAAATAAAAAGTGTTCATTGATTTGCTTCTGATTGTTTATATATTTAATTAATAAGTTTAAGAAGAAAAAGGGGAAAAGTCAAGTGTTTTTTTACACATCCCCTAAAAGGAAATACCCGAACCCCCTTTGAATGAAAGGGGGCTTTTGATGTGGGTTGTAGTTATGGAAGCTTCGACAGGCTAAGCATGACAATCTTCCTGCTTCTTATTCAGCTTTCGTAATTCGTAAATCGTAATTGAGTTTCTTGCTCATTTACATAATATGCCTTAATTTACATTTAACTATTCAAAATATTTTAATTTTTTTGAGGCTTTATAATGGAAATGAATAAAAGGATTCAGGGTTTGTCACATTTGATTGGCAACACACCTCTCCTGGAAATAGATTTTAAATATAAAGGAAAACCGAGGAGAATATTCGTAAAAGCGGAAAACCTGAATATGACAGGCAGTATCAAGGACAGGATGGCATATCACATTTTATATAAAGCATATGAAAAGGGAATTTTAAAAGATAAGACACATATAATCGAAGCGACAAGCGGCAACACAGGAATTTCATTCTCTGCTTTAGGAAAGGCTCTCGGCCATCACGTAACGATTTTCATGCCAGACTGGATGAGCCTCGAAAGACTGAATCTCATTAAAAGCCTTGGTGCTTCGATAAAACTCGTCAGCCGCGATGAAGGAGGATTTCTCGGAAGCATACAGCAGTCTAAGGAACTTGCTGACAAAATCGGCGATGCTTTTCTCCCCTGTCAATTCTCAAATGGAGACAACGTGGAAGCACATTATAACACTACAGGGCCTGAGATCTGGTGGCAATTGTCTTTCCGAAGCATAAAGCCTCATGCTTTCGTTGCAGGTGTCGGTACTGGGGGAACTATAATGGGAGTCGGAAAATTTTTCAAAGAGAAAGATAAAAATATTTATATTCACCCTCTCGAACCGGCAAACTCGCCAACTCTTACAACAGGGCATAAGGTTGGCAAACACAGGATACAAGGAATATCCGATGAATTTATACCTGCAATATTAAAACTCGATGAACTCGATTCTGTCGTTTCGGTTGACGATGGTGATGCAATAATCATGGCACAAAAGCTTTCCTCCGAACTCGGCATTGGTGTCGGAATTTCAAGCGGAGCTAATTTCGCCGGTGCTTTGCAAATCCAGAACGAGCTTGGAGACGATGCAGTTGTTGCAACGGTGTTCCCGGATGACAACAAGAAATACTTAAGCACGGATTTACTCAGGGAAGAGCCTGTCAAAACCGGTTTCTTATCGGTTGATGTAGAACTTGAGGGTTTTCGTTCGCACAAGAGGGTATGCCACACCTGCTGTGACCCTGCCGACTGCCTCGAAACGTATTATGATGATGTCAATAATGAAATCACTCTGCCGCCCTGCCCGAGGAGGTTGAGATAATTTGATTGATTCATATGGAGTAGAATATTTTTTTTTGTTAAATTAATGTCCGAAATAATAGATATCAAATCCCATTTGGCCTGGCAGGGACGGAACATTGTTCTGTCTCTACAATTTCTTCATCATAAATCCATACCATATTCGTTTTGTGATTTAGTGTTTTGTGAATGTTAGGAATTTGTATGAAATTAAAATTTTTGCTTTCGGCTTTTATATCTTTAATCATAATTACTACTACTTTCAGCCAAGTAAAGAAAAGCGATAAATCGCCGCTCGCAGCCTACAAAGTTGGCAATCTCTGGTATTTTATTAATAACAGCGGAGAGCAGATTTTTCCTGCCATTGAATTAAAGGAAGTCGGTGGTTATAGCGAAGGATTTTTCCGTGTGAAGAAGCTCATTGAAGGCAAAGAAAAAGTCTGTTTTTTGAATATGAAAGGCGAAACTTCTATTATCTGCGATTGCGACAAAGCAAAAGATTTTTCAGATGGAATGGCAGTGATAATGAAATACACAACAGATGCACATGATGACATGGTTTATGGATATATTAATAAGGAAGGTAAACAAGTCCTGCCGCCGAAATTCATGGATGCAACAGGCTTTGTTCGTGGAATGGCTTATATACTCGACAAAGACAAACGCGGCTACATAGATAAAACGGGAAATTATTTGATACTACTCCAAAATGCAGTCGGAAGCCAGTTCTACGAAGGCATGGCAACTGTATCAAATGAACATTACAAGAGTGGATTCATTAATAAAAACGGGGATTTGGTGATTGACTACAAGTTCGACGAAGCAGGGTATTTTTCCGAAGGACTTGCTGTTGTTGGCTTGAACGGGAAATACGGTTACATTAATAAAAAAGGTGATTTAGTCATCAGTCCTGTATTCGATTATGCAATGCCTTTCAGGGAAGAAAGAGCGGCTGTGGGCAAGCTTGACAACAGCTTCATGATTCACTGGGGATTTATTGATAAAACCGGAGCAGCAACCGTTATAACTCTCTTTGATGAGGCTTTCGATTTTTCCGAAGGATTGTCTGCCGTCAGGAAGGACAGGAAATGGGGCTACGTTGATAAATCGGGAGAATATGTACTCGAATCAAAGTACAGTTCAGCGGGCAGTTTTATCAACGGGCTTGCTTGGGTGTCAAACGATGACACAAAAGAATATGGATTCATTGACAGGCAGGGAAATATTAAAATCAAAATTCCCGAGCCAGAGATGCTGATTGATTTAAGGTTGAATAAATATGTCTTTGACTCGAAATAATTTTACTCTTTTTCTAAAGATTTGAAAAATATTAGAAGAAATAATAATTTTTCATAAATTGAAAATAAAATAAATGAAAAATATTTGAGGTTATTATGAGAAAAGTATTACTAATCGCGTTTATCCTGCTTCTTGCAATAATGGTATATAGCTGTAACGAAGCAACAGGACCGGCATGCAATACCAAACTGCCATCTACAATAGCACAGCTTTATGACTGCGGCCCAGACGTTGACAACTGCTATGAAGGCACACTAAAATCAAACGAGAAAATCAAAGTGATGGCAAAGCTGAATTTGATTCGCTCACTTCACGGATTGCAGGAAGTGTCATATAATCCCGATGATGAGAAATACGTACAGGAAGCAGCATTGCTCACATGTGCAAACAAACAGATGAATCATCAACCGGCAAACGATGCAAAATGCTTTACCCAGGACGGATATAAAGGATGTGACGAGAGTAACCTGTGGTTTGGTTCTGCATCCCAAGTCTGGGGCTGGCAGTCTGATAATATGATTATTGACTGGCTGATTGACGACAGTGTTGAAACGCTCGGACACCGCAGATGGCTGCTGAATCCATTCATGAGAAATGCTTCTTACGGAAGAGTGGATAAAGTGGAAAGTGACGGCAAACATTTTACAGCAGGTGTATTAAAAGTATTTGACCGTCTGGTTTACTGGCCTCCTTTTGTTTCGGACATTGAATATGTTGCCTATCCCGATGGTGATTATCCTGCGTATGCTTTCAAAACCGATTGGTTCCTATCGTTTTCGCTTGTTGCCGATAAAGAAACTTTCTGGAATAACAAAAATGTGGACTTCTCCAACTCTGTAATTCAGATGGCCGATGAAAACGGCAATCCTGTAACTGTGAACTCAGCACAGTATAATACCGAAGGCTATGGCTTGCCGAATATTATCCAATGGAAAGCCGATGGTTTACAGGCCGGAAAGAGGTATAATGTTACGGTAACAAGAGTAAAATATAACAATCAGGAAAAAGATTACAACTACTGGTTCAAGCTGGTAACAACGATATAAAATCAATTGCGAATTCTTACAAAATGTCACCCTGAGTTTATCAAAGGGGGAAAGATGCTTGGACTTCGCTGATAATGACACATTACAAAAAAAGTTGATATTTTATGAATAGCCACGACTTTTAAGTTGTGGTGTGGTTCCTCGCCACAATTCGGAATTTATGCCCTTTAGAGAAAGAATGTAGAGACAGGTCTGAGACCTGTCTCTACTTCAGAACACTGTGGCTATAAACCTCTACTATCCGAAGATAGTGGGTATTCAAAAAAAATAAAGCAAGAATTTATTTTGTCATATTTTTGTTTTACCGTCGCTTCGGCGGTGGCCATAGACTCAGTATGACATTGAATAATACGGTTTAAATTTCTATATTTAATATCTATAATTATTTCAGGGTTTGAGTGTGTGTAGTTCAAATAATTTGGTAAAGTAATTCTTTGACTTTTTTTGCTGAAATATTCCAATTTAATCTATTCTTAAATTCATTAAATGAGCTTAAAGCAAGTTCAGTATATTTATTGGAATCAGAAAAAATTTCTGAAAATGATTTCACTATTGATTCTACAGCTTTCTCATGCCGGATTAAATATCCGTTTATACCATCTTTTATTATTGTTGGAACACCTCCAATATCGGGGCCTAGTGCAGGCAATCCAAAAGCATTTGCTTCACAAAATACTATGCCATAAGCTTCGGCTCTTGTCGGCATAATAAATATGTGTGAACTTTTATACAAGTCTAAGATTTTTTTGTTTTCCTGGGGTATCCACTTTCTTAAAAAACCATGAATTATTGTGAACTTATAATCTTCATCATTTAATTTTGGATTTGTGCCGATAACATTCAATTCGATTTTAAATCCTGACTTAATAAGTTCTTTTACGGCTTGTAGTAATATATCTCCACCTTTTCTATACCAATTAACTCCAACAAAAAGAATTTTAAGAATATCATTTTTTCTCGATTGAACAATTGTTTTCATTTCATCATAAGTAAGTTCAGTTTCAATATTGGCACCAAATGGTACGACATGAATTTTATTTTTATCAACGTTATAGTTTTCTAAGGCGGTTTGAACTGCCCAATCAGAAGAAAAAATTATTAGTTTTGACCTGTCATAAGCCGATTGTTCAAGTTTATTCCCATAGATGATAGAACTCTTATTTAGGTTAGTGTAATCTTTATAAAAGTTCACCAAGCCGGCAAAGGTTGCATCCGACCAGAAAACGATAGGCTGTTTACATTCGAGGCTGGAAATTTCCAAAGCACCCGGCGAAAATATTAAATCGGGATTAATTGTTCTTATTTTTGTTTCAATTTGTCTTGCTATGCTTTTATTAATAAAAGGTTCTCTAAACCTTTGGTATTGTTTGTTTATTAATTTGTAATACAATGATTTATATCTAAAAAGGTAATGGGAGAACTTTTTTAGATTATCAAGGTATTCTACCTGAAATCCCTGTTGAGCAAGTGCTAAAGCAATATTATATATAGTTCCGGACCAGGCTCCAACGTCATGAGCATCAAAATAAGTAGTATAACCAATCTTCATTTCTTATCCATATTTAACAGATGTCACTTACTAAAGACATCGCGCGATAATCATTTCCTAATGCACTACATTCACAGAGCGGGTCTGTGTGTATCCATCGGCTGCGGCACGGTAATAATATATTCCATCGGGTAGATTATCTACACTGAATGATAATGTAAAATAACCTTTTTCAACATTTTTCTCAAATAATGAGCTGATTAATTTCCCGTTCATGTCATACAGTTTCACACTGAACATACATGATTTCGGTATCGTATAATTGAAAGACGTTATTTTATCGCAGGGATTGGGATAATTCTGCTCGATGTAAAACAGAGCAGGATTTTGAATTTCATCGGCGGATGAAGGAATTGTTGTCGTATAAACACCGTTTGCATGTGTGCCTACTGCAACGAATCCGTCAGACTGGCGAGTCTTTATCATCTGTATCATAACATTGCCGATTGAGTTTGCACCTTCCTGCACCCACACAGTCTGACCGCCGTTCAGTTGAGTCGTAGAGAACAATCCAATACTTGTACCGACAAAATAAATCGTTTGATTACCTCTGTGAAGAAAAGCGGCTGTGCGGCATGAAGGGCCAATTCCCGAACCGTCGGGATTCTGTTCGAGGTTGCCGCTTATGTTTTCAAAGCTAACTCCGCCATCGCTTGAATAAAAGAGGCTTTGAATCTCATAGTTCGAGAACACGACTATCACATTATTAGCATCTGCAGGGTCAATTGCTATGCAGTCAATGTAGCCGCCCTGTGGAAAATTCTGGCTTGTTATATCATAAATTGTAAGATTATTCCCATCCACATTGTCAACCCTGTAGAGCTGACCTTCTTTTGTTCCAATAAAAAGATAATTTGCAGGATTTTTTGAAATTGCGAGAGTAGAAAAATAAGAACTTGCATTTGTATTGACAATCGGCTCCCAAAGCGTGCTGGCATTATCGCCCGTTACATCATTGTTTCGCCAGATATTATGGTATGAAGCAAAATACATCATTGAATTGTTGTTAGGGTCTAGAACAAATTGTGAGATAAAATCATTTGTATCAAGTTTGCTTGTAATTGCACTGTAAACCATTCGGTTTGTATTAAAGTTATTATCAACATAATCCCTGAACAAGGTACCACCCTGTGAGGAGACATAATAGTAATTATTATTATCGGGAATGGCACAGAATGAACCGTCGCCTCCGGTCAGCCATTTCCAGTCATCACCCGGATTTTTTGAGCCATAAGTGCCGTTGTCCTGCATTCCTCCTATGATAGTATTGTCGCCGGCTACTGATTCATTGATTGCTATGCAATAAAAATTCGTTGTCAGGTAGCCATTATCGAGGTTCTCCCATTGCACATTTCCAGCCATGCAGTTGGACGTCTTTTGCACTCCGTGGTCGCTTCCGGTAAACATAATGTTCGGATTTGAGGGATGAAATGCGATTGTATGGTAATCCCATCCGCTGTTCGGATATGTCATGTTTTTCCATTCGAGATAATCACCATTTTCGAATGAATTAGGGTCATATTGAGGATTATAGCCTCCTATCCAATAGGTGGGATTAAGTGTATCTCTTGTATCAATCCGGTAAATATTCGTCCCTGCAAAAAACACGGAATACTCATCGTCAGGCTTGACCTTAATTGCCATGTCATAACTCAATTGTGTATTGTAAGAACCGAATGGACCTTGGTCAACAGGTATCATACTGCTTAAATCCACCCAACCATAATTTAGAGTACCTTCATCTATCACCAATGCGGCAAGCACATACCATTCTAATTGATTATTTTGATTATAAACACCTGAACCAAGGTTTTCAGCAAGAATATAAATCCAGTTTTCCTTTGAAGGTGCAATTCCGATAACACATCTGCCAAGAATTGTGCTATTGAGGGCAGGCCAGCCTGAACCTGATCCTGATAAATCGGCCCATTGCTGAGTCTCTGTCCGGTAACAAAAAACGCCGTAAAAATCCGCTACCTGAAAGGGATTTTCAAAACTGCAAAAACTGCTTAATGTTGCATAAACATTCCCTCTGGAATCCACTGCAACATCGGTGAAGAAGGACTGGTTGGTTTCAAGTCCGTTCCAAGCCCAGAACCAGCTTGCACCACCGTTAGATGAAATAACGATTCCTCCCTTGATTGCGGCATAAACAAAACCGTTCTTATCAACTGCAATGTTCCATACATAATCAAATACGTCATCTGTCTGCGGTGTACCCGACACTGTTGCCGAAAGCGGGGACCAACTCGCTCCGTTATCCGTTGATTTATAGATGCCATCGCCCCTGTAACTTTTACCGCCGCCGCCGGCAACCATAGCATTTCCCCATCCTTCGCCGGTGCCGAAATACCAGGTGTTTGTCTGTCCTGCACGAGGGTCTTGTGCAATACAGCTTACGTTTGGCTGTTGCTCGGGACGCGTGGTACGCACCCACGACTGTCCTCCGTCGAGTGAACGCCACATACCGCCTGCAATAGCCCCTGCGAGCATAATGTTCGGATTTGATTGGTCAATGCCTAATGCCCTTGTTCTGCCGCCAATATTATGTGGCCCACGGCTTTGCCAGATAGAACTCTGTATCGAGTTGTCATTATTTTTAATATTCCCGAAACTTCCCTCTTTTTTCGGTAGAGTACGGGCATACTCCATTTCCCTGAGTTTAATACCATCCGGAATAAAACCTGTCTTCGGATTTATTAATTTCTGCATATCATATTGTTGGCGCAGAGATGGATTGTCTTTTATTTTTTTTGATAAATTATTTGAATTATCATTAGCAGATAAAAGCTGAATAGATAAGAAAAATAATATAAGCAAACTTACAGAATATAAACTGTGATTTTTCATTGTATTCATATTTAACCCCAAGTAAAATTATTTTAAGGACGGATTAACTTTTTGAAAATTAAGCATTAATTTTTTAAAATAAAAGACAAATTAGAATTATTAGCTAAATGTTATTACAATAATATTTCTATTTCACTACTACTGTCTTTAGGGCTACCACTCCATATTTGCTCGATAACATGATAAAGTAAATTCCCGATGGAATTGATTCTCCGTTCATGTCGTTGCAGTCCCAATCAATGTTTTGAGTGCCTTCATGGAGTAAAATATTACCAAAATTATTAATCTCGCTTCCATAAGAATTGATAATCTGAATATTGGCATTAACTGTTTCGACTGCAGTTATTTCGATTTTAGCTTTGCCGTTCACAGGATTTGGAATTATCTTTAAGAGCAAATTATAATGAATTGTTTCCTCCTGAACCGAGTTTACATGTAATGCTACGGTTACTTCAGATGAATCTGTGCATTCATTAGAATTTGTTTCAATGACCTTCAATTTTCCCGAACTCAACTCCCCCCAGTGAATATCAACTTCGGATAGGTTATCCGAACCGATAAATGTTCCTCCTTCGACAATCCATTTATACACCGAACCGGGATTATTGCTGACGGAATAATGTACATCGGCATTATTCAGAGCAGAAATAGGGCCATTGATTATTGGAGTTGGCAAAGTATCAATTGTAATATCGTTACCGTTATCCGTACCTGATATTCCGGGATTAGAGCTTACGACACGAATCCGGTAACCTGTGCCAGCACCTGAGTTTTTTGGTATTTGAGCAGAAATTGTACCTGAGCCTACCGAATTTATACTCCCAATTTCCGTCGGATTTATAAAACTTCCGGCTGTATCACTTAATTGAGCGGTAAAAATATTGTCAGGTAAAAATATTCCAGTAATTTGATATGGGAGAGAAAAGTTTGTCCCTGCACAAAATTGAGAAGAAACAGAGCTTGTAGTAATAGTATTTGTTATACCCGAACCGGGATTACCAGTAGGATTGCGTTTATAGTAAATCGCCTTATGTCCGTCCCGGCTGTCTGTCCAAATGACATGGACAACGGTACCTGTAACAGCAATAAAAGCAGTAAAGGGCTGCGAGGAAGAGCTAACCAGCTTAACTGTACTATCCCAAGTTGTTCCGCAATCCCTTGAGTGCAAGTAAAAGATTCCACTGCCGCACCAAACGACATGTACATTGGAATCACTACGGACAATATTGGGATAAATCGAGCTTAAAGCATCGGAAGAAAGCCGCTCTTCGGAGCCCCAGTTTGAACCGTAATCCGAAGAATGAAGGTGATAAATGTCAAAATCGCCATTGCGGCGGTCTCCCCAAACGAGGTCAACATCGGAAGCTGAGACTGAAAGCACAGGGCAATAAGCAAAAGCAGAAGAATTAGTTCTTTGAATTTCGAGTCCCCAAGTTATACCCAAATCAGTTGAACGCCGGTAAAAAGTTTGCATTGTATCTGTCCGGTTATCGTTCCATGCTAAATGCACATAACCTCCGCCGGCGGCAATTGAAGGGTCTTCAGAGCGTCCGCTCGCATTGGAAATCTGAGAGGCAGGGCCCCAGCTTGTTCCGTTATTAGTCGAGCGGCGGCACCACACTTCCGAATTGTCAGAGCTGTTACTGTTAAGAGCAACAAAAACAATGCTGTCCGAAGCTGCGATAGATGGCCACCAATAATAGCTGCCAAGCGAAATCGGACTTCCCCATGTGTTCCCGCCGTCGGTTGAACGAATATAATTTGATGTTCTGCTTCCGGGGATGCTGTCCCGGTATGCAACATGAACATTATTTCCGGCAACAGCAATCGAACAATAATCCGAAATGCTGGGAATTCCTGTGAGCCTTGTATCGGGTCCCCAGGAAACACCGGCATCGGTCGAGCGTTTATAGTAAATGCCATTGCCATTATTACCAATGTCTATCCATACTACATGTACTACATTGCCATTGACGGCAATGCACTGCCCCATGTTTTCGTTTGTCTGAGCGTTGACTTCACCTGTCGAAAGCTTGCGGTCAGGCTCCCACTGTGAATATATGTTTGAACACAATAAAATTAAAACAAGAAAAAGTATATAATTCTTCACACACCACCCTTTATTAAACTAACTTTTATAACTACAAAATTAATTATCAAATCACGTTACGCAAAAATTATTATTTCTATATTAAATAATTATTAATTTTAAATTTTTCAATTTTCAATCATTTTTTCAATTTTTAAAAAAATAGATTTTTCAAATTCAACTATATCTTGAGTAGAACAATCAATATGAAATCTCAACATTTTTAAATCAATCGTTTTAAAACTATAATCATTAAAATTAATAATAAATGATAACTTTTGATAATGTTGATAATTTGTTATATAAATATCATCTATGTCAAATTTCAACATATCTTTTTTAAAAGGATATATCCATTTTATTATACGTGGCATTAATAACCTCACAAAATCATAAATTCCCAAAATAATCTTAATTATTAAACCTGCTTCTGCCATTTCAAACTCATTTTATTATGAATATTTTTATGTCAAGTTGCATATAACAAAAAAACTCAACAAAAGTTATAAAAAAATCCTGATTTATTTAATATTAATGTTTTAAGTTCATTAAATATGCAGGATAAAGATTTTTTGAAGAATTACTTTTTTTTCAATTTTTCTTAAACTATGATAGAATAAATATTTAAAGTTCAAATGATTGCTGACTGATAAAATTCTTAATTCTTTTATCAGCATTAGTTTTATATTCAGGATTAATGTCATATCCAACAAAGTTACGATGTGATTTTAGCGCGGCTATGGCTGTTGTTCCACTTCCCATGAATGGGTCAAGAATAATATCATCTTTAAATGAATATAATTGAATTAGTCTGTATGGAAGTTCTTCAGGAAATGGGGCAGGATGATTAACTTTCTTAGCTGATTCGGGATTCATTGTCCAAACTGATTTTGTCCACTCCATAAACTGCTCACGAGTTATAGTATTTTCTTTTACACCGTTTTTTCTTTGGTAATCGCCCTTTGAAAAAATCAAAATGTATTCATGAACATCCCTTAGAACGGGATTTGTTGCGGATTGCCAGCTACCCCAAGCCATAGAAGTACCTGCACCTGCTCCTTTGTTCCATATTATTTCGCCACGCATGTTGAATCCAATTTCAATCATAATCTTAGAAATTAAATCCGATAAGGGGATATATGGCTTTCTTCCTATGTTTGCTACATTTATACAGGCTCTGCCTCCATTTACTAATACACGATAGGTTTCAGAGAAAACATTTTTTAATAAATCAAGGTATTCAACAAGAGATAAATCTTCGTCATAGACTTTTGAAACGTTGTAAGGAGGTGATGTAATCATTAGATGAATCGAATTATCAGGAATTAAATTCAAATTTTCCGAACTTCCAAGAACTATGGTGTTTAATAATTCTTTTGGAAATTTATTTTCGAACACTTCGTTTGAATTATTTTTACTTAATTCTGAATATAATTTCGAATTGTAGAATTTTGAAGAATCGTGATTAATTCTACCATTAGTCCCAAAAGAGCATGTTGTTGTTCTATTTTTAGTTTTTTTTAGTTTCATTGTAAATAAAGACCTTTGCTATTATTGGGATTATATTCTGTGAATTAAACTTTCGTAATTTAATGTCATCGAAAGAAAAATATTGAGACCATTGGCAACAATTTAAAGACTTTACCCATAATGTAGCGATTTTTTTTAAATAATTAAAGGTTATACCATATGTAAAAGGTCCTGGCTCCATATGATGAGGCCTTTCACATACAGGACATATATACTTTTCTACTCCATATACTTCCCAGTCTGGAGAAAACTCCCAACAGATTTTCTTGATAGGAGTATCATTTATTACTAGTAGAGCATCGATCTCATTTGAATGAGATACTGTATTTGTTTTTTCTCGTTTGTTTCGAGATGAAATTTTTATAGTTTCCTTTATCATGTCTAATCCTGTTGCCATAATTCAACCCATCGGTCAAAAGCATTATAGTTTATTATTTCTTTTATCCATTCAATTGGGATTTTCAAAGTACTTTTTTGCTGTGTTAGCGCCTTTAAACCTTTTGCTGTTAATTCGACACCTCTTGGGTTTGTACCTGCTTTCGGAAGTTTTATATATTCATTTTTACCTAAACTTTTAAAAACATCTAATTGGATTTCTTTGGTGATATAATACAAAAAGCCTCCATTATTCCAATTAATCTGAGCAAGCATCATGTCATATTTTGGTTTGTAATTTTCCCGAAAAGATAATGCACTATCAGCATCCACTGTCCATACAAGTTTAACACCTGATAAATTTTTTCCTGTTATTGTTTTAATTGAAATGGGATTGTTAAATACAAGTACATCAATCTCAGGTTCGGTAATCGGAATATCAGTTTTAACATTCTTATCTCCAAATTTGTATATTAATAAAGCTACTAATATTCTTTCTCTCAAGCTACCAACTTCCATACCTACTCTACCTGCTCTTGAGCTTTCAAGCTCAGCCATATAAAATAACTTTGGGAGTTTGTTTTGTATTTTACTCACAATTTTATCATCTGTAAACAAAGTCTTGATTTGTTTATCCATGCTGATTTACAAATAAAGTTTAATATAAAAAGTAATATACAAAATTACATCAATTCATCAATTGTGAAAATAATTTTAATTATCATTTTTCCTTCAGTGAAATCAACTCCGATACATATTGTACGAGTGAAATCATCTTTGAATAGTGCATTCGCTTGGGACCTATTAATCCGATTGCTCCGGAGGCAGAGCCAATGCGGTAATTGGTAACTATGAGGCTGTAATCGTCCAAAGGCTTGGTGCGGATTTCCTTACCTATCAAAACTTTCACACCATTTGTATCCTCATATTTATCGAGCAGGTGAACGATTATTTCTTCGTTTTCTACGAGTTCAATGACGCCGCGAACCTTTTCCAGGTCTTCAAATTCCGGATTTTTCAGCAGGTTCTGAGTTCCTGCAATATGTATTCTGTCCTTCGTACCCTGGCTTTCGAAGATTTTATCAATCGAGCCGAGAAATAATCTAATCAGCGGTGTGTCATAATGACTGATGTCGCTGACCATCTCATAGAAATTATCCCTTATGAACTTCAAAGTCTTCCCTGCTATCCTCTCGTTTAAGTAGCTTGTTATTTCGTCGAGAAGCTTCAGGTCAATCTGAATTTCCGATTCGAGAGTTACAGTACGCACAATGTTTGAATCGAGTGCAAGTACAACCAAGAGCTTGGTAGAAGAAAGTGCAATCAGTTCGATTTTCAATACAATCAATTCGGTTAGATGTGGAATTTCCACGATGCCAAGGTAACGGGAAATCATTCCCAGCAGACGGGAAGCGTCCTTCAACACTGTATCGCTTGTACTTGTCGAAAGGTTTTGTTTCAGAGTCAGAATTTCCCTGCCGGTTAGTTTTTCAATATTCATCAATGAATCAACATAAAAGCGATAGCCTTTGTCGGTCGGGATTCTTCCGGCAGACGTATGTGGATGGCTGATGAACTGCATTTCTTCTAAGTCGGACATTACATTTCTGATTGTTGCAGGACTGAGCTTCATCTCCTTCTCAAGATATTTAGCCAGATGCCTCGAACCTATTGGTGCGGCTTTCAGAATGTAAAGGTGAATGATTGAACGTAAAATATCCCTCTCGCGGGATGTAAGGTCCCGTCCATAAGAATCATCCGATATAATTACTTTAGAAGTCATATTTTTTCTTTACAATTTAAGCCAGAAGTTTGTTTTTGACAAATACAGTCTGTTTATATTACTGCTTATCGGATGTGAGGATTATTCCCTAAAGTATTTTTTTAATCTCATCAGGATTCTTGCGACAGTCCCAAATAGAGAGAATTGAAATTGTATCTGATTCTTCTTTGTAAAATATTCTATAATCTTTCAATGTTTTGCATCTCACATCTTCAAAATCGGTAGGAATTCCTATTTTCGGAAATATTGAAATCTGTATAACTGCATTTTTTATTAATTCATTCAATTTTCGGCTGTATTGATTGGATTTATTTCTTTCGTTCCAGTATTGGAGGATTTCTTTTCGATTAATATGTGCCTGATGAGACCAGATTACACGTTTAGCCATTCCTCTATTTCCTTATTTGCCTGGTCATTAGTAAGGTAATTACCAACTTCAATTTCTTTTATTCCTTTGATTATAGCTTCACGTTCTTTTTCATTGAGTTTATAAATATCTACATTTTCATTTTCAGGGTCAAGCAGGAGAATGGCTTCACGGAGTAAGAAAGCGTCCGTTGTCAGACGAACTTTATCAATCAATTTTTCTTTTAATTCGGCATTTGACATTTATTGACTCCATATAAATATTCATCAACTCTTTTGGACCAATCAGAAGGAGCATCAAAGTCAAGCTCAACCGCTTGCTCTAAAAATGATTTTTTTTCATCTTTTGCAGGTAAATCAATCGTAATCTTGACTTTTGTCTTGGGCTGCAAGGGCAAATCCTTATCTAATAATAAAGCACGATTCTTATATGTTGCTATTAAAGTTGTTACCATCGTATATCCTATTTAATAAAATTTTTTTAATAAAAACGTATTGGACTTATTTACATTTTATAATATAAAGATGGATAATTTTCCTAAATATAATTAATACAATTATTACTCAATACTTAAACTTCTCTTTCAATTTCTTATAAACAACATCAGGAACAAACTCGCTTACGTCCTGCTTGTATTTTGCAAGTTCACGGATGATGCTTGAGTTAAGATAAGTATATCTTTCATGCGGCATCAGGAAAATAGTTTTGATTTCCGGTACAAGCTTACGGTTCATTAGTGCTAATTGAAATTCATATTCAAAATCGGAAACAGCACGAATACCGCGAATAAGAGCCACAGCATTTTTCGAGCGGGCAAATTCTATTATCAAACCTTTATGCATTTCAACCTCGACGTTCGGAAGTTGTTTCAATGACTGGACTGCCAATTCGCATCGCTCTTCATCGCTGAATAGCACTTCCTTCTTCGAGTTAACTGCAATTACAACAATGATTTTATCGAACATCTGTGATGCACGCTCGATTACGTCCACATGCCCGTTGGTAATCGGGTCGAATGTTCCGGGATATACGGCAATTCTTTGCATAATGTATAAATAATATTTATTAATTTTAAAAAGAATCAATTCAATTATTTCAATTCATTTTTTCTCTAAATCTTGAAATTGATTTCCAATCTCTATAACCTTCAAAAGCTAACCTGCCTGCAACTATACCTTCAGGAATTGAGATTTCATTTGAAAATGATATTATAGATTCATCTGAATAATTGTGCTTTTTTAGAAATATTTCATATTCGTTTTTAGGTATTAAAACATTTCTTGCAAATTCATCAGCTTCCTTTTCATCATCTGATACATTCTTATATTTTTCTTCGAAATCAATGAAAATGTTCTTCTTACTATGTTTCAGTATATGGCATATTTCGTGAAATACAGTAAACCAGAAGATGTCGGTATATTTATTTCTGTCACTTATTTGTATCACAGGATTGTCCTTTATCCATCTAACAACTCCATTTATATATGTATTTTCAAAATAGGGAATGAAAACAAAATAAACACCAATATCAAAAAGATATTCTTTTAATTTTCTTATAGATTCTTTAAAGTCAATGTGAGTTAATTTTCTGATATCAGATATACTATTAATTAAAGTTTTTCTGCTAAATTGGCCTATATTTTCTTTTCTGAACTCAATTTCTCCGCATCTCAACCAGGCTATTAATGACTCTTTATTAGGTTCCTGAAATGATTTTCTGAATTGTAAAGAATAAGTTTTGGGAATATTTAATAAAGATGATACAGCATAAAACTTATGCAATTCAAAAACTTTTTCTTCTCGAACATCTGTTCTTTTAACATATCCGAGATGAGCAAGTTTATTATATATTTTAAATTTTGGCAGGTGTTTAATTTCTTCATTTATTTGCTTTACAAAATTCAGTCTTGTTCTGTTTTCATCATACAGTTTTTGTAAATTATTCCAAAAGATAGCTGAAATATCAAAAACAGTTTCCAATTTTAAGGCTGTTTCAGTAGTTATTGGTGAATATCCCTTAATTATTGCAGTTATATGCTTTTCAGTCATAGATATTCTGATAGCAAGCTGTTTTTGACTCAAACCATAAGCATCAAGTGTTTTTTTTAGTGTCAGTCCGGGATGCTCGATAAAGTTCGGATAATATTTTAAATTTCTCATTCTTAATGATAATCAATTATTTCTAAAATTTTTATTTTATTTATATTTTTAAAATCCTTCGATTTTGTTTCTAAAGGTTCAATCAGCAATCTTTTCGGATGCTCCAAATATATTGCACATTGACTTTGTCTGCTAACTTTTAGCCAGTGTAAATGTGGAAATCTTAAATTCTCAATATCTTTCAAACTATCTGCAGCTATCAAAAAATTTATATTTTCCAATAATAATTTCGCACAATTTTTACCGTAGCTTTTTGTCGATGCTTTTAAATCATTACATTCTTTTTCTAATTTTGTTGACTTATATTCAATTTCCATTTACAATCTAATTATTATTGACGAGAAATACAAAAATATAATTTACCTATTAGGTTAATAATATATCGAATAATTTTGGATCCACCTGCCCGTTGGTTATAGGATCGAATGTTCCGGGATATACGGCAATTCTTTGCATATAGTACCAAAATAGTGTTAATGTATGATAATTAAATACGATTTCAAATATAATGAAATGTTTAGATAAAAGGGAATTATTAAATTTAATCTTTGTGACAAATTACTTATTTTGTATTTTAGATATCATTTTATAAAATAATTTTTGTTGTTCATCATCACTTAAAAAAATAATAGGTTATAGTTTATTTTATATATGGAAAAAAGTACACAAAAAATAGTATATACTATTGGACACTCTAATCATTCTATTGATTACTTTATTGAAATACTTAAAACATTTAATATAACATGTATCATTGATGTGAGAAGTGTTCCTGCCAGTGCCTATAATCCACAGTATAATCTTGAAATTTTACAGAAAGCACTTAATAAGGAAAATATTTCATATTTACACTTTGGGGAAGAATTTGGAGCTAGACATACAGAGAAAGAATTGTTAAATCCGTTTGGAAAGGTAGATTTTGATAAGGTAAGAAAAACAAAAACATTTTTATCTGGCGTTGAAAGACTTAAAAAAGGATTAGAAAAAGGATATACCATTTCATTAATGTGTTCTGAAGCAGAACCATTTGATTGTCATCGGTTTTCAATGATTTCTTATTATTTAGCTAGAAATGGTTTTAATGTTCTTCATATCTTAAAAGATAAGACAATTATCACAAATGATGAACTTGAAAAAAAACTTTTAACCAAGTATGTTAAGCAAATTCCAAAAACAAATCTTTTTGAAGTTTTCAGCGAGAATGATCAAATCAATTTAGCCTATAGACTACGAAATATAGATGTGGCATATGATACAATAAACACATAATATATAATATGATAAGATTATTAACAATTGGGTTTACAAAAAAAACAGCACAGCAGTTTTTTGAGTTACTAAAAAAAAATGGAGTAAATAAACTGATTGATATTAGAATTAATAATACAAGTCAATTATCAGGTTTTGCAAAAGGTAAAGATTTAGAATATTTTGTGAAAGAAATAATTAACATACCCTACATTCATATTAAGGACTTTGCGCCAACAAAAGAACTTTTATCCGATTATCAAAATAAAAAGATAGACTGGGCAGGTTATCAATTAATATTTCGTCAATTAATTGAACAGAGAAATATTGAAAAAAAATACGAAATCAAAGAGTTTGACGATGCTTGCTTTTTATGTAGCGAGGAATCACCTGATAAATGTCATAGGCGATTATTAGTTGAATTTTTCAAAGAAAAGAATCCTGATATTAATATTGTTCATCTTAGATAATATTTAAGATTATGACAACAAGGTTTGTATGTTCAGCTAATTCTTATAAAGAAGGAGGAAGATGCCTTGCTGGTATTGAAATTGATAAGAACAACCAACCAATATTTAAATATGGATATCCAAAATGGATACGACCAATTTGCAATACACCGCATGGCGAAATTCCAACCAATTTAGTATCTCATATAAAAATTTTAGACATAATTGAAATAGAAATAACCAGTTATCCTAATATAGCTGATTATCAATCTGAAAATGTTTTTTTTGATACAAATTCAATAAATATTCATGGTAGATTTAATATTGAAAATCTTGGTGAACTATGTGAAAATAGAATAGTAATTTTTGGTAATAAGAGTAAATCTGTTTCAGAGGAAGATATTTATAAACTTACATATTCATTACTGTTGATAAGAACAAACAAATTTGAAGTTGAAGTGAAAACTTATGATGATAATCCAGAATATCCAAAGTATAGATTGGTGTTTTCATATAAAGGAAATAATTATAATTTTCCTATAACAGATCCTGATTTCTTATATAATTATAAAAAATATCCGAATTTTATTGAAAATTTTAATGAGATTTTTCTATGTTTATCTTTAGGAGTTAACTATATGGATCGGTATTGGAAACTTGTCGCAGGAATTATTCCAATTAATAAATCAGAAATTATTAATCCTAATAAAATATTTGATGACATTCCTTTTTAATCCTAATTTGAAAAGTTATATTGATATATTAAAGTGATTTATCCCAACTATAGAAGTGAAGGATTTAGAAATTCCAATTAAAGAAACTGGAATTGATAGTATTGATCTTGTGACAATCCGCGTTGGTCTTGAAAAGTATTTTAATTTTGAAGTAAACGATGCTGATTGGTATGGGTTTAATTCTCTAACTGAAGTTTTATATTTTTTTCATAAAAACAAACGCAATTCAGAAAGTGTAATAGACATATCAAAACCAATAATGACAGAGAGAACTCTCGAGATTAGAATGCCACAAATGGCGAATAGTGCATTATCTGAAAATTGGTTTCTAAAAGAAATTGGAGATATTCATTGGGAATTACTTAGTTTGGGTTTAGTACAAAAATCTTCTAAATTTAAGGATGATGTAGGGAACAGACTTTATGCTACATTTGTAAGAATTAATTACTCAATTAGACCATTAAATTATTTTCAAGAAAATGAAATAATTGAACTATCAGGTGAAATTTCAAGATTTGGTAGTAACACCTATTTTACATCTATACATGGAAATTGCAATGACAAATCAATACATGCAGAATTAATTTCAATTTTTGCAATCAGAGAATTAAATTATAATTCAATGATTTCAAAATCTAATCCCCAAACAAAAATAAATCATATTAAGCAATTAGATTTTTGTCCTGATATTTTAAATCAGTATAAACTATTAAAAAAGGAGCTTTTGGATGAATTATCATTTCAGAATTATAAATTTCAATTATCAAATAATTCTATTTATTCGATTGATTACAAAATAAATCCCTATTATGAAATTAATGGTGTTGGTTTATTATATTTTGCTTGCTATCCGATAATTTTGACAGTTGTACTGACTCTTTTCTTTGTTCTTCAACTGAATTAAAAAAATATTGTAATTGTTATCACACGATTAATCGAGATATATTTTATTTTGGAAATTGTAATGTGGACGATCAATTAATTATTAAGCTTAATAATATTGAAATATTAAATGAAAATACTTTTCAAACTTCTAGTTCTATATATAGAAAAAATGATAATAAACACATAGCAAGTATATTTTCTGTTAAACAAAAATAACTTTGCATAAAATTAATAAAATTAAAATCACAACTTTTGAAAACGATAATTGTAGATTAAAAATCCTTCCTGACAAATATTCTCTTTCCTATCAGGTACGGGACTATAATCCATAACATTAGCATACCTGATGATAATAGCATACCATAAGGACTTCCGAAGAATTTTTTGAATACAGCACCTGTGTAACCCATCAAAGCAGACATGTCAAATTTCAACATCAGTAGTACGCGGGCGAGGTCAATCGGATTGAGCATTGTCATGCCGAGCATTGGTTTTTCGAGGGGGTATTCCGAAAGCAAATAAGAGCCGAAAAGCAAGGCTCCGTCATATACGACAGCCATAAACAGCCATACGAATATTCCTATGCCGAGTCCTTTCACCTTGTCATCTGAACTAAGAGAAATGAGAACAGCAAGGGATGTAAACACAAAACTCAGTGCCACACCCGACATTAGAAGTATAAGCAAAACTGTAAATTGCCCAGATTCATCAACACCATGAATGATGAATGGAATTCCTACTCCTCCGAGATATGCTAATGATAGGGGTAGTGCCAATCCAGAATACAAGCCCGTATAAAGTGTTTTTCTTTTTATCGGTTGGGCTAACAGCATCTCTGTGAACTCACGTGAGCTGTACATGTAAATGATTCCATAGCTGATTGTTATTATTGGAATCAGGATGAGCACAATGTTAATCATACTCAACAAAACCTTTGAACTGCTGCCGCTGAATTGAAACATGCCTTCAGTGATGAGGAATAGAAATGCAAAATATATCAGTATCCATTTGCTCCTGATGACGTCCCTCAATTCGTACTTTATGATTTTAAGAATTGTGTTCATTTCCCATTTGACTCCATGAGTGAGGCAATAGTCCTTTCAAGATTGATTTTCCCTTTATCCTCGATTAAACCTTTGACAGTACCATTGTAAATAATTTTTCCTTCGAGAATGAAAATAAGATTTTCTGCAAGTTCTTCTATATCACTCATTATATGAGAAGTGATTATAACAGTCTTTTCTTTCTTCTGCTCCTTTAAAATTTTATCTTTAAGCTTACTGCTCGAGATAGGGTCGAGTCCTGCAGTTGGCTCGTCGAGAATAAGAATGTCAGGCTGGAACATGAATGCAAGTGCGGCATTCACTCTTTGACGCGTACCACCCGAAAGAGTTCGCATCATTTTATTAAGTTCATTATTGAGATTATAAGAATCAAATAATTCCTTGTCAACTCCATTTTTTCCTGCCCTTAAATCGTTGAGCATGTTTATAAGTTCGACAACTCGTAAATTTTCCGGAAAGCGTGCAATCTGGGGCATGGAGCCAATGTGATTCTTGTATTCAACTTCTTTGCTGATATCTTTATTATCAACAAAAATTTTTCCTGAGTCAGGCTTCATTAATCCGAGTATGATTTTAATCAATGTAGTCTTACCTGAGCCGTTAGGCCCTATTATAGCAGTAATTTTACCTTTCTCAATCTCAAGATTAATATTCTTCAACACATGAAGCTTGCCGAAACTTTTATTTAAACCTTCTATTCTTATCATTTCACTCTTCTCATCAATGGCTGAACATCTTCAAGTTTAACAGGGGTTATTGCAGGAACAACTTTTTCTGCTACTTCAAGAATTTGAATGAACAGGCTTCTCAGCAGAATCATTGCAGGTGAATTATTCTCGACAATTGCGGAGAACAAGCCTACAGGTTTATACGGGACATCGCCGTATCCGTCATGGTTAAGGTCGTAACCTGAATATTTACTCCAGTAATTTTTTCGGAATGTATTAAAATTATGCTTACTGCCGGTTGATACATCAAATGTATTATCAATAAAATTGTTGTCAGTAAAATCATTATCCATCGAATTTGACCTGATTTTCAATGCCCATCCATTATCAATAAAATTATTCTTTTCAAGTTTCACTCTCATCGAATTTTCAAGATATATGCCTGTTGAATTTTCATGGAATAAGTTAAATTTTATCTCGCTGTCGTTAATATCTTTAAGAAGTAAACCGTAGGATGCGGGCCCCCAGTTATTCTCAAATTTGTTATTGTACATGTGAATGAATTTGGTGTACATAACGGCAACACCTCCGACATTTCTTCTGAATATATTTCTCTTATATACACATCTGTGAGAAAACATAAAATGCAGGCCGTAACGGAGGTTGTCCTCGCTTATATTATTTTCAATTGTCGAATTTTCTGAGAATTCAAGATAGATACCATCTCTTTGCTTACTGATTTTATTATTTATAATTGTAATATTTTTACTGTACCACAGATGCACACCGTTTCCTGAAGTTGTCTCCGACTTGCTTGTTCTCCCAACAATAGTATTGCTATCAATTATGCAATCAGCACCAAAAGCTATGTAGATTCCAAAATAATTATACAATATTTTATTTCCTTTTATTATACAATTCTTTGCACTGTCAATTTTAATACCCGCATATTCCGAAACAAAGCTCATGGCTGAGTTTTTTATCACAAGACCTTCTATTCTTACTCCATCAGCCCTGATGTGGAATAAACCGGATTTGAATTGGGCATCAACTACAGGGAAATCCTCTCCGATAATTTGCACACTCTTATTAATTTCAATATCTCTTTCCTTATAATAACCTTTTTTTACAATTAATCTGTCTCCGATTTGACACAGTCTCAGTCCCTTTTTTATACTATTTACATTCCCGTTTTTATCAACGATAATATCCCTTGCTGAAAGGCTTGTTTGCAGAAGGGTTATTGTTGCTAATAAAAAAGCTAATATTAAAATTTTATATTCTGATTTCATTTAAAATATTCTTAGTTATTTTTCCCATGAATAGCCCCTATCTTCAGTTAGGGGAAAATGGCACAAATATAAAGTGACTTTAGTCACTTAACTATATTTTAAGGGGATAAATCCCCGTTGGATTTTTTCTTCATACTCCAGGACTTAAAAGTCGTGGCTATTCATTTTCAAAGATGGATAAATCCCTGTTGGATTTTTTCTTCATACTCCAGGACTTAAAAGTCGTGGCTATTCATTTTTAAAGATGAATAAATCCCTTCGTTTTTTCTTCATACTCCACGACTTAAAAGTCGTGGCTATTCATTTTCAAAGATGGATAAATCCCTGTTGGATTTTTTCTTCATACTCCAGGACTTAAAAGTCGTGGCTATTCATTTTCAAAGATGAATAAATCCCTTCGTTTTTTCTTCATACTCCACGACTTAAAAGTCGTGGCTATTCATTTTCAAAGATGGATAAATCCCTTCGTTTTTTCTTCATACTCCACGACTTAAAAGTCGTGGCTATTCATTTTCAAAGATGAATAAATCCCTTCGTTTTTTCTTCATACTCCACGACTTAAAAGTCGTGGCTATTCATTTTAATTATCCAGCCAATTCTTTTTTACCAAAGATTTAACTTCATTCCAATTAAGAATGTTTCCACCATGTTGATTCATACTCTTCTTGGCTTCATTAATGTTTGAATAACCTGAAAGGAACTCACCCATCGGGCTTCTGAGATTTTCGCTGTGAAGATAGAAGGATTCATCAGCTTTCAGAAAGTTTCCCGGATGATAATAATCCGTAATCCAGCAAGAAAGTATATCCCCGCTTGAAATTACTCCGCTTTGCAAAAAAGCAGCGAGACATTCTATGGAATCGAACTTTTCCAATTTTCCTTTTTTGGTAATTAATTCAGTTCCGAACTGCTTTTCGACTATTGACATCTTGCAGTATGAGCACATGTCTTTGCCATAATCAATCGGCTCCGGTTCACGGCTGCAAGCATTAATAAGGGTAGCGGATAATATCAGTGATAACATTAATATTATTATTTTATTTATTCTCATTTTACACAGCCTCATCTTTTTTACTTTTAAAAATTGTCATTATTACAACAAATAATCCTATTGCAAATACAGCGAAAATTATCCACCCTGCAATGTCAGGCATTGATGTCGCATAAAAATTCATTATCTGCTTTGAGCCGATTAGAGGAGGCTGATATGACATTCCGGGAATTTTCAGTGCTGCATCGGGATTGAGATGATGCCCGTAATCGTACTCCCATTGCCAGAAATCATACATGCCTGCAACTCCAATAATAAAGAATATAATCATCCATATATATAATAATATTTTCTTACCCGATATTCCTGCTATTAAGCCAAGTAGTATTAATGCACCCATAATAAATGGCATGTATGTTAATTCTGAAATCGAATCAGGTATGATTTTATTCATTCCAATATAATGGTTCAATGCGTTTATATTTTTCAAATCATGTTCTTTCTCTCCCCTGATGTCATTGATATAAATCTGCATTCCCATTCCTTCTGGATATTGCGGGGCATCGAGCGATATGTACCATATAGGTAGAAAATATGATGATATCAATAATAAAGAGGAAATGACTATCAAAATTCTGAGATTCTTTTTCATTTTATTTGCCTATTCATATTTTTTTATCCGGTTAATCACTCTTCGACAAACTCAGAGTGACAAACGTAATACAGAGCTTAGTCGAAGTATAAACATGTATCATTAGATTCAGTATTTATTATTTAATTTAATTATAATTTAATTTAAATCATGTAGGGACACAACATGCTGTGCCCCTGCCATAAAAAATATTTATTATTTCGAGCCATTATAGCTTATAGGTACATTCGTATTTGAAACACGAATGTATCCTGACATTTCCTGGTGCAATGCAGAGCAAAAATCTGTGCAATAGAAGGGATAAACCCCCACTTCTTTTGGTTTCCAGACTAAAGTTCTCGTTTGTCCGGGCATCACAAGAAGTTCGGAAAATTCCGCTCCTAATATTGCAAAACCATGTGGAACATCCCAGTCCTGCTCGAGATTTGTCGTGTGTATATATACATTATCACCGACTTTGACACCCTCGATATTATCAGGTATAAAGTGGCTTCGGGTCATTGTCATATAGACATGGACATTATTTCCTTCACGCACAACCTTAGCTTCCTTCTCGCCTTTTGCGGCATACGGATGTTTATTCTGTTCTATTGGGAAAATCTTTTGTGAATTTTTCATCAATAATTCAGCCGGAATAGCCTGCGCATAATGTGGTTCGCCGATAGTCGGGAAATCCAGTAAGAGCTTCATCTTATCACCGCTGATGTCAATCAACTGTGCCGACTGGCACATCTCGGGACCAGTTGGTAAATACCTGTCCTTTGTGATTTTGTTTAATGCGACTACATATTTTCCCCATGGTTTGGCGCAATCTCCCCCGGGAATCATCAGGTGGCCGATTGAATAATAGGAAGGAATTCTGTCAACAACCTGCCAAGTTCCGATTTTCCATTTAACTATTTCCGAAGAAATAAATGCAGAAGTATAACCATATCCTTGGCCGTCAAATTCCGTGTGTAATGGGCCTAAACCGCAATCCTTAACTTCACCGGCAATAACTGCATCATACTTTAATATCGGTATGCCTTCGGCTTCGCCGTCGAATTGCTTGTTCTCGATTGCTTTGAGCATTTTTGAGAATGAGTGAACAGGTATCATTGCCGCAAGCTTTCCTCCGCAGGCAATGTATTCACCAGTCGGGTCAACATCAACTCCATGAGGTGATTTTGGTGTTGGTAAATAGTAAATTAAGCCGGGGACATCCTTTGGGTCAATAACTTTTACACTTCGGAGTTTCTCGGATGTAGCAGATTGTGTCTCTTCATTATAAATATTATGAAAATAATTTGCCGGTATAGTCTTGAACTTACCGGCGGCAACTGCTTCTTCGGCTTTTTTCCAATTCACGGCGGCAATAAAATCCTTGTCATTCTTGGAGGCATTGACTTCAAGCAGAGTAGTAGCCTGTTCCGAATTGTAGCAAGTGAAGAATGACCAACCGTTTGAGGGGCCCCTGCCGGAATGTGCCAAATCATAATTAAAACCAGGAACAATAATCTGAAAAGCTACTGACATTTTGCCTGAACCCTGGTCAACCTTTATATAAGATAATGCGCCTTTAAAATACTTTTTATATTCTGCTATAGGGACATCGCTTTGAGGATAAGGAACGCTGAATCTCGTTGCGGCAACGACATACTCAGTGTTAGGAGTTGTAAAAGCCGAAGCATGATTGCCGCCTGTATTTGGGATTTCAATTATTTCGGCAGTCTCAAAAGTTTTCAGGTCAATTCTCGCAATTCTCGGAGTATTATTACCATTAATAAAAATCCACCTTCCGTCAGGCACTCCGTTGGTTTGTGAAAGTTCCGGATGGTGGGCATCGTCCCATGGAATGAAGCCATGGCTTGTCATAAGCATTGGTTTGGTTTCCTCGGTATAGCCGTATCCGTTTTCCGGATTCTGTGAATACACGGAAATAACCTTAAACAATCTACCCGAAGGAAGCCCATAAACAGAAACCTGTCCGCTGAAGCCGCCCGACATGAAACAGTAGAACTCATCATAAGTTCCGGGTGCTATATAGACCTTGCCTGCGGCATCACTTTCGACCATGCCTCTGTTTCTGCCTGATTTACTGCATGCAGAAATAATAACAACTAATGCAATGATACTAAGTGCGGCTAACCACATTTTGGTATTACTCAATCTTTTCATAAAATCCTCTTGATATTATTTAAACACAATTAATAAAGAATAACAAACAAAAATTATTTGTCCTCACATGTACGGAAGTATTCAAGTATAGCCCTTGCATCATCCTTTGTTACATTCTGGAATGTCATCGGAACGCTGTATTCAGCAAGAAGTTTTTTAGTTTCAGGGTGCTTCTGAATCATCTCAGCAGGATTCAAAATCATGTTCATGATGTATTCGGGTGCTCTTCTCTTGGTTATGCCTCCAAGCTTGGGAGCAACATATCTCGTTTCGATTTTGTGGCATGCTGTACATTTGATTTCAAATATTTTTTTTCCTTTTTCTACTAATGCCTGGTCAATAGGCCCTATATCAACTTTAGTAATCGGGCCAAAACCATATTTTATATGGTCGAATTCATCTTCTTTCGAACCGCCGCCGCAGGCAATTAAAAAAAACATCATTACGATAGTAAATAATATTAGCTTTTTCATATAAACTCCATTTTTTTATAAAAAATCATTTATTTTATTCTTAAGAATTCTCTGTTTTCTATTAAATAATTTAGTGATGAACTTTTCAGCATTTCACTCAGGTTTACTCTGAATTCCTTCCAGTTATCATGCAGTGGGCAAGGTGTTTCTTCACTGCATTCTTCTAAACCCAAAAAGCACTTTCTAAAAATATTATCGCCGTCAATTGCCTGAATGATGTCATAGAGAGAAATTTTACCCGGTGGTTTGCCAAGTTTGACACCACCTTTTACACCTCTTAACGAATTCATTAACTTTTTCCTGGTTAATTTTTGTAAAATTTTTGCGAGAAAGTCAGGGGGTATTTCAAGTTCTTTTGCAATTTCTGAAATAGGGATATACCCGTTTTCAGTGTGTTTGGCAAAGTAGATTGCTGTCCTCAAACCATACAAACAAGATTTTGATAATAGTGCCATAATGTTTTAATAAAGAATAAAAGACTCTTTTATCCGAAATTAAATAAAAAATCATATTTATGCAAATATAAATTATTATATTTTTAATAATTGAATTTTTATTAAGTTATTTAATACACATTAAGACTATAACAGACATGACTTTGATAAGTTTAGCTTTAACTAAAATAATTTTATTATTATTTTCGTAATATGTCTAAAGATTATGATGACAAACTATGGAAAAACTATTTCAATCAAATAAGGATGAGACAATAAGGCTTTTTAAAAGCAATTTTATTGAAGCCTTTTCACGAATTCACTGGTCAGTACCTTTGTTCCTTTATATACCTGTTGTTTCATTCTTTCTCATTAAAAGTATATTCATAAATCATTTGTCTTTTGTAATAATTACTTCTCTTTATTTATCAGGTATATTTTCATGGTCTGTGCTCGAATACTTTTTACACAGGTTTGTATCCCATTTTGAGCCAAAAAGCAAAACCGGAAAAAAACTCAGCTTCATAATGCACGGTATTCATCATGCCTATCCAAATGATTCTAAGAGGCTGGTAATGCCGCCATCAATCAGTGTGCCTTTGGGATTTATTTTTTATTTCCTGTCGTTATACTTATTCGGAAATCTGTACGTACCGCCTTTTTATGCAGGGCTGGTATCCGGTTACCTCTGCTACGACATGATGCACTATGCTGTCCACCACTCTGCAATCAAGAACAAATTGTTCCTGAAAATCAAAACAAACCACATGAAGCATCATTACCAGGCACCGGAAAAAGGATACGGAGTAAGCCAACCCATATGGGATTATGTATTCAGGACGAGGATTTGATATATAAATCTATTATTATCAATAGATTATGTACATAATTATAAAATTACGATAATTTCGTAATGAAATACTCGTAACGATAATTTCGTAATATTTCTTGTTTTTATCAAGATATTTTATTATTATTGCGATAATTTCGTAACGATAATTTCGTAATAAATAGATATGAAACAAGAAAATCCCTTTTTAATAACAGGTTATCAATCACCTGAATTTTTCTGTGACAGGAAAAAAGAGATTGAATTGCTAAAGTCTTATGCGCAAGATTCAATGCATACAGCGTTGTTTTCGTCACGGCGTCTCGGAAAAACTGCTTTGATATATCATTTGATGTATCATCTCAGGAAGGAAAAAATAAAATGTATGTACTTTGACCTTATGCCAACAACTTCTATTGAAGACTTCGCATATCATTTTGCCAAATCATTTTTCAATCAAAGAGCAAGTATATCACAAAAATATCTGCACAAGATTAACCAAATGCTGAAAGCTTTTGTGCCTTCATTAGCTGTTGACCCGGCTACAGGGCAACTAAGCTTTGAATTTAAGTTGAACAAAGCCGAAGAAATATATAATGACATTGAAGTAATTTTTGACATAATAAAAAAATCAAAAGAAAAATATTTAATAGCATTGGATGAATTTCAACAAATTCTGAATTATCCCGCACAAAATTTTGAGGGTTTTCTGAGAACACACATTCAATTTATGAAAAATGCCTCTTTCATTTTCTCGGGTAGTAAGAAACATCTTCTTCTATCAATATTCGGTGATTATTCAAAACCTCTGTGGCAAAGCTGTGCTTTCATTGAACTTAAACCGATTGACAAAATAATATATTCGGATTTTATACAAAATAAATTTAAAATTTTCGGAAGAACAATTGAAAACCCGGCATTGGATTTTATTTATGATTCAACAAGAGGAATCACATACTTTGTCCAGCTTTTCTGTAATTTTTTATTCAAGGAAACAAACGGAAAAATAAATTTAGAGACTTCGAAGAAAACCCTCGATAAAATTGTAACAGAGAGAGAAAGCTATTTTATTAATTTGCTGGAATTGCTAACACAGAAACAGATTGATGTTTTAACGGCAATATCAATTGAAAATGGAATTGACAAGCCTTTGGGTAATAAATTCATTAGTAAGCACAAGCTTGGTGCGGCAAGTACTGTGAAATCCGTTTTGGATGTACTTGTAAATAAAGAAATCATCAATCATGATAACGGTAAATATCATGTAGCCGACGTACTTTTATCTGTATGGCTCAAAGGAAGGAAAGGATATTAAGATAATTGATTTTTTGGCATATTTCTGCTGTTGGATTAAGTTTTCAGTGGTGGGGTTGCGATAACATAAAATATAAATATAATACATATTGCATATTATCATTAATAAATCTAATTTTGAATTATATATTAATTTTAATTCAAACCAAAAAATTAATTAATTAATTTGAGTAATTATCAATTAAATTCACAATAATAATTTCTGATAAAAATGAAAGAAGAAAAATTAATAGATATAGCAGAATTTACCCTCCAAACTATAGCTGATAAAATTGTCAAAGAGACATCCGAAATCATGGGGACAGCTTATTCAGAAGAAGATTTAAGAATTGGCTTTGAAAAAATACTTGAAAAATACCTGAAGCAAATCAATGTTAAGTCTTATCCTAAATATGAAAAGTCAATATTTGAAGTTGGTAAAAGAACAGATGCTTTACATGGCCAGGTTATAATTGAATACGAAAAACCTTATGCTTTTAAGTCTCAGCAATGGATTAATCACGCCTATGAACAATTGGTTGAATATATATGCGGTGTAGCAGAAGAAAATAAAGATACATTATATCTTTTCAAACCAAAATATATAGGAGTCGGTTTTGATGGCAAACAAATATTTTTTGTTCAATACAAAGGCGAAAAAGAAAAAGCTAAGACTAAATTTGATAGAAAAGACTTTGCTTTAATTGGACCTTATGATTTTGAACAAGAGACTGCTCGTACCTTATTAACATATTTCAGGGCATTATCAAAACTATTATTAACATCAGAAAATCTTACTCAAATTTATGGGCCATCAAGTAAAATAGCCCATAATGCTGTAACTGCTTTGGTAGATGCACTGAAAAAATGGAGTAATCCAAAAACAGAAGTATTCTACAATGAATGGAAACGCCTCTTTGGTATAGTTTATGGAGAACAATTCAATAACCATACGAATGATGATTTTAAGGAATTAAGTAATTTATATAAAACCAAAGAAGCTGATTTCCAAGAGTTGCTATTTTGTGTTCATACTTACTTTGCTTTTTTAATGAAAATAATTGCTGTTGAATTGTTGGAATTAAAAGAAAGCACTTTAGTTTCTTCATATAGTCATCGAATGGTACATTTGTCAAAGGCTGATTTTGAGAAACAACTTATTGATATTGAAGAAGGTGGAATTTATGCTAAAAGAGGTATAACAAATTTCTTAGAAGGTGATTTTTTTCGCTGGTATTTAAATGCGATTGAATCAACTCAATTATATGATGTTTTAAGAGAAATAATACGAGCTTTATCAGAATTTGAACCTGCTACTTCGATTATAACACCTGAAGCGACCAAAGACCTTTTAAAGAAACTCTATCAATATCTTGTCCCAAGAGAAGTAAGACATAAATTAGGTGAGTATTACACTCCTGATTGGTTGGCTGAATTAACAATAAATGAAGTAGGATTCGATGGAAACACGCTAAAAAGGGTATTAGACCCTGCATGTGGCTCAGGAACTTTTCTTGTACTTGCTATCCAGAAAGCGAAAGAATTTGCAAAGAAAAATAAAGAAAAAAGATTAGAGACCGCAAAGAGAATAGTTAATAATATTTGGGGATTTGATTTGAATCCTTTAGCAATTATTGCGTCGAGAACCAATTATCTTTTTGCATTAGGAGATTTGGTTGAATCACTCCCGCAAATTGAAATCCCTGTTTATCTCGCAGATTCTGTTCTATGGCCCGAAAGGACAAGCGGTCAACTTGAAATAGAACCACAATTTGGAAAGCATGTAAAAATGCACACCTCTATTAGGCCATTTCATGTACCACACATTTGGATAATTGATAATGGAATATTAATGCATAAGGCGGCTCCTTTAATTGAAAAAATGGTAAAGGATAATTTTGAGAGTGAAATTGCTCTTAAACATTTAAAAGAAGCAGGATGTGTCTTTCCTCCGCATGAAAAAACTGTGGAGAATTTTTATAATGAAATTCTTACTTTGGAGAAAGAAGGGAAAAACGGAATTTGGGCACGTTTTCTGAAAAATGCTTTTGCTCCAATGATGGCAGGAAAATTTGATTTTGTTATTGGTAATCCGCCGTGGGTGAGATGGGGATATTTATCAACTGAATATAGAAAAGCGACTTTGGAACTTTGGAAAAATTATGGACTATTTTCTCTAAAAGGTCAAGCTGCTTTACTCGGTGGGGGAGAAAAAGATTTTTCTATGCTGTTTGTTTATGCTGCTTCTGATTATTACCTTAAAAATGGTAGTAAACTTGGTTTTTTAATAACACAGGAAGTTTTCAAATCAAAAGGAGCTGGTGAAGGTTTTAGAAAATTCAGCTTTGGTAACAATGGTAAAAATAACACTTATCTCAAGATTCTAAAAGCGCATGATTTAGTTTTAATCAAGCCTTTTGAGGGAGCAGCAAATAAAACAGCAGCCATTTTTATTAAAAAAGGAGAAAAAACTAAATACCCTGTGCCTTATTATTTATGGACAAAGAAAAAAGGTGTTGGTAAAATACCAACTGATATGCCTATTGAAGAAGTGCTTTTAAGATTGAATAAAAGTAAATTATCTGCTAAGCCTATTGATTCAGAATTTGGTTCATGGCAAACAATAAATGAGAAGCAAAAAAAATTAGTTAAAATTTCAGGTAATAATTATTATAAAGCTAGGAGAGGGGCAAGCACTGAACCATACGGTGTTTATTGGATTACTTTAAAAAACATCTTTTCTGACAACACTATTTTAGTTAACAATTTATTTGACAGAGGAAAAAGAGAGATACCTTCTGTTGAGGAAAGAATTGAATCTGATTTGATATTTCCTATTGTGAGTGGGCGTGAAATTGAGCGATGGAAGGCAGTGCCAATAAATTATATTATCATGACCCAAGATCCAAAAACAAGTGAACCGTATCCTGAAACAATAATGAAAAAGGATTGGCCTAGGACTTTCAACTATTTTGTTAAATTTAAAAACATTCTATTAACAAGGGGATCAAATACGGTAAGACACCTTGCCGAAAGAACTTCATTTTACGCTATGTTTGGTATTGGAGAATATACTGTTGCTAGATATAAGGTTGTTTGGAAAAGAATGGCAAATGATATTTTTGCTTCTGTAATTTCTCAATTTAAAACTCCATTTGGTTATAAAAAAATTATTCCATCAGATACAACTTCACTGTTTGCAACTACTAATAATAATGAAGCACATTACATATGTGCTATAATAAATTCAACTACAATACGGGAGTTTATCAAATCTTTTTCTTCTGCCGGTAGAGGCTTTGGTGCTCCTTCAGTTATGAACCACGTTGGTATCCTGAAATTTGACCCTAATAATAATATTCATAAAAAATTATGTGATTTATCAAAACAACTTCATACATTAAAAGAAGAAGACAAATATTTTAATATTGAAAATTTAGAAAAAGAAGTTGATGAATGGGTTTTTAAGCTTTTTGGTATATCTTAGAAATATCCATCCAAAAAATGAAAAAGTATCAATTTTTTCACTATTTTAAATTTTTATGTCATGTATTTTCATTAATATATACGAAACTATATTAAATATTAATCGTATAGAGTAAAAGCAATAGTTAAACAAATCAGGAGATAAACGTTATGGCGACAAATCAGACACAGGCTCCGCCGCCTATTCCGCCGGGTTTTTACCCGCCGTATCAGCCTAAGAAATCCCGCTGGTGGATTCCTGTGGTGATTGTGGTTGGAGTGCTTGCTATATTCTTTTTTGTGATAATTGGAATATTCGGAGCTATCGGCTCATCATTTTCAAAAGAGCCTTATGAAGTTAAATCTAACTCTGTCCTATATCTGGATTTCGGTAAAGTTGTCGGTGAATCTCCCTCAGACAATCCGTTCAGCTTTATGACGGGACAAACAAGCATAACATTTTTTGATATTCTCACAGCGATTAAAGCTGCAAAGGATGACAGCAGGATTAAAGGTATTTACTACAAAGCCACACCGAATAATATGGGCTTAGCCCGTGCTAATGAAATTCAGGATGCTATAAAGGATTTCAAAACATCGGGTAAATTTGTTTACGCCTTCATAGAAACAGGAAGAGAGCAGGATTATTACTTTGCCCTTCCGGCTGATAAAATCTACATGCCCAGCGAAGGTATTTTAGAGTTGAACGGTTTTGGCGGTGCGTCAATGTTCATGAAGGGCTTTTTAGAAAAAATCGGCATTGATTTCTATGTTCTTGGTTTCGAGGATTTCAAATCGGCAGGTGAATCAATCTCACGCAAGAATTTCAGTGATTCTTCACGTTACCAGATACAGGTCATATTGAACCAGCGACTGAAAATGTTTGTCGATGCTGTTGTTGATTACCGCAAGATGGACCGAAAGCTTGTCAATGATGTGTTGAATCGCGGCGTTTACACTGCGGATTCTCTCAAAGCACTCGGCTTTATAGATGAATTCATGCAGGAAGCCGATGTCAGGGATATGCTCAAAGAAAAAATATTCGGAAAGACAAAACCTGATGATAAAGACAAAAAACTCAGATTGGTCGGCATTTCCAATTATGTTGATGACATACCTGAAGTAAAGAAAGAAAATCTTGCATCTGAGAAAAACCAGATAGCAATTATCTTTGCAGAAGGAGCTGTGATGGACGAAGGCGGCAATCCTTTCTCATCAGAAAAAGTAATCTGCACAAAAGATATGGTGAAGTATCTTAAGAAAGCCCGCGAAGATAAAGAAGTAAAAGCAATCATACTGAGAATCAACAGCCCGGGCGGTTCTGTCATTACCTCGGATGCTATTCGCGATGAAATAATAAAGACGAAGAAAGTTAAACCTATATTTGCCTCGATGAGCGATATAGCAGGCTCAGGCGGGTATTATATACCTATGGCTTGCGATACGATTATTGCACATCCGGCGACTATCACCGGCTCAATCGGTGTCATTCTTGCTGTTCCGAATATTCACGGATTGCTCAATAATCTCGACATAACCGTTGATACGGTATCGTCAGGACCTGCCGCAAATACATTAAACGGAATGCTCCCCTATACGGATTTAGAAAAGAAAAAACTTTACAATATCGGCAAATCAATTTATGACAGGTTTGTGCAAAAAGTAGCTGAACACAGACACAAAACATTCGATGAAACAAGAGCACTCGCAAAAGGCAGGGTCTGGACAGGCGAGGATGCCTTGAAACGCGGACTTGTTGACGTCAACGGCGGCTTGCTTGATGCTATTACTATTGCGAAGAAGAGAATCGGTGTTCCTGAGAAATTGAAAGTAAGAGTTAAAATATACCCCGAACCGGAGGATGAAATAGAGGCACTTCTGCGTATGTTCGGTTTCGACAGAGGAAATGATGATGCAGGGTCAGGCAGTTGGTTCAAGCGTACATTTGCTGAGATGTTCGGATTAAATCAGGACAACATATATTACTTCTATAATTCATTGCCCGACGGAATGAAACAGCAGGTGAATTATATGCTCGACATTCTCGGCATATCGAAAAAAGAAAAAGCGATGATGGCAATGCCGTATTATATTGATGTGAACTGACCTCAATTTCCCCCTTTCCTAAAGGTGGACTAAGGGGGATTATTATATAAATACAAATCCTCTTCTGATTGTTCGGGGGAGGATTTTTTTTTATTTCACACAAAATTGTCTGAACTTGGATTAAGCTGATTAATCGGATTTCGCTGATTTGATTAACCCCACACTTTAGTGTGGAGGCTGGGATGAGGTGGTG
>MHAY01000037.1 GCA_001804705.1 Ignavibacteria bacterium RIFOXYC2_FULL_35_21
ATTGGAATAGTGTTTTAATGCCAATAACAATAACCCCCATTAGAGGGGGGAAGGAAGGTGCGTCGTGGAATTACACGATATCTATCCGGGTCGGATGACACTAAAAAAACTCAAGAAAGACGAGAGGAGGAGGTGGAAAAACTTCGCGAGAGGGCATGTGGTGTGGATGTGTCCGAATTGCGGTGGTCGCAACACGAGGGGAGAGAAATGCTGGAAATGCGGCAAACACAGACCATGAAAGGGGTGAAGAGATGAACAAGAACCTAGCCCTGGTTATTCCAGGCATAAGGTGGCGCACCGATGAACACTGTTCGCGCTACCTGTCTTTTTCCTAAAATCCTTTTTGGGTAAAGGACGAGGGAACAAAATCCGCGCGAGCGGTGTTTTTTTATTATCATTTACGAAATGTGCTTTTAGGATTTTTTCAAGAACCAAATGTCCAATATATAAACACCAATTGTAATCTCCCATAATAAATAATCTTTCTGCTACTTGTAAATCACTTTCAGCAGCATCTATCCAATAATTAATATGTTCTTCGATTTTCATCTAATATGTTTCTATTAATATATTATTGAATTTATTATTGAATCTATTCAAATATAGTATTTTTATCAAAATATTGCATCTTTAACTTTATCAATAAAATCTTTATCCTTGTGAGATGATTTCTTCTTCGGAATAATGTTTTCACTTTTTGCAAGTTCTTTTATAGTCTGCTTCTCTTTTGAATTGATTGAAGTCGGGACATAAACATTTACATAAACAAGCTGGCTTCCTTTGCCGTTTGAATTAAGATGAGGAATACCTTTGTCCTTAAGCCTGATGACAGTTCCCGGCTGCATACCTGCTGATATTTTTATTTTTTCTTTACTTAACAGAGTCGGTACTTCGACATCGTCACCTAAGACTGCCGAAGGATAGCTGATTGTCAGGTGATAAATCACATCATCCCCTTGCCTGATAAATTCGGGATGTTCCTTTTCATTTATAATGACAATCAGGTCACCAGCCTCACCGCCTCGCCTACCTGCATTGCCTTTGGAGCGAATCGGCATATAATTGCCTCCTTCAACACCGGCAGGAATATTGACCTTGACTGTATCTTCCGCCTGTACTCTTCCTTCACCCCTGCATTTTTCACACAGTTCGCGGATTAACTGTCCCGAGCCATTGCAGACATTGCATGTACTGATGTTCACGAATTGTCCGAACATTGAACGGGTTACTTGACGCACTTGTCCAGTTCCATTGCACTGATGGCAGGTTTGAAATCCAGACGAAGCTTTTGCTCCGGTTCCTCTGCAATCATCACATACAAGAAATCTTTTTAATTTAAGAGTTTTTTCAATACCGGTTGCTATTTCTTCGAGTGTCAGGTGAAGCTGAATTTTAAGGTCTGAGCCTCGCTCGCCGACTGGACGCCGTTGGGAACGCCCTCTGCCGCGAGAACTCGTACCAAAGAAATCATCAAATATGCTTCCGCCTGTGAATATATCGCTGAAATGAGAAAATATATCGTCGAAATTTGAAAAGCCGCTGTAATCCCTACCCATTCGTAATCCGTCATGGCCATATTGGTCGTATCTGTGCCGTTTATCAGAATCGCTCAGGATTTCATAAGCTTCGGATGCTTCTTTAAATTTTTCTTCCGACACTTTATCCCCAGGATTCCTGTCAGGATGAAACTGCATCGCTAATTTTCTGTAATTCGTCTTGATTTCATCTATACCGGCATTTCTTGAAACGCCAAGAATATCGTAATAATCTCTTTTACTCATTTTCTTCCTCTTTTGGTTCACCTGCAGAGGTAACGACCTTTGCATGTCTCAATACTTTATCCTTCATCGTATATCCTGACTGCACTTCACTGATGATGTAATCTTCAGGCAATTCCGAAGGCATTCGCATAACGGCTTCATGCTCATTGACATCGAATGGCTTTCCGACAGTATTTTCCATTATTTTTACATTTTCATTTTCGAATAGCTTCAGTGCTTTCTGATAAATCAGGTCAAGACCTGTCAGCATTGAATCACAATCCACAGCTTTTTTACCGGCTTCCACTGCTTTACCCAAATCATCAAGCAATGGCAACAGATTAAGGATGAGACGTTCATTTGCATAGTCAATCATTTCGCGCTTTTCTTTGAGTGCTCGCCTGCGATAGTTTTCAAGTTCAGCGGCTACTCTCAGAACCTGGTCTTTCAACTCATCTCTTTCTTTTTCCAATTCTTTTAATTTATCAATTTCGGAAACAGCTTCGGCAGTCTCATGTATTTCAGGTATTTCTAATTCAGGTTCTTTAATGTCATTAACCGCTTCAATTGGTTCATCCTGTTGAACAGATTGAGTATCTTCATAATTCGTCAGATTTTGCTTTTGGTCCTGATTTTTCAGGTATGTGTCATAAATATCCTTCATCTTATTCATTGATGAACGCAAAGGCTTTTTTGGATTTGAACCGTCATCCATTTTAACATTCTCTCCGTGTATTTAATTTCAATTAGAAAAAACCGAATTTAAAACATTATATAATTTCAAGTTATAGTTAGACGAAATCGGATTTTATTTCTTGTAGTAAACAATTTTGAATAGCCACTATCTTCAGATAGTGGAGGTATTATTCCACCAAATTCTGACTTTAGTCTCTTATTTTAAGTCGTTAAATCCCAAATCGTGTGATAAAACAAGCCTACTACTTGAAAGTAGTGGCTGTTCATTAATAATTTTTCTATCTGCAAAAACATTGTTAATTTTGTATTCCGATTGGGCCCGTAGCTCAGTTGGGAGAGCGCTAGAATCGCACTCTAGAGGTCGTGAGTTCGACTCTCATCGGGTCCACAAACGACCGGAAAAACAAAATTGGCCCGTAGTGTAACTGGCAACACGTCTGACTCTGGATCAGAAGAGTTCAGGTTCGACCCCTGACGGGCCAGCTTAGAAAGCAGTAAGTGATTACTGCTTTTTTTTTATTAAAAACCTAAAAAAACGTAAATTTGGCTGTCCGAGTATCCTAATTAACCTAAATTTGGCTATTATGATGACTGAATTAACGTTTTTTACAATTTCGTGTCAGTTTTTTAAAATAGCAATACATTCAAATAAGTGTTTTAAAATATCATTTTTTTGTTGTAGATTTCTTTTTTTTTGATGATAATATACTATCTAAAAAAAGTAAAAAATTATGATACTGATCCAAAAAATATACTCTCTCAATATAAATCGAATTATTATCTTATTTTTCTTTTTATCATCTTACCTTTGCTCTGCCCAAACCGGTATTTGGGAAGAACTTAGACCAACAAATTCACCTTCCCCAAGATTAGCATTTGGTATGGCAGAAATAGGAGAAGGTAAAGTATTAATCTTTGGTGGAAACGATGCAGATAGAATATTTGATGAAACATGGATTTATGATTTCCAGACAAACACTTGGTCAGAAATTCAAAATGACATTCATCCAAATAAAAGATATGACCATCGTTTGGCAAGAATTACAAAAAATAAAGTTCTATTATTCGGAGGTTGGGACCCTAAAAATCTCATAGATGGAGATTATAAAGGTGATACTTGGATATTTGATTTGGAAACACTTTCTTGGAGCGAAATCAAATCCTTAACAAAACCATCTGCAAGAATAAGTTTTGGATTAGCTCAATTATCTGATGGCAAAGTAATTTTAGTTGGTGGTGACACTGTAGAAGCAAATTATGCTAATGATACATGGATTTATGATTTAGAGGATAATAAATGGATACAGATATATATAGATATTTTTTCAGCACCACCTAAATGTGAAGGGGCGACGATAGCACAAATTGATACAAATAAGATATTATTTTATGGTGGTTGGCAATACAATTTATTAGATGAAACATGGTTATTCGATTATATTGAAAGCAAATGGATTAAAATAATACCAAAAAGTAACTCTATTCCAGTTGCAGGATCATCAATGGCAAATATAAGAAAAAATGAAGTTGTTTTCTGGGGAGGTGAAATTAACTCAGGTGGTAATTATAATGAAATGTGGTTATTTAATTTTATTAATTCAACATGGATGAAAATTCAAACAAATATAAAACCGGATGGAAGGTATTTACACGAAATTGTTAACTTTGGTAATAATAAAATACTTCTTTTTGGAGGGTTAAATAATGAAGAAAACAGATGGCATAATGATACCTGGATTTTTACATTACAACCAAATGATTATAAAGATGATGAAATTATCTATTCAGAAGATTACTCAAAATCATACCTTGTTTCTTATGATAATAAATTAAAAATAAAATTGAATAAATCAGGAAAACTGAATTTCACTTTATTTGATATTTATGGCAAAATAATTTCAGAAAAAGAAAATGTGGTTGAGGATAGCTTATATTTTGATATTGATATAAGCAGTATTTCTAATGGGTTGTATTTTTTAGTAATTAAATTTAATCTAAAGAATGAAATAATTAAAATTTTAATTAATAGATAAATTATTAATAAGAGGTTATTATGAAAGCACTCATATATTTCACATCAATTTTTATAATTTGTGTTCACTTCTCATGCTTTAGCCAGACTCCTGAATCATTCTACCAGAAAGGAGTGGAATTTGGCAGGTCAGGTTTATACGACAAAGCAATTGAATTCTTCGACAAAGCTTTGGAATTGAAAGGTGATTATTACGAAGCATGGTACCTGAAGGGCATCAATAACGGCTTGTTGGATAAATATAATGATGCCTTGCATTGTTTCAACAAAGCTATTGAATTCGGCAAAGGCAAGACTAATGCTTGGATTGAAAAAGGGAAAATTCTGGGAGAGATGAACAAATTCAGCGAAGCTCATGATTGTTTCGACAAAGGTATAGATTGGTGCCAGGATAAAGCCGAGGCATTGTATCAGAAAGGATTATTGTACGGCAAAATGAATTTAATTGATAAAGCACTTGGATGCTTTGACAAAGGGATAGAATTTGGTCAAGGCAAAGCCGGAGCAATGTATAAAGGATGGTATCAGAAGGGTTTGATGTATGCAAAGAATAATATGCATAATAAAGCGGATGAATGCTATGACAAAGCGATTGAATATGGTAAAGGCAAAGTTGAATCATGGTATGAGGCATTGTATCAGAAAGGATTAGCGTTTTCAAAAAATAATATGCATAATAAAGCTATTGAATGGTTAAATAAAGCTTTAGAAATTAAACCGGATTTAACACAGGCATTGCGGGCTAAAGCAGAATCCTTAAGAGCATTGGGCAAATATGAAGAAGCAGACGATAGTGAAGAAAAAGCCCGTGAAATTGAGGAACGGAATAGATAGAAGTATCATTTTGAAATCAAAATTAATCAATGCTGGTTACACGCTTTGGATTCCTTACTGAGTATGGAATTACAATGAAAATAATTCTAAATTTTAATTATCAATTCTCAATTCAATAAATGAATTATTTCCCATTCCCATTTCCTTTTTTCACACCAGCTACAGGAATTGCGAAAGCGAAAGTAGAGCCTTTGCCAAGGGCGCTCCTAACCCAGACTCTGCCGTTGTGTGCCTCGACCAGCTTGCGGACTATCCACAAGCCTAAGCCGGATGATGGCTCGTTTGCAGTCGGTTTGGCGCTAAGCCTCGAGCCTCTCTGGAATGCTTTCTGAATATCAACTTCGGATAAGCCAAGCCCATTATCGCTGACTTCGACTACAAGATTATCTTCTGCATTTAGTGATTTGATACGAATTTCACCTCCGCTATTCGAGAATTTTATAGCATTCGAAATCAGGTTATCAATTATTTCATCAACTTTCTGATAGTCAAGCTCAATCTGAGGTATGTCATTTCCCAAATCGAGGAGCATTGAAATGTTTTTATTTTTTGAAGCGATAGAGTTTCTTCGGAATACATCGTTGATGATTTCGTTGATATTGTAAGTTTCAAGATTGAGCGTTATTGCAGTTGATTCCAGGGAAAGAATACGTGAAACCTCCTGCGAAAGGCTGACAATCTTTGTTGTGGTTTCGAATATGTCGTCAATGATTTCCATTTGCTCAGTTGCAGTCAGGTCATAAGACCTGAGGAGTTCGACAAGGCTTTTAATCAGGGCAACTGGATTTTTTATATCATGAATTATAATCGCGAAAAGCTCATCCTTCTGCTTCTGCAATTCCTCCAGTTCTTTCTTGCTTTTAGTAAGCTTTTCGGCTTTTTCTTCTAGCTCCTTATTTTGTTTATTTAGTTCATAGCTTCTGCTTTGCAGAATATTAATCTGTGAACGTAAAGCCTCGACTTCGTCTTTGAGGCTCTGGTTTTCCATGAAAAGCTCTTCATAAGCAGGCTTTTCTGCTGCAGGTGTTGGAGTTGCCATTTCTTCTTCCTTTATAATTATTTTTTCATTTAGTTCTTCTTCCGGTTCAAATAAAATGTACGATTCTTCGGGTTTTCTTCTTTTTTTTCTGAATTTGATAATAATAATGATTAAGCCGATTAGTATAGGAGCAACAATCAATGCTATTATGATATGAGACTTGTTTATAACAAATTTAGAAGGGTCTTCTTTTTTTTCTTTCAAATATTTGTTCTCTCTGTGTAATTTTTCAATTTCATTTCTCAGGGAGTCTTCTTTGTTATTAACATTAAATTTTAAGTATGCAGGATATGATGTCCATCGCTGAGAGAATGCGTAAATAGTCAATTGATAACTTCCTTCGGGTAAGCCGTAATAAAGGGCAACCCTGGTTCTCGATGAACGTATATTTATATCATTTTCATTTTGAAGTTTAATATTAAAAAGAAATGGTTTTGTTGTATCCTTTGCTTCGCAATGAAAAATAAAAGTTATCGAATCATTTTGTGATATAACAATATCGTTCCACTTTTCTGTGTTTATTGTGTCATTGTTAATTACGAGATAATCTAATTTTGTCCTGAAATCTTTATTGTACTTATTTTCACTTCCATAGAGCATAAGTACAAAGAGAATAAATGCAGATAAAAAAACAGCATATCTCTTGTTTCTAAGAATCAATATTTTATTAAAAATGGTCATAAACATTTATTCTGCTTCATAAGCTTGCTTTCTTTTAATTTTTGCATGATGCCTGATTTTATACTTTTTCTTTTTTACAATATCCTTCATTATTCTTAATATATCAAAAAAAGTTGAATAAGGGTAATGTGGAATTTTTTTTTCATTGCAATATGCCGCAAGGTTCTTCTTAGCAAAAACTATGTCGGAGTGTTCTGCTCCGCAATAATCAGAGTAATCGTCGCCGATGTAAACGAGAACTGTATTATCATCAATACTATTGAGCATCGAGTTCCTTTTGCAGGATGCACATAAGCACTCACAGGATTCGCTAGCATAAGGGTAAACAGGGATGGGCGGAGAGCCATCGTTGAATATAAGACGATTGCAATAAACATGGAGCCAATCTAATCCGAGCTTATTCAGAACAGGATTGATGTAAGTATCAAAACCGTCGCTCACTATAGAAACATGTATATCATTTTCTTTGCAAAATTCAGCAAAGTCTTTGAAGTAAGAATCAACTTCTGCTTGTTCGGCAAAATGGCGGATAATTTCAGCATTTGTACCGGGTTTAAGTTCACTGCAAACAGTCCGCCAGTAATCCCTTATATTAAGCTTGCCTTCTCTCAATTGTGAATGATAAGGTTCGAATTTGCCATAGACTTTGAATATTTCATCTCCAAGGTCCGGCTTTGTTACTGTACCGTCGAAATCACAGAATACGGCTATTTTCAGTTCTTTTGATTTATTCACAAGCAAATAGTTCCGTTCATAAAATTATATTATTATAATATTCGGTAAAATTAATAAAAAATTGACTTACAAATTGTAACTTTGGTGAAATTTCAACACCTTCCTGACTCACATTGGTAAGGGGGAATTTTATCTTGAAAATAATGAAATAAAACAAAAAACTTTATATTTTTGCAATTGAAGGTTTTATGGAGAAAAATATTTGAACGAGCTGGTTAAGCGAATAATCGTAGCTTTTGTAGGAATACCCCTGGCACTTTTGATAATGTACCTTGGTGGATATCCTTTTCTTGTTACCGTAGCCATTATCAGTTCAATAGCATTGTGGGAGTTTTATAAAATAGCAGAAAAAAAACATGCCTTCCCTAATAAATTTCCCGGAATCCTTGCAGGATTAGTTCTAATGTCTCTATTTTATTATAGAAACACATTTTTCGATTTTGTCTGGCTGCTCATTTTTCTTACATTATTCATAATAATCGTTTTCTCACTTGAATTATTCAGAAACAAGCCAAACGGATTTCTTAATGTATCGACGACAATAGCAGGTGTTATTTACATATCGGCATCTTTCTGCTGTCTGATTGGATTAAGGGAGTTTTATAAATTGATTGACTCACCGATTTTTGCTAACGATATTACCGGGATTAACCGAAGTTTCATTATATCAACCTTTACAAAAAGCATATTCTGTTGCTGGCTTGTCGCAAATATATTTATTTCTGTATGGGTGAGCGATTCGGCAGCATATTTTATCGGTGTGAAGTTTGGGAAACACAGGTTATTTCCTAGAATAAGCCCCAAGAAAAGCTGGGAAGGTGCAGTAGCAGGATTTATATTTGCTATAATCGGATTTTCGGTTTCTTCAGCTTTATTAATTCCAAAGTTTCCGATTATGCACGCAATCATAATAGGTGCAATCATTGGTGTAATAGGCCAGGTGGGTGATTTGGCAGAATCACTTCTGAAACGTGATGCAGGAATAAAGGACAGTTCGGGGATAATTCCCGGGCATGGCGGCGTACTCGACAGGTTCGACAGCATATTATTCGTTGCACCTGCGGTTTATATTTATTTGCTTGTGTTACTTTTTGTGGGATGAAATCATAATAATTTTTTATAAATTAATATTCTTTAAAAAAAATAGAAAAATTATTTAAAATAAAATTTGGAAATTTAGGAGGTTGTATGCAAAAGACATTTACATCATTTATTAAACTTAGCTTATTGGTTTTGCTCATATCAATATTTTCTAATTCTAATCTTTATTCTCAGGACTCGAAAGATTTTGTTGTTTTTCTTACGGCTGATGTAACAAAAACACCAACACCGAGTATAAAGTTGAACTGGAGAACAAACAGTTATGCAAGAACATTTTATGTTTTCAGAAAAGAAAAGGAATCAACATCTTGGGGATATACAATTGCTACTCTTGATAGTAATGCAACGTCATATACAGACAACAATGTCGAAGTCGGCAAAGCATACGAATATCAGGTATTGGCACGTTCATTAATGCCGGTTACGGGGGGAAACCTTGATTATTCAGCGATTGGTTATATATATGCAGGTATTGAGGTAAAACCAAAAGATTCTTATGGAACTGTGCTTTTATTGGTTGAAGAAAGTCTTAAATATTATTTTTCCGATAAAATAAAAAGACTGGTAGAAGATTTGATTGCCGAAGGCTGGAATGTTGTTCAAAAGGATGCTCCGCGTGGTGATTCAAGTTATCCGGGCACACCAAATGAAGTCAGAAATATTATTAAACAGGAATATACAAAGGATAATACAATTAATACAGTCTTTATTCTTGGCAGAGTACCGGTGCCTTATTCAGGTTATACAAATCCTGATGGCCATGAAAATCATATAGCTGCTTGGCCCGCAGATTTATATTATGGTACAATAGATGATAAGAGCGATAATTTTTGGACAGATATTTATGCTAATACTGATACAGCAAAAACAAAACCAGGTAGAAAAGAAAATGAAAATATTCCAGGCGATGGGAAGTTTGACCAAAGTGAAATCCGGGTAGGGGATGTTACCCTGAGAATTGGGAGGGTAGATTTTTATAATATGCCTGCTTTTGCGAAAACGGAACAACAACTGCTTGAGCAATATCTTGATAAAGACCATGATTATAGAACAGGGAATATTCCTGTTGTAATGCGCGGTTTAGTTGACGTAAACTTTTCACCTTCAGGTAATCTTGAAATGAGTTTCGGTTCAAGTGGATGGAGAAACTTTGCTCCATTTTTTGGTTCTGATAGTATATTTGATAAAAATCCACCAAGAAGTATTGACTGGTTTTCAACATTAAAAACAGAACCATACTATTGGGCTTATGGCTGTGGAGGAGGTATTTATACAGGTGCCGGAGGAATAGGAAATACAAGTAATTTTGCCGATACAAATCAAAAAAATGCAGTCTTTACAATGCTATTCGGTTCTTATTTTGGTGACTGGGATTCACAAAATAACTTTCTTAGGGCTGGACTTTGCAGCAACCCCTCAATTCTAACTTGTGCATGGGCAGGCAGGCCTCATTGGTATCTTCATCATATGGCTTTAGGAGAACCAATAGGGTATTCTACAATGTTAACTCAAAATAATTTTTTACTTTATATCCCTTTACTTGTTTATACCCCGAATTATCCTAATGGTGTTGTAATTACTTCAGGATTACTAGGTGTTCATACTGCTTTGATGGGAGACCCTACTCTTAGAATGTATATGGGTACTGTGCCTTCAGCAAAGAATTTGTCTGTGATTCAACCTGCAGGAGAACATGTCGAGATAAGCTGGGAGAAGCCTGATGAGCAAGGTGAATATTTGTATAATGTTTATTTATCAACGAGCGAAAATGGGCCTTTCGCTAAAATAAATGAAGGCCTTCTGGCCGACACAAGCTTTACTGACCCCGAACTTCACGAGGGTATGGTTTATTATATGGTTCGTTCCTTCAAGGTGCAGAACACTATGAGCGGCTCTTTCTATAATTCAGGCAGGGGGATAATGAAGAACATTCAGGCAACTGCTGTCGATGAACAAATGAAGATAGAACATTCATTGGCAGTTTCTCCGAATCCTGCAACAACGAATATAAATATCGAGCTGTCACTTGAAAAAGATGCAATTGTTTCTCTTGATATTTATGACATTAACGGTAACAGGGTTGTGAATATATGCACACGCAATTTAGCGGGCGGTACACACAGCTTCGCATGGAATATGTTGAACAACAGTAACCAGAAAGTATGTCCTGGTGTATATCTTGTGAAGCTGACCGGCATTGGATTATCAAATGCAGAGAAGTTCATTGTAATGCCGTAATTTTATTAATGTGAGAAATTAAGTTTCGAAAAAGACGCTGAGAAGATACCCCAATCTAAAGATTGGGGTTTTTCTTAACCAAAAAATCCATCTCGTCTTATGAATAAATTAAAATTGAATATCGAATTGGGTAGTGATTTTTATATTTGTTTCCTCCCCGTCAATCACCTTTACCGGGTAACCTGCATATTCGGCTAATGCAGCATCGTCAGTTGCATGATAATTTTCTTTAATCGCCTTCTTATAAGCCGAAATAATAATTTCTGTCTTAAATCCCTGCGGAGTTTGAACTACGCACAGGACAGAGCGGTCTAATGTTTTCTGCACCATCCCATTTTCATCAATTTGTTTAATTGTCTCTTTGGGTTTAAGTGCAGGAATAACGGCTCCAAACTCATTAGCTGTGAGAATGATTTTTCTTACAAGTTCAGGAGAGACAAAGGGCCTTACAGCATCATGTATTATTACTATATCGTATTCATTCGGTTCAAGAGTGTCGAGAGCATTTGAAACAGAATCCTGTCGCTCCTTCCCACCTGCAATAATTTTATAAACTTTTTTCAAGCCGTGAAAGACAATCATTTCATTAGTGTATTCTTCCCATGAGGGAGTGATTGCAATAATAACCGAAGATACCTCATTAATTCTTTCAAAAAGTTTGAGAGTGTGAATCAGAATCGGAATACTCTCATATTCACTGAATTGCTTAGGCATCGTGCCACCGAACCGTGTTCCAATGCCTGCCGCAGGTATGATTGCTACGCACTTCATAATCATTTGTATTTGTACCTTTCTGAAACCGTTGGGGGAGTTATTAGCCTGAAATCGCCAAAACCGGTATTATCCCCAAAGACAAACTGCCTGTTATTTAAATATGTCCACCTTTCATATTTTCTGCCAATTGTTCCCGGGGCAGAGCGCTCGACCTGAAAAGGTTTCCCAAAAATAATGTAAACCATTCCCATATCAGTCAGCCAGCCTTCATTATAGGATTTGAACTCTTTGTTAGCATGGTCAATTCTTGTGTAATATTCCTCGAATGATTCATTTCTGTCTGTATTTGGCGATGGGTCTTGCTTATCCCAAAACTCCTTGAATCTTTTTTGTTTTTCATCCTGTGTTTGTGCGGCATCGATGTATTCAATCTCGCTTGGCTGTGCAACATATCTAAGCTGTTTGGCAGCCTTGTTTAAATCTGCAATGTTGAAGCCAAACACTGTACGATAGAATCCCAGGGACCTTTCGGCGGCGGCAAGATAATCTTCGGTTTTTATGGTTGTATCATTTGATGGCTTTAAAGCAATTATTCTGAGATTGTAAGTCCCCTGGCTGATTGTCTCGTTGTAGGGTATTTTGAGATATAATTGAGTCTTACTCTTTCCCACAAATTTTCTTAATTTTTTTGAATGATTGAGAACTTTACCTTCTTTATCTGTGATTTGGTAAATGAAGTCAGCAGAGTCATTTCCTGATTTGTTGTATGCCTCAAAGAAAGCGAAAAAGCCATCTTTCAAATCTCCAACGTTATCTGAAATAAAGGGTGTAATTTTAAACTTTTCGTTCTGTTCCTCGATTGATGACAGAATTAAAATTCCGCTAATTGAAAACGGATAATCTGCAAAATTCAGAACGGTCAGTGTACGTGATTTTTCATAAGAATCATTAACGTAACTATCAATCAAAACAACTTTAATTTCATAATTCCCTTTGGCGAGAGATAATAATGTCTGAGAATAGTCGAATTTCCCGGTACCACCCTGAGTTGATTTGTAATCTTGCTCTTTGATTACTCTGTGAACTCTTTTTTCTTCTTTTATATTTTTAGTGCTGTCCAGCACTTTTATCACAAGGTCATATTGCGCCAAATAGGTTTCTCCGGATTTCATGAAATTAATAGATTGATAGGGTACGACTGTAAAAACATCAACCCTTGCCGAAGTATCGCTTTCTCCTTTGAAACATATCACATCGAGGTAAAACTGGATTTCTACATTAGGTGATTTTATATCCTGGGAATAAGCTATAAATGATAAAGCTATAAACAATGCAAGGCAAATCAAAGCTATTCTAATTGTTAAATTCATATTATTTTCTTTATATATTTCTTATTTACATATCTCAAAATAACGAATTGCTCTGAATTTTGATATAATTTCAAAAATAATAATTCGATAATGCGTCTTTTTCTTTCAATATTAAGTCAATAAATTATTAAATTTAAAATTCTCAATTATGAAAATGTTAAATAATTATAATAATAGATTTATGATAACAAAGATAAAAATTTTGACTTTAATAATCATTTCATCAACATTAATAGGCATAGCCTATCAGGCAGATGGAAAAGGTAAAAAGCCGCTTACATTTACTGACGTGATGAAATTCAAGTCAATAACTTCGACTGTAATTTCCGATGACGGCAGATTTACAGCTTATACTGCAACTCCGGACAGGGGAGACCCAAACATAATGGTTCAGTCAATAGCCGCCGATTCAATTCAGTTTATAATCCAAAGAGCGGAAAGTCCTGTTATTTCTTCAAACAGCGAGTATGTGATTTATTCGATACCACCTAAGGCATGGGAATTTGAAAATGCTGATAAAGACAAACCCAAAAAGGGGATGGGGATTTTAAATACAGGCACAGGCAAAATTGTTATGTTTGATAATATAGAAAAGTATATTCTGTCAAACGACGGGAAATGGCTCGCTTACAAGTGTTTTGACATTAATCCTCCGAAACCTGACCTGTTAAAAAATAAGATTGTTGGTGCCGATTTGATTTTACGTCACCTGCAATCAGGTTCAGAGCTTACATTCCCCGGCATAACCGAATTTGAATTCGACAGTTTGTCGAAAAATCTCGGATATATTGTCAATGAAGAACTTGCAGCAAAGAATGGCGTTTATGCTTTGGATTTAACAGGTGGTTATTTGCTTCCTCAAAAGGTTTCAACACTTGACAGCGGTCTTTTCTCAAATATTAAATGGTCGAGTAAGCAAAGTAATCTTGCATTTATTTCTGCTATTAAGAAAAAAAATGGTGAACCCGATTCATGCTCTTTAAATGTTTGGAATTCATCTACCAAAACAAATACTGTTATAATAAGTGCAGACAGCTTGTCAAAAGAATGGTTCATTCCTTTTAAAAATAACTTAAGATGGACAAAAGACAATGCAAGGTTGTTTTTTGGTTTGAAACAAACTAAAGATTCAGCAGCAAAGAAAAATGAAGTAAAGTTTAATGATTCGACATTTTTCAATGTTGATACAATTTTGAAAAAAACAGAATTGGACTTATGGCATTGGAATGACCCGCGGATTAAGACAAATCAAAAAAAGTGGTATGAAAACAACAAGGACAAAACTTATCTTGCTGTCTATCATTTTGATATAAAAACATATATACCCCTTGCCGATGAAAATATTCCGGATGTTGAATTTGCAGAGAATCCGTTTTATACGATAGGTTATAATAATAAACCTTATCTTGTTGAATCAACATGGGAAGGAGATGTGCCCGCCGACCTTTATTCAATAAATCTAAGGACAGGAGACAGGAAAAAGCTTATCCCTAAGCTTAATGAAAGTGCATATATTTCTCCTACCGGCAGGTATGTCCTGTACTTTAAAGAAAAGACCTGGTTCCTCTTCGATAACAATCTCGACACTCTTGTAAATTTAACCGGCGAATTGAAATTTAATTTTTATGATGATGAATATGACATGCCTTCGGAAGCACCCAGTTATGGAATAGCGGGATGGATGGAGAATGACGAGGCTGTTCTTATTTATGATAAATATGATATATGGCGATTCTTTACCATATTGGGATTCAGCTACGTCAGTCAAACAGCGGCTGATGGCAGGTTTAATGAACTGAAATTCAGGGTTGTGAATTTTGAGCCGGACAGGGAATTTTATAAAAAAACTGATGTTCTTTGGGTGCAGGGTTTCCATCAAAAGCAAAAATTTCAGGGTTTGTATCGTGTTACATTCGACTTGTTAGGGCCTGAAAGGCTTGCTCAGGAAGACTGTAAATTAAGTTACATTGCCAAAGCAAAAAATTCACCTAATCTGATTTTTTCCAAACAAAGATATGACATGTTCCCAGATTTATGGGTAACCGATTCACTTTTTGTGGAAACAAAAAAAATCAGCGATGTCAATCCTCAGATGAAGGATTTTCTCTGGGGCAAGGCTTCTCTTATTGACTGGGCAAGCGGATACGGAGATACTTTACAAGGCTATTACATCAAGCCTGATGATTATGTTGAAGGACAAAAATACCCCGTAGTCGTGTATTATTACGAAAGATTATCAAATGACCTGAATACATTTTACAGCATTAGGAATAATCACAGGCCCTGTTATCCACTATATTCAGGAGATGGCTATGTGATTTTTGTTGCTGATATAAAATACAAAACCGGCAGTCCTGGTTATGATGCATTCAACTGTGTCGTGCCGGGTGTGAGAAAGCTGATTGATATGGGTATAGCAGATTCGACAGCTATCGGTTTGCAGGGTCATTCATGGGGTGGCTATCAGACTGCTTTCCTTATAACTCAATCAAATCTTTTCGCCGCCGCTGCCGCGGGTGCACCAGTCGGCAACATGACGAGTGCATACAGCGGTATTCGACTTGAATCCGGACTTGCGAGGCAGTTCCAATATGAGCATCAGCAAAGCCGTATCGGAGGGAACTTGTGGGATTCTCTCGATGCTTACATAAGAAACTCACCTGTGTTTCAGGCTCGTAAAATTCAGACACCATTGTTAATTGAGTTTGGTGATATTGATAATGCAGTTCCCTGGCAGCAGGGCATAGAGCTATACCTTGCTATGAGGCGTCTGAGCAAGAATTGCATATTCCTTCAATACAGGAACGAACTTCATATATTACAGAAATACCAGAACAAGCTCGATTATGCAATCAGGATGAAGGAATTTTTCGACACTTATCTAAAGAAAAAACCAGCTCCCGACTGGATAATCAAGGGAATCGAGTATAAAGGAAATTGAGATAATTTTCATTATTTTTCTGATTGAAATATTTTTATTTACTTTTGCTATTGAAAAGTAATAAGTAAGGGTTAATATGACTTCACGGAAAGAATTAATTTTATTTTATTTGAATAGAATTAAATCTGCTAATAAAGAAACTGCTAAAAAGGAGATATTTAAAGAGCTGCTAAACAGATTATATTCTTCAAACCCTGAAATTCTTGAAATTATAAACAAAATAAGTTTGGGAGCGGAGACTACAATACTTAACATACCTAGAAAAGATAAGCTACATCGCGGAAGTGCCGATACACTCTACGATAAAGTTATAATTGAATTTGAAAATGACTTAAAAGTGACACTAAATCATGCTAAAGAACAATTAAGTGGTTACCTATTAGGACAATTCAATTCGGGTGAAGGTTATAATTTTACTTTAATTGCATCTGATTTTATCAACTGGAAAATATTTTCTCCTGATGTATCATGTCTTGATTGTCTTGATACTTTAAAAGAAGATGAATTGGTACTTAATGAAAATATCGGTTTATCATTCACACTAAATCAAGATAATACTGAGGATTTTTATTTTTGGCTAGACCGTGTTTTATTTAAAACAGTAAGACAAAAAGCTACACTAAAACGCATACAGGAAGCATTTGGACATCAAAGCAATGTTTTTATTGAATGTTTTCGCGAGTTATCAAAATGGTATAATGATGCAAAAAAATTCGGAGAAGTACAAGTTGCTTTTGATGAATGGGGCAAATTTCTAAGCATAGCTTATGGAAGTTATGAAGCTACAGATGATAATTTTATGATTCATACTTATCTGAGTGTTTTCTCTAAAATGCTTGCCTACTCTATCATAACTAATGATGAATTCATTAACGATGATGAGATGAAGGAAATTATAAGCGGGAAAATATTTGATGATAAGAATATTATCAATTTTGTCGAGAATGATTTCTTTTATTGGGTAAAAAACGAGCGTCTTTTTAGGAAATTAAAGAAAGTATTCAGGTTAATTGCACAAGAAATATCTGCTTATGATTTTACAAATGTTGATGAAGATGTGATGAAAGGGGTATATCAGGAACTTATAGATTTGGACACAAGACATGCTTTAGGTGAGTATTATACTCCTGATTGGCTTTGCGAAAGAATTGTTAATGAATTTAATTTTAAAAAAGAAGATAAGATTCTTGACCCTGCCTCCGGAAGTGGTTCTTTTTTGAGAGCAGCCATACATAGAATGAAAAAATTATATCCCTATAAACCTATTGATGAATTATTTAATCAAATTTATGGAATTGACATTCATCCTCTTTCTGTTCAAATTACAAAGACAACCATGCTTATTTCAATTGGGGAGGAGTTAAAATCAAATAAAAAGCCAATCCATCTGAATATTATTTTAGCTAATACACTTCTTGCACCTGAAGGAGTTCAAGACCTTTTTGGCGGGCAATTCAGCCTAAGTATAGATAAGGAAAAGTATAAGCTTAATACTCAAATATTAGAAGATGTTCGACTATTTGATGAGGCATTGGATATTTGCGAAAAGATTGCAGAACAAACCCTTGGAAAAAAACAAGAGACAATAGAAGGTTTCGAAAATACTTTACAAAAAATTTATATTAATGGTGGTTTAACACAACCTGTTGTCGAAAGCTTTTATAAATTATATCTGGGATTTAAAAAAGTCAAAGAAAAGGGAAGAAACAGTATTTGGAAATTTATAATTCAAAACCTTTATAAACCTTATTTTTTGGCAGGTAAATTCGATTATGTTATTGGTAATCCACCGTGGTTTACATACAGCTCAATACAGAACGAAGAATACCAGGATATTCTGAATCAAATTGCTGAGAAGCATTTGGTTAAGCCCGAAAAAGTAGCAAATTTTCCTCATTTGGAAATTGCTGTGATTTTCCTTGCTTATTGCAGCAGCTATTTTTTAAAAGAAAATGGCAAGCTCGCTTTTGTCCTTCCGCGCAGCATCTTTAGTGCCGACCATCATGATAATACACGCAGCGGAAAAGCATCAGGCTTTCGGTTAACTCAAATCTGGGATTTGAAGGATGTATCGCCATTGTTTAATGTCCCAAGCTGTGTTATGATAGCAGAAAAAGGCAACAACAATAAGAAACTGCCTGCAACCGGTTTAGATGGAATTGTTTTTAACGGGAGATTAAAAGTACACAATTGCCATCTTCCGGAAGCATTGAATCACATAAGAGAAACAGATGTGAAATGGTACTATGTACAGCAAGGTAAAGCAACGGCATTTTCTACCAGTAAGAAAAAGATTCAAAACAGGATAAATCCTTATAGAAGTAAATTCAAGCAGGGTGCAACAATTGTACCTCGCACATTCTACTTTGTTGAATTCAGTCAGCAAGCACCACCGGATTTATTAGACCGAATTGTTGTTTTAAAAACTGCAGAATCAATAAAATCTGAAATGAAAAGACCATGGAAAGGCCTTTTTATGAAGGACAGAATGGAGAGTAGGTTTCTTTTCAGAACAGTCCTTTCAAAAAGTATACTCCCTTTTACACTTTTTGAACCTATCATGGTTGTGCTTCCCCTTCTTATCGAGGAAGTTCAAAAAGGTATTAAAAAAATCAGGCTAAGCTCGTCAACTGAAATTAGACGTGAAGGCTGTCTTGAAGCATCAGGCTGGTTTCTAAAAGCAGAAAGATATTGGGAGCAATTGAGAACAGAAAAATCTAAAAAAATGTTACTTACTGATCGGCTTGATTATCATAGAGGCTTAACAGGACAGAATTTAAATGCCCCATATTTAGTGTTATATAATTCGTCTGCTAAGGATGCAAATGCTGTTGTTGTCCAAAGGAAGGATATTGACCTTGAATTAATTATCGATAGCAAAGCGTATTGGTTTGGAACTAATAAAATAAAAGAATCTTATTATTTAGTGTCTGTGCTGAATTCGAGTTTTTTGAATGTTTTAATGAAAGATTTTCAAACAAGAGGTCTATTCGGCCCAAGGGATGTTTCCAAAAAAATACTTGATATTTATTTTCCTGAATTTGATAATACAAATAAAAAACATATAAGACTTGCTGAACTTGGGGAAAAAGCACATAAAAAAGCTACTAAATACACAAATGATAATCCGCCAAAACAGGAATTAACAACCTTTCATCTTGGCAGGCTACGTTTAGCTATAAAGAATCATTTAAAATCAGAAATGTCTGAAATTGATGGGATAGTTAAGGAATTAATAAAGTAGTTATTTACTAATTTCTATCATTGCCTTATATCTTCCTCCGCCTTTTTAATCAACAGATGTATTCTGTTGTGCAGGTTCACCTGGCTGTTGCCGGCGTCAATGTCGAGAAATTGAAGATTCAGGTCGGGATGTATATTCTTGATTGATTTTTCTACGCCGCGTGCAACGATATGATTGGCTATGCAACCGAAAGGCTGCATACAGAGAATATTCTTTATCCCTTCTTCTGCAAAAGTTAATATTTCACCTGATATCATCCACCCTTCGCCAAAGTAATGATTCGACATACTCATTATCTTTTCTGCCTTATTTGCAATTTGTCGTACAGAGTGTCTCGGAGAGAAAAATTTAAAATTCTTCATTACTTTGTCAAATTGCATGCATCTGTGGTCGAAATATTTTTCAAGCAATATTGCAAGTTTCCTTGTTATAGGCTTTTTTTCAATTTTCAAAGTATGTTTATAATTTACATTTATTAGCCATTGAACAAACATATTTATCAGTGGCGGAAATATTACTTCAATCCCTTTCTTAGTCAGTTCCTCTGCTATTTTATGATTACCCATCGGATTGTATTTGACATATACTTCGCCGACTACACCGATTTTTGGTACATTGATTCTTTCAATTTCAATGTTATTGAATTCACTGACTGCAACTGATAAATGTTTCAGTATGCTTTTTAAATCATTTTTTTCTATAAAGGGAGTAATTATCGAGTTGTATTTATCTGCTATTCTCCAGGCATCACCCTTGTTTTTTTCTCTGGGTGCTATGGCATGATACATTTGCGAAATTGCATCACCAAAAAGAATGCTTGTAATCCCGAGAACAGTAAGTTTTTTCTTACTTAGTTTAAAACCGGGTTGATTATTTAGTTTATTTGCAAGTGTAATTCCAACGACAGGCACATCTGCGAAACCATTTTTAACGAGAGCCTTTTTGATTAATGAAAGGTAATTCGATGCCCTGCATTGTCCTCCTGTCTGCGTAATTCCGACTGCTATTTCATTTGTGTCATACTTCCCGGATTTCAGAGCTTTTAATATATCTCCAATCACAAGGGTTGCAGGATAACAGATTTCATTATTCACATATTTTAATCCAAGCTCCAAGGAGTCATGGTCGGATGGTGGAAGAATTTCAGCCTTGTATCCCATCGCTGAAAATGGTCCCGTAAGATAAGCCGAATGAAAAGGTGAGAAATAGGGTATAAGAACCGTTCGCTTACTATCTTCCTTTAAAAAAGGTTTTGTAGTTTTTCTTTTTATATCTTTGTTGGTAGAATTTCCGTTATTTTCTCTCAGCCTCATTGATTCGACAAGTGAGCGTAATCTTAATTTCATAGAACCTGTGCTTGTCAACTCGTCTATTCTGATGAGTGTAAAATTCTTTCCGTAGGATTCAATTATTTCTTTTGTCTCATCTATAGCAATTGTGTCAGGGCCACAACCGAAATTATTTAATAGAACATACTCGACATCTTTCTGTTTGCCGGCCCATTTTGCTATTCTGTAGATTATGTTCGGATAAGCCCACTGAGACAGTACACCCAAATCATTCAATTTTTGATTGTCATCGAGTGGAATGGAATCTTCTGTTAACACATCATAACCGAAATCACATATCATTTCGGGTATATTATGATTTATAAGCTTATCTATCTGATAGGGCCTGCCCGAAAGAAGGAGCAATCCTCTTTTTTCATTTCTGGCTTTCCCGATTATTTCTTTTCCTTTATTTATTAATTGATTTTTAAAATTTTCGTGTTCCTGCAAGGCAAGACTGAAAGCCTTATTGAAGGTTTTCTTTTTAACATTAAACTGTTTTAAGTAATTGAAGCTTGCATCTTCAAGTAGCCCGACATTTTTAAAATTAATATTCGGTGAGTCGAATTGAACATTATATTTTTTTTCTGGTTCAACTGAACTTCTTATAACATCCGGATAACCGCTGATGACGGGACAATTGTAGCAGTTGGATGTTTCAGGAAATTCGTTTTTTTCAAATGTTACAATTGGATAGAATATTCTCTCAACACCGGAATTAATAAGATTAATAATATGACCGTGAACAATCTTAGCAGGATAGCAGATATTATCCGACATTATTGTTCCACTTCCTAAATCACTCATGTCGTTCGATGATTTGTCTGATAGTTTAATTTCAATTCCACATTCAACGAACAGTTTTGCCCAAAATGGAAAATTTTCAAAAAAATTGAGTACCCGGGGTATTCCTAATATTAATTTTGCATTTGCTTCGGGTTTTAATTTTCTATTGAAGAGTAAATCAAACTTGTAATCAGGCATATTAAAACCTTTTTCATTTTTTCTCCCTGTATTTGTATAAATTTTCTCACATCGGTTGCCTGTATTATAAACATTCCCATTACCGAAATTCAATTTGCTCACAGTGCAGGTATTCTCACATCCCTTGCAGTGAATGAATTTTACATTATAATTGCCGAGCGTGTCAATATTTTCAAAATTTCTGAAAGTACCCGTGAGATTTTCACCCTTTTGAAATTTATCGAGTGCTGTCAATGCAGCTCCATAAGCTCCCATTAGTTCTGAGATGTCAGGATTAATAACCTTTCTGCCAAGTACATTCTCGAATGCCTTCAGTACAGCGATATTCTTAAATGTACCTCCCTGAACAATTATATTTTCACCCAGAATAGAATTATCAAAAATTTTCAGGACTTTATGCAGGCAATTGTTAATCACAGAATAAGCCAGTCCTGCTGAAATATCTTCGGCTGATGCTCCTTCCCTGAATGACTGCTTCACCTTGGAATTCATAAAAACTGTGCATCTTGTCCCAAGGTCGCATGGTTTTGAAGAATTGACTGCAATGTCTGCGAATTTATCAACCGTATAGTTCAATGAATTTGCAAAGGTCTCGATGAATGAACCGCAACCTGATGAACATGCCTCATTGACTTCAATGTTACTTATTATTCCATCCTTGACAAAGATTGCCTTCATATCCTGTCCGCCAATATCGAGTATGAAAGAAACATTTTCATTAAAAACTTTTGCGGCTCTGTAGTGTGATAAGGTTTCGACAATGCCGAAATCAAGAGCATAAGCAGCTTTTATGAGGTCTTCACCATAACCTGTTACAGCACTTGATATAATACTCAAATGAATATTATTTTTATCAATTATTTTTTTCAGATTCATCATGCCTTCACGGACTGCACCTATCGGGTCGGCATTATTATTTTTATAAAAATGATATGCTATTTGGCCTAGTTCGTCAATCAAAACTATCTTTGTCGTTGTTGAGCCAGAATCAATTCCGAGAAAAGCATTTTTAACGTCCATTTCTTTAATCGAAATTCTTTTTGCTTTTGCAGATGATTTATTTTGTTTCCATTTGAAAAGCTCTACTGAACTTGAAAAAAGAGGCTGAATGCCATTAAGATATGTCTTTTTTGCTTTATCATCTCCTGACAATTTATTGATAAGTGAATCCAAATCGCTTATGTATCTATCGGAAATATTTGCCAAAGCCGTTCCCGACGCTGCGAGTAGCTCAGGATTCTGTATTTTAATAATTTGGTTATCGTCAAATCCGAACAATCTAATAACAATATTTCTGAGTTCTGTTAGAAAAGTTAAGGGGCCACCCGATAAAATCAATTTCGGAAATACATCCGAACCGTGGAGAAGTGAATTTTTTATTTGAATTGCAATCGCATGGAAAACAGATGCGGCAATATCTTCTTTCGGTATTTCCCTGCTCAACAGGTTTTGGACATCTGTTTTTGCGAATACTCCACATCGCGAAGCAATCGGATGAATTTCCTTAAATCCTTTTGCAAGTTCATTCAGTTTTTCAAGGGAGATATTAAGTAGCGAAGCCATCTGGTCAATAAAAGCACCTGTACCTCCGGCACAACTGCTGTTCATTCTTATGTCATGTCCGGATTTTTCATTAAAGAAGATGATTTTGGAATCCTCGCCTCCAATGTCAATCAATGTTCTGGATTCGGGATAAAATTTAGAAGTATATTCTGCTGATGCAATAAGTTCCTGGACAAATGTAATACCAAGCTTCTCCGATAATCCCATACCTGCACTTCCTGTAATGGCTATGCTTAATTCCTTATTCCCAATTTCCTTCTTAGCATCATTTAGAACATCAATTAAAGTTACTTTGATATCGCCATAATGCCTTCGGTAATCAGAAAATACAGGATTGTTTGTATTATTTAGTACAACCACCTTTGCGGTAGTTGAACCAATATCTATACCAGTTAAAAATCTTTCATTCATTCCGCCACCGAAAATGAAAATGAACCTCATGCCGAAAATTAAATAATTCAAATATTTATCGGCATTTCCGAATTTCGGGACTATTAAATTAATACATTTTTTAATAAATAGGTCGAAAATTTAATTATGTAAAATAATATTACTAAATAACTATCTATATTATTGTTTGGCTTAAATTTTGTAAGTTTTATTTTATTTAACATTTATTGTGACTGATTATCTTGGAATAGCGGAAGGAGAAGGTATTAAGCCTTTAAATCCTCAGGAAAGGAAGGAGAAGGATTACCTTAGATTACCATTAAGCCGAAGAACAAAGGATATTCAGCTTAGGGTAGGAGAGGTGTTGCAGGCAACAATACTGGAAGTCCTTTCTCCACAGGAAGCCATTGTTCAGCTTCCAACGGGGACAGTGCATGCTTTCATTCACGGGAGGTTGAAAAAAGGGGATATTGTTTTTCTTCGTGTCCAGGAAACAGCTCCTAATTTAGTGTTGAGAATTCATTCGGTATCCTATTTAAAAAATGGTATGGAGCTTCCTCTGCTGGAAATTCTCAGGATTCTTGATTTACCTGAATCACAATTCTTCAGGGAGACTGTCAATTATTTAAAAAAGCACCGAACTTACATTTTACGGGATGAAGCTTTGCTCATTGAAAATTCATTTACTGCAATTGAAGAATCAATCAGAAAAGATTATAGCACGGATGTGTTTTTCTCAGCCATTATTTTTATACACGAAAACAAACTACCGATTGATTCGAGAATATTTCTGAAAATTGCTCCTGTTCTGTCAGGAAATAATTTTGTATTCGATCTATTGAAAGAATTTGAACAATTATATTCAAATCTACCCGATTCACTGAGATATAAACTCGATACCTACTTCAGTTTGATTAAATCAGAATCAACATCACTGAATAAACTTCTTGACGTTTTTCTTATTGGTTCTACGAACAGTGAAAAGTCTTCATTTTATGATACTTTAATTGAAATATTACTTATTAAAGATGAAGATACGACAAGAGAAATAAAAAAAGTCAAAGATATGGCGAAAAGATTGATTCAGGTGATTGAAGGACAGCACTTTGTGAATACATTCGGAATCAACAATAATTCTGCATTATATTTTTATTTGCCATTTCCCTATCAAAATTCTTATGCAATTTCCAAGATTATTATAAGGAGCAGTCATGTTTCTAAACAATCAGAAAAAAGAATAATTAAATTTACAATAATAACACTCACTTCTGAACTTGCTGAAATTGTAACTACCGGAGAATTAACCACCGGAACCATTAATATAAACTTTTTGACAGGTTCCAATGATTTGGCTAATTTATTCTCAAAACACATTGCTGAACTCAAAGATAAACTTAAATTGGGTGCTAAGGAGGTTAGTATAACGACGGCTAAGGATGTTCGGGGAACAAAATCCGGTACTTTGGAAGAAGGGAGGCAGCAGCCAACAAATTTTTCAATAGTTGTATAATGTAAATAGGTACTTTATGGATTCGACAATTAAAACAATTTTGTTAATTTTTCTTTTCGTATTGGTATTCTATCTGCTTTCGGTTCTTTCTTCGATTCTGTTACCATTGGTGCTGGCATTTCTTTTGGCAGTGATGTTTCAGCCGCTCATAGCATTATTGAAAAAAATTAAAGTGCCTTCCTTTCTGATTCTTCCGGCTGTTTCAATTATCACATTAGCATTTATTTTTTTGATTTTGAACATAATTTATCAGACTTCAACAGATATGGCAGCTCAGAAAGATTATATTGCATATAGGTTCCAATCAAAGCTTGAAGGATTTTTCAACTGGATACAATCAATTTCCGGCGGAGCTATTAATACCGATTTTCTATATAAACAAATAAATGAAATACCAAAAAGCGACTGGTTTTCAAATACAGCAGGAAGCGTTGCAAAAAGTATAAGTTCATTCACAGGTTCCTTTGTAATGTTTGCTATATACTACATAGTGCTCTTGTCAGGAATGTCCGGGTATAAAAAATATGTTAGGTATGTAGGCGGAGACAAAAGCAGTACTTTACTCGAAACTTATGAGAAAGTTCAAAAATCTGTCTTTTCATATATGATAATCAAAACTTTGCTCAACCTTGCATCAGGCTTGATGGTAACCTTGATTTGCCTTGCGTTCGGTGTCAAGTTTGCGGTATTTTGGGGTTTCATAGCTTTTCTTGTAATTTATATCCCATCATTCGGTTCGATTATAGCGACTGTATTCCCTGTTTTAATGGCAATTATTCAATTTGATTCTTTCAATAAAATTCTATTATTCTTCTTATGCATATTTGTTGTGCTGTTAATTAATGGTAGTATCATCGAACCAAAGGTTATGGGAATAAGGCTGAGGCTCAATACTGTAACTGTGATTTTCGGCTTAGTTTTCTGGGGCTATTTGTGGGGAATACCCGGAATGATGCTCTCAGTACCATTGATGGTGATATTGAAACTTGTATTCGAGCATTTCCCGACATTGAGTATAGTAAGCAGACTGATGGGCTATCCTGAAAAGGAAGCAGAAAAAGTAAAAGTATGAAGAAGTAAAATGAATCTGAGAAGAAAATATAAAATAATTTATAACGTTTAAATCATTTTTAATTGGTAAATGATTATGGCAAAATCCTTTTTTACAGCAGTTGTTCATCTTGAAGATGACATATATGTAGCTGAATGTCCCGAAGTAGGTACAGTCAGCCAAGGTCCAACAATTGAAGAAGCCATAGAAAATCTTAAGGAAGCAACTGAGTTATATCTGGAAGAATTTTTTGTTGATCGGTTCAACTAAATAATTATATTTTTAATCAATCCGTTACTAAATAATGACAAGTAAAGTTAAATTATTTAATAAAATTTTCAACAATCCGAAGAATATTCATTTTATTGAATTGAATTCAATTTTACTTGAATTAGGTTATGAGCGAAGGCAGAGTGGAAAAGGTAGTAGCCATTATGTGTATAGTCATCCAAATATTGATATGTTAGTTGTATTAGTTTCTCATGGAAAAAATGATGTATTACCTGAGTACCAAGTGAAAAAAGCTATTCAATCAATTAGAATTCTTCAGGAGGAAAAATGAAAAATATTGAATATTGTATGAAGTTTAATTATAATGTTGAAATTAGATTTATGCCTGATGGTATATATTGTGCTGAAATAAAAGATATTCCAGGTCTTGCTGCTTATGGAAATTCAATGAAGAAAGCACTTGATGAATTGGAAAAAGTCAAAAGAGTTGCATTCGAGATAATGTTATCACAAAATAAAGAGATTCCTTTACCTAAAGTCAAACTTGAAATACCTATTCATTCATTTGAAAAATTAAGCAATAAAAAATTATTACAAGATTTTGTGATTACTTGATATATAGTTGATAGTGATATTTAAATAATCAATTATTCTTCGTGCTGCTGTTTCTTGTGTGCTTCAATCAACTCCTGCTGTATGTTAGGAGGAACAGTCTGGTACTCGGCAAATTCCTGTGAATAAGTTGCCCTTCCTGCTGTCATCGAACGCAATCCTGCAGAGTATCTGTCAAGCTCAGCTAATGGCATTCTCGCTTTGATGATTTGGTATCTTCCGATTGATTCGATACCAAGGATAATACCCCTTCTCGTTGGAAGGTCACTCATCACGTCACCAACGTAATCGTCGGGTACTTTGATTTCAATGTTATATATAGGCTCGAGAATTTTGGGGCTTGCCTGAACGAAATTTTCTTTGAATACCATCATGCCTGCTGTTTTGAAAGCCGCTTCGTTAGAATCAACCGGGTGCATCTTACCGTCATAAATAGCTACACGAATATCCCGAACATAGCATCCTGTAAGTGGTCCAAACTGCATTTTTTCCATCACACCTTTGAGAATTGCGGGTAAAAATCTTTGGTCAATCACGCCGCCAACTATACAATTAAGAAATTCAAGCTTGCCGCCCCAATCAAGGTCGTGAAGGTCTTTGCCCCTGACAGAGAAAGCTTCGGGATTTGGCATTCCTTCCACCCAAGGTTCTATAAGCATGTGAACTTCGGCAAATTGCCCTGCTCCGCCTGTCTGCTTCTTATGCCTGTAACTACCCTTAACCTGCTTGGTTATTGTCTCTCTGTAAGGAACACGCGGTTCATTAAACTCTGTCTCTACCTTATACCTGTGTTCGAGCCTCCATTTGGCGGCACTCAGATGAAGTTCACCTTGTGCATGAAGTATCATTTGTCTTAGTTCTTGTGAATGTTCGATAACTAAAGTAGGGTCTTCGAGATGTAGATTGTTCATTCCCATTCCGACTTTTTCTTCTTCGCCTTTCGTTTTTGGAACCACAGAAGTTCTAACTCTCGGATTTGGATATTGAATTGGTCTAATAGTCAGGTATTTTCCTTTTTCGTGTAGAGTATCATTGATACGCGTACTTTTCAATTTTACTGTTGCTCCTATATCTCCGGCGAGAATCTGAGGCACTTCGACCCTCTTTTTCCCATTAATTATGAATGTCTGGTTAAAACGCTCGGATGAATTGTTAGATTCGTTGACCAAATCTGTTCCCGGTGCTATCTTACCCGAATATACCCGGAAGAATGTCATATCTCCAAGATGAGCTTCGGATAATAATTTATATGTGAACAACACTGTAGGCCCCTTAACATCACATTTTACTTCCTTGCCTTCGACTGATACTTGTGGAGGAAGGTCATGAGGTGAAGGTAAAATATCAACGATGAAATCAAGCAGGTGTGTTACTCCTGTCCCTCTTTTTCCTGAAGCACAAAGGATAGGAAATATTTGCCTTTCCCTGATTGCTTTCTTTAATCCGTTTGTAAAATCCTCATTGCTCAATTCGCCGTTTTCAAAATATTTGTTCATAAGCTCTTCGCTTGTTTCAGCAACACTTTCAGTCAGTTCGTTACGAAGAGATTCGGCTTTTGCTCTTTCGGAATCGGGTATATCTTTTTTAGTTGCTTTCCCGCCATCGTTGCCAAACTCAAACATTGACATCGAGATAATATCAATAATAGAATTGAATCCTGCTCCTGTATGGAGAGGATATTGCACAAGCTTTGCCGAGCCGCCGAAAACGTGTTTTACCTCTTCCACAGTTTCATCAAAATTTGCCTGGTCAACGTCAACCTTGTTTATAACAAATGTAACAGGTGTATCATATTTCTTTGCATTGTCCCATGCGTTTTCTGTTCCGATTTCAACCCCGTTATGCGAATTAATGACAACCAATCCTGAGTCTGCAACCCTTATTGCAGCACACATTTCACCGATGTAATCATCATATCCCGGTGTGTCAATTATATTGATTTTATGATTGTTCCATTCTGCAAACATTGTAGTTGACAAAATTGAACAGTGACGTTCATGTTCAAGTTCAAAATTGTCAGATACTGTATTGTTTTCTTCTATGGTTCCCTTGCGGTTAATAAATCCGGATTCAAATAATATAGATTCAGATAAAGTCGTTTTTCCTGAGTTGGCATGGCCAATTAAGGCAATATTCCTAATCTCCTGGGGTTCGTAAACTTTCATAAAATCTCCATACTTACAATTCTATTGTTTAATAACATTTCAAAATTCAAAGAATAGCAATTTATTTAAAATAAACGAAATAATAAAATGAATTTTGGTATAATAATAGGTTTCAAATTATTTTCAAGTGTATTATTCGGTTTTGATTTGAAATGATTTATAAAAAATGGATTCTAGTATTCATCCTTGAAATATAATTCGACAGCTTCTCTTAAATTACTGATTGCTTCATCAATCGTTTCACCGAATGATGCAACATTAACATTTAGGCATTGTGATACAAAATATTTATCTTCTTGCCAAACGACTTAATCATATTCTTTCATATATCACCTTTTTATTATGCTTTCAACTAAATACGTATTGGAAAAATATTAATTTTATCTCGGATATGCTCCAAACAACTTATTCACGAACCTGTGGAAGCTATGGAAACTCTTTACAGGTTCAGCAAACATCATTATACATTCACCCATAATAAAATTTCCTTCTGCGCATGAAATCATGTCTAATGTTTGTTTTGTTTCGGAGCCTTGTTGAATCCAGATATTCCTGATACCTTGTGCAATTGACTGCTGGACAATCATATCAGTTTCCTTTTTGGGGGTAAGTATAATCAATGCGTCAGGAGATAAAGGCAGTGCATTTATATCTGAATAGCATTTCTCACCACCAATTGAATCAACATTAGGATTCAAAGGAACGACATTGAAACCCTTTTGTTTAAGTTCGGAATAAACCATATAACCGAACTTCTTGGGATTTCTCGATACACCTGCTACTGCAATTGTGTTTGAAGACAGAAATTCATCAATACCATTCTTTGTCGTTTTGTTTTTCATAATTATTTTTTAATAAGTTTTAAAATTCGATTAATAATACGTTTTCCAAAATTAAAAGTTTTCAAATCAAATTTTTCAATAAATAAATTGTTTATCATTATTAAGCTCCATAGGAGCGATATGTTTATAGAATTGAATAATAAAACCGAACCGAGCTCCGTAGGAGCGGCATAAATTATAAAATATTATGTTTTGGCTTAATAATATGCAGTTCCTGTTGGACTCTTTCGGCTATTGGAATTAAGTGCTTAAAATATACCGCCCCTACGGGACTCAAAATGTAATAATGATAATTCTTTTTATACGAATTTCATCAGCACTTCATAATCATCGAAATGATGCTTCACTTCACCCAAGATTTGATAGGTTTCATGCCCTTTCCCGGCAACAATGATTATATCGCTTTCTGCTGAGATAGAATAAGCATAAGCAATAGCTTCAGCACGGTTTGAAATTTGAATAACTTTCATCTTTTCACCATTTTCAATTCCATAATATATATCCTGAATAATTTTTGATGAATCCTCCGTACGAGGATTGTCATCTGTTAGTATAGTAAAATCTGCAAGGGATGACGATATTTTACCCATTATTGGTCGTTTTGTTTTATCCCTATCACCACCACAGCCGAAAACACAAAGTAATTTATTATTTTTCAGTCCGGCAGATACCAATGCTTCTCTGCATGAATTTAAAGCTTTTTCGAGTGCATCGGGAGTATGAGCATAATCAACCATAGCGATTGCTTTATTCTTCAATATAATTTTTTGCATTCTTCCCGGAGCACCTGCTGATGTTTTGAGTATTTCAATAATTGCATTTTTATCGAAACCTAATTGCAGACATATTGCAACAGCCATTGCAGCATTATCTATATTGAATCTTCCGAGTAATCCTGTCTTAATATTCATTAATTCATTTGAATTTATTTTAAGCATGAAATCTGATCCATCGAGGTTCAATTTTTCATCGGCAATAATAATATCATTCCCACTTTTCCTTCCTACTTTGATTTTCCTTGATGTCTTAATATCCTTCAAAATAAATTCAGAATAATCATCATCACCATTTACTACTGCTATTCCATCAGGCGAAAGCATTTGGAAAAGCTGTTTTTTGGCAGAAGCATAATCCTCCATTGTCGTATGATAGTCGAGATGGTCATGTGTTAGGTTTGTAAACGCGGCTACATCAAATGAAATACCTGATACTCTGTTCTGCGACAAAGCATGTGATGATACTTCCATTACAACATACTTCACACCTTCCGATTTCATTTGAGATAGATAACTGCAAAGTTGAAGCGGGCCTGGAGTAGTATGAGTGGCAGGCAGTTTCTGATTGCCAATATATATACCTGTTGTTCCTATTATTGCTGCCTTCTCACCGATTGAATCAAGAATTGATTTAATTAGAAAAGTAATTGTAGTCTTGCCATTTGTACCGGTAATTCCGATAACTTTCATTTCTCGTGTTGGGAAATTATACCAGGTATGTGCTAATTCGGCAAGAGCCAGTCGCGAATTATCAACCATAATAAAAGTAATATTTTTATCATTTATTGTAGGAATTTCCTCGCAAACAATTACTTTTGTGCCTTGCCTAATAACATTTTCAATATATTTGTGCCCATCGGAATTTGTTCCTCTGATTGCAACAAACAATGAACCGGCTTTACACTCTCTCGAGTCCTGTTCAATAGAAAATATATCAATATCGGTATAACCAATAATATTGGTGTATGTCAGTGTTTTTATTAGTTCAGTTAATTTTTTCATAAAAGAAATACATTCCTCATTCAATAATTGAATACGAAATTCAGAAAAAATAAGAAGAATAAAAATTTAAATATTTGTGGAGTTGTCATTCTGAGCGGAGCGAAGAATCTAATTCAAATGAAGAAATAAACTGATAGATTCTTCACTTTGTTCAGAATGACATAAAAAAGTTTTATTGATATATATTATTCATTCCATAAATAGAAATGGTTTCCAGTTCTCGTCAACTTTGCCCATGTATTGGGTGATGAAAAGTATATGATGAGGCCTTCTTGGTCTCTTGATTAAGTGCAATCCTGATTCCTCAGGTGTTCTGTCGGCTTTCTTGTTATTACAGCTTTTGCAGGCACTGACAAGGTTATCCCATGAATCGGAGCCGCCGCGTGATTTAGGAATGATATGGTCAATTGTCAGTTCATGTGATTTTGTGCCGCAGTATTGGCATCTGAAACCATCACGCTTCAAAATATTTCGTCTCGAAAGTTCAATTTTCTTAAAAGGTACTTTAATATACCTTGCCAAACGAATAACACTTGGAAAGGGCATCGAGTAATTAATTGAACGAACAACCCTGCCGTCACGCTTGGCAACAATCTCGGCTTTAGTCAAAAAGATTAGTATAATGGCTTTCTTGGCGCTGCAAATGCTCACCGGTTCATAAGACTGGTTGAGTATCAGCACCCTGCCATTCGAGATGGGATTAGAACTTAGCTTCTTCCCGTATTCGAGTTCCTCGTGTTCACTAATTTCAGGTTGATTGAAGGCAATTCTCTCCTTTTATTTAATTTATTTCTTGTATAGAAATATTTCTTTAAAAAATATTTTATAAATTTAAGAAAAATTTTTATTTAAGTCAAGTTTTATTCTAAATAACAAAATTTAAGATACCCTGTCAGGAGTTACTCCTGACAGTATTTATATATAATATTTATCTCACATACACCATTCTTTTCGTCAATGCTCTGTCTCTTGCAATGAAGCGGAGCAGGTACATCCCGCTTGGCTCTAATGACAAATCAAACGAGAACTGAGACCAGCCCCCGACATTCTGCAAAGTCGAAATGATTCTACCATCGAGACTGCAAAGCAAGACTGACTGAACATCAATCTCAGCTTTCTTTGTAATCAGGAGTGTACTGCCCATTTGTTGTGTGAAAAAATAATTGTCTGCTTCTTCGTAGGTTGATGGTTCGTTGCCGTTCTGGGTGTAATCTTCAAGAACTGCCGATGCTATATTAGAATCAAAATAGAACTTACAAATATATTTATCTCCTTCAGGGTCATAAATATTAAATAGGAAATTTTTTGATTCCACTGAACCATTAACTAATTGAGATGTCATTTCACTATTCAAGTTTACTGATGATTTATCAATAATATTAAAACCAGAAAATATACCTTTGCATGTTTTAATTATACCTGCATCATATTTGTCATCATTATTCAAATCCATAATCCAGATATTTGTAACATTCAAGCATGTGTCATTACAGTTTATGCATTTTATTGATACAGGTTTTTTTGAAAATAATTGTTCAATAGAAATAAATAATAAAAAAACTATTATAAAAAATTTGAATCCCATAAATTTAATCTATTTTGTTAATCTTTTTGTAAAATGTATTATTACCTGATTTTATTGCTAAAATATAGATTCCCGTTTTAATTTCATCTCTAATACCGACCGTAATTATATTTGTTGATTGGTCTAAATTTTCATAATTTTTCGAGAATATTTTTATCCCTAATATATCATATAATTTAACATTCGCCAATGGAACTTTTAAATTTGTAAATTCAATATAAAATGAATTTGAAATGGGATTAGGATAAACAATTACCGAAGCATCTATATCACTCTTTTCTTCTATGTAATTATCAATAACATGGGTATAAATAAATTTATTATTAAAGTCAGAAATTTCATTGTTATTGACAGCTCTGATAAATATTCCATATTTACTATAATTCAATAATCCTTTAAATAAATAACTGGTGTCCGTTGTACCTTTAACTGATACTATAGGTATATTCTCAGCGAATTTATTGTTATTATAAGTAATAGCAAAGTCATAAGATTCAGCTTCTGAAACCGATGACCATTTTATCAAAATTTTATCATTATTATAGTATCCTTTTATTGTAGAATCAGGATATATGAATTGAGGTATGTTTAATTTTCCTTTTTCAGTTCTGAAATAAGATTCACCATTAATACTTGTCATTGTTGAATTCCGGGATTTTCCAATAGCTGTATAATAATAATATTTACTTAAATTAGTAATCAATATAGATGTATCTGTTACATTAGTTGATATGGCATTATGAATTCTTGGTTCAATTAAATTGTTATGATCCATAAAATCGCTAAATGATATGCCTGTTACTTCAATTTGATAAAATGTTGCTCCTTCAATTTTATTCCATGATATTATTATACTATCTGTTTTAAAAAAATTCTGTGCATTTTTTTCACCGGTTATAATAGGAAGAATTGGTTTTAATGTTTTATTTCCTGTATATTTAAAAATATTTATACCGAGTGTAAGCCCACCACCATCTGTCCTAATATATATTATATCTTTATCAATATATAAGGCTTTCAATGGTTTGTAAAAAAATAGACCATTTGTTTGAGTATGAAAATACTGTTCTTCCCAAGATATTCCTGCATTGGAAGTTTTAATAACGTAAAAATTTAAATCATCAGTAAAATTATTATAATAGCACAAAATAAAATTGTTTGTATCAAAACATTCAAAAAAGTAAAAGCCAAATTCATTTGTCTTTTTCCATACTGTATCAAAAGTATTACCACCATCAGTAGTTCTAATAATTTTTGTATAATCAGCCCAATCAGGGTATAAAGAATCTGAATAGATGAAGAATATTACTTTTTCATTAAGAATTTCTTTTATTGTAAATTTTTTATCTAATTTCAATTCATTACTAATCCAATTAATACCTTGATTAGTTGAAAAATAAATATATTTATTTTGATTAATTTTATCTTTTACACTAAGTATTAATTTACCGTCATTTAAGAATTTAGCACTTGTAATTATTAAAGAATCACCTAAGTAAATATTTTTGTATGTATTCCATCCGTCATTTGTATAAAGACATTCAGTCACTTCTTTTGTATTTGCATAGAGAGGATTGGATATGTTATCTAATATACAAACACCTCGGTTTTGGTCAGCCATAGAAATGTCAGGAATAACAGTATTAGAATCAAATTCAATTATCCTAAATGATAATCCTCTATCGTCTGAGATTAATAATCTAGCATTATGCTTTTTGAAATACCTTTCTGAACCGTCAACATAATATATGAAATATTCTGCACTGTCTTCTGAGATTACAATTTTATTTTCGGTTGGTGTGCATAGGGAATACCAATATATAGAACATTCGGTACAATCCTTATATCTTTCCATAGTCTCATTCCAAGAATTGCCCCCATCGGTTGAAAATCTCAGAAATAATTCTTCTTTACCTCTTATGAAATCTTTATCCAAATGTCCCCGTTGTTTTAAATTATAGTATATAATTTGATTGCTGTAATTTGAGAGTAAATCTGTACTCAAGTAATTTGAGAAATCTGACATATTCGATGAATCTACCAGAATCCATTCATCCGTGATTTGTGAAAAGTTAACCGAAAAAGAAACGAAAGCTATTATAAAGATAAGAATAAACAATTTCATATTATACCCCGCATAATTTTTAATAATAAATTTTTTATTAAAATAATTTTATCTCCTGCCTTTGACAGGCAGGAGATAAAATTCAATACTCCTTATTTTAAATTGTCAAAATAATGTTACTGTTTATTAAACAAGTATGCTTATGACATTATTCAAACTCTATCTTACAATATTTTTACCTTAGCAAAGGGCAATAAAACTAAAATAGTTTCAAATAATTTTACATTGAATTTGATAAACCATTTACAGAATTTTACTCATTAATTAATACAATCATAATAGCAGCCAGGGTCATTTGGATCACAGTTATCGGGTCCATAATGAGTTGAATATCTATAACGTATATCGTAACCAATAAAATTACCCTGGCCATCAAATAATTTAGTAACTGTATAAGTTGCCTTGCAACAGCCAGTTCCATAGCAAGAAACCATGTTTGGAAGTGGATCATTAGGATCGATTGGAATAGGTCCATCCCATTTCCAACAAGATGCCTTGAAAAATTCAACCGTTATAGATACATCTGGATCACACAAACCAATTTTTTGGCTTATAGTGCATTCAGTTAGATTAATTAGAATTTTTTCCATATCACAACTTGGAGTAAAATTACCTTCAAATGATATATTACTTACAATTCTAAATTGACATATACTAGGTTCTTCACATGTATTTTTTCTATATTCAAATTCGCAAGATGCGGTAAGTCCAGGGCACACTTCTGAACAACTAATTGTAAAAGGTCCATTCCATTGTACTTCCGGGCAATCATCCGGGCAGTAAGTCACATGTTGTCCATTGGTAAAATAAAAAATAGAAATAAATACAAAAAAAATAATTATTAAATTCTTCATTTAAACACCTTAAAATTAGTTATAAAAGAGTAAAATTAAAAAAATTGTTTAATTTTGCTCTTACATCCGCATTCCTTTTGGTTAAAGTTAAAGTATGCGGGTAAGAGACTCCGTGCTCAGCCGGTGGGAGAAATCCCACTGGTTTTTTATATTAACTACAAATGCTCGTCTTATGACATGTTCCACTTCGCCTGCTGCTCTGAATTGTTTATCTCATAATCCTCCCTTTTTTCGTTAAAAAAATAAAGTTTTTTTTTAAATGGATGCACTCCTATATATATAACAATTTAAAAAGCAAAAAAGGGACACAAATTAATTTTTCTTTTTTAAATTTTTATTTTTATTAACTCTTCGGGGGGGGGAAGTCCCAGCAATAATGCTTTAGCATATTCTTTTGCTTCTTTAAATCTTCTTTGAATTGTCTTTTTGCTTACTTTGAATCCATCGGCAATCTCTTCTATTTTATAGTCCAGGCATCTCCATAATACCAGCTCGTAGAGTTCACGCGGCATGGCTTTCATCAATAATTCATATTCAAGTTCATTTTCTATGTATTCACAATCATCACCACCCATGATTGTATCAAATAAATCATTAGTGTTCTTTCCGGCATCTTCAGCAAGTTTATCAAGTGTAACAATCTTTTTGTTTCTTTTAATGTAGTTTTTGATATTGTTATTACAGGCTGTATAAAAGAATCGCGAGAATTCGTCTTTTCAATATTTTTTTTCTGACACACTGTCTTTCATTAATATTTTTAAACTTGCCCGTAAACATAAATTATCTATAACACCATCATATACATTAGAATATCTTTCCACCAACTTACTTACTGTTTCTTCAAAAATGCCTGGAGATAAAAACCAGATAAATGATGATTCCTGGTAATGGTGTGGTTGGCTTTTAAATTCTAATGTAGATTTATTTTTCATCATAAATTTAATACTTCAATCGTTTGCAAATATGTAACACAGTTAAATTCAAAATCATAATTAATTATGAACATATTATAGTATAATAAATTAAAATTATAAAATAAAATAATAACATTTATCGAAATTTCATGGTCAACAATCTAAAATCCAGTCATGTACATTTGAATTTATATTATAGGGATTACTTGTTATCCTGTTTATTATTAATTCATTAGTTTCACGTAATTTTGCACTTATTATTTTTTATAATCGCTTTACTTGATGAGTGAAAATAAAATACAGGATACTAACAGCAACGGAATGCTGAAAAAATCATTGACTCTTTTTGATTCTACTGCAATAGTCATCGGTTCGATGATTGGGTCGGGTATTTTCATCGTCAGCGCAGATATGGCTCAGAATCTTGGTTCCCCGGGATGGGTTATTCTTGCATGGCTTCTGTCAGGTGTGATGACTGTAATCGCTGCACTCAGTTATGGGGAGCTTGCGGGAATGATGCCCAAAGCAGGCGGGCAGTATGTGTATCTTCGGGAAGCATACAATCCATTAGTCGGATTTCTCTATGGATGGACTTTATTTCTCGTCATTCAAAGCGGCACCATTGCGGCTGTGGCTGTAGCTTTTGCAAAGTTCACAGGCGTACTTATTCCCTGGTTTTCCGAAAAAAATATTCTTCTCGACTTTGGACTTTTAAAAATCAATTCGACTCAGATTTTGGCAATATTCATGTTAATAATCCAGACAATTATAAATCTTAATGGAATAAATACCGGCAAATTTGTTCAGAATATTTTTACTTTGACGAAGGCAACTGCTCTGCTCGGATTGATTATCATTGGGATTTTCTTTGTACAAAATATCGAAGCATTCAATTTCAACATGAGTATTTTATGGGATGCTTCAAAAGGTTCGGGACTTGATATAACTCATTTGACCGGCTTTGCAGTAGTTGCGGCACTTGGAACGGCTATGGTAGGTTCATTGTTTTCTTCAGATGCATGGAATAATATAACATTCATAGCAGGAGAGACGATTAATCCGAAAAAAAATATTCCATTAAGCCTTTTTCTCGGAACGACAATTGTATCATTATTATATATTCTGGCTAATGTTGCTTATATGAATGTTCTTCCTTTGAGAGGAGTAGCAGAAGGTGCAACTGTAGCTGAAAGAGGTATCCAATTCGCAACTGACGAAAGGGTTGGAACTGCATTCATGCAGGTTGTTTTTGGAAATTCAGGTTCCGCTCTCATGGCGATACTTATTATGATTTCAACATTCGGCTGTAACAACGGATTAATACTTGCAGGAGCCAGGGTCTATTATTCGATGTCACACGATGGTTTGTTTTTTAAATCTGCCGGAAAGCTGAATAAAAATAATGTTCCGGGTTTAGCCCTGGTAATTCAATGTTTCTGGGCTTGTATCTTGTGTCTTTCAGGCACATACAGCGACCTTTTGGATTACGTGGTATTTACAGTTCTCTTATTTTACATTTTCACAATAGCCGGAATATTTATTTTACGCAGAAAGAAACCTGATGCAGAAAGACCGTACAAAGCATTCGGATATCCCGTGATTCCTATAATCTATATAGTAGCTGCTTTGGTAATAATGGTGATATTGCTAATTTATAAGCCTGATTACACATGGCCAGGCTTAATAATTGTCATTGCAGGTTTGCCGGTTTATTTTCTCTGGAGAAAAACTAATAAATAAAAAAATTAAATAGTTACTCATATTAGGCATAAGTTATTATTTCTCTTTGAAATAATTTTCAATTTTCAATTTTGCAATTTCCAATCAATGTTTCAATTTTCAATGTTAAAAGAGAAATGAACTTTACTACATTTTAGTAACTCATGTTACGCAATATTGAAAACTTTATTCTACACCTTTGTAATTTTAAAAACCTTATTAGTACATTTAACCTTAGTAAAAAGTAAAGTAACCGGCTATATTAACCATATTAGCTTGTTCGACCAAAAATCAAAATCAAAATAAGATAATAAGGTTTGATTTGTAGAATAATAAGTTTTGTTACTAAGGTAAAAAGAGTGAAATAAGGTTTTGACTAAGGTTTGTAAAATTTATGCGTAAGGTGAGTTAGTAATTTATTACTTTGAATAAGCAAAAATTTTGAATTAACCCAAATTATTCATTAGAAGTTTATTATTATCCTAAAAGCAAGTGCCTGACTGACATTCTGAGAAGTGTAACGACGAAGATTCTGAAACCCCCTTAATCCCCCTTTGAAAAAGGGGGAAAGATGCTTCGACTTCGCTCAGCATGACATTAAATTATACCATATCAATTTCTATTGAATAATCTGGGATTAATTAAATGTTTAGAAAATTCAATTAAAATTAAAAAATTGGAAATTGAAAATTTAATTCTTTTACAAATATTCTTATGTTGCTTAACATGAGTTATTTATTGTATCTTCACCATGCTCAGTATTTCGACATCTGTTTCAGCAGGTAATTCTGTGTAACTTATTACACTCAGCATCGGGAACTGGGACCTGACCATCCTGTAGAGGTAGGGCCTGATTTGTGCCGAGCAGATAACAATAGGCAGATGCCCGGCTAAAGTGATTTCATCAATTGCTTCGTTCAGGCTTTTTTGAAGCTCTCTTATTATGTCGGGTGACAGCCCCAGAGTAATGCTCGTACTCGCCTGTGAATTGGACTGGAGTGCGTTTGTCATTAACTGCTCGATATGAGGGTCGAGAGAAATTGCATGTACAACTCCGTTCTGGTCCTGGTAAAGCTTCTTAATAGTTTCGGACAAATTATGCCTGACGTACTCAGTCAGAACGTCAATGTTCTTTGTTACTTTGAAATATTCGAGAAGCGATTCGAGAATAATCGGCAAATCACGAACGGGTATGACTTCCCTTAATAAATTCTGCAATACCTTCTGAACTACAGATATGGGCAGTGTTTCGGGTTTGACTTCTTCGACGAGGACAGGATAATCCTCCTTAAGGTTCTCAACCAGGTGCTTAACATCCTGGCGTGTAAGCATTTTATCTGCATTTCTTTTTAAGAGTTCGGTAAGATGTGTCGTTAGTACGGTTGCCGCTTCGACGACGGTATAACCCATTATTTCGGCATTTTCTCTTTCGGAGACACTAATCCATGTTGCAGGCAAACCAAACACGGGTTCTGTAACTGTAATACCCGATAGCTCTCCCTCTGCAGTTCCGGGATTCATAGCGAGAAGCATGTTAGTATGGAGAACATTACGTGAAATTTCGTTTCCCCTTATTTTAATTACATATTCCTCTGGCTCAAGCTGTAAGTTGTCACGCACACGAACAGGAGGAAGAATGATACCAAGCTCGTTTGCAAGTTGTCTTCTGACATTTGTAATACGTTTGAAAACGTCACCACCCTGCGATTCATCAACGAGAGAAATCAATGAATAGCCAAGTTCGATTTCGACAGGGTCAACTTTAAGAAGTTCTTCGACAGGTTGTTCTTCAGGCTTTTTGGCTTTTTCGGCTTCGGCAAGGTCCTGTCGAAGTTCTTCATCAGCTTTTCTCTTAATTTGCCGATTTCTTATGTATGCCAAACCGCCTGCTAATCCGGATAAAACAAGAAAGGGAAGCATAGGAAAACCGGGCATAAATGCAAACAGGACCATAGCAAAAGATGCTACAGCCAAAGCTTTGGGTTTTTTCCCGAACTGAGCCCCTAATTCAACATCAAGCTTTTCGGCGGATGCTGAACGTGTAACCACCAAACCACCGGCAACTGAAATCAATAATGCAGGTATCTGTGTAACAAGTCCATCACCTATCGTAAGAATTGTATAGGTTGAAAGTGCAGTGGTAATATCCATTCCCCTTTGGGCAACACCGATAGCAAATCCGCCGATTATGTTAATTCCAACAATGACAATACCTGCAATGGCATCACCTCGTATGAACTTCGCCGCACCATCCATTGCACCATAAAAGTCTGATTCCTTTGTTAGAGTTTCTCTCCTGTCCCGTGCCTGTATTTCATCTATATATCCTGCGTTCAGGTCAGCGTCAATACTCATCTGCTTACCTGGAAGAGCATCTAATGTGAATCTTGCGGCAACTTCGGCAATACGTGTAGAACCTTTGATAACTACTATGAAGTTGATTACTAAGAGAATTAAAAATATGATAATACCTACAACATAGTTACCGCTTATAACGAAAGTACCGAATGCATGAATAATTTTTCCTGCCTCAGCTTCGCCGAGGATTAATCTTGTTGCCGTAACATTCAATCCGAGCCTGAATAATGTTGTTATCAGCAAAATAGTAGGAAAGGATGAAAAATCGAGAGGACGTATCAGATAGACTGCTACAAGCAAAATCAGAACAGAAATGGATATGTTAGTTGCCAGAAGCATATCCAGCATAAATGTTGGCAGTGGAATAATCAGAAGAGCTATAATTAATAATATGCCTAAGGCAAGAAACAGGTCGGGACTTCTTTTGAGAAAAGGTAAAGTTCTCGTCTGAAAACCTGTCATTGCCCTCGAAGGGGGCGCCATTAATTGCGTATTTTTAGCCATCTGGTTTTATTATCTGTTTAATAATACACTACAATCATGCTGAAATAATTTCAGCATTAATATTAATCCCTATATTTCATTGAAAATAAATATTTTAATAGAATTTCCCTTTTTTATTTTGGATTCCTAATATTTAAACAAAATGATATTTTACAATTTGTTTGCCAATTAAAACCAGAAATTGAAATGAAAAAAAATATTGTGTGTATTTATTGAGATGAAAAGGCCATTTCCAAAATTTCGTAAATTACTATTTTGTTTTAGTCAAATTTTATACAAACTATTATGAAAATAAAGGTATTCTTATTACGGTTTTCAGTTGTATTTCTATTATTATCCACATCGCTTTATTCAAAAAAAGTTGATATTTTCTTCCAGCAGAAAATTCCGATGAGAGATGGTATTAAACTTTCTGCTGACTTATATATTAATCCCAGTATGAATGCACCGGTGCCGGTTCTTTTTGTAATGACTCCTTACACAAGCGATGGTGTTCATACCGATGCAATGTTTTATGCAGAGAACGGATATAATGTTGTAGTGGCTGATTGCAGGGGCAGAGGTAATTCCGAAGGGGATTTCATTCCTTTTGAAAATGAAGGTAAGGATGGTTATGATATTTGTCAATGGATAGCAAGCCAGTCATGGTGCAATGGGAAAATCGGAATGTTCGGAGGTTCATATCTTGGGATGGCTCAATGGCTGGCCATTAAGGAAAACCCGCCTGCTTTGAGAACAGCTATACCAGTGGCAACGGTATGCCCGGGGATTGATTTTCCTAAGCAAAATAATATTTTTTATTCCTACGATATCCAATGGCTTGTATTCACTTATGGAAAAACAAGCAATGCCAAAGCCTTTGGAGATGAAAAATTTTGGAATCGTATTTATATGGAACATTTTCTGAATATCATCCCATATAATGAACTGGATTTGATATCAGGTGTAAAATCAAATGTTTATCAGAAGTGGTTGAAACACCCGACTTTTGATGATTATTACCGGAATATTTTACCATCTAAAGAGGACTTTGCAAAAATCAACATTCCCCTATTGAAAATTACAGGACATTTCGATGATGACCAGCCGGGAACGATGTATTACTATCGAAATTTTATGGAATACGGGAATAATGATGCAAAGAACAAATGTTATTTGATTATAGGCCCCTGGAATCATGGCGGCACAAGACGCCCTGCGAAGAATTATATGAATATGACTTTCGGAGACAATTCCATTCTCGACATTCTGAAAATTCATCTACAATGGTTTGATTACACATTAAAAAATGGTTCACTGCCTGACTTCCTGAAAAACAAAGTAGCATGTTATGAGATGGGAAGTGATGAATGGAAGTTTGCAAGTAAGATTGATGATTTATCAAATTCCAAAAAAATATTTTATTTACATTCGGAGAACGGTAAAGCAAATGATATTGTTAATTCAGGAAAATTAAATTCCGACAAACCTGATAAAGAAGAGCCTGACAGTTATATTTATAATCCGTTAGATACAAATTATTCGTCATTTAAAATTGAAAATCAATCAACCGAATATGCTTGGAGAAGCCCGACAGAAGCCATTTATCCCGACAGGCTTGTTTATCATACTCCGGTACTCAAAAAAGATTTGGTTTTCACAGGAAATGCAAAATTCATTACATATATATCTGCCGATGTTACGGACACTGATTTTGAAGGGATACTTTATGAGGTATTGCCTGATGGTTCGTGCAATTACCTGACATCAACAATAATGAGAGCAAGATACAGAAATTCACTATCAACAGAAGAACTTCTTAAACCTGATGAAATATATAAAATTGAATTTAAGAATTTTCATTTCACATCGAGGAAACTAAAAAAAGGAAGCAGAATAAGGCTTGTCTTTGGAGCATTGAATTCTCCGTTATTCCAAAAAAATTACAATTCCGGGACAGATGTATCGTTTGAAACAAAGAAAAATGCAAAGGTTGCAAATATAAAATTGTATCATGATAAAAATTATCCGTCATATCTGGAGCTTCCTGTTTATGAATAAGTCTGCGGCTTTAATAATGACAACTATTATTTCATTGTTATTAGTATTAACAAGTTGCGAGGATAATACTAATCCAAATCCTGTCGAGAGTGATTATTTCCCGTTGACATTAGGCAATTACTGGGTTTTTAATAGTTATGAGCTCTATAATAATAATAGAAAGATTAGCGGGACAGAAAAAAGAGATTCGGTTGTTGTCGAGAAGAAGCTAACTTTGGAGGGTAAAACTGCATCTTTACTTTCTGTTTACAGGGATGAGCAAATATATGATTCTATATATATTTCTAAAGAGACTTCAAAAGTTTACATGTTGTTTGATGAAAACGATATTGATGTACCAAATTTTAAGAGTCAGTGGTTTCTGATTGCCGATTTCTCGAAAACCAGCAATACAGAGTGGCATCTTTATGATTCGATATTGACAAATTATTCTTATAATTTCGAAGACAGCACAATCAATACAACATACCATCACACAATTAACGGGAGGTTTGAGTATGAAGAGAATTTCCCATACAACAATGTCAGCATTAAAAGCAAGGTATTTCAAATTAAATATGACACGAGATTATATTTCTTATATAAATTTCCTGATAATATCAGTACTGATGAAGTAGAAGTAAACAGATTAAGACAAAATAATTATCATTTCACTTTTGCTGAAAATATCGGATTGGCAAGGATAAAATATGACCCTTATGTAATATCAACAAGGACCATTCCATTTACCATCTACTCAAAAACCGAGAGCTATAAAGGCTTGCAAAGTGATTTGACTGGTTATAGAATTATTATATTAGAGAAATAATATTAAAATAATATTCCTATAAAATATAAGATTAACCCCAATCTTCAGATCGGGGAAGAGGAATCCAACAGATAACGACTTTAGTCACAAACTAATTTAGGGGATAAATCCCGGATTAGCATATGGCAGACACCACTATTTAAAAGTAGCGGCTATTCATTTCCTAAATTTTTATTAACAGATTCACAATCCTCTTGCCCATTCGGGCCTTAAATACAATTTTCCGGGTGAGTTGATTGCTAAAGATAATCGTTCCACCAAAATTTCTTTGTCTCTTGATAAAATTCCTTTCAATGTCAGATAATTTGATGCGTGGTCACTTCGGAAAATTGTGCTTGTTAAATTTGTATTTTCAATAAATAACTTCAACTCTTCAAATAATTCTTTTTTATTCAAAGGTTCGAAATCATATCCAGCCCTGCTTTTATAATGCTCCAATCCGAGAGGGTAGCTCAAAACAAGAGTGGACAAATAATGAGGCTGGATTTCATTTACAACTCTTGCAGAGTTAATTGAATGTTGCCGGCTATATTTCTTTCCTCCAAGGCCATTAATAATCATAACAGAAGTCTGAATCCCTGCTTCTTGTGCTTTATTGATACTTTCAACTGTGGTTGAAAAGGTTTCACCTTTATTAATCAAATTGAGCAATTCATCATCACCTGATTCAATTCCTATATATAGGAGTTTTAAGCCTGATTCATAAAGTTCCTTCAATTCTTCTTTTGATTTCTGTATAATATCTTGAGGCATGGCATAAGCAGAGATTCTCCTTAGATGAGGAAATGACTCATTTAATTGTGTTAAAATCCTTATCAATCTTGATGAAGATAGTACCATCACATTGCCATCAGCCAAAAACACTTTTCTCACATCAGGGTCAATATTTGAGTAATCTATTATTTCTTTAATAACGTCTTCTTCTTTTTTAACTGTAAATTTTTTTGATGTGTACATCTCACAAAATGAACACTTGTTCCATGAACAGCCAATCGTAATTTGAAAAATTAACGATAATGCTTCGCTGGGGGGCCTGAACAAAGGCTCATTATATTCTATTGGAAATTTCAATTAATTTTCCTTTTCCAGATTTGATATGTGCCAAATTTTTTATGTAATTCAAAGTTTGCATGAATGTGCTTATCAAGTATGAATACGCCTGAACTGAGACTGCTTTTGTTAGGTTCGACAAATTCATTATTTTCACACAAGACAATATATTTAACATCTTTCTTTTGAAAATCAGCGACTATTTCCTTCTGAACTTTTTCTGTGGTGGCAACACCGGGGTGCAACTCATGATATTTTGTGCAGGCATCCCTATCTGTAAGAAAATAGAACATCAAATCATTAAGAAGAATTCTGTCATGAAAATAATTCCCTACGAATATTTTTTCATTTATTGGTACGGTATTTTTAATATAATTAATCGCATTTTCAAAGTTTACTGCTGTTTGCTTACTGTCGCAGATACATTTTAATTCATGAGATTTATACCAGTAGGTATCTTTTGCAAAATAGCTTTTGTAAATCATTTTTGCCCTGTTTTCAAGCGGCATTAATAATGAAACAATTATTAAACCAATATAAATATACTTTGGGAATTTCTTTTTAGATTCATAAAATAAAATAACAAGAAGAATCAGTGCTATAGCCATAGTAGAAAATAAATGCTCTTTTTCCGAACGCACGGAAGCCTGGCTATAAAAGATAATTCCTGAAATTAACAATAACAATCTGATAAAAAATCCGTGAGGATTTGAATTGAATTCTTTCTTAATAACATTCAACCCTAACTTCAAGCCAATAATGATATAAACAATTAAAGGGAAATAGAAAACAATGCTGTCAACAAACAATTCGATAAATCTAATTTTTGTATATCCTGACATATCTACGCCAATAAGAAAAGGGACAGGCAGTGGTAGCGAACGAACTTTAGGGTAAATTTTTGAAGGAGCATAAATCAGTTGCTCATACAGGTCTTTCATGGGAACATTGAGCATCAGGTATAATGCCATTGGTAAAAAAGCAAGAATAGTAAATATAGTATAAAATGGAATGTTTTTTAATAATAATCCAATACATCCTTTATTATCATTCTTATCAATAGTTAAAAATGTAAATATGAGCATTGATAATATAACTGAAACAAAAACATAAGCTCCGAACTCAAGCCTGAAATAAGCTGTTAAACCTGTAGTAATGCCGCTGAATATTAGATATAATATCTTCTTTTTCTCATTGTACAAATAAGCAAGAAAAATGCTCAATATCCCAAAACCGAGTGCAATAGGAATAGATTTACCATAAAACGAACAATAGCCTGTCCAGATGACAATTAAGATAAAAACCCAGGGTGCATAATTATTTTTCAGATATTTTTTTGCAATCAGGAATGCAAATATTGGTGGAATAAGCATGAATATTATTGAAATTATTCTTTCATTGGAGATTGTCCAGCCAATAATATTCAAAAGAAAAGCGAGAAAATAGAAGTAGCCCGGAGCATATAAGGTCCAGAAATCTTTATAAGGTAAATCTCCTTGTGCAACCCTCTTTGCTCCATAAATACCTATTGCTTCATCATAAATATTCAGCTTAAAATTACTTCCCAAATAAAGATAAAGAAAGCCTAATGCTAATAGAATAATGATTGATAAATATAATTTCTTTTTATCTCTGTCCATTTTGACAATAAAATAACCGGATAAAATATGTTATAAATTTAAAACTATGTAAAAATTAACATATTATAAAATATCAATTAAACAAAAGCGTGTTCATTTTCATAAATTTTCAATATTTTGAATTTATTATTAACTTGCATTATTATAATTGATTAAATAAGAGTGAACAATGACAAAACAAGTAGCTAGAACAGTAAAGCATGTAGGGAAACATATTCCACACACTACGACAAAAAAGCAAATAAAGAAGAAACCAATGTGGGAAATCCCGTTTCTTAGAAAGAATGCTATAATTGCAGCAATCGGATTAGGTGTAATTTTATTAGGTTATATTCTGATGTCAACAGGAATAACAAATGAGCCTGCCTTACCTAATGGAAAGTGGAACAATCCAATGGCAATTTCTGTTGCACCATTACTTCTTGTCATTGGGTATTGTGTGATTATACCTTATGCCCTGATTAAGTTTTACGGGAAAAAGGGTGATGCAGAAACTACCGGAGAAGATAAGCCAAAACAATAATGACAACTAAAGCGGGTTATGTATCTATTGTCGGCAAACCTAATGCCGGTAAATCAACTTTAATTAATGCTATTCTGGGAACAAAACTGTCTATTGTTACGCCTAAGCCTCAGACTACAAGAAAAAATATTCTTGGTATAATATCTTCAGAAACATCACAAGTAATATTTGTTGACACACCCGGTTTTATCAAACCGCGTTATGAATTACAAAAGTCAATGGTCAACAACATTATCGAATCAATCCAGGGAACTGATTTAATACTTATATTATTTGATGTCAGCGACAGAGACAATATTGATTTTTTCTTATCCAGCGAATTAATTGAAATTATTAAAGTTCAAAAAAAGCCTGCTTTTCTGCTCATAAACAAAATTGATTTACTAAAAAATGTCAAAGATGTTTTACCTCTGATAGCTGAATTCAGTAAGTCGAATCTCTTTAAAGAAATTTTTCCAATATCAGCATTAAAAAAAGCAAATATTGAAGATTTATTAAAATCAATTGAGAAATATTTGACTGACTCACCTTTTTTATTTGAAACTGATATAATAAGCACACAGAACGACAGATTCTTTGCATCAGAAATAATCAGGGAGAGAGTGTTTATGAGTTATGGCGATGAGCTTCCTTATTCAACAGAAATTCTCATCAATGAATTTAAAGAGCGTGAAAAAGGGAAATGGTATATATCGGCAGACATCATTATCGAGCGGGAATCTCAGAAAAAGATTATCATAGGAACGAAAGGTGAAAAAATCAAAGCTGTTGGTGAGATAGCAAGGCAAAACATAGAACAATTTATTCAGCATCCTGTTTACTTAGAGTTATTTGTTAAAGTCCGTCCCAAATGGAGAGATAATAAATCTGTTCTGAAATCACTCGGATATTAACTCATGATACGCAAGAGTTTTTATTTCTCTAATAAATAATTTTCAATTTTCAATTTTGCAATTTTCAATCAATTTTTAAAATTTAAATGTTTAAATAAAATTTAACTTTATGACATTTCACTAATTTATTACTTCCAATAATTAAAAAAATTTCAATTAATTAAATGTTTTGTAATTTTTTCATTGAAAATTTAATGAAAATTAAAAATTGCAAATTGAAAATTTAATTCTTTTACAAATACTTTTATTTTACTTAAAATAAGTTATTAATTAAAATTTAAATTGGTTTATCGAGATTTCTTTCTGATTTTTTTTTGCCGAAAATAATGTAATTATTTTTTCTTGAAATTATGCTTCTTGTTGAGAGCAGGTCTTTCATTACAGCAGATTTAATAGAAATATTCCGATGTATATAATAAACAATTAACAAATCAGGAAATTCATCAATCCTTCTTAAATTTTCATAATCTACATAATCCTTTATTTGTTTGATAGGAATATATGTTTTGCTATTATCCCATCCACTGAGCCAACCATCAGTGTACCAGTCAAGTTGAGTATTTATTGAATCAGAAGGTGTGCTTTCGTGATATAAATAAATAAAAGATTTACTGTCAGCAGAGTTAAGAATATCGGCAGTCCTAATAGCACCGAATGAATCCCCTGTTGGTGCAGCAAGATTCAAAAGAATAACTTTAAAAATCATCAGGTATGGAATCAATGTAATGGAATAATACAAGCCTGATGGCGATATTTTGTCAAGTAGTTTTTTAGGTAATATGAATGCACACAAAATTGAAATTATAATAATGATAATAAATAATAATGCATAGAAAGAATATTGACCTCCTGTGATTAACAATTCGACTTCCTGTCGCAAATTAAAAATAAAAGACCAAAGAAAAAATGCAATCAGAGCTGTTACAATAATCCATAAAATTCTATTTGATTTTGTGATAAGGTGATTACTGTCAAAAAACTTCAATGAAAGAAGAATAGCAGGAGGGAGCAAATAAACTATATAATTTGGATGATTTGTGAGATAGTCCGACAATATTATAAATACAATTAGAAACCATACGCCTAACATATAATTAAGATATTTCCCATGCTCACTGTTAGCAGATAATTTATTGATTTTATTAAAAGCAAAAATTATATAAATAAAGCCAAAGATGATAAAAGGATTAGAAATAATAATTTGATTGAAATAATCCAGCATTCTAAGACGAGAATAATTAATTATATCAAAAACAGATTGAAAGGGAAAAAGTGAACTTAAAATGTTATTACCGGATTTAATTGTTACAATTAAATATAAAAGAAATGATAATATAATTGCTAAAACACCGGCAAAAATTAGGAAACTTATCTGCTTTTTCTTTTCTTTAATAAGAAATAAACAACCGACAAAAACAAGTGGGAATAACCATACAATAGGCTTTGTTATAATAACACATAGAAATGATAAAGCAAAAAAGAGAGAGTAAGTTAATATATATTTTTTCTCAGTTGATTCTAATGTTTTCAAAATAAAAAATAAAGTTCCGAGGATAAATGCAATAACAGGTATATCTGCCAAACCCTGCCGGGCATAATTATTCCATGCAACAGTCCCTGATAGAAGAAACAATGCGATTATTGAACTCGAATACGTTAAAAACCTTCGTGATATTAAATAAAAAAAAGCAAGAGCCATTGCAGAGCATAAGGCAGTGAATAACCTGACCGAAAAAGTATTCTCTCCAAACACAGACATACTCCCTGCTATAGCCCAAACAATTAATGGTGGTTTTGAAGATGAATAAATGCCCGTAGCAGAGTGCTTTGCTTGGCCTGAATTGATGCTTTGTTGCGTAATTGATTTTGCACTCATTGCATTCAAACCTTCCTCATTGGGTTGAATCTCACCCGAACCCAGTCTCAGAAAAACTGTAAGCGAAAGGAACAGAACAATAGCAATTGCTTTATGTTGATTTGCAGAAAGAGTCATAACTAATTCATATAATTACTATACAACGTATCCAAATATAGCATCAATAATAAGAATAGCAGCAGCAGAAATAGTAAAAGCCCTTACAGTGCTGTTGCCCACACCTTCGGCACCGCCAGAGGTTGCAAAACCGACATGGCATCCGACCAAAGCTGTTACTCCACCAAAGATAAATGATTTTGAAAGGCTAATATATATCTCCTTCATTTGAAAAAAATCCTGAATTGAAATAAAAAATTCATAAAATGTAAAATCAAATTTGATTGATGTTATAATATAGCCCCCAATTAGAGCAACGACATTTGAAAATACAGCAAGGACAGGCATCATCAGCAATGCACCGAGTACACGAGGCATAGCAAGAAATCGGTTCTTATCTATTGCCATCATCTCGAGTGCATCAATTTGCTCCGATACATTCATCGTTCCGATTTGAGCGGCAATTGCTCCCCCTACCCTTCCTGCAATAACGAGTGCAGTCAGCACAGGGGTTAATTCAGTGAACACGGCCGTAGCAATTGATGCTCCGAGATAGCCACGTGTTAAATTAATAAGGCTGAATTTTGAAAACAGAAGAGTAGCCTGGAGTGCGGCTATTGCTCCGGTAAACGAACCTATCAAAATAACCAAAGGTAAAGAATCCGAACCGATAATCGCCATTTGCTCCACAACAAGCTTTCTATCCTTGAAGGCACGGGGGAAATAGCCAATGACTTTCCCCAATAAAATAATTATCTGTCCGAACTCTCTAAGAAAGTTGAGAACTTTTCGCCCTAAGCGTGCTATTTGTTTTAGCATCTGATTTTCCTCTTATGAGTAAACACAGGTATTTTTTTTGCAAATCTAAATATAATTTGTATATTAATTTAATAGGTTATTTCATAAATACAGTAAAGAAATATTCAAATCAAAAATTAATAATTATCTGAGGGATTAACTATGAAATCTAAATTAGCTGTTTTGGCTGTTCTTCTTGGACTCTTTATTATCTCGGGAATAATCATTGCACAGGTTGCAAAAGATTACGACACAGTTCTCGGCGTTTGGTTGACCGGCAAGGCTGATGCAAAGGTTCAGATTTACAAAAAGAACAATAAATATTATGGGAAAATAATTTGGCTGAAAACACCAAATGATGAACATGGGAAACCGAAAGTGGATAAAGAAAATCCCGACGAAAATCTTAGAAAAAGGCCAATTCTCGGTATGGAAATTCTTACAGATTTTGTTTATGACGAAGATTATACATGGGAAGATGGAGATATATATGACCCAAAATCAGGTAGTACTTATAGTTGTAAGATGTACCTCAGCAAGGATTACAAAACACTCGAAGTAAGAGGATATATTGGTATTTCTCTATTTGGCAGAACCGAAATATGGAAAAGGGTTGATGAACAATAGTCATACTTTATAACTATCTCATGTTACGCAAGACATGAGTATTTGTAAAAGAATGTAATTTTCAATTTCCAATTTTTTAATTTTAATTGAATTTTCTATAAAAAAATTTTCAAAACATTTAATTAATTCAAAATTTGTGCTTATTCAAAGTAATAAATTACTAAAATGCAGTAAAGTTCATTTCTCTTTTAACATTGAAAATTGAAACTTTGATTGAAAATTGCAAAATTGATAATTAATAATTATTTCAAGGAGAAATAATAACTTATGCCTAATATGAGTAAATAAATAATTTCTTCATTACTATATGGCTAATAAAAATCCAGTATTTCTACGGATTGACGGCTTGTTCTATTATTAGTAAGTTTGAATGGAAACCGGTAATAGCCGGTTAGTAAATATATTGGTATATGACATGGCAGTTAAGGATTTTTATAAAATACTTGGTGTGCAAAGAACCGCCTCATCCGATGATATTAAGAAAGCATATTACAGGTTGAGCCGGCTCTACCATCCGGATATCTGCGGCAACACACCTGAAAACCTGAGAAGATTCTATGAAATTGCCGAAGCTTACAAAGTGCTTGGTAACCTCGACAACCGCCTCCAATACTGCATTATATTAAACAAATACTTTTTGGATGAACTGTTCCTTTATAAAAACCTAAAAATTCCTTATTTTAACAGCCATAAAAGAAGCCAACAATATGGCAGGATGGTTATTGAATATTAAAATAAGGGTGAGATGCTTCGACAGGCTCAGCATGACAGGTTAAGGAAATGAAATTTACGGAAGAAATTAAAAAGCTATTCAGGGAAAATTCATATTTTTTCACGTTCTATCTTGCTTTTCTCGTAACGGGTTTGTACCCGGTTCTCTTTATGAAGAAGGGTGATTTTCTTCTGTGGCTCAATTCACTGCACAATCCAACTCTCGATTTTTTCTTTAAATATGTAACTTATTTTGGCGATGGCATAGCATACATTGCTATTGCAATTTTACTTTTACTTTTCGTAAACGGCAGATATTTTTTGTTTGCAATTGCAGGTTATGCAACAAGTGGAATTGCTGCTCAAATAATCAAAAGAATTGCTGATACACCCCGTCCAAAGCTGTTTTTCGGTGACAGTGTACCCTTGCATTTTGTCGAAGGTGTTTCAATATTTTCATACAACAGCCTTCCCTCAGGTCATTCGGCTTCTGCATTTTCTTTATTTCTTTTGTTAAGCATTATAACTCAAAACAAGAAAATCGGAATATTTTATTTTTTTGTTGCATTGCTCATTGCTTTATCGAGAGTTTACCTCGTTCAGCATTTCGTTATTGACATTTACATCGGCTCAATCATCGGTATGGTTTTTACAATTCTGTGCTATTTCCTGATTATCAAATTAGGTCAAAACAGTTCAAAAAAATGGTTGTATAAACCTGTAATAAACCTAAAAAGAACATTAGAATAACACCATTCTTCAGAATGGTGAATGTTTAAGGTAACGAGATTCCTGAATAAAAAAAAATAAAACAAAATAAAAAAAAATATAAGAATAACACCATTCTTCAGAATGGTGAATGTCTATTGATGTAACTTGTTGCCAGATTTATAAAATAAAACAAAATCAAAATAATTCTACTTTTCTTTCCTTACAAAAGTCTTTACAGTTTGCTTTATTGCTTCGATAAACTTATCAACCTCATTATCGGTTGTAAAGTATGAAGGGCTGGCTCTGACTGTACCCCATGGATAAACACCAAGCGGTTTCATAATTAGTGGAGCGCAATGCAATCCCGTCCTGACCGTTATATCGTAAGAACTGTCGAGTATGTATCCCACTTCCTCGGGAACCATCCCTTTGATATTGAAACAGAAGTTCACATAGCTGTTTCTTTTGCCCCGTGTATAAACTTCAACTTCGGGATAGTCTTTCAATTTATCAATTATTGTTTTAACTATTTCAACTTTCCTGTTTCTTATATGGTCAATGCCTTTTTCAAGGATATAACCGGCACCTGCATCTAATGAAACAATTCCCGGCATATTAGGTGTACCTGCTTCATAATATAACGGCATTTCTGTTGGCTGTGTAAGGACCTCACTTTTCACACCTGTCCCACCTACTTTCAACGGTTTGACATCCAAACCTTTCTTTAGATATAGCCCCCCGATTCCCTGAATACCATATAAAGATTTATGTCCTGTGAATGAAAGCAGGTCAATATCCCATGCTGTAACATCAATAGGAATATTTCCTGCCGACTGAGATGCGTCAACTATAAACAAAGCTCCATGCCTGTGGGCAACTTTTGCAATTTCAGCTAAATCGAGTATCGAACCGGTTACATTTGAACTGTGGTTAACAACCACTGCTTTTGTGTTAGGTTTAATTGCTTCTTCTATTTTGGCAGGCTCGACATAAGATAAGCAATCACATTCCACAAAGTCAACTTCAATCCCTTCATCTCTTTCCAAATGCTTTAAGGGGCGGATTACAGAATTATGCTCGATTGTCGTTGATACTACATGAGAGCCCTTCTTTAAACCGATTCCGTTTATAGCAAGATTCAGAGCTTCTGTACTGCCTGATGTAAATATAATCTGATTAATATCAGAAACATTGAAAAGTTTGGCAAGTTTTTGTCTTGCACTTGTTGCATGGTCATCCGAATCAATTTCCAAGCCCGTGCGGGCAGAGTGGCATGTAGGTGCATTAAAATATGCATTTACTGCATCAAACACTACTTTTGGCTTTGGATAGCTGGTTGCTGCATTATTAAAATAAATCATATTCAAAAAAAATAATTGTACATTCTAAAAAATAAAGTCCGAAATTATGAAAAATTGAGTCAATTGTATTTAATTTTTTTTAAATTTATACGTTAGATATAATGCATAATTGAATAAATACCTAAAATTATACGTATTATTTTTATCGGTGTAGTCAATGCAGGATAACTTTAAATTATCGAAAACCTATTTTGAGCTTTCAGAACATAATTTTACACAGGTTGTAATATTTTATTTCATCTCTCTGTGCGGGTTAGTGATTGCGTTGGTTATCCTTCTGCCGGTTATGCAATGGTTCTTTCATGATTTCCTGAGAGGAACTGTTTATAACGATACCGGTGTTTCAATTCAATACTTCATAGAGACTTCAAAAGATAAGTCGGTTGTGTCTTATATTTTTAACTGGGCAATTGATTTGAATAAAGGTACATCACTTGAAGCAAGGTATTGGTTTAATCCTTTTCTAACCCTTGTTCTTCAGTCAGCTTTGTTCGGCTTGGGAATTTCTATAATTATTTCATCCCTTTTACCCGAAAGTCTCGGCTATATGCGCCAGAAAATAGACCGCGAGGTAGTCAATACAATAGAAAAAATTTCACAACTCAAATATGGCTATCATTCCGACGAAAACTACAAAGAAGTTCTCAATGATATACTTTATGCTGATTTGAGAAGCCTTCAGTCTTATGTTGAAGAATGGAACATGACAATGGAAGACCTGAAAACTTTGCACAATGCAATAAAATGGATGAATGCCGGCTTTCTTTACCGACTTTGGCATGTTAACGATGGAATCAGAATGTACATGAGGTATTATTTCACCGTTCAGTACAGTAACACAATTCTTGGCTTTGTTTATATCGGTGCCGCTGTACTGATTATCATTATTGGCCTTCGCGGTTTAAAGTTCATTCCTCCAACTGAACCATCGCTTGTTTTGTTTGCTTTGGGACTTGAATTTTCACTTCTAATCGTCTATGCTGTTACGCTAATGTATTCAAGGCAGGAAGAGGAGTTTGTGCTTGAACAGACCGGCTCACATGCTGATATGCTAATGCTTGGAAAGGATTTCGGCAGTTCAAAAGATATAGAAAATTTATTAAGAGTTTTTATTAATAAAAAATCACCGGATAAATTTTATCCGAAAAAGTAATTGAGGCACAAGTGGGACTGAGACTCCTGGCAAAAGAATTAAACGGCTTGTTCATCTTTGAGACTGAAGTTCACAAAGATAACAGGGGCTTTTTCATCGAGGCCTTCAGGGCTGATGAGTTTAAAACACTCGGATTACCCACAGTGTTTGAACAGGATAATTACTCCCGCTCATCTGCAGGTGTCCTCAGAGGAATGCACTTTCAGTGGGAACCGCCCCAGGGCAAGCTTATCAGGGTGATTGCAGGCACAGCGTATTTTGCCGAAGTTGACATACGCAAAAACTCGCCAACGTTCGGTAAATATTTTGGGATTGAAATATCTGATTTTAATAAAAAAGTATTGTGGGTGCCCCACGGATTTGCAAACGGATTTGTAGCTCTCAGCGATACTGTTGATGTGCAGTACAAATGCACAACACAGTGGAATGGTAAAGGTGAAGGCTGTATCCTTTGGAAAGACCCCGATATTGGAATCAAATGGCCCCTCGGCAATCCCATACTTTCCGAGAAAGATAAAAAAGGTATGACACTCGCCGAATGGCAGAAGAAAAAAGAATCGAGTGCGTTTGAATATAAATAAAAATCAACCGCAAGATTAATCCTACGGTTGATTTGCGAGAGTAAATATTTTTTTACATCCCTGCTTTCTTTGCCTGGATTTCTTTTCGTGCCGATATTATTAATTTTACAGTAATAATTACGCACATCGTTATAGCAGAACCCATGATAAACCATCCTGATGCTGCCTTCAGTGCAGGATAATGCAATATGGATTCCATCTGTTTCAGCACTACGGACAATCCGGCTAAACAGACCATAATGGCAAATAATAGTCTTATTCCATAACCTCTGACAAACTTGACAGCAGTTACTCCTATTTGCGCTCCGATTGCGGCACCGACAAGCATAAATAATGCGGCGAATAATTCGGTTCTGCCATAAAATGAATAGAGAAAACATGCATAAGCCCCATCAATCATAACTACGAATAAATCAGTTCCGACGGCAAGGGCTGTAGGTACTCCGATAAGATAAACAAGCGAAGGCATTCGGATAAATCCTCCCCCTACTCCAAGAAAACCGGATACTAAACCGCAAAAGAAAAATACAATAAACACAACAACGATTGATATTGATTCAATATTCGATTTTGGATACGATATGGCAAGGAATTTCCAGGACCTGATTTTATCAATAAGTGACTTTTTTCCAATTGTAGCAGCCTGTAATTTCTTTGCCTCTTTCTTTTTCCTTAAAACAAAGTAATCATATAACATGAATGAGCCGAGTCCAAGGAGCATTATTATATAGGACCATCTGACAACAGTACCGACTATGTCCTCCCCCGATTGTTTGCCAAGCCTATCGAGGTACATGATTAATTGTGCTCCCACCCAGACTCCAGGAATTTCTCCTATAATTGTAGTAAGGCCGAGCTTCCAGTCAACGTTGCCCATTTTGCCGTGTTTTTTGGTTGCAACGATTGACTTGCCGAAAATGTGTGCAAAGTCTGTTCCGATTGCAAGGGGCATTGGGAATCCGAAAATATTCAGTGCCGGAGTTACAATCCAGGCACCGCCGACACCGAAAAAACCTCCGAGTACACCGACACAAAAGCCAATTGACATTAACAGAAGGACATTAAATTCCATCTGTGCTATAGGAAGATAAAAGTTAAATATATCCATACTCCATATCTCCCTACTCGTGATGTTGAATTTTACCGACTTCCAGGCCAAACAGCTTAAGGATAAAGTCTGTCACAAATGCTATAGTAACTCCGACAGTAGCCATTGTGAGTGTTACTACAAATGCAAATGAAAATCTTTGGGTATTATAAAGATCTGTTAACCAGAGCCTGATGCCTTCTAATTTGGATGTATCCACGTGCATTTCGAGCAAGCCTTCTTTTTCGACTCCAAGGAAGAATGACAAGGGGAAAAGCACAAGCAGGATTATTATCCATGGAAGGACTGATTTGATTTCGCTGAACTTCATTAATTCACTCCCGTTCTTGTTTTCTCAATTGTTTTTTTAGATTTCTTATATCTTTTAAAATAAATTTCTATTCAACTATTTTTACTTTTTTAAATTAAGTGTATAAAATGCTATGACAGTTTCATTAAATATATCTGTATAGAATATGTTGCTATAATAAAAAAAATATTGAATTTATATAGTTATCTATATTATATATTAAAACTTAGTAAACATTTTCAAAGTCAGGTTCCAATCTTTACATGAATAATGAACACATTTTTTGTTAATTTTGTGTTAAGAAATTTTTACCACAGGAGAATTATGTTCAGAAATCTTTTACCAAAAGAATATTCGTTTTTCGATTATTTTGAAAAAGTGATTAATATTGACGTTATGATGTGCTATGAATTTATGCGTTTCACCACTCAGAAAACAAATTTTGAAGATTATGTGAAGAAAATCAAGGAATATGAGCTTGAGGCTGATAAAGTTACATACGATTGTACGGAAGCTCTTCATAAAACATTCATCACTCCTTTCGAAAGAACAGATATTCTGACATTAACCAAAAGACTTGACGACATTGCAGACAATTTAGATGCCGCCGCTCAGTGCATTCTTTTATATGACATACATGAATTGAGAAGCGAAATTTTCGATTTTGCCGAAATTCTCAGCGAGTCAACTAACGAACTTGTTACTGCCGTAAAGGGTCTTCGTGATTTGAAACACGTGGAGCAGACAAAGAAAAGCTGTACGAGGATTCATGAACTCGAAGAAAAAGCCGATGCTGTTCACAGAGTAGCCGTATCTCATCTTTTCAAGGAAGGGAATGCACTTGAAATATTAAAATGGAAGGAAGTTTTTGCAAGATTAGAAAGAGCAGTTGACCGATGCGAAGACCTTGCTAACGTGATTGAAAGAATAATTGTTGATAATGCTTAATCTTTATAATAAAATTTTCAATTTATAATTTTCAATTTTCAATGAATATCTAATTTTTTTTTTAAAAATTTTTCAAACAACTTTTTCATTTCACCCATAATAGAAAAATTTGATTCGATAGAGTTTTAAAATTTAAAATTTAAAAATTTATTAAAAATTAAAAATTGATAATTCTGAATTAATAAAACTTACATAAAAAAGAAGAGCGGGATAGGAATATGGATTGGACGATGAGTGTTGTAATATTTGCGATTGCATTGGCTTTATTCTTTGATATAATAAATGGTTTCCACGATTCAGCTAATTCGATAGCCACTATTGTCTCAACCAAGGTTTTATCACCGAAATTTGCTGTTTTATGGGCGGCATTTTTTAATTTTATTGCTATGTTTATTTTCGCTCCCAAAGTTGCCAATACAGTATCCAAAATAATCAGAATAGATTCAGTTGACCCTGCGTTTCTTTATGTGGTTCTGTCAGCACTGGCTGGTGCCGTTTTCTGGGATTTATTAACATGGTGGTTCGGATTGCCGACGAGTTCATCCCATGCCTTATTAGGCGGCCTGGCAGGTGCAGGAATTGCTCATTCCGGATTTGGTGTCATCAGGTGGGAAAAGCTAACAGAAGCTATGGCTTTCATTCCTCTTGCTCCTGTTATCGGTGCTGTTCTTGGTTTTGGTGTAATGATAGCTGTCTATCATATTTTCAGGAAGTGGCACCCCAAAAAAGTGGACAACGTGTTTCGAAAAGGGCAGTTGTTTTCTGCGGCTATGTATTCGCTTGGTCATGGCGGCAACGATGCACAGAAGACTATGGGAATCATCGTTGCCATACTTGTTGCGGCTGGAATTTTCAGCGATAAAATTCAATTGAGTATTACAGAATTTAAAACACTCTGGATTATTCTTTCCTGCCATCTTGCCATGGGTATAGGCACTGCATTAGGCGGCTGGAGAATCGTAAAAACGATGGGAATGAAAATCACGAGGCTGAAACCTGTGCATGGTTTCTGTGCAGAGACTGCAGGAGCTACAACGCTTTTCTTAGCAACCACTCTCGGTATTCCTATTTCAACTACTCATACGATAGCTGGTTCAATCATAGGAGTCGGCTCGACTACAAATTTTTCGAGCATTAAATGGATTGTGGCGGCGAGGATTGTGGTATCATGGATTGTTACGATTCCGCTATCTGCATTGATGAGTGCAATTGTGTTTTGGTTGATAAAGCTCATTCACCCGCACTTTTAAACCAATTACGAATTACGAATTACGAATTACGAATTACGAATTACGAATTACGAATGAAGCACGTCATTCTGTGCTTATCGAAGAATCTATAATCGAATTCAACGACATCAACACTAATTTTATTTCACGCAAAGACACGAATTAATCGCAAAGGGCGCAAAGAATTTCTCTTAAATTTTGGTGATATGGAGCCAAAACGTGCATTTTGTGCATTCGGAGCAGGTTTTTCCAAGTTTTGAGTTATAAGTTTTAAGTGTTGAGTGGTGGATATATAATTGAAATTTTGAATCGGGATTTCTATTTCACTATAATAAATCCCTCTCAGAAGACGAGGGACTTTTTTTTGGTTATAGAGGGACAAAATTGGGCAGATTTGGGCATTTTGAGCAGGTTTGACACGATTTGCATCTGCCCAAAAATCACAGTTAAACCATTAGTAATAAGGAATTAAACTCACAAAAAAACCTTTGAAAATTTGGCATTTAAATTTTTTTGGGGCACACCATCTAAATCAATTATTAATAACAAATTACGACACAGAATTGTGGATATGTTTTATTGAAAATCCCCCTGAATCCCCCTTTAGTAAAGTGGGAAAATCGAGTTCCGGCAATGTCAAAGAACATGCGGTGCAAAAATAAGGATGGAGGAATGATATAAAAAGAAAACGGTTTTAAAAGGATTTTAAAATAGTTTTTATTTTAAGTTTTAAGTTTTAAGTTTTAAGTGTTGAGTGTTGAGTTGTGGTCAACGCTAATTTTAACACAAAGGGCACGAAGGGAAGACACAAAGGACACAAAGGACGCAAATTGTCGGAACTGTGATTTGTGTGATTGGGATGATTTTGGTTAATCCCACTTTTTAAAGTGGGGGTTGGGGGTGAGGCTGTGGAGCTCGTCTCTTGTCTCCCCCCATGCTGAAGCATGGGGTTATTCTAATTCCCTCACCCTGAATCCCTCTCCCAGTGGGAGAAGGGGAATTAGTTGGTGTATGCAGGGACGCGGAGGGGCGGAGAGGAAAAAAGTCTGAATTAGGATTTTTAGGATTTGTGGATTAAAGGATTTGTTAGTTGGAGGCAGTGGGCATCGTCTCTTGTCTCCCCCCATGCTGAAGCATGGGGTTATTCTCACACAGAGGGGCGGAGAGGCAAAGAAAAAGTCTGTGCCGCGGATTAAACGGAGTGTGTGAGTGTTATTAAACTTATTTTATTGAATTATTCTATTGGTGTACCATTTTCATTTGAAGCATTACACTTTAAATATAAATTTCATATTTTCAAAGAAATTATTTCTGGTTGATATATATCTTAATTTTTTTATTTTATATTCACGTGCAGCTTCCCAAATATAATGCAGAAATAAAAAGGGTAATACGTATAACAAAATGGGCGTAAAAAAACTAACGGAAATATTAATGTAATCATTGATTGTTAGAAATTTAAAAAAATTGAATTTTAATTCATCTGAATAGCCATATAGATATAAAATTGTACCAGTTACACTGATGATACCTATAAAGATTAACGATTCGGATACTTTAAAATATTTCTGATCTTCCAATTATTTAACCTTATTAATTCTTTAAAATTTAAATCAAATCAAATTTTATTTATCATCGAATAAGCCCTCCTCTTCTTTCTCATTATCTAATCTCTTAGTACTGCTTTTAAATGTCAGCATCTCTCCTAATCCAGGGAGGCGGACGGTTTTGCCCGGTTGCTGTTTGTTCAGTTCCTTGAGTACATCGAGGCAGTCGCCGAAATAGAGTGTGTTCATTCTTTTTTTGGAATTGTTTAGAAATATAAATGATTAATATAAGAGATGGGGAATTAAAAGTCAAATAAAAAATTAACAATTAACAATTAAGAATTAGGATGTTAGACTGTTAGGCTGTTAGGCAGGAGGAATTAATAATTAATAATATTAAAACAATCACGTCTAACTAAAACTTAATGAAGCCTGAAAATTAATTTTATATATGTTAATTTTGAATTAATTAGGGCTGTGAAATTTTGATGAAATTTTTAGGTGAAATAAATGGCTGAAAAAGTACTTAATAAAAAAACTAACGGGAAGGCACGTGCAATCGTTGGCGATGGCGAACCGATAGGTAAAATCCTCAATCAATACCTCGAACCAAGACACGCAAAAGTAACTTATATGGGAAAGGAAAAAGATATTATTCTGAACTGCCCTTTCGACGGAAGAAACTTTACAAAAGAAACGGTATTAAAATGGTATGGAGAAATCCACCTCGGCAGGCGTTTGGATGACAAAGCGGCATTATATGTGAAAATGGCAAAGGGATGGTCTTACCATGCACCGTTTGCCGGTCATGACGGAATCCAGCTTGCAACAGGTAAAATATTCAGACAGGGGAAAGATTTTTTATTTCCCTATTACAGAGATTTGCTGACTTGCCTGTCTGCAGGTATGACTGTCGAAGAAATATTATTAAATGGGTTGAGTAAAGAAGCTGATGTAGCAGGCGGCGGCAGGCATATGAGCAATCATTTTGCAAAGCCATCAATCGGGATACAAAACGTGTCATCATGTACCGGGAATCACGCACAACATGCGGCAGGTGTCGCAAGAGCAATAAAGAAATATAATGATGATGCAATTGCCATTTATTCCAGCGGCGAATCGGCTTGTTCCGAAGGGTATTTTTGGGAAGCTGTTAATAGTGCCTGCCTCGAAAAACTTCCAGTGATTTTTGTCATACAGAATAATAAATACGGAATTTCGGTTCCGGTGTGGGAGCAGACTGCGAATGCACAAATTTCGGATAATTATTCCGGCATGAAAAACCTGATGATATACGAATGCAACGGCAGATGTCCTTTCAATTCGTTCAACACTTTGGTCGAAGCCAGGGAATATGTACTGAGCGGCAAGGGACCTGCAATGGTTCATGCCGACTGTGACAGGATGGGGCCTCATTCCAATTCCGACCCTCATTTACTGTATAGGACTAATGAGGAGCTTGAGGAAGCCGCAAAAAGAGACCCAATGCTTCAAATGAGATATACAATTCTCGATTACAAAATTGTAACAGAAGAAGAACTAAAAACTATCGAAGAAGAAAATGACAGAATAATAAGAGAGGAAGCTGACAGGGTAGAAGCTATGCCTAATGCTGACGGTTCGTCATGGGAACAATTTATTTTTCCCGAACCATACATCAAAATTGAAGACAATACGGAACCTGAGAGTGATGCAAATGCTCCTGTGATTACATTAAGGGAAGGTATCAACCTTGCCTTGAAAGAAGAATTCAGGCTTAATCCAAATACCTTTTTATGGGGACAGGATGTTGCTTCGAAGAATAAACAAGGAGTGTTCAATGTATGCAAGGGTATGTTGGATGAGTTTGGGAATGAGAGAATTTTTAATTCACCAATTGCCGAAAATAATATCGTCGGCTCTGCTAATGGATTCTGCCGTTACAGAGATGATATTCGTGTAGTGATTGAAGGTGCCGAATTTGCAGACTACTTCTGGCCCGCTATGGACCAGTATATAGAATGTTCTCATGAGTACTGGCGTACTAAAGGGCAGTACACGCCAAATCTTGTGATTAGGCTTGCAAGCGGCGGTTTTATCCAGGGAGGATTGTACCACTCGCAGAATCTTGAAGGAACATTCACAACAATACCGGGTATAAGAGTCGTCAATCCTGCATTCGCAGATGATGCCGTAGGATTGATGAGAAATGCAATCAGGTCAAAAGGTGTAACAGCCTTTCTTGAACCAAAATTTATCTACAATTATAAACCCGCTGCCACACTAACACCACGAAGCGATTTCATAGTTCCGTTTGGTAAGGCTAAACTAAGAAGAACAGGGACTGATGTGTCAATCATCAGCTATGGCACTGGTGTTCATCTTAGTCTGAATGCTGCGAAGGAACTTGAGAAAGATGGAATATCAGTCGAGATTCTCGATTTGCGTTCGTTAATACCATGGGATAAAAAAGCAGTAATAGAAGCTGTGAAGAAAACGAACCGTGTCGTGATAGTGCATGAAGACAAGGTTACAGGCGGCTTTGGAGGCGAGATTTCAGCATATATTAATTCCGAAGCCTTTAATTATCTCGATGCACCTGTCCTGAGAGTAGGCTCAATGGACTGTCCCGTGGGTTTTGCAAAGGAATATGAGAATGCAATTTTACCGAATGTAGAAAGTGTCAAGGAAAGTGTAAGAAAAGTTTACAGGTATTGAAAAAAATTGACACAATCAAAGTGTGTAAAAAACCTGACACTGTGAGGAAAGAAGCACAAAGAAAAATTAATTATTTTTAATAAAACGATAATATTTATCATTTTTTCACTTTTTTTTTAAATGAATTTTGGAAATATATCAGTCCAATACTAATTTTGTGAATTAAAATAAAAGGTAAAGTGCGCCCGTAGCTCAACTGGACAGAGTGTTGGATTCCGGTTCCAAAGGCTGGGGGTTCGAATCCCTTCGGGCGTGCTTCAGGCAAGTATATAACAAGGGTTTAATAAATAGATTTTTATGTCAGAAAAAAAAGGTATTAAAGAAAACGCTGATAAGCTTTCAAAGAAGAAAAGTACAAAAACACAGATAGACCAGGAAGACAATAAGGTTGTTAGATTTCAGAGATTTGTAGAGAACAACCGCAAGCTCGTGATGTCGGTTTCATTTGGTATAGTCGCTGTAACGGTATTGTTTTTTATCATCAGGTCATGGGCTGATAAGAAGAGTGAAGAAAACGTGAAAATGGCTTCTGTGGCTTTAAACAGGATACTTGATTATTATAATAAATCAGACTACATGAAATCACTTTATGGTGATTCAACGAAGATGGTAAGAGGTCAAAAGGTAATAGGATTGATAGAAATAATTGAAGAATACGACGGAACAGAACAGGCAGATATAGCAAAGCTTTATGCAGGAAATTGTTATTTGGGAATGCAGAAATCACGTGAAGCAATAAATTATTTTGATAAAGCTGTTGGCTCTGACTCAAAGATGGTACAGATGGGAGCTAATGCAGGTATGGGTGCCGCAAACGAAATGACAGGTAATTATAAAGACGCTATTGATAATTACAACAAAGCCGCCGAGCTTGCAGAAAACGAGGATATAAAGTTCAGATATATATATTTTAGCGGATTATGTTCCGAAAAAGTCGGCGACAAGAAAACAGCCGAAGGAAAATTCAGGCAAATAGTATTAGAATCAACATATTCCGAGTTTTCCAATTATGCAAAGATAGGATTGACCCGACTTGGCACGATAATTGAATAACGAACTGTGTTTATATAGATTATGAAATTAAAGAAGATAATGAAAATAAATTTTTTGTACATAATAGTAATATTTTATGGGAGGTAACATGCATCGTTTGTTTCGTTTAAGCTTACTGGTAGTTTTACTGGGCATTTTTTGCTCGGTAGGATTAACAGCACAAAACCGGGTGCAATTATCAGGTCGATTAGTATCTGGTGAGGTTAGGGTTTTGGTCAAAGATTCCATATATACCCTTAATTACGAATACGATATTTTCGGCACGTTGATAATTGAACCGGGGACAACTATCGAGTTCAATCCTGAAGGCAGGATGATTGTTCAGCCTGGAGGAAGACTCATAGCCGATGGTTTTGCAAGGGCAACTTATAATCCTAATCCATTTTCACATAATGGAACTACGATTTTGCCTTATGAAAACGTCGGTACTACCCGAAACCCTTATAGTTACATTGGGTATTCGGACCTCAGATATTTTCTTTATGGAACATATAATCACAATTTGAACGGAGTTGTGCCAACGGATGTTGACGCAACAATTGACGTTTCAACTCCCCGTGATTTAACAATCAATATTAACAAATACCGTCACATATTCGACGTAGTACTCGATACTGCACAACGTAGGATAATTGACCTGGTAGGTGATGGGGTTAATTATCCCGAACCGACACCACCACAGTACAGGATTCCATTTGAAGATGCAATCATGTTTATTGCATCGAAGCTTGGTTCGGCTCCTGCTGATGATTATAACTTACAGAGATACCCATGGAGAAGAATCGGTGATTTACCGGTTAATGTTGTTTCTCAACTTATAGTGTTCAAAGGACAGCCTTTCACTAATTTCTCCAAGGAATGGGGACATATAGTAGTGTTACCTGGTGCAAGAGCGGCATTTTTCAGAAACTGTGAATTCAACGGTTTGAGGAAAGATACTACCGTTGACAGATTGCCTTACTATGTGGCATCTCAGTTTACACCACCTTTAACTCAGACAGAGGTTAATTTCCTGAATCGAAACATGATTGACCGTTCAAACGGAGCAGGTGGTGCTTTGTCAACATTCTCATCCAGAACATGGTTGATTAATTGCAGATTTACATGTAATATGGCACGTCACAGAGGCGGTGCTTTGCAGATTATGCAATCACCGGAAGGTTTTCCAAGGCCTTCAGCAACTCCAGATTATTACAGGTTAGATAAAAATCCTAATATAACTGATAAAGGCGGAGAACTTTCACAAATAAATACAAATAACGTACAACCGGGATGGAGCAAGATATTAGCTATTGACTATATTGATGAAGACCCGGTAAACTATCCTGAACCGTTAACAAACTATGACCGTCAATATTATGATGATGCCCGTATAGCTTCTTATCTCGGCAGGATTAGAAATTTGAAATTTGATGATAATTTTGTGCAATTAGCTAATTATAAAGAAGTGATAATCGGAACACCTCCGGTTAGAGTAACCAGAGATGACACAACCGAATTTGCAAATGCAAATCAATATTACGGTAACTTAGCATTTGGCGGTGCAGTTTATGTCAGCGGCGAATCAAGCACATTTATCATAAGCCCGCTTGAAGGAACTGCAACCGGATACAGGACTCATCCCTTTGAGATTGGCTTTGGAGTCAATAATTCAATCAATATTCACGGGCCCGGTCCAGGATATGCACCAACTTTACAAACATTTCCCTTGCACGATACTTTATTATTCCTTCACAACTGGACTAACAATTACCAGGGGAATGTATCATCATTAGGTGCAAGAGGCGGTGCCATGTATGTCGGCGATAATACTTCGATGATAGTTGCCGGTGAATTTCTAAATAACTATGCATATACAAAATACCTGCAGTCAGATTCGGCAGGCTCGAACACGGGTTATTATGCACGGGGCGGTGCAATATACCAGAGCGATTCAAGGAATCGTCTGCAGGTACGCGGCGGTCCAAACAGGGCTGGCGGTACAAATGTTGATAACCCTACAATATTTTATAATAACTGGGCTGGTACAGGCGGTGCTATATTTGTTGAAAGTATAACAGATATTACCGACCCACTCTTTTTCGACAGTGACCAGTGGGAGGAACCTAAGTTTTACTTACAATCACCGATAATCGGCGGTTCCGACCATTACATTTATACGAGAGATTATGGATTTAATATTACTTTCCGTCAGAACAGGGCAAGGTCATACGGCGGTGCTATATTTACAAACAGGAACATGTCTGTAAACGGCGCCGGCGGTGTTACCAATAATACATTAATAGGTTACGGCGGAAGGTATCCTGTTGCATTTGACAGTAACCATGCAGGTTATGCAGGCGGTGCTGTTCATATACGCATACCTTTCAGAGCTTCCTCTCCCGATATGGAAAGAACAGTTCAGATGATTCGTGCTAATTTCACTTACAATAAAGTAGGTGAAAATGTTGCCGAAGCTTTGAAACCACAGGTCAGAGGCGGTGGTGCTTTGTATGTAATGAATGCAGACCTTAATTTAATGAAGAGCAATGAATTCAGAGGAAACGTAGTTTATAACGGTAACGGCGGTGCCATCCATATGGTAAGGCCTAACCTTTATAATAAGAGATTCTTCTTAACAGATTTGGATAATGAAGAAAGAACAGCCTCATCGGCAATGCCTTTCTACTATTGGCCAAATACATCATACACATCCGAAAACGGAGTTTTGGCTTATATGTCAAGTGCTTATCCGCCGGATGCAAGAATGTTAAATAGGTTCCTCGATAACCAGCTTATCGTTGATGACCAAATACTTGCAGCACAAAGCGGAAGCGGAACGACTCAAATCGGATTAGGAACACCATCAACTACAGCCAACTTGTTTGGTGTTGCTTTCCTCAGTGAAGATGAGGGATATACAGTTGGTGCCGGTGGAACAATTATCAGATTGACCGAAGGCGGCGACCAGTGGGAATACATACCATCAGGAACAGCAAACCAGCTTAATGACATTGACTTCCTTACAAACAATGTCGGTGTTATTGTCGGTGATAACGGAACAGTTTTGAGAACATTAAATGGCGGATTGAACTGGGCTCCGGTAGCAATTAATTTATTACCCGGCTGGTCAATAGCAGGGATTAACTTCTACTCGGTTAAATTCTCGGGCTCAAGCTCGAACACAGGGTATCTTGTCGGTGATGACGGCTTTATAGCAAAAATCACGGTTACATTAAACACTGTAACTGTTGACCAGGTAGAATCCGGCACGATTCATAACCTATATGAAGTTTACTTCAACAGAATACATCAAGGTTATGCAGTCGGACACAGGGGCTTGATACTTAAACTTAATGAAGATGATAAATGGGACGGCCAGATATCAAATATATATACTGACTTATACTCAGTTTACTTTACAAATGATTATACAGGCTATGCAGTCGGCGAAAATGGCGTTCTTCTGAAAACCACAAATGCCGGTTATAGCTGGGACAGAATTGAAACAGGAACAACAATACAGTTGAATAGGGTATGGTTTACAGGCTTGCATGACGGTTATATAACCGGTAATGACGGCTTGATGCTGAAATCAACAAACGACGGAGCAACATGGTTTGCTCTCGACCCGAAAACAACTGAAAACCTTAATGATATATTCTTTAAAACACCTTCAGTCGGTTATACAGTCGGTGACATGGGCTTCATAGCCAGAACATCGGATGCAGGTGCAAATTGGGAAAAGAAGCTATCGAAGGATTTGCAGTATATAGACGTTAGAAGATGGGCACAGGAATCAGGATTACCTGAGAATGGTGTCGGTCTTGGAGGCGCAATATATATTCTTGACAGTGCCACAGCAAGCAGGTTCGGAAGACTTGACTCAACATGGTTCAACAGAGTTAGAATATTAAATAACTTTGCTTATTCGGGTTCTGCAATATATTCAGACAACTTCGATATGAAGTTAGTATTTAACAGGTCTTTGATTACAAGCAACATGGTTGATGACCGCAATGATATCGGCATCTTCCAGAATGCAATAACCGGACCGGTAATCAGAGATTTGGCTACCCAGACAACGATAATCGGTAACTGGGCATCACACGATTTGGCAAGTACATGTATTTACGGTGAAATTCAGGGTCCATCACCTGCATTCACATTCTCGGAAGCATCAAACTCGATTTACAATAATAAATCAAGATTTTTAATCAGGCTTCCCGATGCACCGAATACAAAGGGTGTTCTTGCAGGAACTACCGGACTTGGCTTCGGCGGTACCGATACACTTTCGGGCAACTACTGGGGTAAGACAGAAGCAAACGTAACTCTTATAGTTTACGATTCATGCACGAACTGTCCCGGCAAGAAATACAGAGGCGGACAGCAGGAAACATTCTATCTTGACACAACTGACCTCGTAGGTGGATACAATTACCACAATACAACAACATTGGAATACCGATTATGGGAAACAAAAAGTGAAAACTCGGCTTTGAGAAACTCATTCCTCAAGAATGGTGTTCATAGTTATTTATTCGAGGGCCCTTTTGAATCCACATTGAGATGGGATTATCAGCCAATACCACTTATGAATAAGATTGATGTTGATGAAAATACACCGGCTGACTCGAGTATTCCTGACATTCTGCTTGCAAGCGGAAGGATTTACGACGCATACGATAAAGGTGTTGAAATAAAAACCGCAGATTATGCACGCAGGAGAATGAGCCCGATTGAAGACTTCGCAGTTGGAATTCCACCGGAGTTGGTAAGGTATGTTGACAATACTTCACCTTATTACGGCAAGTATGTCAGGTGTCTTGTAAGAGACCCGTTCATTGCCGAAAGTTTAGCCAATGTAACAGACCCGGCTTATCCGATAATCAATTCATTGCAGACAGAGTTTCATCCTTTCGTAGGACCTGCACATGATACATTATTCTATCATCCGATCGGATACCCGCTATTCTTAGAAACAGAAGCAAATTACACAGGTGACGTTAACAGGACAAACCATGACCTTAGATTCCTTAATGAATCGGTCTTCTTTGTAATTAATGAAACAACTAATGATTATATAAGAGTTAACCTGAGACAAGTATCGGAAGATGCTTCACATAGGGAAGTATTCAGAGGCAGGGTAGAATTAATTCCTGACTCTTCCAACAGGATACCGAATACAACAATCAGGCGTTCAAACGAAGGTTTGCTCAATTTCGGCTCAAACATAGGCGACCCGCATATGTTGAGAGCAGTCGAGCATAATGCTTATAATGAGGATAAGGGAACATTGCAGGGCAGGAAATATTTCAACAGGTTTGACCAGCTTGGCAATGAACCTTTGCTTTATAAGAACAGGCCGACAATGCCGATTTCAAATAATAAATTCAACGTTAACTATGAAACTTATTTCGCAGGCGAGCGTTACAGGGCTTTACCTGTTAATGTTGGCGATTCAGTAAGCGTTGTTTCCAGAACGATACTCTGGAGAGACGGTGTTGACACAGCATTACAAAAAGGTTTCGGCTTCAGGGTAACAAATTCAACGATGCCTGCCGAATTTACAGGAGATATTTATCATCTTAAAGTTGATACAATTGTGAAATATGTGCCTTCGCAGTTCCCATGGAGAAATGCTCATGGCGTATATGACACATTAAGAATAACTAACTTCCTGCACAAAGTATTTATTACCGAGGACAGGGAATATCCGAAAGACGTCGGAACTTACAGCCAGCCTAATCCACAAATGGGTATCGGACGCGATGCCGTTGGACGCGACCATATCCTTAATATAACAGCTAAGGACTGGAATAATTTATACGACCCAAGAGCATTCGAGATTCCTGATGATTATGCATATTTGAGATATGAGGCATATCCGTCATATCCTAATTCAGGACTACAGAACTGGTTGAAGTATGAATATATTCCGGCAGGAGCTACCTACGTAACAAATCCGATGGATGAGGCTAACGGCTATCTCTTACTAAGAGGCCGTCCTACTAATCCTTATATTGTACCTGGCGGTGAAGAAGTTTATGTAACCGTACATAACTATCCGCCTCATTACAGGACAACGGATTCGTTGAAAGAATATCCTGACAATTTTGACCAGGATTATATTGATAAATTCATCTATCTGTTTACTCCGTATCTGCATGCACCTGTTTACGATGTGAGCAGCAATTTAAGCAAAGCAAGATATCTGCAGCAGGATACGATTGATTACGGCAGAAACTTTGTCGGTGAGTATAGGTTTAAGATATTTGTGGTTGACAGCAACCCAAGATTCCTAATGCCTGATGACCCCGAGCAAGGTTATCCAATACCGAATTCGGCTTATCCGGAGGATATAACTGTAACACTTGACTCAAAAGGTACACAGAATACTGAGTTGATTGGTACATATAATGCTTCGGTTTATCCCTGCCGTACCAAAGTTGACGGAAGATTGAAAGCTAATTTGACTAATAGACTAAGATTTGCAGTTAATTTTAATACAAATGACGAGTTAGAAGACCAATGGGCAGACGAAAGGAATTGGGACTTCCGCTATGGACGTACAGCTTATGGATTCCTAAACATAGCTTACAGGCCAAATGCTAATCCAGGCGATGATGAAGCGGATTCACTGATTGTTCTCGATACCCTGGTTACTAACCCGAATATATACAATGCAAACACTATTATCAGGCAGGCAAGGCCTATTTGGATGGATGATAAGTTCCTTTGCAGGTACGATCCAACTACAGACGGTAACAGTGTTTTTGCAGATACTGAAGTAGATTCATTCGGCGGCGATTTCACTACAAGAGGTGAATTGAATATCAGGGTTGACTATGATATGGCACTTGCAATGTTAACACCTCCGAACCGTATAAATGAAGAATTGGCACTCGATACAGTTCTAACAGTGGTTGTAAACGACGGACACGGCGGAATCGGCAAGATTGATTTGCCGTTGCTGGTAAACGTCGAACCTATTATTACAACCGCTACGGTATTACCGGCAGCTAAGGAGGATATTGAATACAATCCTCAACTTATGGATAAGTCGAAGATGATTCAGGTGAAAGACCCGAACTTCGGACAGACTCATTACTTTGAGATTCTTTATTCTGGCAGCTATCCCGGTGTTGATACACTATGGCGTGACCCATGCTTCCCGGATGCCGACCCGACCAACTTCTGGTACATAGGCGACAAGAAAACAGCACCCGAATGGCTGAAGATAAACAGGCAAAGCGGCATACTTTACGGAATTCCCGGAGTTAAAGATGCTCCGAGAGATGAGACAGTAACGATACTTTGCTGGGATGAAGACGACCTTGTTACAATGCAGACATTCTCAATCTTTGTTGATTCGACGAGGCATCGTCCGAGAATCGAAGCAGCACCGATTGTAAGGTGCGTTGAAGAAGGCCAGCCATATCTTGATTCTATTAAGGTTAGCGACATTGACTTGTTGAGGGGAAGACAGCAGGGTGACCCAACAGAAACTCTGACGTTCGAGCTAATAGACCCGAAACCATCTAACACTGTGTTAGACCCGACAACAATATCAGGTATTCAGGATAATCCCGAGCAGGTCGTTTATATCAGGTCAACCGATTTCGGTGCATTTAGAGACCCGGATGGCAAAGTAACCATCAGAATTAAGGTTACTGACGAAGCAGGATTAACCGATGAATTAATATTTAGAGTGAAATTCTCTGACGAGACAAACTTTGTATGTCCGATTAGAATTGAAAATAACTTGCGTGCTTACCAGGTACTTGAGTTTGGTACTGGACAGGGAGCAACCACAGGAGATGGATTGGATAATGAAGAAAGAGGAACTCTTGACGCAAACTTCTGCGAATTCGAAATTCCGCCAAAACCATATGAAGACGCGTTTGATGCAAGATGGGATATTCCGACTGTGAATGGTATTCTCAGGAATATATTCCCAGAGCCTGTTGCTGACCCACCGGGACAGCTTAGGATTTACAAGTGCATATTCAACTCCGGCGGCGTTGCAGGAGACGCATCCAACCATTACCCGATAAAGGTATCGTGGAATAAGAACGATGTACCGAGCAAGACTGACCTCGCAAAGAATCCGACAGGAGCAACCTGGTATATTAAGGATTTACAGTCAGACGGCAATGTGTTTGGATACAATATGAATACTGGTGTTGGAGCATCATCTCCCGATATCATAAGAACAGAATCTGATGGTGTTATTACTCTGACAATAAACAGAAGTAGTGTAAAGGAATTTATTATCGTCCATGACTGGACATCCGGTGTTGGAGACGAGTACTTTACACTCACAACGGGGATTAATTCGGTATCACCTAACCCGATGGCAAGAACAACCGAAATAAAATTCGGAATTGCAAGGAAATCAAACATCAGGCTTGAAGTTATTGATGAACTTGGAAAACTGGTTTCTGTCGTCGCAGAAGGCGAATACAGTCCCGGAAGCTATCAGCTCAATTGGGATGCCCGCGACATAAGCGGACATGAGCTTTCAAGCGGAACATACACAGCCCGTTTGGTTGCAGGCACAGTTACATCAACTGAGAAGATAGTCATTTTAAAATAATTTTAATTAGGCAGGCTTCGGCAACGGAGCCTGCCGATATTGAAAGAAGTAATATGAAAATAAATTTTTGTAATAAATAAGCGGAGATGAAGATGAAAAGATTTTTCTTAATTGCTGTAGGAATAGTACTGCTGATGATAGCAGTTACCGAGCAGCCGTTAAAAGCACAAATCTACGGGGAGTACGATACCGTTAAGGTAGTGCAGCCAAGTGATCCGATAGGATACATTCAGCTGACAAGTCCTTCCGTGATTTCAGCTATAGACTTTAAGAAACCGTCAGCACCTAATCTACCACCAACCATAGTTGATAGGGATAACGGGTATTACAAGGCTCAGTTAGGATTCAGCTTTGAGTATAATGGCGAAGTCTATAGTGAAGTGTGGGTCTGCGTTAACGGTTTCGTAACCTTTTCGCAGCCGGTGTATGTGGAATCGACAGACCCTGAAGGTTTGTTTAAATTCGGTTCTTCATACCAGATAAATGTTATAGCTCCTTACTGGGGCAACCACTTCCTGGTAACAGCCCAGGATACTGTTGCTCAGGGAGTTAACAGGCATTTACCAGGTCAGATTTCCTATAAGACCGAAGGTGTAGAACCTAACAGAGTATTTACAGTGCAGTGGAAAAATTTGTATATAAACTTACAGACACCATTGCTTCCCGGGCAGTTGCCGCCTTTGAAAAACGGCATAGGCAATTTCCAGGTAAAATTATATGAATGCCCCGACCCATACTCAAGACAAGGAGACATTGAGTTTTGTTATGGCCAGGTTGAAGGGAATCCTTACACTACAGAAGACCAGGTTATAACCAGGGATGCAACAGTCGGAATTAAGGGCGAAACAAACGTAAGAGGCAGTTTTGCCGATTTTATGAATGCATTATATTTCGACCAGGCATGGACAACTACGGATGATAGAAATTATAGTCCTGATTCTACCAGAATCGGTTTGAAAAAAACAAATGCATGGCAACCCTCCGGCGGTTCAGACACAAGAATTCATTATTATGCATTGGCAAGATTCCAGGCTGAAAGGTACTGGGGCGACGGCGATGCCGATATGTCCAAACTGCTAGGCAGGAAACACGGAGCTTTTGGCGAAACGCAGAACCGTTACGTTACATTTAATGATGCAAGAGTTATTGTGCGTTCGGTTGTTACAATGAAACAGCTTGACAGCGTCAGAAGAAGAAGTGCTTACCATGGCGATGTTAATCATGACGGCAGGTATTTTTACAGGGATACCGGTATTATAAAGAGCAAGGTTAATCCTTTACTCGACTCACTTGACCCCAATACGGGCGACCCGGTACAGGGTACAAAGAAAACAGCCCTTGATTGGAAGAACGTATATTACGGTGATAGTTTATCTTATGTAACAGTTAAAGACCCAATGGGTATAGACACAGTTGTTCCTACAAAGATTAATACTTTGAAGATGGTGTTCTTCATGGCAAATGAACAAGATGCTGCATGGATTCTCGAGTATATGAAAGGCAGTGTTGAATCTCTACCCTGGCTACTCGATACAACAGTAAGGCATGGTAAAATCGGAATTAATGAAGATCCGGCTACCAATATTATTGCGGGAATGGCTGAAAGGCTTGAGCCTAACAAATATATTTTCCCTGTCTATTTAAATGGCGTGATTGATGGCCCATTGTCGTTCAGATTTGATGTAAACGGCAAAGTAACGGGTGTTACGGTAGATAATCAGGATGGAAATATATTGACGGCAGATTACGAGAATAACATAGCAGCACTTGCAGGTTCTGGTTCGTTTCAATCTGATGTACCGATTGCAATAGTAACCGTAACGACAGATAAACCTGAACTGTTGTTATCGAATATCAGGTTCAGAGGTATTGAAACCGGAAGGCAGACAATCTACCTGACGGATATTGAAGAAACTGATAATAACGGTGAATTATTGCTGCAAAACCAGCCCAATCCATTCACAAGCAGGACTGTTATATCATTGAATATTGCAGACGAAGGAATGTACAGGATTGCTGTATATGATGCACTCGGCAATAAAGTGAGAACACTTTTCAATGGTTCATTGAATGCAGGTCCATACGCTCTCGAATGGGACGGCACGGATGACGGCGGTAACGCACTAAGTAACGGAGCATACATTTACAGGCTTACGGGGCAGAATGTATCGGCTTCGAGAAAATTAATGCTTAATAAATAAATAGTGTGAATGCTATTGAAAAATCGGTTAGATATTTCTGGTTGCTGCTGCTGATATACATCGGCAGCAGCCAGATTTTAAAAGCCCAGGACACGGCTCATGTTCTTTTGATAAATCATAATCAGGTTGATGTTTGTGGGAGTGTAAGTGATAGAGACTACATAATATCAATCAATATTGGCGAAGTAAAGCCAACAGACAGCTTGTTCGGATTTGATTTTTATATCAGGTATAATCCTGCAAAGTTTAATGCGAGAGCGGGCTTGACAATAAATACTCTATCGCAGTTCTTTGACAATGATAATGATGTCCATATATTCAGGAGCAGCAGCGATTCAGGGCTTATTGAGGGTCATTACGGGACTTTTTCGAGTTACCCTGCTTACGGCAACAAGCCATTGATTGCATTTACCGGGAGATTTTTAGGTAGTTGTCCTGATACAGGATATTTTAGGCTTGATACATTGACTTTTACATCAGAATTTAAAAAAATAGTGGATGTTTCAGGTAAATTTGTCCTGGTAAAAGCTGAAGTACTGGATAAGCCGAACAGAAGCATTGCAGTAAGTTTTGAGACAATAGACTTTAAAAACGATACTGTAATATTTAATAAGGTTGATTCGGTTGGCACCGTTAAAGCCGGGATAATTGTAAGGAATAATTTAAATCTTGAAAACATTGTTTTTGAACTTATTACAGACAACAGTGATTATTTTAAGATTGAAGAAATAAAAAGTATATCGGATAATATACAGATTGACAGTTTAAGCAAAGTTGCGAACGGATATTTGATTTATACATCGGTAACAGGCGAAATTGGAATAGAAGAAATTTTTGAAATTAAAATAAAAGAGATAAAACGAAAAGGTGAAGTGAAAGAATTAAAACTTACACCAATAAAAGTAAACGATTGTGCATGTATAAAAAATTTAATAGAAGATAAGACAAATTTAAAAGGAAATTTAGAAGATACGACAGGAACAGGAATTACTGAATTTGAAAATAAAACTATATATGGTTATTACAACGAAATAAAAGATAAATTCATAATTGAAAGCGATAAGGAAATAGAAGAGATTTTAATATATAATATTTTGGGAAATTTGATAAAGAAAATAAACATTAGTGTTATAGATAGAAATGCCGAGATAGCGGCAGAAGGGTTAACCCGGGGAGTGTACCTGGTAACCGTCAGAAACATAAAGGATGAAATAAAAAATATTGTTATGATAAAAAATTAATTTTTAAGTATTCATTTATATTAGGGGGTACTCATGAAGAAGTATTTATTACAATTACGAGGCTACCGTATTTTTCTGAGCATGCTATTGCTAATAGGGATTCTGATAGTAGATGCAGGAAATGTATGGAGCCAGCAACCGACAAAACCAAGACCGCCAGTTCTGAGTTTAACCGCATCGAGGAACGATTACAGTAGAGATTGGTATCCGGATGGCAGGATTTGGCTACCGGTTGGTGAGACAAGCTTACCGAGAGAATTTCTAATGCCGGTCTTCATCGAGAACCAGTGGCACCATTATACTGGACCCGGTTCCAAGGCTTTGTACGTACCAGAACCCATTTACAGCTTCGACTTCAAAATTTTGTACGATAGCTTGGCTATAACACCAATGGGTATTGTCAAACATCACCCGTTTCCCGATACAACCGATAACAGGGTAGTCAGGGAAGATAATGCCGGTGATGAGTATTTTTATGAGCCATATGCAAGCAAGTTTATGATAACATGGGATGTGTTTAAGGCTCCATACTATCAGATGAATCTTGACCCCAATGTCCCCAGCCAGGTAAGAGGCAGAGGACATGGTATCAGGATTGCCGGAATATCATCGACACCATTGGCAGTAACCGATACAATTAATGAGCAGTTTGTTGTTCTGTTTTATGTAAGATTCAGAATTAATCAGTTCGTTAATGCTTTCCTGAAGGAAGTCGGCTATACACCGATTTATATATCGAGCAGATATCCGGATAAAGAAGGAAATATGCATGTAGACTCAATCAATTTTAATCATTGGCCAATCAACATCGATGCTCCGTTTAAGGAGTATAGAAATTATTCCGAGTATCCTTATGTAGCAACTGACTATCCCGACCCGGGTGATGCCAATGTGCTTGGCGGTATGGAAAACAGCATATTATCAAACTGGGTAACAGAAGGTATTTTGCCCGGAATGATTTATTTAAGAATGTTTGATAACTTACCCAGGTTTGGATACAGGCTCGAAAGAGGCGTAGGTTCATCTCCTGCAATACTCCCGATTTTCAATGAATATTGGGTTATGCAGGACCCGATAACCGTTGACTCAGGCAAGGTTGTAAGGGATGCCAACGGTAATAATATTGTTGTTGGTTCGCGTCAGTTTGAGCTATTGAATACCGTCGAGATGACAAGGATGAACAATGTTTACCTTGAATCCGACCAGCCGTGGCTATTAATCAGAATACATTCCCAGAGGGGTAAATATACACCCGACAGAGACAGCACAAAAGCTTATGTCAAATGGTTGGATGAGATTATGGGATGTTCAAGCCCGTCTGATTGCTGGCTTGACCAGATGCTGATTGCAACAACAATGGACCCGGATGTGTTTGTCGAATTGAAATGCGATCCTGCCAGAATTGAAGATTCACCATATGGGGATTACGGAGGTGAGAAAGCCGGTGTCTATGAAGGACATATTACGATATCCTCTTCGGATGCAGAAATAAGCCCGGTAAGGTTGAAAATTACATTTATTAACTTCAGGGACGCATTTGAACCGCCACTCTACGAGGAAAACGGATTATATACGGATCCTCATGCCGGTATCACACTTGATATCAAACAACATAATCAAAGTGACCCAAGAAGGACAAGGATTGTGTTCGGGACGGGCCATCGCGCATCAAACGCAGTTGACTCGGTGTTCGGTGAAAAAGAAGCTACACACACTCTTGGTAATTACAGCAGTGGTTCCGGGTTGTTCGAGGCACGCTGGTTTTTACCTGATCCCAACGAAAGACAGCTATTTGCTCCCGAAGGATTCGGGGATTTCTTCCCGAATGATGAAATACAGCAGACCGGTGTTATCAGGACTAACCTTGGTGGCCCAATCGTAACTTACGATACTATTCCTAATACGGGTTCAAGGGATATAAGAGACATTCATGATACATCAGAATCAATTATATATTTCTGCCGTTATGTCAATCAGTATCCTATAACTATCGAATGGGATTTACAGGAATTTCCGGAGGATGCTATTTTATTCTTAACAGATACTCTAAACGGAACTATCTTTCCAAGTGTGAATATGCGCGAGGCTACTTACCTTGGAGGAACAAGATACTCATATTATATAGACGACCCAGCAGTTTCGTCATTCAAGATTGAATACACACTACCAAAGATTATCGAGTATGTTGACCCATATGGAAATCCGATTATCAAGAAGGGTTGGAACCTGCTTTCATTGCCAGTTAGGCCAAGAAATGCAAAATGGTATGTATTCTATCCGAGGGCTATGAGTACACCCTTTTTCTTCTTTCCTCAAGGTGGTTACTATCCAGGAGAAGACTTAAAACCAGGTATAGGTTACTTCATTAAATACAGCGACAGTGTCGATAAGACATTCCGTGGTGTTATTATGAAGAGAATCACATCCGACGGATTTGATGATGCATTTGCCGATAAAATATCAATTTATCCCGGATGGAACACCATTGGCGGTTTGTCATACCCGATGAATGTAAGAAATATTGATTTTGACCAACACGAGCATTATCCCGGTGAAGTTCCCGATAAAATCTATGTCCGCAAATTTGGTATTTGGGCATTCGACAACGTCCATGGGTATTATGATGTAAATATTATGGAACCCGGCTTAGGTTACTGGATGAAATCCGATAAACATGGCTACCTGAAGCTTATCAGTAGTTACGCTAAAGATATCGTTGACGAAAGCAACAGCAAGGTTGACCTTCTTTCGAGGAGTGTCAGAATAGACTTACGCGACAATGCAAGGCATGAAGGTAAGCTTTACCTGACTTCCGACAAGGATGCAGACATCAGCCTATATGAGCTTCCACCGGCACCACCGGCAGAGTTGTTCGATGTCAGATACGATAATAACATGTATATAAATAACACGAACGAGTCGGTGATTACACTGCAAGGCGTAACATATCCAATGTCAATAAACATGGATTATGCCGATGCAAACTATACTTTCATAGATGCTGCATCGAATGAAGAATTAGGAAGTATCCGCAGAGGCGAAGCCGGCAACGTCGAAGTGTTCGGAACCAGGGGCAATGCAATAAAGGTACTCAGGAGCGACAACCTGGCAGGCAATTACAGCCTTATTAGCTCTCCGAACCCGGTTGAAAGCAATTCAATCATTACTTACGTCGTTGGCGATAAAGAACTCGTAAACATCAAATTGTATGATGCAATCGGAAACGAAGTGATGGCACTTGTCAATAACCAGGTGAAATCGGGCGAACAAACAATATCGTTTGATTCGTCGAAGCTGACTGTCGGAAGATACATCTGCAAGATGACAGCAGGAAGCCATACGGAAGTATTGTCAATAACCGTTATTAAGTAATAGAGATTAGTTAATAACAGATTATAGTAATTATAAATGGGCGGCATTTAATATGTTGCCCATTTTTTTTTATTACCGGTTATAACATTTGTAAAATAAAAATTATGTTTAGACATCTTTATTAATTATTATTTTTATAATTTATTAATAATCATCAAAATGATAAAAATATTACTCATTGTAACAACTCTGTTTATAAACTCATTGATGGTTTTCGCTAATACCCGTATCGAGGTTCCTGTCGAATTATCGGATGAACTCGGTTCGAATTATACATTGGTGTTTGGTGTTGATTCATCAGCCACAGACACATGGGATTCATTATTAGGAGAAAATAATTTTGGAAGATGGCCACCACCTGCGGGACAGTTCCATGCTTCATTTGAAATTTTTGATTCTATAAGGTTACAGGAATTGGTATGGACCTATAAGGATTTCAGGCCGATTATAGATTCACCTCATTTCTATGTCCGATATTCAATTAAAGTGTATAGGGGTGATGGAGAACTGCTGATTTTTACATGGAATACAATGCCTCAGTATATTGATTCTGCAAAAATAACGGACAGGGATGAAGAACTCGACTTAGTGGATTTTAATTTATCGGGAACAAAGAAAAGCGATACCGCCAGAAACAGGTATTGGAATGAATATTATGTGAAGGTTTGGTATAGCAATCCTCTTGCTAATATTGTATATGAGGATGATAATGACAATTCTGTTTTTTCTGTTTATCCGATACCAACAGACGGAGACAAAGTATATGTAAAAGCAAAGTCACCAGGGTTTTCCTATAAAATATTTACTGAGACAGGAATTGAATTAATTGCGGGAAAGTCGGAAACTGACAAGACTGAGTTCAATATTACAGACTTGACAAAAGGGATATATTTTATTGTCTTAAATTCCGGTGGCGGGCAATATGTTAAGAAACTGGTAAGATTGTAAACTCAGGTAATTTTTTAATAATTGTGAAGAGAATATGACTCAAGAGCTTGTTAATGCAGAAGGACAAAAGAAAGAAAAAAATAATAAAAATGCCAGATTTGTCAGGAAACCGCATCAGGACAATCAGGCAAGAAGAGATTCGCCTTTTATATCGGTTGTTATTCCGTTGTTAAATGAAGAAGAATCCTTACCGGAACTAGCTTTACATCTTGAAAATGAACTTAAAAAAGCATCACACAACAGGTACGAGGTTATTTTTGTAGATGATGGTTCGACCGATGATTCATTTTCCGTGATAAGGAGTATAAACCAAAGGAACAGGCGCTTCAAAGCAATCCGGTTCAGGCGAAATTATGGCAAGTCAGCCGCACTTTCAGCGGGTTTTAATGCAGCACAAGGTTTGATTGTGATTACAATGGATGCGGATTTGCAGGATGACCCGGCAGAAATTCAAAACCTTGTAAAAAAAATCAAAGAGGGGTATGACCTGGTTACCGGGTGGAAGAAAAAAAGGCATGACCCGCTAACGAAAAAAATACCATCAAAGTTCTTTAATTTTATTACGTCAATCGCAAGCGGTGTAAAGCTGCATGATTTTAATAGTGGATTAAAAGCCTATAAGAGGGTTGTAGTGAGGAATTTACAGGTATATGGAGAGATGCATAGGTATCTGCCAGCACTGGCACACTGGCAGGGTTTTAAGGTTACAGAGATTCCTGTTACTCATCACGCAAGGCGTTACGGCAAAACAAAATTCGGTTTATCGAGGTTTATCAAAGGTTTTCTTGATTTATTGACCGTACTGTTTACGACAAGGTATTTCAAAAGGCCGCTTCATTTTTTCGGAACATTGGGAACTTTGTTTGCATTGTCCGGGTTTGGAATTGATTTGTGGCTGACAATAGAGTGGTTTATGAAAAAGACAGCACTAAGCAACAGGCCGCTTGCCTTGCTGGGTATAGCTCTAATCATAGTTGGCGTCCAATTGATTTCAATGGGATTGTTGGGGGAAATGATAACAAAAAATTCACTTGAAAAGGCAAATTATCAAATATCAGAACGTTTATAAATTTGGGATGTATTAAATGAGGCATATTGAATTGCGAATTTATAGGAAAGCGATTATTGTAATATTATTAATGATGACTTTGTCAGGAAGTATGTATGCACAATTCGTGAAAGGTTTTTCCGTTGGCTGGGGAATGAAAACCACCGAACTGATAGGTAACAATCCTGCTTCTAAGCCATTTTCCGAAAGCGACCCTAATAAACCGCCATTGTTCGGAGGAGGTTTCGATGGTCCCCAGGCGGGGATGGAGTTGTTATTTGAATTTCCCGTTGGTGAAAATAATGATTTTGTTATACCATTAGGTATTGATTATACTTTTTATCGCGGTTTGCAGCGCATACCCCAGACATATTATGTGCTTCAGGACCTGGAGAACAGTATAGATGTATCTTCTTTATCACTAGGCCTGAATTATGCAGTTAAGAAGTATAGTATTGCCAATGCAAAAATTTACGTCGGAATAGAAGCAAAAACATCCTTTATTGGAAAAAATGTGTTTACGATTGAGACGAATTATCATGATTTGGATTCCGTAGAAATATTGAAATCGTCAATGAAAGAATCCTGTGTCAGGCTTGGAGCCTCTCTAAAATTTGGATTGGAGGGAGAAATTGCCCAGAATTGGTACGTGAATATCCATGGGACATTAGGTATTTTAAATTTAGTTGGCAGAAATGACACAAGAGGCGAATTGCTGACACCTTTTAAAAAGACGTCATTTTCATATGAAAATCAGGAATCGTTAGTTTATACATTTCATTATGCTTTTTTAATCCAATACAGATTGTAGTTTAATGAAAGAAAGTGATATTGCTTATTATCCGGATTGCAGGCATTTTCGAGGCGACATCCCCTGTAAACCGCATAAGGAAACGGGTGTACATTGTGAAGCATGTCCCTATTATGATGCAGTGAAAGGTATAATTTTAATTATTAAACTTGGAGCTATCGGAGATGTTATAAGGACAACTCCACTCCTTCTCAGAATCAGGAAGGAATACCCTGATTATTCAGTGTGGTGGCTGACATACAGCCCGGAAGTACTTCCTCAAAGTGAGATTGACAGTATATTGAATTTTAATTTAGAATCTATATTAATATTAGGTGCAACAGAATTCAGCAAGCTCATAAATCTCGATAAGGACCCTCAAGCTTGTGCATTAACTAAAATTTTATCTGCAAAAGAAAAGTTTGGTTTTACATTATCAGATAGCAAACCTGCACCTGTAAATACTAAAGCCGAACATAAGTTTCTCACCGGAATTTTCGATGATGTCAATAAAAATAATACAAAGACATATCTCGATGAAATATTTGAAATATGCGGTTGGTCATTCCAGAGTGAGGAATACCTGATTAATAAGGGTGGAGGCTGCAATTGGAGTATCAATTCAAATGGAAAAAAAATTGTCGGTTTGAACACAGGCTGCGGAGGCAGATGGATTACGAGGCTATGGAAGGAAGATAATTGGACAGCTCTCATTAATCTTCTTCAGGAGAAAGGGTATTATCCATTATTGCTGGGAGGAGAACAGGAGCATGAAAAGAACTTACGGCTTGCATCGGTTACCAATGCTTTATATTTAGGCCATTATCCACTTCAGAAATTCATATCTCTCGTTGACCAATGCGATATTGTGATTACAGCAGTAACCATGGCATTGCATATAGCTATTGCTTTGAAGAAACAAGTCATTCTATTCAACAATATATTTAACCCAAATGAATTTGAAATGTATGGAAGGGGAGTTATAATTCAACCTGACAAGCCATGTACCTGCTTTTTTAGTCCTATTTGTAAGAATAAAGAATACTTTTGCATGGACTACTTGTCACCCCAAAAAGTCCTTGAAGAAATTATCTCATTGAAGTATTGATATTAGTATCAATTATCTAATCAATAATCTATATATATGAAAAATACTATTGATAAGGAAATAGAACTTCAAATTGAATCAATTGGATTCGAAGGTATTTCGATTGCCCGAAAGGATGGACTGGTCTATATTGTTAAAGGGGGAATTCCCGGTGAAAAGGTGATTGCAGTTGAGAAGAGACGTAAAAGAAGATATACCGAAGCAAGTGTAAAAGAGATAATTGAAGCTTCGGAATACAGGGTTGAACCTGTATGCAGGTACTTTGGCGTTTGCGGAGGATGCTCATGGCAGAATCTTCATTATGAGCAACAGCTATATTGGAAGAGGCAGCATATCGTTGATTCTTTCCGGCATATTGCAAAGATGGTACCCGGTGAAATTCCCGGCACAATTCCTTCGCCACTGATTTACAATTATCGGAATAAGATGGAATTTTCTTTTGACACTTCCCGCTGGCTGACCGATGAAGAAATAAGTGCAGGGGAGGAAATAAGCTGCGAGTCATTTGCTCTTGGCTTGCATATACCCGGCAGATATGATAAGGTTCTCGATATTGAGGAATGTCACCTGGTAGATGATAAAGCAATACTAATACTTAATGATGCCAGGAACAAGGCTTTGGCAATGGGTTTACAGGCATTCAATGACAGGATACACCAGGGATTTTTGAAAAACCTTGTTTTCAGAAATGTCAGTTCCGGGATGACAATGGTTATTTTGATAACGACAGATTTTACAGATGATGCGGACAAAGCATTCGTTGATTGGATGTTTAATGATTTAAGAAATAATCATAGCATTTCATCCATTGTTCATGCTGTAAATAATTCTGTCAATACTGTGGCAACAGGTGAAATCAAAAGAATTGAAGGCGAGGGATATCTTACTGAAGATGTTTACGGCGTTAAATTTAAAATATCGCCATTTTCTTTTTTCCAGACAAATAGCGAACAATTGCCGAGGTTTATGGATTCGATAATAGAGTTAGCAGAATTTAAGTATAGTGATATAGTGTGGGACTTGTTCTGCGGTACAGGTGCAATTTCGCTGTTGACTTCAGGATGTGTAAAGTCAGTTATTGGATTTGAAGTATCAGAAAACTCTATTAAAGATGCCATAGAAAATGCAAAACTTAATAAAATTGTAAATGTAGAATTCAGGTGTGCCGACCTAAATTCAAAGAATGTAAGCAAAGAGTTTGAAAATATACCCCAGTGCGATGTCATGGTGATTGACCCGCCAAGAGCAGGTATGCACAAAAATTTAATTGAAACAATACTTAACATTGCACCCGGCAGAATCGTGTATGTTAGTTGTAATCCTGCTACTCAGGCACGTGATTGCGGTTTGCTCTCAGAAAAATATCTAATCTCGAAAATCCAGCCTGTTGATATGTTTCCCCATACTTACCATATTGAATCTATTGCCCAACTAAATAAAAAATCCTAACAACAAATGATTACAAACAAGTAAATAATTTTGCAGAAAAAAATGTTCTTGTTAATTTGAATTATTAGATAATTCTAATAATTTATTTAGTTTATTATAATTATATTTTTAATATTATATAGGGGGAGGTATGAGATTATTTTTTTCTGTTATTGTTGTCTGGATGATTTTTATTAATACGTGCATTGCTGACCATCGTTCGTATGTGTGGACTTATGAATATCAAATCATGGATACCGGTAAAGCTGAATTCGAACAGTACACAACGTTTTCAACACCGAATATTGACAGTTTTAAAACAATGGGTTCTACCGAACTTAACTTCGAGTTGGAAGTCGGGATGACTGAACGATTTGATTTTTCAGTTTATCAGGTTTTCAGTCAATCGGCAGGTGGGCCGCTGATGTATTCAGGTTTCAAGCTAAGAGGGAGGTATAAGTTTTTTGAAAAAGACGAATTTATCTTAGACCCTTTGCTTTATGTAGAGTATATTGGTAATCAAAGTTTTTCAAAACATGAGTTTGAAACGAAATTGATTTTAGGCAAAGATTTTGGTGATTTCAATATTTCGTTCAATCCCTACTTTGAACTTGCCTACGAAGATGAAGGATGGGAGTTTGTACCAAAGTATGCTGTTGGAGTAAGTTACCATCCATCGAAATTAATATCTGCCGGATTAGAAGCAAAAGGAGACAAAACTGGTAATTACATCGGTCCCACAATATCACACGGAACACCGGGTTTATGGGTTGCTTTGGGGCCTTTATTTAAAATTGGGAATGTCGGTGCCGGCAAACCGGAGTTTCAAATCAGAATGATTTTAGGTGTTGTGCTGTAACTTTTATGTATGGTTGGGAAATACCTCGCACATAAGTTTGAGGTTATTTATCCCACAACTTGGAAGTAGGATTATAAGTTATTTTTTTCCTTTATCTAATCTCATCAAATCCTGCTGGGCGCGTGAGCGGATTGTATCCATCATAATTAGAAATTCCTTTGGGTCTTGTGTGTAGTATTTCCAGTCTTCAAAAAAAGTCTGTTCTGTATATTGATTTTTCTTGTATGCTTTTTTCACTTCGGTATTGGCAACCGATGTGTCCTGATACCTTTCGCGTGCAATTAGGATATCTTTGTAGGTTCGGATAAATCTTTCCCTGTCGTCATCGGAATGGGAGCAGGCGATGAAAAGCATAAATACCGAGCAAAATAATAGAGAGAATTTTGACATATAGGTTATCCTTTTTTTTTAAATTTTTATTTGTGCAAATATACTGCAATCGTTTTTTAGAAAAAAGGAAATAGGAGTTTTGAGTTTTGAGTTTTGGGTGTTGGGTGATTCTTTAGTGTCAGGAGTAACTCCTGCCACGGTTGTAATAGGGTGTTGGGTGATTCTTTAGTGTCAGGAGTAAGTCCTGATACGGTTATAATAGGGTGTTGGGTGATTCTTTTGTGTCAGGGGTAAGTCCTGCCACAGTTGTTTAAAAGGAAACCCCCTAAATCCCCCTTTGAAAAAGGGGGAGTTTATCTTGATAACTCTACAAGATATGAAAAAAAAAGCCGGAGCGGAAAGACCGCCCCGGCTATAATAAAATCAATCAGCTTATTATTTTACGATAACCATTTGTTTGGTTTCGGAATAAGCGCCAGTTGTCAATGTGTAGTAATAAACACCAGTCGAGAGACGCAATAAGTTAGAATTAACCTTAACTTCATTTGTGCCTGCATCTAATGTCTTATTAAGAAGAACGGCAACTTCACGTCCGAATAAGTCTGTGATTGTCAGCCGCACAGTGGAGGCTCTCGGTAATTCAATCCAGATTGATGAATTAACACTGAACGGATTCGGTTGATTTTGAGATAGACTGAATCCATAGAAGTTGTCATCGACACCAATTATGTCGGTATTAACTGTAACAGTAGCATCCTCAGACCTTTCTTCTCCGCAACCGTTTCTGACAAGGCAGAAATATACACCTTCGTCGCTCTTGGCTGCAGAATCAATGCTATATGTATTGGCAATTGCACCGGTGATTTCTGTAACGCCCTTATACCACTGGTATGTGAGCGGGTCAGAGCCAGTTGCGGTAACGCTTAGATTAATCGGCTCATTTTCGGTTACTACAACTGCTACCGGCTGTGTTGTAATAGCCGGGGCTACGTTTACAGTAACTGTTGCAACGTCTGTATTTGTCATATTGTCAGTTGGTAATGCCGTGATAACGCATTTGTAATCACCGGCAAGTCCAGTAGTAAGATTACTGATTGACAAAGTGTTTGTAGTCGTACCTGCATAGTTAGCATTGTCGCCGATGCTTGCACCGTTAAACTTCCACTGATAAGCCAATCCCGTACCGCCTTCGGTAACGGTAGCATCGACAGTAAGCTGCGAGTTGTCTCCTTCGCATGCTGTTACGCCTTGCGGCTGAGAATTAATCACAACTTCGGGAACCTTCAAGAGCTTGAATTTCGGAGTCGAGTCGTTGTTGCACTCGGAGAACACTTTTGCATAATAATCAAAGTTGTAATCATTATCGTCAATATCCTTGATACCAAGAATATTGGATGCTGCCCCCGAATACTTCTTGTTATTCATAATCTTTGTATAAACGTTGTTCTGGTCAATCATCCACCATTCGTATCTCGGGCTGAACAGCGGCGGGTCTTCTATTAAGCCGAATGCATGAGCTTCGACCTCGAAATATAACGAGGCGCCTGCTTCGGCAAATTTATCAATAGGACTTCGTGTGATTTCGACCGGAGCAAGTACGTTTACGGTTACGTTATCTGTCCAGAGGACATCCTGTCCAAAGCCGAATACCTGGCATCTGTAAATGCCTGCATTCGAGTAATCGAGAGGGCCAAAGAACAGAATAGCTTTGTTATAGTTGGGATTGTCCACATCTGTCATAGGAATGTCGTCTTTCCACCACTGATAGTGAATCGGAACGCCAAGAGTAAGGAATGCCGACACTCTCAGGTCAGTGCTGGCAGCACCGAGACATTCGGTCAGGATTTCGGGCTGTGAAACGATGCTGAGTGTGGGATGCAGGTTGTCTGCACCGACAAAGAACCCGCTTTCCGACCTGTCTTCGTTATCGAAATCATAATTCTCGAATAAATTATAGTATAACGGGTCATCGCCTATAACCGATGGTAAAGTCGGTGGAATATAGGGCCAGGTTGGGTTTGGAATCTGTGCAAAGAGTGCATCCTGGCTGACCATGTCTTCCTCAAATGCAGCTAAATGCAGGTTGTTGGAAGCATAATAGGTCCTTCCCGCAAAGTATGTTTCTTCGTCGTTTGGCGTAGTGTAATAGCGCCAGTTGAGCATCGTTGCACTTGTATCGAGGTAGCCAAGCGTATATACTATCTGTACGTCTGTGTCATACCATCTTCCGATGAACTGCCCAAGCGATGGGTTTGCAGTATTCCAGAAATTATTCTGGTTTGCTTCGTAAATCGGGAAGCCTTTAATTCTTATAACTTTACCGTATCCTGCATTCTGGAATATGTTCCTGTATAATTGGACATATCCTCCGTCAATGCTGGCAACTGCATACTCATTGTCAATCGTATTCGAGTTAACGCTGATGGTATTATAATATACACCTAAATCCCAGGAATTGACTTCATTGAAACCGACTAAGTCTTGTCCGTCAACCATATTGATGGCAAATACACTTGCGTTAGCAAAATTTGCCGACAACCCGTTCAATCCGACGGCACCGTTTCCGGGTTGATTGTAAACATGGACTGTGTTGTTTGTAACGGCAACCTGGGATGTATTATCCAGGAATATGCCATTACCCATATCCATATCGAGCATGGTTATTACGTTGCCGTCAACAGTAATTCCGAAACTACCTGCAGCCAGTGGACTGTCGTCATTTCTCTTTGCTTTGTCAGGTTGTCCAGTATTGGGATTTGAAATATAAATACCGTTTATTTCATTATCAAGAGTATTCACAATAGTTATGTTGTTGTTTTCACCAACAGAACCTAATGTAACGTCAAGAAGGCGTATGGCTCCAACGTCCGTTAAGTTATTAAAGACGTTATTTGAAACCTGAAGCGGGCTTGTTGTGATATAAAAATACGGGTATGTATGAGTAACCTGCAAGGCTGACTGGCCGGGAGTATTGCCTGTTATTCCCGAAAATGTATTACCAGTTATAACTGTCGAATTCCAGGTATGCAAGCCTCCTATGGGAGATGAGCCCCCATAGTTGCTTATTATGTTGCCAGTGAAATTAACACCGCCACAATCATCGAAGCCATCATAAGCAAGTGTTGCTCCAATATAGCTTGAACCGAGAATATAGTTGCCCTGGAAATCGAGATTACGGCAAATATTCGAAATGTTTTCATAAACGCCATAAGAGCCATAATAAATATGGTTGCCAAGGAACTGAATATTGTCAGCCTGGTCGAGATAGAACACTGCATGAGAGGGGGCAGTGATTCCTGTCTGGACACCTGTGAAATTACATCCGTCGAATATGATATTATCGCAGTTCGACAGGTTGAACATTCTGCCCCAAGCATTGCCGGGTGCTTCGAAGACCTCGAAGTTAATATCCTCGAATGTTACATCTGCGGCACCCGAAAGGTCGCCGAGATAAAATCCTGCTCCCGGAAGTGTGTATTGCAGAGTAACTACCTCACCCGGGGCGGGCCTGATGACTACCGGGCTCTTAGCCGGGTTTGAATATGCACCGAGTGAAAAGCTTCCTGTGTAAGGAGCACCAAGATTTCTAACCTCAAACACGACAGGTAATCCCATTGTCCCATAAACACCGCCGCCATTCAGGTAATTAATAGCCGTTTCGAAGTCCGGGAAATTACTCAAAGGACCGCCAACGGTGTAGGTTGTTCCCTCTGCAAGTTTTGCGGCTTTTGATATGAATGAATAATTATTCAGCATATCAAAATCTGTAACAGCAGTAAACGAAGCAGATGCCGTAACATAATATGGAGCCATAGGTGATTTAGCAGGGAAACTGCCAGAGGCAATTGTTACGTCAACAAAAACTCCCGGATTAATTTTTAATCCTGAAGATTGCATCCATGGAGCAAGGTAAGAACCGTCAATAGCGGGATAAATTTCAATTCCCCATCCCTGGTCGGAATCCATGGGCCTTGCACCTGCATTGTAAACACGGCAGACGATAGGAACCGATGCACCATCGCCGATTGGCTGTAATCCATAAGGATTTGTAATGTCAATATCATAGTTAATTGGTGAAAAAGACCTCTGGAAATATGCGGGTGTACCATCAGTATAAGCACCACCGTTTAGAGAAGTTCCACCTTGAACAACAATCTGGCATGGTGACCACCCAGGTCCTGTTATTGTATAAAAAGTTGGATTCGGGAACGAAACTGTTGTTGATGTATTCGGTGCAAGTACGCCTGTCCAGTTCAATACCTGTGACTGCGGGTCCATTCCTGAATTGAGAGTTGATAAAGTCAGGTCAACTGCTGTCAATGGTAAAGTTCCTTGATTTCTCAATACTGCAAAGGTTGAATAAGGACCTGCATGGAAAGGAACTGTATAATCATATCCGGCTCTATAGATTTCTGTTATTTCCGCATCAGGTGCTGGTGGGAACCATGTAATTATAATGTTTGCACGTCGGGTATATCCAATTCCTCCAGAATTTTCTCCACCACAAAAAGGTGCATAATCAGCCCAATTAAATTTAGTAACCCAACCTGGACCATTGTGATAATATACACCGGCATTTCTAGTATAATTGCCATCAGCTGGACCATGACATGTAATAACAAGTAAATTAGTGCCATTCCAAACAAAAGGTGTAATTAATGTATGTGTGTTCCACCCAACAACAGGTGTGAAGCCATTTATTTGATGGTCATACGTAATAGTCTCCCAAGTGCCAGTAGAATGTGTTGAATAAGCGACATTTTTTAAACCTATTCTCCAATCTACTGAACCAAAACCTTGGAGTGAAGCTACATTAAATGCAACAGCAGTTATCAAAGCACCGTTTGGAATTCCAGCGGCTGACAATTCTGTTCCCTGATAAATTATTTCGTTTCTTGCTTCAGAATACCAGTCTGCATATGGGCAACCATCACCGTTATCAGTTGGGCCATAAGTATTGGTACCGAAACCGATCTGAGTTACAGTTGCTTTTGCATTATTAGAATAAGCAAATAGCAGTAAGGCACTCAGTAATGTAAAGAGCAAGGCCTTGCTCAATTTTGAAAATAACTTCATAAAACACCTCTTAAAAATTTTGAAACATTTTGTTTTATTAACTAAGAACTCTTTAATTTTCTTCTTCTAAGGGATTTCGTCCCTGCTTCCACATCATATAAACCGGCTTATTTATATATATTAATGTTGAAATAAACCAAATACAAAGATATGCAAGACAATTTTAAAAAACAATTATAATAAGTAAAAAAACACAATTCTTTTCTTCAGCTTAAAAGATATAAAGAACATCTGTCAGGAGTAACTCCTGACAGGGAACTCAGAACATCTATCAGGAGTAACTCCTGACAGGGAACTCAGAACATCTATCAGGAGTAACTCCTGACAGGGAACTTATTTTGATATCCAATGAAAATAGTAACAAATGTAATGCCAGACCTCCATATAAATGAAAAAATATCCCAAAATATAGAACCACACTTGATTTTCGCCATTTTCAATAACACTTTTTGAAAAATTGACACTTCACCTTAATATAAATGACACATGAAAGGCAAAAAGGTCTCAGAATATTTTCACTTTTTTTTAATATTTTTTAAATATTAGGCGGGGCTAATTGCATAAGTATATGAATAATAAAGGAATGATGAGGAGAAAATATTTTTTTTAATTTTTTTTTAAAAAGAAACCCCCGAACACACCTTCGGCTACGCTCGGGACATCTCTCCCCCCATGCTGAAGCATGGGTTTAATATAACCTCACACTTCAGTGTCAGGATGGGGTGTGCCCGGATGTCTAAGGTGTGGTTCACATGTCCAATCCTCCCCCCCATGCTGAAGCATGAGGTTAATATAACCTCACACTTTAGTGTGAGGATGGGGTGTGCCCGGATGTCTAAGGTGTGGTTCACATGTCCAATCCTCCCCCCCATGCTGAAGCACTTATCATTACCCACAAGTCTAGGGGTAATGAGAAAAGGATTTTATATTCTCCGACAAATTACTAAAATGTGAAC
>MHAY01000038.1 GCA_001804705.1 Ignavibacteria bacterium RIFOXYC2_FULL_35_21
ATTACCAAGCGACATACTCGGTATGGATTATTTTATTATGTCTTATAACAGTGATGGTGAAATTGAAAGTTTTTCTAATGATTTAACTGAAAATTCTACACCCTCACAATTTGTAATTCTTGCTACCGAAGACAGCACAATTGTGACAATATTACCCAAGAATGAAACTCAATACAATAGCAAAAACACACAGGTAATTACTTTGAATAAAGGTGAAGCATATCTGGTACAAGCAAAAATTACAAGAGCAAACCTTAAAACTGATTTAACAGGCAGTGAGGTTCATTCCGATAAACCTGTTGCAGTATTTGCAGGTCATCAGCGTTCGGCATTACCAAATGATTCAATATATTCTAATCCCTCAAGGGATTATTTATTAGAACAAATGCCGCCGCTTATATCATGGGGGCAAAATGCTCTATTAATACAATTTGTACAGCCTGAAAGTGTTACTAAGGTTAAAAATGATCTATATCGAATTTTAGCTGCGAATGATAATACTGAATTATATATAAATGATGTTCAAAAGACAATATTGAATAAGGGGGAATTCTATGAAGGCGAGTTAACTGAAACTTGCTATGTCTGGGCAAGTGCCCCAATACTTGTTGCTCAATTTAAAAAGACTTCAAATTTCTCATCTCAAGTGAGTAATTTTTCCTCTGGTGACCCTTTTGAAATGCTCATATCTCCTGTTGAACATTTTATCAATTATTATAAAGTCGTTAACATTCAAGCAAGACAATACAGTGATTCTGATATTGTTTACACACAACATTATCTTACAATCTTAGCGGAAAACTTATCTCTTTCAACTGTCAAATTAGATGGTAATCCGGTACTGCCTGACAGCTTCAAGATCATTCCAGCATCAAACTACAGGTATGCAAATGTTCGTGTTAATGACGGAGTGCATACTATAAGTTGCGATTCAAACATTGGAGTTTATGTTTATGGTTATGGAGAGGCAAACTCTTATGGATATTTGGGTGGAATGTCTATGGAGCCAATTAGTTTGGTTGGTATTAAAGAGAATGAAATAGATATTCTGATAGATAATCTCCTATTCCCGAATTATCCTAATCCTGCATCGGGAATGAGTAAGATAAAATTTAGTATAGCAGAGAGGGGACATGTGCTACTTGTAATTTATGATTTGCTTGGAAATCAAAGAATGATTGCGATTAATGAAAATATGAATCCGGGTATATATGAGATAGATATAAATACCGACAAACTTGAACAAGGAATATATATTTATTCTCTAAACACAGGCAGAAATGCAGTGTCAAGATTAATGATAATAAGAAAATAAAAATATAGTAAATAAAAAATTAAAATAAATTCACAAATCCTTAGTCAATTCCTTAATTCTATTGTAATTTTGAATTATTAAAAAGATAAATTTTTAACGGAGTACTCTGTAATGAAAAAATATGCTTTGATAATTGCAGCAATTGTAGGTGGTGTAATACTTGGATTTTACTTACAACCCTTAATTTCGGAAGACAACATATATCAACAAATAAAAAAATTTCAGGATATATTGGTAACTGCTGATAAGAATTACGTTGAAGCAGTTGACACACAGAAGCTTGTAGAGGCTGCAATACGCGGTATGCTCGAAGAGCTCGACCCTCACTCTGTCTATATTTCAGCAGAAGATATGAAAAAAGTAGATGAAGATTTCCAGGGAAGTTTTGAAGGCATCGGAGTTGAATTTGATATTATTAATGATACTATAACCATTGTATCACCGATTCCTAATGGTCCGAGCGAAGCACTTGGAATTTTATCCGGTGATAAAATTGTAAAAATTGATAGTGTAAATGCTGTCGGAATTTCCAGGGCTGATGTTCCAAAAAAATTAAAAGGCCCAAAAGGCACACAAGTCGCTGTGGATATTGTACGCAGCGGGTCAAAAGAAATACATCATTTCGTGATTACCCGCGATAAAATTCCACTAATTAGTGTTTACGGCTCTTTCTTGATTGATGGCTCGGACATTGGTGTTGTTCAGGTAAACAGGTTTTCAGCTACAACACACAAAGAAATGATGGAAGCCCTCTCAGACCTTAGGTCTAAAGGAATGAAGAAACTTGTATTAGACTTACGGGATAATCCCGGTGGCTACCTCAATCAGGCATATTTAATGGCTGATGAATTTATTCAAGGCGGAGATACAATCGTTTATACAAAAGGCAGAAGGCCCGAGTTCGATGAGGTTTATATAGCGGCAAGCGGTGGTGAATATGAAGATATTCCTCTTATTGTTTTAATAAGTGCAGGTTCTGCATCTGCAAGTGAAATCGTTTCAGGTGCCATCCAGGACCTCGACAGGGGGCTTGTTGTAGGAACAACATCATTCGGAAAGGGGCTCGTGCAAAGGCAATTCAAATCATTTGACGGCTCTGCTTACAGGCTGACAATTTCAAAATACTTTACTCCAACAGGCAGGTGTATTCAAAGGTCTTATGCAGATAAGGATGAATACAGGCATCTTGCCGGAAGGCTTGAACTTGAAGAAGGTTCTTATTTAGACAATCCAATTAAAAAAATACATGGCCAGATTGCTAAAATGAATAAGGATAAAGACCCTGTTAAAGATAAGGATTATATTAAATTCGATTCATTACCCATATACCATACTCAATTTAACAGATTGGTATTTGGCGGCGGCGGTATAACACCTGATTTTATAATTAAACCTGATACCATTAATAAAATGAGCAGGGATATAAGAAGTAAAAATATGTTTTTTGAATTTGCCAATAATTTCATTCATGGCAAAGGCAGTTATATAAAAGATAAGTATCAGATAAACTATCTTGATTATATAAGGAATTTTGAAGTTAACGATGACATTATTAGTGATTTTAAAAAGCTTGCAGAAGCAAAAGGTGTTGTTTGGGATGATGACTTATACAAACAAGACCAGGATTTCATCAAGATTGCAATAAAAGCAACTGTTGCAAGGATATTATGGAATGACCACCGTTCTGCACAGATTTATGCGGCACTTGACAACCAGTTGTCAAAGGCTATTGAATTGTTTCCTGAAGCAGTAAAAATTACAAAATTACGATAATGATAATATAGTAAAAAAAAAGCCCGTTAGAATTCACGGGCTTTTTTTTCTTACTCTTTTAAATAAAAAAATCAAATTACCTGACTATAAAAAAGTTGCCTCTGGATATTATCTTACCTGCATTTTGTATATTGTAAAAATAAGCACCTTTTGCGACATCGTGTAATTCAATTTGTAAAATTGATTCTGGCAAGATTAATTCAACCTCCTTTGAATATAGATTTTTACCGAGGAAATCAGTTATGAATATTTTTGCTTTACCCAGAACATCTGAATTTAATTTAATTCTAAAATTTCCGTTTGATGGATTTGGATATAATGCAAAATCATCATCATTTGGAATTTCTTCTACAACGTCAGTTGTTGTGTCTTCTGAAATAAAAATCCTGCCATGAAAATCTGCTATTATTGCTCTGTCTTTCCTTATATAACATACATTCATTGTTGCAGGAATATCCTCAACAACGGTTTCACTCGAATCATAAAACCAGGACTTACCTCCATCATGTGTCCAGAAAATTGCACCAAATTGACCTACAACAATACCGCTATCCTTATTGTAAAAATCAAGTTTCTGCAAACCAAAAGAGCGATAGATAACTGTATCTAATACTTTTTCCCATGAACGGCCTCCATCAGTTGTTTTATAAACAAGCTCATATTGTTGTTGTCCATGCCCTGTACTTTTACCACCTACTTCATATCCAATTAAAGAGTCAACAAATTGAAGTGCTTGAGGAACTCTGTAATCAGGATGTTCATATTCATCCCATGTTTTACCGCCATCATCAGAACGATAAAATCTTTCGTTAAAGTCAGGGCTACCGTCTATATCTCTGGTTAAAACACAAATTGAATTTGGTGCCGCCATTTCAACATTAAATATAAGATCACCACCAGGATTAGAAATTGTATCCCATGTTTTAAATCCATCATGAGAAACGACTAAATATTTTTGCGATATCATTACTCCATTAAATTCATCAAACATATCAACATCATAGAATCCATACCATGTATAAGGTATGTCAACTTTATATTCTTTCCATGTAAAACCTCCATCAGTTGTTTTAAGAAAAGAACTTGAATCACAGCCAATTATACAAAAATCTCGTGTAGGATATGATATATCTTGAGGATAAGTTGGAACTGGGTCAGCAAAAATTACTGAATCCCTATAAACATAGAACCATGTATTACCTCCATCGGTTGTTTTTACTATTGCTCGCCAAGGACCACTAATTTCAGATAAAGCCATTGCATAAAAAGAATCTGGATTGTCTATTCCTAAAAAAAGTAAGGTATCGTCATCAAATACTTTATTCCAAATTATATTATTTGATTTACAAATTAAACTTGTCGATATTATTGATAACAATATTATTAAATATTTCATAATAATCATCTATTAATTTTTATTAAAAAATACAGGAAAGTCATCAATGACTTTCCTGTATGAATCTTTCTTATTCAACAATAAATTTACCATTGCCAATAAATTTACCATTACAATAAATCTTATAGACATACAAACCTTTATCAAGAAAATGAGTATCAATCTTGAAATTATTTTTCTCACTTTTTGATAATTGTTCTACTGTGAGCCATTTTATACCATATACATCAGAAATATCCACCCGTATTTTGTTTCCACAATCAGATTTAACCGACAGATTTAAATTACCATCAAAATAATTTTTAGTAAAATTAATCAATTCTGTTGAATCTTCTACCGAGTTAATCGGTTCATGAATCATCGGCATCATTGGAACAATACTGTAATATGAAAAATATATATAATTACACATATCATAACAAGTATTTGGTTCTGGAATATTAGGTGGTTCTGGATAAGGCTGACATGATACTTCTCCATAATATTCTGTTTCTCCTATAGGTTCAATCGTTATACTATCAAGTGGATATCTACACACTTTATATTTTTGATAACAGCATGTGGATGGACATGACATTAACCAGCAAACATCTCCGGCTTGCCGCCAGCAGGAATGAATTGTAACTTGCCACTGGTAAGAACAACCTGTATCAAGTCTTGTAGGAAAGAATCCCATAGGATTATATGTAATTAATCCTTCTATTGCCTTTTGTATTGCTTCACCATCGTTTAAACAAGAACAATTTCCACCGCGGAAAATATTTATTATTTGAAATTCCTGTAATGAATCTAGACATGTACGATATATATAATGAATTCCTAACCAACAAGCACTATTTGAATCACATAAATGCATAAATCTAATATTCTGAAAATCTTCAGTCCATTCAACAAGGCAATCACCAGCACAGGGTTGAGGCAGGGAATCAATAACTAATGAATCACAGCTAACAATCTTCATAATTGTGCAAGTCGAATCAACATCTTCATACCCTTTATACAAAGTTACAATAATTGTATCTATTATACCTGTACCGATACAATAAGAAAGCAAAGATATTTCATTTGAATCAATACTGCTGTTTATCCAACCATTCAGATATCCATTCTTTTTGCTTTCCACCGAATAATTATGGTAACAAGGAATTGAATCCCGATTAGTCCATTCCATAAATACACTACAGCCGCTGTCAGGGCAGGAAGGGTCTTTGATAACATTCACAGTAAGCCATTCATCATGATTCGGAGGACAACATTCAATTGTATCACATGCAACACCTTTAGTAATTACACAGGCAGAATCGAGGTTTTCAAGCGAATCCTGAAGTAAGTAAACTTTAATTGTTCCAAATTCTCCTTTATCTAAGCAATATAGATATTCTGTCTCTACTTCGAGTGGAGGAGTTGTGTCGCCACGATTATCTTTCAAGACATAATATTTGTAACATGTGATATTTGAATCAATATCAAGATGAACAGATACAAGGCAACCACCATTGGTACATGTATCATCATTGACAACATCTACTGTCAGCCATCCATCTAAAAGTGCCGAATCACATTCGCAACAGGAAGATAAATCAATAGTGTTCGTGTACATTGTTTTACCTTCGACATAATATGATGGGTCGCAATTCGGTGTTCCGGGATGTAATGAATCATCAATCAGCACCTTGTACATTACAAACTTATTACCATTAGACGGGCACATAGTATATTTCACAGTATCACTATAAGGACACATTAATGAATCTTCTTTTACATAGATTCCTGTCTCAGTATTATATTGTTGAAATACAATCCTTGGAGAAGGAGCATAGCAATAAGGATTATAAACGCTGATATTGACACAACAGATGCTATCTACTTTTTGTGCTGTTACTTCTATTGAATCGCAGCAGTTTTCGAGCCATTCCTGGAATGGGAATTCGTCGCAATACCAGGTGCATAGCGGTGCTGATGTGTAACAAGTGTCCCGCAACGGCACTGACTCCTGAAATTTTCTAAAATCGTCATATTGATGATCACGATTAGTATGTGCCTGATATATACTCCTGCAGCAATTATCTGAACATACTGAATCATAATTTTGTATATTTCTGCATGCACCTTTTGTAAAAAGCCACAAATCATACCAGCCATATTGACCTGATGTTAAACTATCAAGATTTAAAAAATCATGGTCATATAAAACACATGATGAATCAAATTTACAATCAACTAATTTTTGATAAAATAAATCTACTATTTTTATTTTATCACAGCTTTCACAATCAGAACCGTTAGTTATCAGGATTGCTGAAATAAATACAGAGAAATGATCAGCTGTGGTTTGACCTTCAACCAGTGAATGATGATGTGTATTCTCATAATAGATTATTTTAAAACAGCAATGAGAGGAATTTGGACATCCTATGTCGGAATTCAGCAATGAATCCATACACAGATTATACTCTTTAGGGCCATCCCATACCGTATCACTTTGATTCATCCAAATACAAATTGGCACATCACAAGGAATAGCAAAATAATTTTCCCAATTAGTTTGAGAAAACAGCGAATTGGGACAGATTGTAAATAATAGAATAACAATAAGTAAAAGTAAGTTTTTCATAGCGCTACCTCTAAATTTGTTTAAAAAATAATGAATTAGTTTATTAATAAAAAAGGGCATTTCCACTTTAATGCCCTTCTTCGAGGTATCGCCAAACACCCACTCTGTAAAGCAAAAAGGAAAACGCCCCAGTCGGGGCGTGTCCTCTTGCGTTCTACAGAATTCTAAATTGGCGATTATCGAAGAAGAACGAAGTAAGACCACGCTTACAAATATTTTTAGTCAGCTACTTGTTTATAGCTTAATTGAGCTCCTGAAATCTTAAAAAAGTTCATTACAATATTTAACCTATTATTTCCAAATACCACATTACTTATTTCCCCTATTCCCTGAAATGCGGAATCTATCTATTTTATTAGATTTTTCAAAGAAAAGTAATTCGGTATTATCTATTTTATTTCCAATAATTTATGTTATAATCAGTATTAAACTATATAATTTTTTGTTTTAATGCAAATTTATTTTTGAGTTTCTGTAAGTATTTCGACAAATGTTTTCTCAAGCTTATCCTTTATTTTTTCCATATACCACTGTGGTGTGCTTGTTGCACCTGTTATTCCAATACGTTCGATTCCATTAAACCAGTCCAGCACAATCTCTTCCATGTCCTCGATAAAATATGAATTTGGATTTGCTTTTTGACATATATGATAAAGACTTTTACCATTTGATGAATTTCTGCCTGCAACGAAAATAACTATGTCATTACTCCTTGCAAATTCCTGAAGCTTGTCCTCCCTGCCATAAACATATTTACAGAGTGTGTTTTTAGCAATAAATACTTCGTTAACTTCACCGCCATCAATGAAATCTTTTACTTTTTCTTCGAGGGCGTTCTTTATTTCGTTGAAAGCTTGCTTTTCCATGGTTGTTTGAGAAAAGAGCATTGTTTTACGGTTGAAGTCAACTTTCTCCAATGCTTCTTCGACAGATTTAATAACAATACATTCGCCGTTGCATACACCGCTGATACCGATAACTTCGGCATGGTCTTTTTTACCGTAAACAACTATTTGGTAACCGCTGTCATAAGCCTTTTTTATACGGTTTTGAAGTGCCTGTACGAGTGGACAAGTTGCATCAACGACATTCAAGCCTAATTCATCGGCTAACTTGAATGTTGAAGGTGGTTCGCCATGAGCCCTTATAATTACTTTTGATTTTTCATTTGTTATATTTTTAAGCTCTGAGTGTGTAATGGTTTTTAAGCCTTTAGCCTCGAGTCTTTCAATCTCCCGCGGATTGTGTATGATGTCTCCAAGAACATAAACCTGCTCATCCGTTGAGTTCTGAAGAACCTCTTCTACTTTATCTATTGTTTTTACTACTCCCCAGCAGAAACCTGCCGAGTCATCTATTGATATTATCATATATTTTTTCCTGTTTATATTTTACGATTATAATATGTTAATCAATTATTTTATTTATCAAATTGCGTTTTGCATTTTGAATTATACATTCAAATTTTAGAGTTCGGCTTTCAACATTTTCATCCAGCCGTATGGGTCCCAGAAAAAACCTTTAATGACTTTACTCGGATGTCTTTCCGATTTAATTTTTTGACTAATATAATTTTTTCCTTCGAGAACGTCAATTGTAATTGTGTAATCGGATAAATCATAAAAACAAATTTCAGGAACTTTGTTTAACTTATAGACATCCCTTTTAATTGTAAAGTCGTAATTCTTGGTTGTGTCGGATACAATCTCAAAAATCAAATCCGGAACACCTTCAAATTCATGATACCCAAACCTTCCACTGTTCTGATGGGAAACAAATACAATATCAGGCTCAAACTTTTGATTTTCACCAAACGAAATCAATAATCTCGAGCCTATTACCTTCCCGAGTTCATATTTCTTAATATAATTGTACAATTGATTTACAATAATAATAAAACATTCTTCATGTTCTACTGTAGCAGAAGATTGAGCCATAATCATACCTTCATAATACTCGGCTTTGATATTTTTTAACGAATAAAAATCTTCGAGACTGCCGCTTATATACATCAAAAAAGGACTTTTATAAGATAATTCCGGCATTATGTCAAGATATTTATTCAATATAAAATCAATAAATAGACGAAAATGAACTTGCTAAATTTAAGGGACGGTATAATAAGAAAAAATTTTAATATTTTCTTGCTCTTTTCTAACTTATTGAAAAAAAATAGCACACTGAGGTTACAAACAAACCCCCAAATCGAAATTAATTTGCTAATTATTTATATTTTTTGTAAGTTTTGAAACTATAATAAAAGTAGCATTTTAATAATGTCTCCCTGAGCGAAGTCGAAGGGTTTGAATAATACAAGGCTGATGACTAAATATTATATTAGCTTCAAGCCATATTTATAACCGGACATACCGGTTTTTATTTACTTGACTCTTTTAATTAACTATATATTATTAACAATCAACAAATAGGATTTATGATACTGATTAACTACCTAAAATCTACCATCCTTAGCAAATTTGTGATGGCGATAACGGGAGTTATTCTGGTTCTATTCGTCATTGGGCATTGTGTGGGAAATTTGCAGGTTTTTCTTGGGAAAGATGCTTTCAACAGCTATGCATATTTTCTGCAGGAGCGTCTCGGAGAATTGCTATGGCTCATAAGAATTGGGCTTATTGCAGCGGCAGTTTTTCATATAATAACATCAGTATGGCTTAAGTTCCTGAATTGGGGAGCCAAACCTACCAAATATCAGGTTAAAAATTATGTAAAAGCACGGCTGACTTCAAGAACGATGATTTGGACCGGAATAATGATTTTTGCTTTTCTGACTTATCATATACTGCATTTTACAATGGGTGTGGTTCATCCTGAAGATTACAACAAAACAGACTATTATGTTACCAATGCAGTTTCAGTCGATAAGGTTAATAATGGCACTCTGAACGATACCGAAGGGTCGGATGAATGTTGTGCCGAAGGTACTGCTACTAATGCAAAAGAAAGTATAATTAATTATAATGGCAGTATGTATAAAGTCGAAGGCGACGAACCAATCTTATCGGAAAGGCATGATGCTTATGCAATGGTAATAAGTGGTTTCCAAAAGCCGCTGGTTTCGATTCTTTATATAATAGGTGTCATTTTACTGGGATTTCATTTGAATCATGCTATTCAGAGTTCATTCCAGACTTTGGGATATAACAATCCTAAGTACTTTCCAAAAATAGTTGCCGGAAGCACTATTTTGTCAATTCTGATTGTTTTATGTTACATAGCTATACCGATTTCAATTCTGTTGGGGTTGGTGGGAGGAAGAGTATGACATTAGATTCAAAAATTCCTTCAGGCCCACTAAAAGACAAGTGGGACAAGCACAAATTTGAAATGAAGCTTGTCAATGCTGCTAATAAGAGAAAATACAAAGCAATCGTAGTCGGTACAGGCCTGGCTGGTGCTTCTGCCGCCGCATCCCTTGCAGAGCTTGGTTATGTTGTTGAAGCATTCACTTATAATGACAGTCCTCGCAGAGCGCACAGCATTGCCGCCCAGGGAGGCATAAATGCCGCAAAGAACTATCCGAATGATGGAGACAGCATTTGGAGACTGTTCTACGATACTGTTAAAGGTGGAGATTTCCGTGCAAGAGAAGCTAATGTTTACAGACTTGCACAAGTAAGTAATAATATCATTGACCAATGTGTGGCTCAGGGAGTGCCGTTCGCCAGAGAATACGGCGGATTGCTCGACAACAGGTCATTCGGAGGAGCACAAGTATCGAGAACATTTTATGCGAGAGGTCAAACGGGACAGCAATTATTGCTCGGTGCTTATTCTGCTTTAAGCCGAGCAATTGGAAAGAAACAGGTTACAATGCACAATAGAAAAGAAATGCTCGACCTTGTCATAATTGATGGTAAGGCACGTGGTATTGTAACAAGAGATTTAGTTAACGGTAAGATAGAATCGTTTTGGGCTGATGCAGTCATAATCGCTACCGGTGGCTATGGTAATGTATTCTTCCTTTCGACAAATGCACAGGCGTGTAATGTAACTGCCACCTATAGGACATATAAAAAAGGGGCATTGTTTGCAAATCCTTGTTATACTCAGATTCACCCGACTTGTATTCCACTAAGTGGTGAACATCAATCGAAATTAACCTTGATGTCGGAATCTTTGAGAAATGACGGTAGAATTTGGGTGCCGAAAAATAAAGGTGATAAACGCAAACCAAATGAGATACCAGAAGAAGAAAGAGACTATTATCTCGAAAGAAAATATCCGAGTTTCGGAAATTTGGCACCCAGGGATATTTCTTCTCGTTCTGCAAAGGAAGTTTGCGATGAGGGCAGAGGTGTAAGTGCGACTGGTTTTGGAGTATATCTTGATTTTACTGATTCGATTAATAGACTAGGTAAAAAGGTAATCGAGGAAAGATATGGGAATCTTTTTGAGATGTATGAAAGAATTGTAGGAGAAGACCCATATAAAACCCCGATGATGATTTATCCAGCATCCCATTACACGATGGGTGGATTGTGGGTAGATTATAATTTGATGAGTACCATACCCGGACTTCATATTCTCGGTGAAGCCAACTTTTCCGACCATGGGGCAAACAGGCTTGGAGCAAGTGCCCTTATGCAAGGACTTGCTGACGGTTACTTTGTTATACCTTATACAATCGGAGATTACTTTGCGAGAAATAAATTCGATAAAGTCAGCATTGACCATCCCGAATTCAAGAAAACCGAATCTGAAGTAATTGAGAAGACAAATAAGCTCCTTTCAATCAAAGGTAAAAAGACTCCGACAATGTTCCATCGCGAGCTTGGAAAAGTCTTGTGGGAATACTGCGGTATGGGAAGAAACGAAGCCGGATTGAAGAAAGCACTCGAGCTTGTTCCTAAGATTCGTGAAGAATTTTGGCAGAACCTGACAATTGTCGGCGAGAGTAATGATTTGAACATGTCTCTTGAAAAGGCGGGCAGAGTTGCTGACTTCCTTGAGTTTGCCGAGGTACTTTTGTGGGATGCTCTTGAAAGAGATGAATCCTGCGGGGCTCATTTCAGAGAGGAACATCAGTATCCGGATGGAGAAGCAAAACGGGATGATGAGCATTTTGCTCATGTAGCGGCGTGGGAATTTACGGGTGTCGGTAACAAACCTGTCAGGCATGTCGAGCCGCTTGTATTCGAGAATGTACAATTAGCCTTGAGGAGCTACAAATGAGATTAAAACTATTTATTTGGAGACAGAAAAATGCTCAGGATAAAGGGCACATGGAAAAATATCCGGTTGACGATGTACAAGAAGACATGTCTTTTCTTGAAATGCTTGATGTATTGAATGAAAAGTTGATTCTCGAAGGTAAAGAACCTGTAGCATTTGACCATGACTGCCGTGAAGGAATTTGCGGTGCTTGTTCGCTAACCATTAATGGTATTCCACACGGACATGAAAAAGGAACAACAACTTGTCAACTTCACATGAGGAAATTTAAGGATGGTGATACTATCTATATCGAACCATTCAGGGCAAAGGCATTCCCTGTGATTAAAGACCTTGTCGTTGACCGCAGTGCATTTGAAAGAATAATGCAGGCAGGGGGTTTCATAAGCGTAAACACAGGTAATGCAATAGAAGCTAATTCCCTTCCAATACCTAAAAAGAATGCAGAATTAGCAATGGATGCCGCTCAGTGTATCGGCTGTGGTGCGTGTGTTGCAGCATGTCCTAATGCTGCGGCTATGTTGTTCGTATCGGCTAAGGTAAGCCAATTTGCATTACTGCCACAGGGACAACCTGAGAGAAAAAGACGCGTTCTAGCAATGGTAAATCAAATGGAAAAAGAAGGATTCGGTGCTTGCACTAACTTTTATGAATGTGAAGCGGCATGCCCCAAACAGATTTCTGTTAGATTTATTGCTATGATGAACAGGGATTATCTATGTTCAAGAGTATCAGAGCCTGTTGAAGTATAAGATGCTTTTTCAATAATCGTAAGCCACTGTATATTATGGATATGCAGTGGTTTTTTTTATCTTGATATGAACTGAATTATTACGTAATTTTGAATAAAAATATGTACTAAGCTGATAATATCGTTGATGTTAAAAGATGTAAATAATATTGAGTTAGCACTTGAACCAACATTGTTTTGGGATGTTGATTTGAAAAAAATTGACTTTAACAAATATTCAAATCAGGTTATTAGTAAAGTGATAATGTATGGAAATCTTTCAGACTGGTTTGAAATAAAAAGGTATTATGGTTTGGATAAGATAAAAGAGGCCGCTCTTCAATTACGTTATCTCGATAAATTAACCTTAAATTTTTGTTCATGGTATTTCAACATTCCAAAGGAACAGTTCAGATGTTACAATACACAGCAATCAGTGAAGGAACACTGGGATTATTAAAACAGCTAATGTTTGAACCTGCCTTATCTGATTTTTATCTGGTAGGTGGGACAGCATTATCACTATGGTTAGGGCATAGAAAATCATTTGATATTGATATGTTCACGCAAAAGGAGTTTGATGCTGAACATTTGCGTTTTTCCCTTGAAGGTATTTTGAACATGAAAGAAAAAAAACATCAAACTAATACATTAAGATTTAATGCGGAATTTCCTATGAGTTCTGATAATTGGATAAAAGTTGAATTGATAAGATATAACTATCCCAATCTTTTGCCGATTGTTGAAGAAGATGGGATCAGGCTATTATCAATCGAAGATATAATTCCGATGAAATTATCTTCCATTGTCAATCGTGGTGTAAAAAGGGATTTTTATGACATTTATTTTTTACTTGAAAAATTTTCAATTTTAGAAATGATGGAATTATATGATAAAAAGTTTCAGAAGAATAATCATCTGCATGTACTGAAAAGCCTGACCTATTTTGATGATGCAGATACAGAAGATGAACCTGTTTTATTAAAAAAAACTGATTGGTTAAATGTGAAAAATAGAATTATTGATTCCGTAAAAATATTGATATAGATTTTTTATTTATTCTCTTCCTGTCTTTCACGGAATTTATATTCTCTCAAGATATTCAGCATATCTTCTTCCCAAGAGAGCTTTGGTGTTTCTACAATTCTTCCTATTTCCTCGCCTTCAACTTCCAAAACTAAAGTCGGGACTTTTTCAATTTTGTATTCTTTTGCTACACCGGAAGGTTCATCTTTCTGACGGTCAACTCCGTATAGGAAAATTTTATCGGGGAAAATTCCCGCACCGGTGATTAATTTATATATTTTCGGAAGTTCCGTTTCTGAATCACTGCACCAGGAGCCGGCAAATATTATGAAATCTACACCGTAGTTGGTTGACATATCGGAAATTTCATTTGCTCTTTTCATATTAGGCATATATGTCGGGGCACTATAACTTTCCCATCCTGCATCTTCCTGCCACTCTTCCCATGTTAAGTGGCCTACAATCATTGGTTTTCCGTTTTCATCATATTCAATCGAATACTTCGAACTCGAACATGAAACGATAATAATCGAAAAAAGTACCAGACAAAATAATTTGTATGTGTTATGAATAACTGATTTCATTTCTTTACTTCTCATTTTATTTTTACTTATTAATTTCTACAACACTAAAAACAATATAATATTTTACTTTCCCGCTTTTCCTGTTAAATTATCCAATATTTGTGCCAGTTTTTTTGCAGCTTCCCTTCTTTCGTATGTTTTAATTAATTCTATGTTGGGAGAATAAGACCAATTCTTGCTTTTCCATTGTTTGTAATAATCTTTTATTATTTCTGAAATTCCATTAACATCGGATTGATGCGCGACTTTTCCGCTTTGTGTATCAAGCATAAGTTTGGCAATTGCACTATCCCTTGGTGCAACTGCAATAATTGGTTTCATCACACCAATATATTCATAAACTTTACCCGGAACAATCTCCTCACTTTCTTTAGCTTCATCAACAACGAGAAGTAATGCATCTGATTGCAGCAATAATTTTATGCTTTCGGAATGAGGTATGTATGAAATTATTTCGATTGAATCTCTGAAAGAAGTATTTCTGAACATTTCCTCTACTTCAGCACCAAACCTGCCAACAAACCTGAGATGAAGTTCATCAGGCTTTATGATTCCTTCTTTAATTAATTTTTCAATTGCCTCAAAAAAGCTGGATGGATTTCTTCTGCCATACATAGAGCCGCTGTATGTAATAGTGAATTTATCATTCTCCTTTTTCTCGACTTTTGGAAAATCTGATGAATCAAATCCATTAGGTACATGGTAGAATTTATCTTTATTGAGTAAAGGATATTTTCCCATTGCATCTTTGATAATTCCTTCCCATGCACATTCGACAGCATCAGCTTCGGTAAAGACAGAACACTCCATTCTTATATCAAACAAGTCAGGAAGAAACCAACGTCTGGGTGCTGTGAGAAATCCTCTCCATGGGTCACGAAATCCCGCTATCCATGGGACATTATACAATCGTTTAAATTTTCTTGCAATGAGAGAACAAGTATAAGGTGGTGAGGAACTATAAACAGCATCTATCTTGTATTCTTTCTGAATTTTTTTTATTGCTTTATTTGCCGTCAGACGCCAGGCTGTTCTTGCATCGGGAATGAAAAAAGTAGCACGAATAAATTCAGCTATTTTATCTTTGAAACTTAATTTCTGGCTTTCCTTTTTTATTACATTAACATCAATCGCCCCTTTTTTTCTACCTATAAAGAAACGATATAAGTCATAAGGTTCGTAGATATGAGTTCTCACAACAATCGTTGATATAGGTACCTGCGATAATAAAGATTCATCAACAGCAGGAAATTGCCCGTTTGATACTGTCAGGACAATAGGCTGCCATCCAAACTCAGGCAGATACTTCACATGCTTCAGCACACGCTGAACACCCGGACCACCCGAAGGAGGAAAATAATATGCTATGATTAATAGATTTTTCATTCCTATTAATTATTTATAATTCACGGTTCAATTTTTATTTCTCTTAGTATTTTTTATCTTTTTAATTGCTTTTTCACTTAAATAGTATTTCCCCGTTTTTAATGGTCCAATATATTCTATATACTCGATTTTCTTCAAAAAAGCCAAGTCAATGTCAATTGTTCTATCTGATACATCTATATTTTTAGCGAATTCTTCACCAGTTGTAAATTTATCAGTATAAATTGACTCGAGTATTTTAATTATTCTGTCTAATCTTTTACCTTTTAAAGCGAAATTTAAAGCGAAATTTAAAGCGAAATTTTTAGGGAAAATTTCGCTATAAAATTCTTTATTTTTTTCGATATTTATACTAACTATTCTTTTAAATATAACAGTAAAAAAATTATTATAATTGAATTCAGCTTTAGGGAGTTTCAGATTTTTTAGTGCCATTTGAATTCGATTGATACCTGTACCAAGCATTTCGATATACCCTGCTCTCAACATTAATGAAGCAAGTATTGGGTTTCGTGTTACACTAATTCGTCCAAATTCAGATGGGTCTAAACCTTTTGGCAATCCCCCCGGATTTGTAATTACTAACCTATCATCAAATATTTCAATCTTAACATTCGCACCTTTTTCAAAATAATCTCTGTGAATAACAGAGTTAACAACTGCTTCACGAAGCGCTGTTTCAGGTATTTCAAGCGATTCTTCTCTTTGGATACTCTTAATTGTATAACTTAAATTTAAGTGTTTTTTAAGAAATGTGATTGAATCTTCAACGTTTGATATAATATCTGAATTAAAATCTTTTCTATCAAGTATATTTACTTTTTCAATACCTTTATATAGAACACAGGTTACTTTTGATTGAATAATGAAATTTTCAGGATTTTTTGCAAAAAATAATATGCCTGCATTATTTAATGAATGCTTATTATTTTCTTGCTTTATTAAATCAAGATTTTTCAAAACATCAATAGCTTTATAACTTCTAGATATACCGCAAAGCTTTAAAAAATGAAAAAAAGAATTATTGTCAAAATCACTCTTAAAATTGAATTTATCGTTGAATAATTCATCAAATCTTATTTTACCTTCATTTTGTATAAAGGCAATTATATCATTCCTGTTCATCTTTTGAGAATTGGCTCCAACTCTTAGAAAGAAACCTTCGGAACAACGATATGGTTTATCTAATCCTTCTTTTATATTAATTATAACTATGTTTTGATATTTTTCAATCTGAATGTTAACAGGTGGGTCGCAATTATTAGCTATATCCTGAATTTGCGATTTAATTTTATTATTTAACTCATATCCTATTATCTTTCCTTTATCATTGACACCAAGAAAAACTCTTCCTCCAGATGAATTAGCAAAGGCAACCAATTCTTTAGATAAATTTGAAAGAGACTCCTTAAACTCGATTTTGTAGCCTTCACCTTCTTCGATAAAAATATTTAATTCGTTTACTGTCATTTTAAATTAATACTTCTTTTATACTTTCATACAATCTCAATACAATTCTGTGCTGTTGCTATTATTTCTTCAAGTTCTTTATTTTCGTTGCCTAATATTTTTACTATTCTTTCAGTTGAGATACATTTGATTTGATAGCAGTTCACTGCAATTTTTACATTCAATCCGTTTTGTTTATTTGGTACAAGTTTGTACAGCCACCAAATTTTATCAAAATCATTTTTCCATGTTGTGATAGGTGCAACTATTTTTAAATCCAAACCCACAGCAAAATTGCCATTAATAATAATTGCAGGTCTGATTTTTTTTATATTCATGTTATTTTTATCACTCTTCGATAAACTCAGAGTGACGCCAGGGTTTGTCATACTGAGCCTGTCGAAGTATGACCCTCCAATTGTCGGATTGAAATCAATTAGACAAATATCTCCCTGCTTTACTTCGATAGACTTGGATTTCATTCTATCCCATTGTCAATTTCATCAACTAATAAATCTTTTTTGTGTTTATTATAATAAGGCATTGATTCTTCTGTCATTTGTATTAATAAAGAAGCCCTTATTTCCTTTGGTAATTTTCTCAGGTCTTTTGCACTCAGTTTTCTTGAATTTAGCTCTTTATTTACAAGTTCTTTTACAACTTGCGATAAAGGTTTATTATCAATTGTAGATAATAAATTGAATTTATCTTTTTCCTCTTTAGTAACTCTAATCGCTATCATAGATGAATTTATAGTTTGCATATTTTCTCTTTTTGTATTTATGTATATACATATATACAAATATACAAAACTTCCAATTTCTAATTTTCAATTTTAATGAATTTTCAATGATAAAATTTACAAATAAATTTCGCTTCCCGATATAGTAAATGGGAAAAAGTCTTAAAGTTCATTTTTGTTTAAAAATTAAATATTAAAAAATTCCTTGAAAATTATAAATTGAAAATTATAAATTCTTATTCTATCCGTGTCTCACATGCAAAATATCTCCATCCTTCACTAAGTACTCCTTGCCTTCGAGCCGAAATACGCCATGTTCCTTGCACTTTGCAAATGTTTTGTATTTCATAAAATCTTCATAATGTGTTACTTCTGCCCTGATGAATTTATTGAAAAAGTCTGTGTGAATTGTTCCGGCGGCTACCTGTGCATTGTCTCCTTCATGAATTGTCCATGCACGGCATTCATCTTCACCTACCGTGAAAAAAGACTGCAACCCGAGCAATCTGTATGCACTGCGAATAAGCCTTGAAAGAGCAGACTCTTTAATACCGTATTCTTCCATAAACATTTTTTTCTCATCTTCTTCAAGAGAAACAAGTTCTCTTTCGATTTTCGCAAAGAAAGGTTCAATTCGGATTTTCTTACCCTTTATATTTTGTCTTAATTGTTCAATGATTCCATCAGCCAGTGAAATATCCTTTTCGTCGAAGTTAACTGCAATTAATAGAGGCTTTGAAGTCAGTGGCTGATAATTCTTGAGTAATAAAATCTCATCATCGTGCATTTCTCTTTCTCTTAATGGAGTACCTTTTTCCAGAGTATCGTTCCATTTTTTCATGATTTCTTTTTCTTTTAAAGCCTGCTCCTTCGTTTTCTGTTTGCCCATCTCTCTTTCTAATTTTTCGAGACGTCCTTCGATGAAAGCAAGGTCGGCAAATAATAACTCATCTTCGAAAATTTTAATGTCTCTCAAAACATCAATACTGCCCTCGACGTGAGGTATGCTCTCGTCTTCAAAGGCTCTGACTACATGAATCAGTGCATCGTTGTTTCTTACTTTTGTCAGAAACGCTATGTTAAACATGGAGCCGGCTTTCTCGCCTTTCTGCACACCGACCAAATCAACGATTTCGATTGTTGCATTGACTTTCTTTTTCGGCTGAAATATTTCGGTTAGTGCATCTAATCTTTTATCCTGCACTTTGACGGTTGCAATGTTTATCTCTCTTTTTTGGAGAGCGTGCTGGTCGAACTGAGTTTCAGTCAAAGTCTGAAAGAAAGTTGTTTTGCCTGAATAGGGAAGTCCCACAATTGCTATTTGCATGGTTAATAACCTTTATTGATTTATATTTTTCTAATATTTCAAAGTAAAACAATTCTCTTTTGATTGCAAAAGAATTTAATTAAATTTAGTTAACTATTTTAATTCTAATTAGAGTAATAATATGAAAAATACTATTTTTACATTTCTTTTTGTATTTTTTACATTTTTTAATCTATATTCATCAGAAAAAACCTATACTCATTCTATCAGTGTTTATACCGGTTCAGTTTTATGGTATCAAAAATCACCGACAAATTTATCGTTTGGTGTTAATTATGAATATCTACCATTTAATAAAACTCCGCTTGGTGTTGGTTTATCAGGTGAGTATCGTGGTGGCAGCGATAGTTATGGTCTAATATCAATCCCTCTATATTATCATTTATTTGAAAACACAAAAATATGGCTTGCACCTTCGATTTTCATAGGTGATGATAAAACTAGTGAAACCTTAGACTATGTAGAACCTAGAAATGTAAAGGAACTATTTTTGATGAGGCTCGGTGTTAGTACAGGATTTAATATTGACTGGCTCTATATTTCACCAGTAATTAATATTGGGTTGCCGGTTGATAAAGTCCTTTTATTTGTTGGATTAAATTTTGAAGTTAGAATATAAATTAAATTTAGTAAAATGGTAAAAATATTTATAAATGTGTTGCAAAGCATATAATAAAATAAATTTTCGTAGAAAATTTAACCACCATTCTTAATTCGTAATTTGTAATTCGTAATTTTTTCTTCTTTTTTTATAATTGATTCTTTATAAATATCCAGTGCATTAGGAAATGGCGATAGAACTCTCTCCAGAACTCCCTGAACAAACGAAATGGTGATTCCGTAGTTTGTTATGGGTATTCCAGCTTCCTTTGCCTTGTGAATGCGTACAAGCTTTTCATTCCTTGTCAGCATACAGCCGCCGCAATGTATAATTAGCTTGTAATCTTTTAAATTTGAAGGATAATCTCTACCTACGGCATAATCAATCATTATATCCGAACCTATGTATTTATTTAACCAGCGTGGGATTTTCACTCTGCCTATATCATCCTCGTTTGGGTGATGACTGCATGCCTCTGCAATTAATATTTTATCTCCTGCTTTTAGCTTATCAATTTCAGCAACTCCACGCGCTTCTTCAAGCAAATCACCTTTGAAGCGGGAAAACAGAATTGAAAATGTTGTGCATTTGACATCGGCAGGTGTTTCAGCTACCATTTTATGAACAACCTGGGAATCGCACACAACGAGTGCAGGTTTATGTGAAAGTGATTTCAAAGCTTTTGAGTATTCGGTTTCTTTAACAACAAGTGACATTGAATTATTATCGAGTAAATCACGAATTGCCTGCACTTGTGGCAGTATTATCCTTCCCTTAGGTGCTTCTTTATCAATCGGAATAATAAGTATTGAAACACTTCCTTGTGGAACTAAATCACCAATCAATGGTAATGGATTTGTATATTCTGATGGCAGAATTTCAAGAAGCACACTTTTAAATTCGTTGACATATTTATTTCGGTTTACTGGCTCAATACTTGAACATAGAATTATATTATTTGTTTTTGTTCTAAGTTGTAACAGGTAATTGTAAGTCGGTTCTTCGATGTCAATCTTGTTTACAACGATTATCAATGGGATTTCTGACTTTTTAGCTATGTCGGAAATATTTTCTTCAAAGTCAGTCCAGATGTTTGGTTCGGCAATTATTACGAAAATCTCAGCTCTGTCAACAATTTTCATGGTTCTTTCTATTCTGATGTCCGACAGCATTGATGTGTCATCGATACCGGCTGTGTCGAGGAAAGTAACAGGTCCTATGGGAAGCAGTTCCATTGATTTTTCAACAATGTCTGTAGTTGTGCCTGGGATAGGGGAGGTCAAAGCCACATCCTGGTTGGCAACCATATTCAGGAAACTGGACTTACCTGTATTCGTCCTGCCGAATAAAGCAATTTGCAGTCTCAGGGCTTTTGGTGTATTATTCATATAAAATTAAAATCAATAGGTAGTTACTGATATACTACTACCTAAATAGCTAATATAATAATACAAAATTAACCAAAAAGATTATGTGTACCTTTATGAATAGTAATGGTAATGACAAGCTAACCATGAAGAAAAGATATAAAAAAGCGTCTTGACGAGAACAAAACGCTTTTTTAATTAACGATTTCTCTTTTTATGACGATTTTTCCTAAGTCTCTTTTTTCTTTTATGAGTAGCCATTTTATGGCGTTTTCTTTTTCTGCCACAGGGCATAATGTCTCCAATTATGTTTTAAAAACTAATTTCATAATATAACACTCTCAAAATAATCATTTTCGGATTATTAAAGAAAATGAATTTTCTATTCTTACTGTTGAGAAAATCAATATAGCAGCAAAATTTAAATAAATTAAAATAATTAATCTATCATTCGCTTGCTTTTGACTTCATAGTTTCATTTACTTTGTGTAGAAACTCAGGAGAAGGTTTGAAAACCGGAACAAATCTCTTTTCCAGCGGAACCAGGTCGCCTGTTTTTGGATTACGAGCCATTCTCGGCTTGCGGCTCTTGAATTTAAAAACACCAAAGCCACGTAATTCAATGCGCTTCCCTGTTGATATAGCCGATATGATGCTTGAAAAGACACCATCCACAACAGCCTTTGTCTCAATTTTAGTTAGCCCGGTCGCTTTTGCGATTTCGTCAACAATATCTGCCTTAGTCATAATATACCTAAAAATTTAATTATGAAATACATACAATTATAAAAATAGTCAATTTCAAGGAGAACAAATTTATAAAAACAAAATAAAAAACAAAAACTTTCGATAATAAATATATTGGAGTGCCAAAAAAATAAAAATTTGATTTTTTTGAAAATAACCTTAATCAAGGTATTTTTGTAGCTTGTTCAAATTGAAAATACTGCGGAGTGAATGTGAGCTGGGTTAAAGAACAGTCCCCGGAAGATAAAATAATTCAGGAAGAAATAATAAAAGAAGGTAATCTTCCGAGGCATATAGCGGTGATTATGGACGGCAATGGCAGATGGGCTATTGAACGTGGCCTAACCCGTACGGAGGGCCATCAGGAAGGGATTGAAAGCGTTAGAGATATTGTTAAAGCATCTTCTCAGATTGGTATTAAGTACTTAACTTTGTATGCATTTTCCATTGAAAATTGGAAAAGGCCTATTACCGAAGTTGGTGTTTTAATGAAATTATTAGAACATTATCTCAGGCAGGAACTTAATGAACTCCACGAAAACAATGTTAAACTCCAATCAATCGGCAAATCGAGTTCACTTCCGAAAGTTGTTCAAAAATTACTTCATGAGGCTAACGAAACTACTAAGGATAATACGGGACTGACATTGACTCTTGCCTTAAGCTATAGCGGCAGGTGGGATATTGTCAGAGCCGTGCAAATGATAGCATTGGATGTCAGACGGGGTAAAGTATCCCCTGAGGATATTAATGAGGACCTATTTTCGTCTTATTTGCAGACAACAGGAATGCCTTATCCCGATTTTCTCATCAGAACGAGTGGCGAGATGAGATTGAGTAATTTTCTTTTGTGGGAAATGGCTTACGGAGAAATGTATATTACTGATAAATACTGGCCCGAATTCAGGCGTAATGATTTATATGATGCACTTATTAATTTTATGAACAGGGAGCGGCGATTCGGGAAAACATCGGCTCAGGTTGCTTCCGAAAAAGACACTAAACAAAAAGACACTTATTTACAAAGGGTTGTTAATGCTATCAAAGGCAAGTAAATTCATAGCCATCGTTTTACTATTATTACTCATTACTTCAACCGGTAATGCTCAGGCAGATAAATCCTATGTTATTGCAGGTATTCAGGTTGAGGGTAATAAGTTTGCCGATGAGCAAACTATTATCGCATTGAGTGGATTAGTCCCACGTGATAGGGTTAAACTTCCTAATGATAATAAGTTTCAAATTGCAATGAAAAATTTATGGAACAGAAAACAATTTTCGGATGTTGAAATAGTAATTGATAAAATCACACCACTCGGCATCTTTCTAACCATTAAAGTAAAGGAATACACAAGGTTAAGCGAAATTATCATTGAGGGTAATAAAGAGCTTACACGCGACGAGATTATCAAAGTAATCGGCAAGGTCAAGGGTGATGTTTTAACTCCTTATGAACTATATCTTGCCAGGCAAAGCATTAAGAAAAAATATACAGAAGAGGGTTTACTATTTGCTAAAGTTGAAGCAGAAATTGAACCTACAGACACAAGTTATTATTCAAAAATGATTATATCCGTTAATGAAGGGACTGAATTTTTCACCGGCTCGATTGAATTTGAGGGTAACAAGAATTTCAGCGATGCAGATTTAGCAAGCGAGTTTGATGATACACACACAAAAGAATGGTGGCAGTTCTGGCGCTCCTCTAAATTCGATACAAAGGAATATGAGACAGATAAAGAATTGCTCAAGACTTTCTTTAGGAAGGAAGGATATATAGATGCTGAAATTCTTAAGGATACAATCATATATGATGAAAAAAAATCAGAATTGCATATCAAGCTTTGGATCGAAGAAGGTAAAAAATATTATATAAGAAATATTGAATTTGACGGTAATACTGTTTATCCTTCCCAACTTTTATTAGCAAGGCTTGATTTCAAAAAAGGGGATGTTTACGACCAGGATAAATTTGAAAAAAACCTGAATGGAAACGAAGACCAAACAGATGTGCTATCATTATATGCCGATAATGGTTATCTCTCGATTCGTTTCATTCCCGAAGAAGTAAGGATTAATCCCGATTCCGTTGACATCAAAATAAAAGTTTACGAGAACCAAAGGCTGAAAATCCGGCGTGTTGAAATTGTGGGTAACAACAAAACAAAGGATAAAGTAATCAGGCGTGAATTATACACAAGGCCCGGAGACTATTTTGACAGGTCTGCCGTTATCCGAAGCGTCAGGGCATTAGGTGTAATGAATTATTTTAATCCTGAAGCATTAAGGCCCGATGTTAGGCCTGTTGATGAAGGTAACATTGACTTGATTTACCGCGTTGAAGAAAAATCCAACGATATGGTAAATGCATCTATCGGGTTTGCAGGCTCCTTTGGACTTACAGGTTCTGTTGGGGTTACTTTTAATAATTTTTCTATTACCGAACCATTAAGCGGCGGCGGCGGTCAAATATTCAATATTCAGGCTGAGTTCGGACAAGCAAACAGGTATCAAACTTATGCTATCGGATTTACCGAGCCCTGGCTTTTTGATGAGCCAACAACTGTTGGCTTTAACTTATATTACAGAGATATAAAATATTTCTATAATCAAAAATCAGTAGGTTTTGCAACTAACCTTGGCAGAAGATTCCGATGGCCCGATGATTATTTCAGAGGTGATTTGCGTTTACGCATTCAAAATAATGTTGCAGACAGTATTTATCTGACCAGGCCCGGATTAGAGGTTACACTGGGGCAGTCAATATCCCGTATCAGTTTGAATCATCCTTTTTTCCCGACTTATGGCTCAAGATTTAGCTTTTCTACTGATTTTGCTATGGGTGCACTGGGGGTTGGAGCTATTGATTATCTGAAAAATGAATTAAAGTTTGAAATGGTTCATCCACTGCTGAAGATAGATGATAATGACAGGATGGTGCTGTATTTAAGCACTAATTTAGGTTATATAACAGGTATAACAAATGATACGACTTTCCCTCCGGTTGAACTTTACTATATGGGCGGCAGTGGATTATCCGGTTACTTTGGTACTATTCCCTTCAGAGGATATCCCGACAATTCAATTGGGCCAAATTATGGCGGCAAAGTAATGGCAAAATATACGGCAGAACTCCGATTTGCATTGTCAATGAATCCAATGCCAGTTTATATTTATGGCTTTGCAGAAGCAGGAAATGTTTGGTATTCTCTAAAAGAAACCGACCCATTTAATCTTAAGCGTTCCGCAGGATTAGGCTTACAAATTAATCTCGCTCCTATCGGGATTATCGGATTCAGTTATGGTTATGGATTCGACCCTGCGGGTTTAACAGGAGAAAAGAGCGGGTGGAAATTCCTTTTCCATCTCGGACAGCAATAAATTCACAAATTGATAATGATAACAAAATCAAATAATAATTTTTTTAATAAGGAGATTTTATGCGGAGATTAGTATTATTTAGCACATTAATAATTTTTCTTGTTCTGTTCAGCTTCCGGGCTTATTCGCAGAAAGGCGGTGTAAGCATAGGTGTTGTTGATATAGAGACAATAGTTAAATCCATGCCAGAAGCCGAAAGTGCAGACAAAATGATTAAAGATATTGGCTTAAAATATCGTGATTCGCTTCAGGCAATCGAAAAGGAATATGTAGCAAAGATGGAAGACTATGATAAGCAAAAAGGTATGATGACTCCCGAACAGCAAAAGAAAGAACAGGACAATCTAAAAGCAATTCAGGTCAGATACCAGCAGTTTCAGGAAGAAAAATTTGGTGTGCAGGGCGAAATTGCCCAAATGAGAGAAAAATTGTTAGAACCTATCAGAAGTAAAGTTAGGGCAGCAATTGAAACAGTCGCAAAAGAAGAAAAGCTGAATTTCGTCTTAGATAAAGGAAGTTCTGCTCTTCTGTATTCTGAAGATAAGTCTGACATTACCTTCAGAGTAATTGATAAGATTAAGAGAGGCGATAATAAATAAAAATTTTAAATTTTCAATTTTGAAATTTTCAATAATAAAATAGAAATGAGATTTAGGGCATTTCTCAATTTTTTGACTTTACAACTAAATATTATAGATTTAGTTGAAAATTTTTAAATTATTTATTAAAAATTCAATGGAAATTGAAAATTAGCAAATTGAAAATTTAATCTGCCTGATAATATTTTAAAATAAATGCAGGGGGCCTTTATTCAAACTTATTACTTGTTTAAGTTACATTTTTAATGGGTAATATATGAAAAACAAATTTTTCAGAGCCATGATTTACATGACAATGGTTATATGTGCAGTATTAATTCCCCTGCAGTTGCACTCCCAGAAGGTTGCTTTTATAGCTTCTGACGTCATTCGTGAGAATTTTACAGAAGCAAAACAAGCTGACCAGAGAATCAAAACTATGGTTGAAGAGTGGAAAAGAGAACTCGAAACCATCGAAAAAAACATTGATATTCTCGAAACCGAAATCAAAAAAAACAGGCTTATCTGGACTGACGAAGAAAAACTGGAAAAAGAGAAACAACTCGAGAACCTCAAAACCGAAAAGATGACTTATGCAAGGACAAAATTTGAAACTAACGGAGAATACGACAAAGTCGTAAAGGACATTTTCAAACCAGTCCAGGAAAAAATTTATGCCGCAGTCCAGGAGGTTGCATACGAGGAAGGGTATGACATCATCTTTGATAAAAGTGTACAGCCACTTCCTTACACAAACTTTAAATATGATTTGACTGTAAAAGTTCTTCGAAAACTTGGCGTTGATGTTGATGCACTCGAGAAAGAACAGCAGGATAAAATCAATAAAGACCCCCGCAATCAGCAAAAGACTTCAAAAGAACCTCCTAAAAGAACAAAATCCCGCATTAATGAGGAGGAAACCCGTGAATTTGAGAGAGGCCCGGGGATTATTCAAGCACCTGCCTTAACACCCGATAGTTCTAATCAGGTGCCCAAAAAACCAAGATAATTATTATTTCCAAAAGTAGGGGAAGGTTCCAAACCTTCCCCCAATAATTATAATTGATAAAAAATAAAGAGAAGTTTCCAAACCTTCCCCTACAAAAATTTCCTTCAATTAAAATTTTATTGCGTATTGAATACAAAAATTGATAATTTTGTTATTTATTGTTTACTAATGTTTTGGGGCACAAATGTTTCAGATGAAACAACTCTCCTGCGAAGAGATTGCAAAGAACATCAGCGGCAAGCTTGTCGGCAGTATTGACCATGATATTACTGGTATGAACAGGATTGAATATGCACGCAAAGGCGAGCTCACCTTCCTGGCTAATCCCAAATTTGAGAAATATCTAAAAACAACAAATGCCTCGTGCATTATAATTCCCGAAACAGTAAAAGAAAAACCTGCGAAAGACAAAGCCTTTATTGTTGTCGGCGACCCTTACCATGAATTTGTCAAGCTTTTGAAAATGCTCGAATCGCAGAAAGAAAAAAAATCAGGTTATATTCATCCAACGGCAATTATTGGAGAAGATGTCCAATTATCCAATAACACTTATATTGGGCCTTACTGCATTATTGGCGACAGGTGTAAAATTGGCGAATTTACTTACCTTCATCCGCGAGTTACAATTTGCGATGATGTCGAAATTGATGACGGCACAATCTTATATCCAAACGTTGTTTGTATAGATAACACAAGAATAGGAAAAAACTGCATTATCCATGCAGGTGCTATTATCGGGGATGATGGCTTCGGTTATATCGAAAGAAATGACGGTTCTTATGAAAAAGTTCCCCAGATGGGCAATGTCGTTATCGGAAATAATGTCGAAATCGGCTCCAATACTACTATTGACAGGGCAATGATTGGAAGCACTGTAATCGAAGACGGATGTAAAATAGATAACCTTGTACAAATCGGCCATAACGTCGTTGTCGGCGAAAACACTGCAATGGCGGGCCAGGTAGGCGTTGCAGGGAGTTGTAAGGTTGGAAAACGCAACCGCTTTGGGGGACAGGTCGGGCTTGCCGGGCATCTCGAGACTGCCGATGATGTTATATTATTATCTCAATCGGGTGTTGCTAAAACTGTTCCCGAAAAAGGAGTGTATTTCGGTTCGCCGATTAAAGACAGGACAAAAGCTTTCAAGATTGAAACTGCTCTCCAGCAATTACCCGATGTGCTGAAAGATTTTTATAAGATTAAAAAAGTTGTAATTGAAAAACTCAACCTGAAAGATTTCACGGATTAATTACTCTGTCATTCTGAGCGAAGCGAAGAATCTCTTCCCCCCTTATCAAAGGGGGATTCAGGGAGTTGTTTTCTTTTTCATTCCTAATTCGTAATTACCCGGTCATTCCGTGCTTGACACTGAATCCATAGCCAAAACCCACATCAAATTAATTCCCTTCCTCGAGGAAGGGCAAGGGTAGGTGTATAAAACAAAAATCATCCCAATCACATAAATCACACAAATCACATTTCCGGCAATTTACATTTCTGTGTGAGATTAACCCCATGCTTCAGCATGGGGGGACAAGAGACGAGACCCACAGACACACCCCACCACACTTTAAAAAGTGGGTTTAACAAAATCATCCCAATCACATAAATCACACAAATCACAGTTCCGGCAATTTACGTTTCTGTGTGAGATTAACCCCATGCTTCAGCATGGGGGGACAAGAGACGAGACCCACAGACATACCACACCCCACTTTAAAAAGTGGGTTTAACAAAATCATCCCAATCACATAAATCACACAAATCACAATTCCGGCAACTTGCATCCTTTGTGTTAAAAATTAGCTACTCCCCCTTTCCTATCTTCCATTTTGCATTTTGCATTCTACATTTTACATTATTTTAAAAACCATTTTAAAATAATTTTAAAACCGTTTTCTTTTTATATCAAACCATCAACCTTATCTTTGTCCCGCGTGTTCTTTGATAAATTATGTCGGGCTGTATCAGCCGAAACCGGGATGCTCTGTCAATTTACTCAATGGGGATTTCTTTCTCACTTTACAAACTTTCAACTTTGTCATCTTCTTAAATCGCAAATCGTTAATCGTCAATCCTAATTGCTTAATTCTTGTCCCATTTTGTCACATCCAATAGGACATCAATAGGACAAAATGAGACAAAACAGGACAAAACGAGACAAATATTCCATAATTGCAATATTGTAACTCCTTACAAATCAATTTTATTTCTTAATAGCAATCCAAAAAATAAAAAAAACAGGACAAAACAGGACAAAACAGGACATTTTCCAATTTTCCCACTTTACTAAAGGGGGATTCAGGGGGATTATTAAATCAATTTATCCACCATTCAAAATTCAAAACTCAAAATTTAAAATTGATTCAAACCTGCTCCGGATGCACAATTCTGCTCATTTTTGGCTACTTCTAACCACTTTTCAATGAATTTATAGTGTATCTAATTTTTAAATTTAGAATTGAAAATTAAAAAAACAAAACTCTGTCAAAACTGCTCCGGATGCACAAATCTGCTCATTTTTGGCTATATATAACTAAAAAACCTCCCTTCACCCTTGGGAGAAAAGTCGTGGTTGAGGGATTTCATTAAGAATTTAGAATTGAAAATTTATTGAAAATTGAAAATTCTATACTAATAGTCAAAAGTCTAATTTAAAAGGTGACTGACGACTAAAGACTAACGACTAAAGACTAATAAAATGTTAATTGTGAATTAAAGTTGATAAACTTTCAGCATATTATCGGGCATGATGCTTCCTGCAGACAGACCGGCAACGAATACGATGTAATCACCCGGTTTGATGTAATCAATATTGAGCTTGTATTCACGTAGTTTGAAGAACTGTGATATTCATATTTTGTTTGATTTGTGTAATTGATGTGAGAAAAATTCAATACATTCAATTTGCAGACTATAGCGAAAATAAAATGAATTAATAATGCGGGTGACACGTCAACTTAAAATTAACACAGAAAATAGTCGAGAGGACAAAGAATGAATTTGACATTAATTATTTAAAGGAGGCAAGATGAAAAGTAATAATTACTCCGCTAATAAAACTGAATTTTCTTATATTATTGATGAGGCTGAACAGGAGTTATTTATATCAGAATTGCAATATGGAATTGACATTCTAAGCAGCAAAGATGAAGTTGTTAAGATGAAAATTTATAAAAACCTGATAAGTGATTTGTCCAAAGCCAAAAGTAAACAATCGTTATCTATTGAAAAGTCAGATATCATTGAAGTTCTTGAGAATTTCAGAACAGATTCAATTGAAAAAATTGCATTGAAAAAAAAGTTAATTGCACTTTTGCCTCAAGTAGATTGAAAGGGGTATAGGTTAATAGAGGAATAAATATGTTATGTTAATTTTTACACCTTTGCTGCCCTTCCTCAAGGAAGGTAATTTGATGAGTTTTTAAGGCAATGGATTCTGCATCAAGTGCGGAATGACAGTGTGAGAGATGCTTCGATAGGCTCAGCATGACATTTTCATTAGTAATTAGTAATTAAAGCTGATAAACTTTCAGCATATTGTCGGGCATGATGCTTCCTGCAGACAGACCGGCAACGAATACGATGTAATCACCGGGTTTGATATAATCAAGATTGATTAAATATTCACGCAATTTATTAAATATATCTTCGGGAGTTATATCCGCAGGCACGAGCCGGGCTTCAATTCCCCATACAAAAGAATTAAGCCGACGCTGTGTGTGTGCAATTTCAGTCAGGGCAACTATAGGAATTTTGGGCCTGTACTTTGCAATATTTTTTGCAGTGAAACCCGAACTTGTGAGTGGTACAATCGCCGCCGCTTTGATTTGTTCGGCAATCACGCAGGATGCCCTTCCGAGAGCATCACCTACTTCTATTAGCTGCTGGGGTTCAAAATTTTGTACTCTTTCAATATACGGGGGTTCGAAATTTTGAACCCCTACAACATTTGGTAGGCTTACGTTTTTATGGCTGATATCATATTTTTCTTCGATTACCCTGATGATTCTGTTCATATAATCAACTGCCTCGAAGGGATATTTGCCTGTGCTGGTTTCGCCGCTGAGCATAACGCAGTCGGTGCCGTCAAGCACGGCATTTGCAACATCGCTGGCTTCGGCTCTGGTCGGCCTTGGATTTTCAATCATTGACTCCAGCATCTGAGTTGCAATAATAACCGGTTTGCCATGATAGTTGCATTTTTTAATTATTTCTTTTTGAAGCACGGGAACGGTTTCGGCGGGGAGTTCCAAACCGAGGTCACCGCGAGCAACCATGATAGCATCTGATTCCATGATAATATCCTCGATGTCCTCATATCCTTCGTAACGCTCAATTTTCGAGATGACGGGAATCACTCTTCCGAAAATTTTCATTGCGGCTTTGAGCTCGATCACATCGGTTTCCGACCTGACGAAAGAGAGACCAACGGCATCCACACCCTCATTCAAGCCGAATTTCAAATCGTCAATATCTTTTTCACTCATCGAAGGAGCCTTGCTGGAAACACCGGGAGCAATAATTCCTTTGTTATCTTTTAATGTTCCACCCTTGATGACCCTTGTGATAATGTCATTCTTCGTGATTTTTTCGATACTGAGAATAATATAGCCATCGTCGAGAAGAATAGTGTTGCCGGGCTTTACCTCGTTGATTAAATCTTTATATGTTGTGCCGACTCTTTCAGAATTACCAAATGCTACATCTTCAACAGTGATTGTGAAAAGATTATCATCAGTAAGCTGTACAGAGCCGTTTTCAACTTTTCCCGTTCTGATTTTTGGTCCCTGAAGGTCTTGAAGTATAGCAACGGGCTTTCCTGTTGCATCGGAAGCGGCTCTAATATTTTTTATGGTTTGTGCATGATAGTCGTGAGTGCCGTGAGAAAAATTCAATCTTGCGGCATCCATCCCTGCATTTATTAATTTAATAAGGCTCTCGACAGAATCGGTGGAAGGACCTATCGTGCAAATTATTTTCGTTCTTCTTGGCAATGTGTTCATATATTTTATATTAAATAATTTTCAATTTTCAATTTTGCAATTTCCAAACAATATTACAATTATTAATGTTAAAATAGAAATGGACCTTATAACAATTTACCAATTAATTAATTTGGGGAACAAATGTTAATAATGATTAAAAATTTGTCCATTGAAAATTCAATGAAAATTAAAAATTGGAAATTGAAAATTTTATTCATTTGTTATTTAATTAAAAACTGATTATTGTATTATACACTTTTTCAAAATCGCTGAAGTTTGTGAATACGGCATCAGGACTGTAATCCGCCAATTGTTTTTCGGAATATAATCCAGTAGCAACAGCAATTACGGGAATAATATTTGATTTTGCACATTCAATATCTTTTGGTGAATCACCGATAATGACTGAGTTAGCCGCTGAAAATTGTTTCCCATCGATATAATTATTTGCTCTTAGAATAGCAAGTTCGGGCAGTAGATTTCTATTATCAGATTCACACCCAAAAGCACCAAAGGGAAAATATTTATCCAAATCAAAAACACTTAATTTAAGATAAGCATTATCTTTGAAATTTCCGGTTAACAATCCAAGATGAGTGTATTCATCATTATGCAGAAGTCCGATGAGTTCAGATATTCCAGGCAGCAGTTCGATGCAATCCGGATTGCTGATTTTCTGAAATTCGGTTAATAGTATTTTCCATGATTCAGGAATCAAGTCGTTTAGTTCATTTTCAGGAATATCAATTATAACTGCAATATCTTTGAGAATTTGTAAATCAGTCATTCCGGCAAAGCCGGGAAGTTGTGATGTTAAAATGTCTTTTTGGAATACTTTTTTGATAATTGAAATAAATACTTTTTTTGAAAAGTATTTTTTATAAATTAGAATAGTTCCATCAATATCAAACAAGACAAGCTGGTTTTTCCGTTTCAATTTCATAAAAACTTTCTCCCTTTGCTAACGGGAGGTAAAAGAATGATAATTCATTCGTAATTAAAACGGAATATCATCTTCAGCAGCGGCTGCTGTTGTGTCAGAAAACGAAGCATCATCGAAAGTTTCCGGTTCCGGCGAAGCACTTTTCTGATAAGGTGTTCCTTCAACTTCCTTACTCAGCATAATCATTGACCGGGCTTGAATCTCTGTCATATATCTTGTAATACCGTCTTTTTCGTAAGAACGGTGTTTAAGTTTACCTTCAACATATATTTTGCTACCCTTTTTTAAATATTTAGAAGCAAGATCAGCGAGTGAGTCCCAAAAGACAATTCTATGCCATTCGGTTGTTTCTTTGAATTCCCCGCTTTTATCTTTGTAACTATCAGTAGTTGCTAGACTAATTGTGCAAACAGAATTTCCCTGAGGTATTGACTTCATATCAGGGTCAGCTCCTAAATTTCCTATTAAAGTAACTCTATTCAAACTTATTGCCATAATAACCCCAACGATAATTTGGAAAAAAATAAAACCTAAGTTATTAAAATTTCTTAATTAAACAAAGAAATTATTTTATAGTCTAATAAACAACTTGAAAACCTACACCGTAATATGAATCATTTTCTGTATAAAACATGCCGTGAATACTTTTACCATTAAAATAATAGCCGCTAATCAAAATACCAATTTCATTTGAGGTTACGAATTCAATGCCAGCCTGGGCTGAGTGGGTTCCGAAATATACATCATCAAAGCCTGATAATTTAAAATCATAACCGGCTAATACCTTGATATATTGGTTTATTTTATAATTAAAATCAAACCCTATTTGTGGTATTACCGGGTTAGTAATTTTCGGCTGTCTTGAAAAAACATAAGTTAATCCTGCATAGCATCTAAATTCATCAAAATTGATAGCTCCTGTAATCTCTGCAAATTCACGGCTGTAAACAAAGGGTTTCCGGTTTAATATTGTGTCGTGTGCCAAGCCATCAACTATGTGTGATGAGATATGTGCCAGTCTCAATCTTGCTGAATAATTCAATCCATTCAATTTACCTTTTGTCGTGCCATTTACACCGAAGAAATAATCTGCTGTCTCAACCGGAAATTTCATATTGCCTTCGGACCTTAGCCTCGATAATGTGAAAAAGTCAGTACCGATGCGGGTTTTACTTTCTTCGCCCGAATCAAATTCAAATAAGTCAACAGTAGTACCAATATCAAGCCTTAATTTTTTTTCGGTCAATTGAAATACACATCCAATTCTTGGTTCGAGTATATTAGCAGTTAGTGGAGAGAACAAATGCCCATCCAAAGAAAAGGATTTATAAGATAATAAAATTAAGATTGTTAAAAATTTCAAAAAGTTAGAATTTAATTTTTTCATAAGACACATACCAGGCTCGATAAAAAAACCGAAAAACAAAATTAACAAATGTCTTGAAAGATTTGTTCTTCGGATTTTATTTAAATCAAAATTTTCTAATAGGCGCCCTTACCTGAAAATACAACAGCAATGGTTCTTGCCAAGATATACAAGTCCAGGAACATAGACCAGTTGCGGATGTAGTAAACATCAATTATATTTCTTTCTTCGAAGCTTGAAGCATTCCTATCGGTAACCTGCCAAAGTCCGCTGATTCCGGGCTTAACATTAAGGATCATCTCTTCATGCCCGTTCATTTTATATTTTTCCCAGGGCATGTATGCTCTTGGCCCAATGAGACTCATCTCGCCCTTAATAACATTGATAAATTGAGGCAGTTCATCGAGGCTGAATTTTCTGAGAAATTTTCCTACTCTTGTCATCCTTGGGTCATTTCTCAACTTATGATATACTTCATATTCACTTTTCAAATTATTGTCGTTTTTCAACAGATGGGATAATCTGTCTTCAGCATCAATGTGCATTGTCCTGAATTTTACAATATCGAACCTTCCGTCGCCGATTCCCATTCTTTCCTGTCTGAATAGTACTTTACCTTTTGAATCAATCCATATCATTGCAGAAATAAAGAGGCAAATAGGTAATGCAATCATTCCGAGGCTTATAGATAAAATTAAATCGAAAGTTCTTTTCTTTATCCTGGATGATTTTCTGAGAAGCCTTTGCTGTACTTCCAATCCAAGAATACCGCCCAAATCTCTTGTCGAAACCCAAAGGCTTGTTAATCCGAATAAGTCCGGGATAACCGTTGTCTGGCTAAAAAATTTAGAATATTTTTCAATAATTTCTTTTTGTCTGATTCTCGGAACTTTTGGCATAGCAATTATTGAATGGTCAACGTTAAGCCTGTGAGCCAATTCGGGGATTGTTTCCAAGCCACCGATTACCGGAATTTTGTCGATATACCCCCATCTGTTAATATCATCATCGACGGCAACGAGTGGCCTTAAGCCGATTTGCTTATGTTTCATCAAAGATTTTATTACCTTTTCTCCCGATTCACCTGCGCCAATAACCAAAACAGGAATACCCCACCAGGATTTTGACGAGCACATTTTTCTGATTGCAGACCTTCCGATAGGTACTAATGCCAGAGATAATAACCAGGAAAGAAGGAAGGCTATTCTGGAATACTCCCATGAACCTTTTAGCAGGAAACTCATGGCGGCTACTATTGCATAGACAATTGTAATGCTGTATGTGAGGTTTTTTAATTCGTCTATGATGTCAATTCCGAAACCGGGATATAAACCCCTGAAGTAGAAAGCAAGTGGAAAAAAGAGAATAATTATCGGTACTATGTTAACATAATATCCCAAATCAACTTCACCTGCCCATATTAAATCTCTCAGGAAAAGCGAAAGAAACATGGTTAAAGAAAGAACGATGATATCAACCAGAAAGAGAATTATGCCGGCTGAAAGCCTCCGGAAAAAGATATTTCTCCTGTTTATAGGCTCTACCTTTGGTGCTGCAAGGAGCTTAGTCAGTTCCTTTAAATCGAGTGTTTCCATCAATATTTTTCTTAATGTTCAACAAAATCCTGCAGTACCAATCCTCAAATAATATATCCTGAAATATGTAAATAAATTATTCCTCATGATATCATTTCTGCTTTTCCGTTGTTGCAGGGATTCAAAATTTTGAACCCCTACAATAGCAAAAATACATGCCTAAACATTGCTTATGCAAAATCAAATGATATAAAGCCGAAAAAATTTATATATGATAAACCCTGTAATAATTTATGTTAATTGGTAGGAAATTAGGGCATTATTTATTTCATTAGTTAATAAATCGTTTTTTCAATTGCAAATATATAATCTTTTTTGAAAAAACGAAAGAAAAAAATAAATATTGTTGTAGGGGTTCAAGATTTAGAACCCCTACAATAATTGATTTTTATCCCCTTTTTCCTACCTATCTATATATACCTCTCTGCGAAATTTCAATAAATTCAATACAATGCATCACTTCCGGTGATATGGTTTTTCTTTCCTTAAATTTCTTTATACCATCAGAATTATTAAAACCCGAGTGTATAAGGATTTTATAAAACTCATCAATTTCATTTATTAATTCATCTGAGAATCCTCGTCGTTTGAGCCCAATCTTGTTTATGCCATCCACCTTAGGTGGATTTGTACCAATAAGGGTGAACGGAGCCACATCTTTTGCAAGCTTTACGTCAGCTCCTATCATTGAATGCATTCCCACTCTGCAAAATTGATGTATCTTTACTGCACCTCCGATAAATGCCCAGTCTTCAACGTGTACATGGCCACCAAGCTGTGTTACATTTGCCATTATGACATTATTACCAACTTTACAATCATGTGCAATATGGCAGTAAGCCATAATAAAACAGTCAGTACCTACATTTGTTTCCATTGTTGATTTGGTGGCTCTATTGACAGTTACAAATTCTCTGAGGACTGTTCTGTCAGCAATAATTGCAAAGGTTTTTTCTCCGCCGAATTTCAAATCCTGTGGCTCTGTTGCAATGACAGTTCCGGTATAAATTTTACAATCTATTCCTATTCTTGCACCGTCGGCAATCACAACAGAGGAACGAATTTCTGTGTTGTCACCAATCTCTACATCGTCATGAATTATGGAATAAGGTCCTATTTTAACATTCTCGCCAATTTTTGCTTTTTTTGATATAATAGCAGTTGGATGATGTAATACTTCACTCATATTTAATTTTCATTTGACATTATTCATTTTATTGGGCAGAAAATATTCTGCCCCTACACTATCATATATAAATTTTCAATTATCAATTTTCAATTTTTCTTTAATCATTTTATATTATATAACCATTTTCATTCGTAATTCGTAATTCGTAATTACTTATTTACAACTGCTGTTGATAATTCTGCTTCGGCAACGATCTGTCCGTTGACATAAGCCGTTCCTTTTAATGTATATGTATTAAATTTTTTTCCTGTCATTTTTACTTTCATCACAAGCTGGTCGCCGGGTATAACAGGCTTTCTGAATTTTGCTTCCTTTATTCCCATAAAGAGGACAAGCTTATTCTTAAAATCATTCATTACTTTAAGAAGAAGCAAGCATCCTGTTTGTGCCATCGCTTCGCATATCAAAACTCCGGGCATTATAGGCTTTTCGGGGAAATGCCCCATAAAGTATGGTTCATTAACTGTTACGTTTTTGATTCCCACAACGCTGTTGTTTTCTGGATCATATTCAATCAGTTTGTCAATCATCAGGAAAGGATACCTATGGGGCATAATTTTTAGAAGGTCATAAATGTCAAAGGCAGCCTCAGATGAAACGTTAACCTTATGTTTGTTTAATTCCTGTTTCTTAAGGTATTCCTTTCTGATTTTCCTGGCAAATTCAATATTACTTGCATGCCCGGGCCTTGCCGCTAGAATTTGGGCTTTGAAAGGAACACCAACCAACGTTAAATCTCCAAGCATATCGAGGACTTTATGCCTTGCAGGTTCATTTTTGAATCTAAGTTCTATATCATTCAAAATTCCTGTCGTTCCAAGCGAAGGTGTTTTTTTCAGGTTGAATTTATTCCACATTTTTTCCAGTTCTGCCTTAGTCATTTCTTTGTCAACAATCACAATCGCATTATCCAGGTTACCGCCTTTAATCAATCCCTGCTCGATTAACATTTGAATTTCTGCAAGAAAGCAAAATGTTCGTGCCGGTGCAAACTCCGTTACAAATTCCTTTTCCATGTTAAACAATCCCGAGTGCTGGCTCCCGAGGGCAGGATTATGATAATCTATCATAACTGTAACCCTGTAATCGTCTGTTGGAAGTGCCACTATGTCAACCTGCTTTTCCTCATTCGTATAATGGATTGTTTCCTCAATCACAAAGTAATTTCTGTCTTCAGCCTGCTCCTCGAAACCTGCCTGGAGCAAAACATCAACATAAGGCAATGAACTACCGTCTCCCACCGGTGGTTCCAGTCCGGATAATTCAATCTTGCAGTTATCGAGCTTCAAGCCCGTAAGTGCCGCCAGCACATGCTCAACGGTATGTACGCGGAAACCGTTCAAACCAAGAGTAGTACCTCTCGACAAATCAACTACGTAATCTACCAATGCAGGTATTTCAACAGGTTCCGCAAGGTCTGTTCTTATAAATCTGAATCCGTAGTTTGCAGGTGCAGGGTGGAAAGTAATTGTAGTTGCTTGGCCGGTATGTAATCCGACACCCGAATAAGAAACTGATTTTTTTATAGTTCTTTGTTTATCTGCCATTATTAAATTAATTACGAATTATGAATTACGAATTACGAATTAAAATACATTTTACAATTTATATTTTTATTTGGGCAGAAAATATTCTGCCCCTACATTTTTTTTCGATTTATCAGAAAATGAAATCTTCTAAACTAAGGAATTTATACGATTTGAAAAAAATTAATTTATGTCTATTTTTCAATAAATGGCTCATAATCATTGAATTAACCCCATGCTTCAGCATGGGGGGCAACAAGAGACGAGACCCACAGCTTCGCCCAGCCCCCATCTTAAAAGATGGGGTTAATCAAAATCATCATAATTACATTTATCACACTAAACAAAATTTCGACACAATTAAATAAAAAAAACCCACGAATAATCGCGGGCTTTTTATTAATAAGGAAAAATTCTTTTTAATCAATTGTATAGCATAATCCAAGGCTGATAGCAATAATATTTGTATTATGTATGCCGCCATTGTTACGTGGTGGTTCGTTTGTATCCCAGGCAACATTTCTTTCTGTCCCCATAAGATATTCTGCACCAAAATCAATATTAAATTGGTCTGTCAATTTATAACTTGCTCCAATTGTGAATGTATTATATGTTTGACTTGGGAACAAAATATTCAGAGTGTTATCAGGTGCCGGAGCAGGGTCATAATAATACCCCAACCTGATTGCAAATTCCCTGCTAAAATCATATTGAGCCCCGAATCTAATTTGCATAGCATCTTTCCAATCCAAATGCATTATTCTGTCTTTTCCAATTAATGAATTCCAAAGAGTATCTTTATAATCAGTAATCAATGAATCTTCTGTATTGCTCCACATACTGTTTTGAATATCGAAAGCTATTGTCAAATTTTCAATGGGGAAAAATGCAATACCACCACCAAACCATATGGGCCAGGCAACCTCTCTGCTGAAATCGGATTCAGGCTCACCAACAGCCTGCATCGCGGGATTTTTAGCGGTTCCTTCAAACTTAATATTATTTTCTGTTTTAAACGATAGTCCGATATTAAACAATTTATGAGGTTTTACCAACAAGCCAACACTTCCTCCAAAACCCATACCTGTACTTGTCTCATCATATTGTAATGGGGCATATCTTTTCAAATCAAACATACCATAATGAATGTCTAATGAGGCTCCGACAGAAAACATATCATTTATCCTATAAGCGATAACAGGTGATATATCAAATACTGCAATTTTTGTTTTCCACTCATAAGCAGTTCCTCCAGTTAGGTTTTTTAATTCATCACCATTCCATTCTGTTCCAAGCCCTGCAGGGACATAAGCTCCTAAACCTACTACAAGGTCGCCTTTCATAAGCGGTATATATCCTGCAATATTAGGACTGATATAATGATTGGATTTTGATTTTGCATCAATTCCGTACGTTTCAAATTTGTATGTTGATGTAGGAATAACATCAGTAACAAAAGCGGCAATTTGAATTTTGTCTAAGTTAGTTACTCCTGCAGGATTCCAATATACTGCCGTGTAATCATCCGCCAATCCGATAAATGCTCCGCCCATACCGAGGGCTTTGGGTCCAATACTGTTAAGGCTTAAGCCGTTTCCTAAGGTTAGTGAAACTGCAGTTAAGAAAAAAACTGCGATTAAGCAGGTAATTTTAAATTTCATTTTACCTCCATTGATTTGTTAATAATGAATTGATTTTTTTTATTTTTTAGAGGGGTTCAAAATTTTGAACCCCAACTATTTATTTCCCGATTAACAAATGGACAGAAAATATTCTGTCCCTACGAATTGTAAAATATGAAAAAAAAAATTATTAATACAAGAAAAATTGATTTTGGGGAGTGATTTTTATTCTTTTTGTAGGGATTCAAAATTTTGCATCCTTACACAACCGAAACGAAGGATTTTATTTTTTCTCAGGGATTCAAAATTTTGCATCCTTACACAACCGAAACGAAGGGTTTAGATTAATTTGTAATCTTTTTGTTGGTTATTTTTATCTCATAATAACAAATTTACCAAACAGGGGGTCAACGTAGAATTCGGATTCGATGGTAATTCTGTAGAAGTACATACCGATTGGAAGTGAAGCACCGTTCTCATCTCTTGCTTCCCAATCAAATTCATTAGTGCCGATAAATATTTCTTTTTTGAACGAAGAAACTTTTTGACCGGAAACATTGTAAACGGAGATGTTGGCTGTTGAACCCTGGTGGGGAGCTTTGAAATAAAAACTAAATGATGTTGAATTTTCGAATGGATTAGGACTGTTCTTCACATTCTCAATAAATCCGTTTAATGAAACAAAAACTGTTACCCTGCTTGTGTCTCTGTTGCCTGTGGCATCTGAAAACATGATAGTAATTATGTTTTCACCAATATCGAGTGAATCACTAATAAAGGACAGTTTTGCTTTCACAGGCCGGTCAGTACCCTTAGGGTCGAAAAAGTAATTATTTTCGGCTGTAGAATCTATATATTTAGCATTTATTCTCACTTGAATATCACCTTCATTAACAGGTTGAATCGAATTATCAAAAAGAGAAATTTCTACATTGGGTGTAATCGAAACATAATCACCGTTTTTAACTTTTATTCCGTCTAATTGCAGCTCAATTGTCGGTTTTATTTTATCTTCAATAATGTGGAGGATTCGTTTTTCGCTGTTATTAAATGTGTAAATGTCTTTTTGGCTGCTGTCTAATGATAATGATGCAAGCAAATGAGTATTGGTTTCTAGTGATATTGTTTCAATATCAAATGATGTTTGTGATTCCTCATTCATCTGCAATTTGCCAATGTCTTTGGTGTCCGTTATTGGCGAATTGTTATCGGAATACAGAATTAAATCCATAGCAGATTTTTCGGATGCGATTCTATTGGAAATGTTTTTTATAACAAAATCGGTTGTAAAAAGTTCACCCCTCATAATTGAATCGGACTTAATGACACAATTATCTTTAACAAATGACAGCTCCGGAAGTGGATTGAAACAAGAAGAAAATGAAGTTATGTAACAGACAGAAGTATCATTGCTCCGCTCAAGGCCGGTTTCTACTTTTAAATAAGGATATTCATCGGCTCGAATTTCGGATAAATCAATGGATAAAGATGTATCGTTTTCTATAAGTTTGACAGAATCATTTTTATCGTAAGGCAGCCCAAAAACAATTATTTTATTTTTTGTGTTCACAGAATCAATCTTGCCTGTAAAAGATAAGTTCTTCCAATGCTTAGCCGGTCCTATGACAGGTGTTTTCAGATGTCCTTTTCTCAATTTTATTTCAATGTTTCCAGTGATTTGAGCAACATTTCCTTCGGTGTTGAGTGCCTCGGGAATTGAACCCACAGGCGAGCCTCTTCTGCCAAGCATAACAAATGAATTTGGGTCAGCACTGGTTTTAGCAGTTATTGAATCTGCAAGTTTTGAGCCGTATTGCCTGAGATAATACCTTAATGAATCGAATGAACCAATACTCTTCGGATTGTATTTCAGGCTATCCCAAAAAAGCCTGAATGATGCACCGTAAGTAGCTATTAAAACATAATCGTTAGAGTCAACGGAATCTTTTAAAAATCTTACAAATTTAACTCCATTTAAGGTTTGGGAATCACTCCATGTATCGAAATTACGTTTCATTTTGAAACTGCCGTCTATACCTGATGCAACAACAATGTAAAAACCTATAGGTGCCTGAGAACCTGTGTAATCTTCAATATAAGGTTTATCATCCAATCTGATTTCAACTCCCCTAACAATTAAACCAGTGATACCATGAATACTGACAAGTTTAAAAGGTAAAAATTTTGTCTCAAATGTTATCCTCGATGTATCATCAATTGTAATTATGCTAAGGCTGTCGAGCTGCATAGTAGATAATTGTTCTTTTCCATGCATGATGTATTTTACAAGCCCGCTATCCTTGGAAGAAGTTGTTGAAAATGGAATCCACAAAACTTTACTTTCTACCAAGCCGGTAGTACTTTTTTTATAGGCCACAAACCAGTAAGGCTGATTGTTTTCAAACCTCGACTGCGGTTTCCATTCGAGATGTGTCCCATAATCTGTAATTTCATCATCGAGTGAAGAATAAACAGGATCTGTCGTTAAATCTTTTTTGTCACGAATTTCGAAATTATATTTTATATTATTATTACATACAGGGTCAATCACTCTAAAAACAGGAACGGTGGCTTTCATATCCCAATAAGGTAAAGGCTCTAAGGGAACAAGCCCCTGTGAAAAGACTTCAAATGTTATAACAGCATAATTATTATCAGTGTTTGAATCTCTCAGCATATAATATGGGTCAATTTCCAAAGTAACCTTGTGTTTACCCGGCATTTCCCATACCGGAATTGTAAATTGAAACGGAGCTTCCATACAAATACCGGGTACAAAAATTACTATTGTATCCCTGTAATTCTCAAATTCCCTTATTAAACGGAACTCAACCGAATCGTATTGACAATAGCCGCCATTATAAATGAAACCGGATATGGTAACAAGTGAATCGCTTTCTGTAATAACAGTCTCACCATTTTTATTTGTTAATTCAATTTCCTCGGGCACGGTATATAGGTCAGGTTGTGTTTTTATTTTCAATTTGACCATGGGGTCGCCGAGCAGGGTAAATTGGTATATTGTTACTGTATCAATTCCCTTTGTCCATAACTGCGATTTACCATAATTTATTATTTCACCAATTTGCCTGATATTTAGAGTTGTATCGGCTAAACCATCAATCATGTTTGCCATTAAAACCTTGTCAGAGACGACTATACCTGCACTCGATGGCCCTCCAACGCCAATACTTGCACGATCAGGTTCCAGCAGATATTCTTCATTTCTGCAAATTAAATCGGGTTCGGAAAATGCTCCTGTATTACATCCGTAAGTAGTTAGAAAGTTATATTTTGGTTTATTATTCAGCCTGTCAGCATTCCATCCATCCATGTCAAATATGGTTGGTGAAGAATGTCCAAGGAAGCTAACCCAAATAGCACCACTGTTTATTTTGGATATTATTTCAGGCCCTTCAGTTGCACTACCGGGTATGTCATCTGTTTTTTTAATAGTTATGGTATCGCCGCATAAATCGCGTTCGCGTAATGTAATATTATCAGAACAAAGAGTAACAAGGTCCCAAAACTCAAACCTTTCATTTGAATTCATACCTCCCGATAAGAACAAAAAATTTTTCATCCAGGGCCTTAACGGAATTGAATCATATTCTTTTATTTTTTGAATATATTTCAAACCTGTAGGATTATCCATAATAGGAATTCGTCCTATGATTATTTCGCTAAGAAAATCATCTCCGTCTAATCTGGTGTACCAATGGTCGCTAACGGGCCAGCCATAGCTGGGGACATAATCAATATATTTAGCATTAGGAGAAAGTTTTCTATAATCCCAACACGCATCGCCTACGAGGGTTAAATATACGGGTGCGGGCCTATCCCATGTGAAATATGCTGTTTTAAGAAAGTCCTTGATAGCATGAGGTGTTTTAATGCCGTAGCTGAATTCTTTATATATATCATCAACGTCAACAACCATTGCTTTAATATTATGTGTCCTTTCCCTGTAATGAGCAAGGCTGTCGGCAGTCTCTCCGAATTTATTATGAGTTATAACAAGTAAATCAAAACGGTTTGTTGTGTCTCTAAGGTTTGTGGGTGTAACACTATAGATTGAAGCATGTTCGATTGAAGATTCATCTCTGCATAACAATTTGTAAGAAGAACCTTTTGGAAGTTTAATTTTGCCGGAATAAGATACACCATCTCCATGTTTTATGTATTCATCAAGTTGGGCTGTACCACTTGTAATCCTTTTTTCGATTACCGAATTCAGATTTCCTTTTCTAACAACAAAAGCCCATGACTGGCCGGGAACTCTCGTAACGATTTCTTTACTGCCAAGGTTTTGAATGATATTTCTTGTACTCAGTGGAAGTAATCCCTCTGAATTATTAGCTAAACAAATAATACTGCTGTCGGGAATGTTTTGCAAATAATTATCAAGTTCGCTTTCAAAAACCGTAAAAAGTTTATATTCAGCTTTATAATCCGGGGAACGCAAAATTCCAACATGCATTCCTTGTCCAACAGAATCACAGAGAATTGAATCATTCATAACGATGCCCGATGATGGTTTCTTACCATTAACTATAGTAGCTCTTACTAACGAACCCCTTTCTGTTTCGGGTAATTGTATGATTTTTTTTGAAGAGTCAATTACATAAATGTATTGGGAATTGAAACTCTTGGTTTTAATCTCTGAATCGGAAATTAAATTGTTAACTTCAAAATCTAATTTTCCATTGAAAGCATAAGGTTTTATCATTCCTTCAACATTGATATAATCTATCCAAACATCGTCGGGTTGCTGTATATTATTCTCTATATCACGGGTAAAAAAAGATTTTAACATTATTTTATTAATGCCTGAATTCAATTTGCTTAGAGGATATGTTATAACTACAGTATCCGCCTTCCAGTGTTCTACCTGGTATGTGGCAATTGTATCATAGTTGATTATGCCTTTTAAGATATGAAAAGGTGTGCTCTTTAATTTTAGAAATTCTTTACTTTTTAAATAAAGTGTGAATTTTATTGAGTCAGAAGAATTTATATCTGAATTTAATAAAGTGGAATAAGTAAAAGTTTCCTTTTCATATGGATTTGCTAATTGATAATCCGGGAAAGGAGAAATGAAGTCCCAATACCATGCTTCTGCATCTACTGTTTCTGTTCCGATTTGAAAATCGAAATAACCCCTGTAATATATTTTATCATACTCGATGTGATTATTTACTTTGATTTTTTCAATTGGTTCAAGTGGTTGAGTAATACCTTGGAACTGGCTTATTCTTATTCCTTCGTAGTTTTCATCATATACTAAGAAAAATACATTTTCATTTGAAAAGACATTAAACCATGTGGTGTCGCCGATGGGCCTTAACCCGATAAATAAAATTCTGTCATTTGCATCCAGAATCCCGTCAGTATCATTCATAAAATATATGGGCTTTTCTATTCCTTTATGTAAAAGATGCAGGTATTTTGTTTGTTTGCCCATGAATGAACTTCTATTCAAAGCAGAATCACTACCATTAATAAAAGCTATTCCGTCTTTTGTTGTGGTGATTTTTAAGTATGTTTTGTCGGGTGAATACCAATAATCCGAAGATAAAATTCTGTCAAAACTTTTTTTGTCTGATAATCTCTGCTGAAGATAATAATTCAGGTGTTTTTTATTTATTATTGATGCAAAAAAACTTTTTTCGGTTTCATTTAATTGTAGTTCGGAGAGGGGTATGGGTTTAGGGAGGTGAATTACTATTTCTACAGATTGAAGAGCTTTTATTTCCATGTTTTTGAAATCAAATTCAAATGGCTGTATATTAAGTGAAGCAATAGGAACACCTCTTTGGATTCCCGAATTAACAATTCCTGTTGTAACAATAAGATTAGTTTCATTTAAAATGTCTAAATCTTTAACTTCGATTTTTCCAATGCTGACTAATTTTTTTTGATTGATTGTTATATTTTCTGATGAAATCTGTAGAAGGGCTAAATTAAAATGCAATTCATCAAAATTAATTTTGCCGTTTTTCTGAAAAATATTATTTGAATTATCAATCTTAAGAGAAATTCGATTATTATTATCGGCCTGATAATGTGTTTTGAGATGGTTGATTTTTATGATGATTTTATCGGTGTAGCACTCAGTTTCCAAAATATTTGCAAAAGAGTAAGCAAAATCAGGCACAATGAAAAAGCCTAAGGATAAAATAAAACTATATAATATTTTTTTATCAATCATAAAAAATTAATCTCAAACAGAACATAATTATTTATTTAAGACTAATTATCTTTATAATCATTGTATATTCATATTAATGAATAAAAAAAACCGCATAAACCTTGAGCTTATGCGGTTATTTTTTTTAAAAGAGAAAATTATTTTTTTTCGACAAAAGATTCTTTTATTCCAATCATAATCTTCTTACTGATTTCTTCAGCAACAACTTTATGTACATTGGAATCGCTTGTCATATACTCCGAGATAGCTTTTTCTACTCTGGATTTAATAATTTCGGCTGTTTGTCCAACAAGTGCATTTGTGAGCTGATGTATGTCGTGGCTCTGGCCTTTCAATGTCTCAAGCTGACTTCTGTTTGCATCCTCCATCTTCTTCAACATCCTGTCCATGCGCTCTTCTTCTTCGGTGTAGAACAGTGTAACTGCAAGAAGCACAAGCATTGAAAATTCAAGGAAGATAGCAAGTAAAATAAAAGAAGGCCTTGTCGGAGGAATAAACTTCAAACCTCTGATACCAATTGCTACGATAAGAAAAGCAGCACCGCCATAAGCCATACCAGTAACGTTATTTGAATATTTCTCAGTAAAGTGGTGTGCCATGTAAACTCGTAATCCTTTTCCAAGAAGAAAATGATTTTTACGCCATATCAATCCATCTTTGGTGTCTTCAATCTCTTTAACCACAAAGTCGGAGAAGTATTCTTTTATTCTCCCATACGCCAATTCATTTCTATAATTAACAATATCTGTGGTTTCATTGAAAAAGTCTTCAAATTTTGCATGTTGCTTAGCAGTAGTTTCTTCGGTATAAGTTCGATCCCAAATAATCTTAAAAGCTCTTTCGATGTCACCCCAATCTCTTTCCCGAAGTTGGTCGTCAGGCATAATTAAAATATCTACTATATCATCTGTAAAACCTGTCTGGAGCCTTATCTTAGCTCTTGTATTATCCACCTGCCTGTCAAAAAGGATAGCAAGTAAGCCAAAATTATTGGGCAAGACAATCGTAACCAATGAGGCGCAAAGAAGCGCCAGAACCAAAGCAAGTATCCAAAATCCAACCCAGGGTTCAAGTATAATTGGATTTTCACCTAAAAGTTCGGTTTTAGCATAGAACTCGGTTGGTGTTTTTACATAACCATGTTCAGCTTCATTCCGATGACTATAGGTAAAATCGAATATAAACTCTCTGTTTATATATTCTCTTTTAATTTCAAGATCTTTACCTTTGTATAAATATTCTTTATCTTTGGGTACTGAAGCCCACACCATTCCGTCGAATTTTACGAATCCGGTTTTGACTAATCTCTCTCCACTTGGTTTGAATAATGGTACAACAAAATTAGCAACTCCCCATGGAATGATTTTATAGAAGATAAAAATATAAAATGCCACTACCAAAATAGTCCAAAGAAGGTAATGCTGAATTCCTGTGTGTGAGTTCTTTCCTGCTTGTGAATAGCCTGTTTTTGCCATATTTAACTCATCTCCTGAATTTGTAATATAATTCTATTTTATTATCTTTTTAATAATGTTTTAATTATAATCTTTAAACTTACAAAAAAAGTTCAAAATAATGCAAATATATATTGATGTAATAATATAAAAACTTGATTTTTTGTATATGAGCAAAAAAGCATACAAATAATATTTTCTTTAAGAACTCAATAAATATAAGAAACTTAATATAATATATAAATAAGAATATTCATATACTTTTTTTCATTTTTTTTTATCTTCTTTAAAATTCTTAATTTGCTTTAATGAGAAAGCGAACTTTAATAGCAAATCTAATATTATCGGATAAAGGCACTATCCGCGGAGGAACTTTTATTTCGTGTCTTAAAGCCAAATCAAAACTCATCTATATTCTTTATTTGACCGGCGAAATTCCCTGTTAAATTACTTAATAATCCTATGTTTTCCATCCATCGAGATGGAGTATTGTTCATTAAGTAAATATTAACATTACTAATAAAGGTGAAAAAATGAAAAATCTACAATTCAAACCTAAATATGAAGTTGAGGCGGAATCTGTATTTCAGGAACTCAGAAAGCATATGCTTGTTGATGGATTCGATTTTGTTCTTGACTTAGGGAACAGCACAAATCCTTATTTCACTGATGCTATTTCCGGGAGAAAATTTAAGGACTTTTTTACTTGTTTCGCATCTTTGCCTCTTGGGCTGAATCACCCGAAAGTTCTGGATGAAAGTTTTTTAAATTACCTGACAGAAGTTGCGATTAATAAGCCATCAAATTCTGATTTATATACATCCGAGATGGCTACGTTTGTTAAGACCTTCAGAAAAGTTGCCGCACCTGCGGGATTTGAACATTATTTTTTTATATCGGGCGGGGCTTTGGCGGTTGAGAATGCACTGAAGACTGCTTTTGACTGGAAGGTGAGAAAAAATTTCAGGAAAGGATATCGTGAAGAAAAGGGGCATCAGGTGATTCACTTCAGGCAGGCATTTCATGGGAGAAGCGGCTATACTATGTCGCTTACAAACACAGAACCTGCAAAAACAATGTATTATCCTAAATTCAAATGGCCCAGGATTACTAATCCTAAAATCGAGTTTCCTTTGGATGAGAAGAACCTCGAGAAGGTACTTAAACTTGAAGAAATTGCATTATATGAGATTAAACAGGCATTCCTGAATAATCCCGATGACATAGCAGCAATCATAATCGAACCAATTCAGGGAGAAGGCGGAGACAATCATTTCCGTACTGAATTTCTGAAAAAACTGAAGGAGCTTGCAGTTGAAAATGACGTTCTGCTGATATTTGATGAGGTACAGACGGGTGTAGGCATTACTGGTACTATGTGGGCATTCGAGCAGTTGGATGTTGTTCCCGATATTCTGGTTTTCGGAAAGAAAATGCAGATTTGCGGGATAGTTGCCGGGCCGAAAATTGATGAAATTCCCGATAATGTTTTCAAAGTATCGAGCAGAATCAATTCGACCTGGGGCGGAAGTCTTGTCGATATGGTACGAGCAGAAAGGTATCTGGAGATTATCGAGGAGGATAATCTTTTAGATAATGTTAAATCAACCGGGAAACTGCTTGAATCGAAGATTTCGGAATTAGTGAATAAGCACTATGAATATTTGTTTAATGCACGGGGCAGGGGGCTAATGTGTGCTTTTGACGTGGTGAATAGTGATTTAAGGAATAAATTTAAACAGAATTGTTTTAATGAAGGTTTACTGATTCTGCCATGCGGCGAGAAGTCAATTCGATTCAGGCCGCCGCTGAATTTAAACGAAGAACATTTGGAGGAAGGATTTTCAATTATTGAATCAGCAGCAGAACACACTTTTTGCTAATCATAGAGAGCGAAAAAATCCCAAAATAAAATGAACAAGGAGATGAAATTTGACATGATTTGTTGAATTTATTCTCTTTGTTCAATCTTTATTTTTCCATTTCTTAAAAAGATTGGGTTTGAATCTGAAAACAATCCAATAATACTTTATCATATTCGATTAATAATATTATAGAATAAACAGTAATCCTTAGCTAAATCAAATGAAAAAGACTAAAATATTGTTTATATCATTTCTCATTGCTATTATATTAGCTACTATTACAGATTGCTTATGTCAGTATCCTGATTGGGAGAACTTAACATCAAATTATGTTAATGCCGTTGTTGATGACGGAACATATATCTGGACTGGAGGCTGCGGAGTTGCGAGGATTAACAAACTTACCGGTGAAATTACTTATTATAATCATGCGAATTCGGGATTGGTGCATAATGAGGTGAAGTGCTTGGCTGTGGATTCGGGGGGTGTTTTATGGATAGGTATTTGGGGAGGAGGATTGGGAAGTTTTGACGGAAAGGATTGGAAAATATACGATACAAAAAATTCGGGACTGCCTGATGATTATGTGCAAGCGATTTTGGTTGACAGTGGGGGGGTGATATGGATAGGAACATGGTACAGGGGTTTGGTGAGGTTTGACGGGACGAGCTGGAATGTTTTTAATACAGGTAATTCGGGACTGCCGGATAATGACATTACTTCGATTGCGGTTGACGGGTATGGGAATAAGTGGATAGGGACGAAGTACAATGGCGTTGTGAGGTATAATGGGACGAATTGGTTGGTTTATAAGGTTGGGACATCGGGAATGTCCAATAATTTTGTTAAGTGCGTGTGTGTTGATTTGTATGATAATGTGTGGATAGGCACTTGGGGTTCGGGATTGGTTAAATACACCGGCACAATGTGGTATGTATATGACATGGATAGGACGGGGATACCTGATGATTTTGTTAATACGGTGAATGTTGACAAAAGGGGTGATGTATGGGTAGGTACGGCAAACGGAGGAATGGCGAAGTATAATGGTATGTGGTGGGTTGTGTATCAGACTTTTAATTCAAGCCTGAAAGATAATAATATCACTTCGATATGTATTGACAGAAATGATTGTAAATGGATTGGGACGATGACGGGTGGTGTTACAAAGTTTGATGATGTAAAATGGACAAATTATACGACAGGTAATTCGGGATTACCGAATAATGTTGTGATTAAAGTGAATATTGACAAATCCCGGAATAAATGGATTTCAACGAGAATTGGCGGACTTGCAAAGTTCGACGGAACAAACTGGGAAGTGTATAACAAAACAAATTCGGGGATTCCGGATAATGATGTTCAGGTATTGACGATTGATGATTCTGATGCTAAATGGATTGGGACGTATGGAGGAGGTTTTGCAAAATTTGCCGGAAATAGTTGGTTTGTTTATAATACTTCAAACTCCCCTCTGCCGGATGACGAGGTGCAGGCGATTTTGGTTGACAGAATTGGTAATAAGTGGATAGGTACAACAGGGATGGGATTGGTGAAATATGACGGGAGCAATTGGACATTATATAATACATCAAATTCGGGTTTGACTGATGACTGGATTCAGGCTATAGCTGTTGATTCGACTGATAATATCTGGATAGGGACATGGTTTGGGGGATTGATAAAGTATGACGGTATTGACTGGACGGTGTTTAACTCGCTTAACTCGGGTTTGCCTGTAGATGAAATCCAATCAATTGTTGTAGATGAAAATAATAATAAATGGATTGGCACTTTTGGAGGTGGAGTTGCCAAATTAGACAGTTCAGTATGGACTGTTTATAATACAACAAATTCGAGATTGCCGGATAACCATGTCGTGTGTATTACTATTGACAGCATTGGTAATAAATGGGTAGGAACAGCGAACGGTGGAATGGCATTTTTTAACGATAAGGGATGGATGCAGTTCAATTCTAAAAATTCTGGATTGCCGGACGATTATGTTACGGGCATTGCTGTCGATGAGAATGGATATGGCTGGATTGGCACACTGAGAGGGGGATTAGCACTGCTGAAGAAGGCTTTGAATTTTCCCGAAGAGATTGTATTTCAACTTAAAAGCAGTGATGATACTGTCTGTGCCGGGGAAAGTGTGAATTTGGGGATAGAAAAAATTATCAAGGGAGGAATCAAGCCATTTACATATTCATGGACACCGAAATTAAATATCATCGATTCATCGGTTGATTCTGTGCTAGAGGTGCAACCGAGTACATCGAGGACTTATACACTTAGGTTAATAGACTCAAATATTCCACAGGATACCGCTTATTCAAGTATATATATTCATGTTAATCAATTACCTGCAAAGCCTGTAATAGCAGGCAGAAATGACACATTATTTTCAAGTTCTTCTTCAAAGTATCAATGGTACGTTGATAGTATGCTTATGAATGGGGAGACGAAGCGGTACGTAATACCACCAAAGAATGGAATATATTTTGTTGAAATAACCGATTCAAACGGCTGTTCCTCCATGTCTGATTTATTTTCTTATTCTTTTAATTCATCAGCGACAATTACAGTAGCTGATTGTGAAGGTTCTATTGGAGATACCATTGATGTTAAAATCTTTTTATCGGGCAAACATGACCTTGAGTATTCTAGTTTAACAGGATTCTCAGGTGATTTGAATATGAACTATTCTTTACTCTATCCGGTTTCCGTTACATCTCGTGGGATTGTTAATGATGGAGAAAGAATAATATCATTGTTGATGCCGCTACCTTTAGATGGAGATTCAACATTAGCTTCAATGAAATTCCGGGTGATTTTAGGAAATGATACGGTATCGAATTTATCCTTATTTGATGTAAAAGGAATCGATGCTGATATTCCGATTGCTGTTAAAGATGGTATATTCAGATTAAAAGGGTATTGCAATGAAGGCGGGCCAAGGCTTGTAAACACTAATATTCCACTATCACTAAAAATTGTATCTGAAAATCCTGCTAGAGATGAAAGTAAGTTGGAGTTTTCTTTAATCGAAGAATCATTTATTGAACTTTCATTATTCAATGTGAATGGCATAAAGGTTGAAACTTTTATTAGTGATTATTTTAAGCAGGGTAGATTCGCTAAAATAATAAATTTAAAAAATGTGTCATCAGGATTTTATTTAATTACTTTAAAAACACCAACTAGAACAATTTCGAAATGGCTGTGTGTGCTGAAATGACAGAGGCAAAATGTTAAAATTGCAGGGGCCAACAATGTTCTGTCCTTACATTATAATTATCTCATTAATTTTTCATATATCTTTCTAAAAACTCCTTTGTAACAGGGTCATCAGATTTATAAAACTCATCGGGTGTACCATCGAAATGAACTCTTCCCTCATCCAACATGGCAACGGTATGTGCAATTCTCAATACAGAGAACATATCATGTGTGATTATTAATGAAGTAACATTCATTTTTTTTGTGAGTTCTGCTATAAGTTTATCAATCTGTTCTGATGTAACGGGGTCAAGTCCTGTCGTAGGTTCGTCATATAAAATATAAGAAGGATTTCCAACCAAAGCACGAGCAACCCCGACTCTTTTCCTCATACCACCAGAAAGGTCGGATGGTTTCTTATTCTTTAGTATTTGCCATTCTTTTTTAAATTCCGATGTTTCCGGTTCGCCCCTTTCGGGAAGCAATCCTACTGATGAAATTACCCTGATAGCTTCTTCTTCAAGGTCTTTCATATTTCTCAAGCCATGTTCGTATAATCCCACAACAATGTTCTCAAAAACATTGTATGAATCAAAAAGGGCAGAGCCCTGGAAAACGAATCCGATTTTCTGCCTGAAACCGAATAAATCCACTTTGGATAATTCTTCAATATTCTGCCCATCAACAAGAACTTTGCCTTTATCAGGGGCAAGCAAGCCAACAATATGTTTAATTAAAACACTTTTTCCGCAACCTGATTTTCCGATAATACACTTGGATTCACCGGTTGGTATAGTCAGGTTTACACCATTCAATACAGGCTTTTGGCCAAAAGATTTATGCAGGCCTATTATTTCAATCATATCAATCCTCTCTCCTATTCAATTCACGTTTTTTGGGTGAAGGTTAGGAACCTTCCCCTACTTTTTAACTAATTTTTTATTGGGGAAGATTTAGAACCTTCCGCTACTTTTAACCATTCATCTTTATGGTTTAAAAAATATTCTTTAGCCGCTTCATATTCGTTTGGTATTAATCCATCGAGAATAGCTTCTTCAATAGCAGATTTGATAAAACCAACAGCAGGTGATGGTAGTAATTTACATAACACCATTATTTCTTCTCCACGAACGGGAGACTGAAATTCTCTTAATTTATCTTTCTCCTGAACATCGAGAACTTTTTTTGCAACTTGAACATAATTCTTCAAGTATTTTGCTGATAGTAAGGGATTTTTTGTAGTAATATCAGCCTTGCAAAGTACAAACAAATCTTCGAGAACTTCACCAGCCTGAAAAGCTAAACGCCTTACAGCAGAATCTGTAACACCATCATCAACAAGAACCATAGGCCTTTGATGTAACCGAACAAGCTTTTCGACATAAGGTAAATGCTCCATTGGGAGTTTCATTCTTCTGAAAATCTGTGTCATTCTCCTTGCACCAAGTTCTTCATGCCCGTGGAATGTCCATCCTGTTCCGGGTATATATTTTTTTGTTACTGATTTTGCAATATCATGTGTCAGTGCGGCAAAGCGTAGCCAAGGATTTTTGGTTACTTCACAGATATTACCGAGTACCTGTAATGAATGTAGAAATACATCTTTATGTCCGTAAACCTTATCTTCTTCTTTAATAAATTCAATGCCATTCAACCTGTGAAGTTCCGGGAATATGATTTTCAGAATACCGGTGTCATTCAGGATTTTTAAACCTGTACCAGGATTATCCGATGAGATAATTTTCATGAACTCATCAGTTATTCTTTCCTGCGATATAATTTTTATTCTTTCTGCAGTTGTTGATATACCTTTTAAAGTATCGGGGTGAATGTTAAAACCAAGCTGTGAGGCAAAACGTGCCGCCCTCATCATTCTCAATGGGTCGTCGGAAAAGGTGATTTCCGCATCAAGCGGAGTTCTTAGTATTTTGTCGTTTAAATCAGAAATTCCATTGAATAAATCAATCAGAGAACCATAAGATTTTTCGTTGACACTTGCCGCCATTGCATTGATTGTAAAATCCCTTCTTCTTAAATCATCATCGAGTGTGCCTTCGGTTACTATAGGTTTTCTGGAATTTGGCTTGTATTCTTCTTTACGTGTTCCGACAAATTCGATTTTATGCTCACCAAGCGGAACGAGTGCAGTCCTGAATTTCTGATAAATTACAGCTTTCGATTTAAATTTTTTTGCAACTGATTCAGCAAACTCAATTGAATCGCCGACAACTGTAAAGTCGAAATCAATTCTTTCCCTTTTAAGAAAAGAATCACGGACATAGCCGCCGACAATGTATAGCTCAGCGCCCAACTGGTCGGCAATTCGACCAATTTGTTTAACGATTGGTTCGGTTATTTTTATTTTCTTTTTCTTTGTAATAGCAGTATTTTTTTTTGTTCCTTTATCCACCCTGATTATTATTTCTCCTAACTAATCAATTATCATTGCCTGAAAGACGTATAACTCGGCTTTTGTTGATTTATAGGCATCCATCGGCAAGCGAGCCTTCCTGCAAAGATTCTCGAGAAGCTCTGTCCTGTTCCACTTTTGCTCGGGTGCAACCTGGGGAAGAAATAATGCTCCCGAATTTTCCATCCTAAGATAAACTCCATCTCTTCCGATTTCAATTTCTTCAGGATTTAGAATTTTTTTCATTCTCGACAGAATTGTTACTTCATATTCAAGCTTGTCGAGTTCTTTTTCACTAACAGGGCTGAACCTCGGGTCACGGCTTGCGGCAAGCCTTCCCGCTTCAATCACAGAATTAAGCAAAGATGATGTCGTAAATGTCTGTCCCATACACCCGCGGAGCATACCTTCTTCTTTCAAAGTAACAAAAGCTGCATATTCATCGTTCAGCCTGTCTGAGAATTGTTTCTCATCAATATCAATCGAAGTATTTAGAACGGTTGACCTGACAGACTTCTTCGCATAATCCATTATTACTTTTTTGTCTTTTTCATTCAATTCGGGAAGTATTTTCAATTGTCCGCTGTTGTCATTATACAATGCACCGCTGAAATAGCCCACCACTCTGGATGAATCAGTTGCCGTGTAAGGAGAAGTTGCGGATGTGGCATAAAGAAATGAATGTGCAGAATTAGCACCCAACTGCTCTGCCACACTCATAACAACTGTTATCGGCGCTCCGCCGCAGGCTTCCCACTTATCCTGGTACAAATTCATTGCCATTTTGAAGTAATCCAATTTAGAGAATGCTTCAACAAGCGGCGAATCAATTTTTTCAGCCTGCTTTTGATTGTGAAAATGAGATAAATCGGAACTTGCTACAAGCAATACTTTCCGGTTCAGCTTTTTCACTGACTTCACAATCGCTTTCACTAATTCATCCGTTGTCTCGAAATCCTGTGTACCCATAACAATCGGTACAATCGGTGTGCCTGATTGTACAATCTGCAGAAAAGGTATCTGCACCTCGAGTGCGTGTTCAGACCTGCCTTCAGTCCAGCTATGTCCGTCCATTGAAAATTTAACATCAGGAAAAACAATCGCTATTTCCTTCGACAATTCAAGGTCAACTTTTGCTATTCCGAGGGGCGTAACATAAGCATCGCCTTTGAAAACCGAAGCACCTCGAAATGCTTTTGTGTGGCTCGGAGAAATGACAATCACAGCATCATATTTTCTGTCTTTCAGTTCACGGTATGCTTTGCCTGCAACCCAGCCGCTGTAAACATACCCGGCATGGGGAACAACAAGCCCGATAATATCTCCCTTGATTTCGAGCGGCTCATCCGGCGAGAGATATTCGTTAATCCACTTTTTAATAGTGTCAGCATTGGCAGGATAAAAAGCCCCCGCCACGGTCGGCGGACGGTGCGTTACTTTGCTTAAGTCGGGGCTGTCCTGGCAGAATGTGTTGGATAGTGCAACCATAAGAATAATCATTCCAAGATATTTCATAAGAATTGTTCTCATTTCTTATATAAAAAAGAGTACAAAATGAACATATTAAATTAATAAGATTTGGATTAATATCAATATTATTTGTTATTATTGAAAAATAAATTTTATTTTGGGTGTAACATTTTCGGTATTTTTACTTTTTAGTGAATAATATTGATTTAGCAATTTTTTCTTAATTTAATAAATTGTTCTTTATTTTAATCAAAAAACTATAAGAATAAAAATGCTAAACATATTGGTAGGGTGAAAATATGTATAAAGATGAAATTCAGAGATTAATCGAAGAATCCCCATTGGATATCGACATAGACATTATAATAACTGGACGTCCACCAACGATGGCCAATTCTGAATTTCTCACAAACAAAGAACAAGGAGACTGGGCTGAGCAAATAGTGTTTAGGGCAATAAATGAATTTTCAAGAGACTATTTTGCGATAAAATACGGACGTTCCGAATCTTTGGCGGCAGGTGAGGATGGATTCACTGAGTTTTATCAAGAATATCAACGAGAACTTAATGCAATAGGAAAAAGACCAGATATTCTTATTTTTAAAATAAGCGATTTTCCTGATAAAAATGTTGATATTGAAAATGATGAATATGTCAGAAAAGCAGTTGCTGCATTGGAAGTAAGGTCAAGTTCATTTCTATCTGAAAAGTTTTCTGCATTTATGCGAGATCGACAACAACAGGCAATTCAAAAATGTTCAGAAATTCGTGACGCAATAATAAGAAGTGAACTTGGTGACTTGTTGTTGCGAAAAAACGAATCTATTTTTAATTTAATTTCGAATGCTACAGATGAGACCTTCAGAAATCTGGACTTTCGGTGTCCTTCTTGGTCTTTAACACAAGAATTAAGAGACTTAACGATGCTATTGAAAGAACTGAAGGAAAATATTAAGGTATTACATAAACGTGATTACTTAAGTATTACACCAAAAATGGAAGACATTGCACTAGTTAATAGATGGATAAAGAATTTTAATGTTAAACATTTCTATCTGCAGGTCTTTTTCGATAAGGCGTATGTAATATCCTTTAAAGATATACTAACATTTGTTTCAAATGATAACAATGAAGACAATAATTTTTCGATTGAACAAGATGTAAAAAATCAGGGAAAGACTACCATAAAGATTAATGTTCAAATTGGTAAAGAAGTACTTGGTAGAATTGACATGCCTGTACATAATTCTGTGATGAAAGAATTAGAAAGAGGACGTCTCTTATTTTATGTTAAATTTGTTGGTGGTAAAGGTTACCTTGATCATGAAATATTCATAAGGGACATTATAAATGCATGAATCTACATACATTGATGAAATACCATTAAATCATAGAAAAGACTATGGTCAGTATTTTACTCCCCCCAATGTTGCACGAATAATGGCAAATTGGATTATGAAACATAATCCTCAAACAATATTAGACCCTGCATTCGGTCTCGGCATTTTTTATGATGAAATAAAAAAGATAAATTCTTTAAATTATTCGAAATTTATTGGATACGAAATTGATAGCAAAATCTTGACCTACATTGATTATAACAGTAATAAAAATATAACATTATTAAACAACGATTATTTAGAATCCGATATAGGTAAATTTGATGGAATAATCTGTAATCCTCCATATATGAGATTTCAAAAGTTCTTAAATCGCCATAATGTATTACCAATTATTGAACAAAAAATTGGGAAAAAGCTTGTAGGATATTCAAATATAGCATCTGTCTTTTTGGTCAAATCATTAAGTGAACTCAATAAAAATGGAAAACTAGCATATATAATGCCACTCGAATTCTTTAATACTGGTTATGGCAAAGAAATTAAGAAAAGTTTACTTGAAAACCACCTCCTGAAACACATAATAATTTTTGAAAACGAAAAAGAAATATTTCCTGATGCTACAACTACTGTCTGCATCCTTCTTTGTTCAAATGATGATAAAAATGAAAATATAAAAATTACACTTGTTAAATCAGAAGAGGAGATTAATAATAAACATGATGTTGATAATTTAAATTACTTTGAGATTAAGATAAATAATCTCCCCTTTAATAAAAAATGGTCACCTATATTTTTATCGTTTTTTTCAGAACAGAAAATTCCAGAAGGTTTTACTAAAGTTAGTCTTTATGGTTCATTTAAACGAGGTATTGCAACAGGGGCAAACGATTTTTTTGCATTAACCAAGTCTGATTTAATAAAATACAAAATAAGTAATAATAATATTTGTAAATGTATAACAAAAAGTTCGCAGCTAAAAAATCCAGTATTTACTGAGGATTATTTTCATGTCCTATACAATAATAATAAGCCTGTTTATTGTTTAGATATTAAAGACCATAATGAACAATCAATTATTGATTATTTGAAATTAGGAGTGAAACGAGGAGTGAATACTCGTTATTTAACTAAAACGAGAAATCCTTGGTATAGGATCGAGAATAGAAAGCCAGCACCAATTTTATTTGGTGTATTTAGTCGGGGGCATCTAAAAGTAATAAGAAATTATTCAACTGCAATTAATTTCACCTGTTTTCATTCTTTTTATCCTAATTTTTTATTTGGTGGAAATGAGATTGATAAATTATTTGTTTATTTTTTAAGTGATATAGGACAAGCAATTATTAAATTAAATAAAAGAGTTTATGGAGAAAATTTAGATAAATTAGAACCTGGTGACCTAAATGATTGTTTTTGTCCTAACTTAAATCAATTTGCTTTGATTCGGCAGGAAGAAGCAGAAAAAGTCATAGAAATTGCTAAAACAAATCAAGAATTAGCAGTCAAAATGAGCAATGAACTTATAGAACGGATAATAAAGTAAACAAACAGTAATTGAAAAACCATATCTCCAGAAATTTGTTAAACCTACAGCAAAACATATATGAGATTAATTTTTGTTTTGCAATTATCTTTCCTCCATAAATTCTTAGCATCTTCGTAGGTTCCCCATGCTTTTTCCATCCTGTATTTTATTAGTTCTTTTGGGGATTTCATACTATAATGCTACTCTTTCCTGTTGGACATTTATATGGAAAGGTGTTTGTCGTATTAATTTGTCTTTTTGCCAAAAATCTTTGTTTCTGATTATTGTATTAAAGATTATTCCTTTGTTTAATTCAATTTCATATAATTCATTGTTGAGTCTTTCTTTTCGAGGCCAGTCAACTTTTCCGTCAAGCAAAATGAGCAAATCCCAATCCGAATTTCTTTTGTTTGTACCTCTTGCTCTCGAACCAAAAAGATATACTTCGGAACCAGGCTCAATCTTTGAAATCAGTTGTTTAATTTCATTCTTTATTGCTTCATCCTTTGTTACAAATTTGACGTTATTTTTATTATTTTTCCTCATAATAAAATTTACGTTTCAGAGGATTTAATATTTTGAAAAAATTGATAATTGATAATTTTTGCAAATTTAGAATAAAAAAATTTATTTTAAATTTTAAATTTCAAATTCAAAATTATTCCTTGTAGTCTTCTACATCCTTAACCTGTCTCAATCCGATGAATCCTTTGTCCTTGCGTTCAATGGCTTTCAGGGCTGAAGCATAAATCTCTTTCCATGTCAATCCGAATTTTACCATTAACTCTTCCGGTTCGCCGCTGCAACCGAATTTATCCCTCACACCAACAAATTCCATAGGGACAGGATAATTCTTCACAATAACTTCTGCGACTGCACCACCCAAGCCTCCATGAACCTGGTGTTCTTCGGCAGTAACGATACATCCGCAATCCCTTGCCGCATTGACTAATGTTTCAACGTCAATCGGCTTGATTGTATGATTGTTAATTACACGTGCATTGATTCCTTTTTTACTTAGTTCTTCTGCGGCGAGTAATGCTTCCCATACCAATAATCCGCATGCAACGATAGCTACATCTTTTCCTTCTCTCAGGATATTAGCTTTACCTATTTCAAATGGAGTTTCATCTGTAGTAAACATAGGAACTGCCGACCTGCCGAACCTGATGAAGCAGGGACCGAATTTTTCACCGATTGCAATTGTAGCTTTTTTCGTTTCGAGATAATCGCAAGGTACAACAAGAGTCATATTCGGAAGAGTACGAACAAAAGAAATTTCCTCCAAAGCCTGATGTGTAGCACCGTCGGGACCAACTGTAATACCTGAATGACCGCCGCCGATTTTAACATTTACATCATTATATGCTATGGATATTCTTAGCTGGTCGGCATTTCGGAAAGCAGAGAATGCACTATAACTTGCAAAGAAAGCTATTTTTCCGGATAAGGCAAAACCCGCGGCAATTGTTGTTGCATTTTGCTCGGCGACACCTATCGAGAAAAATCTTTCAGGAAAACGTTCCTGGAAATAGGATGTCATCACAGAGCCTGTAATGTCTCCGCCAAGAACAATCACGTTATCATATTTTTCACCAAGCACAACAAGCCCTTCGCCGAATCCATGGCGTGTAGGTTTTTTTCCGAGAAGTTTTATTTCGTTCATATAATATAAAGTCCATTTGATAATAAATAAATGAATAGCCACTACTTTTAAGTAGTGGTGATAGTTCATTCTCACAAATAGGGATTGAACTCTGTAGAGACAGGTCTGAGACCTGTCTCTACGTCGGAAATTTATGGCTATAAACCTCCACTATCTGAAGATAGTGGCTATTCAAAAAGTATTTAAAGAACAAATCTAATTTATAATTTTTTATTTTCCATCGCATCACCAGTAGTCATTAATTCAGTGAGACTTTAATTTTGTTTACTTTCTGTTTCTATCTTTTTCTTCGCTACGTCAATCAATTTATTCAAGTCAAAAAATTTGACAAATTCTTCAAATTCAGGTAATGTATTATTCCAACTCGAAATTTCAAATTTTAATATAAATCTATAACAATATAAGAAGCTTATTGCTCCGCTGTTTGATTTGTCGTGCCACATATTGTAACCTTCGCCACAGGGTAGATTATATTTGACCGTTGTTTTACCAAATTCCTTGGGAATAGTAATAAAATCACTCAGTTCGTCAGATGAAATATTATCATAAGAGCCATAATCAGTCAGGGTAATTGTAAAGAAAGTAGTTCTCGATAACTGATATTCAACAGAACAGGATATGATTTGATTTAATTTCCCATTTCTTCTACCGGAAGAAGGTGGCGATGCTACCGCATTCAAAACAGAATCAGGAAAAAATTTAAGCAATTCTTCAACTTTGAATGGAATTTTTGTTTGTATATTGATTGAACATTTTGTCGCTTTTTTTATATTTTTTTTCTTTATTGATTTTTTTATTGATTTTTCTTTGTTTGATTTTTTTTGAGAACCTAAAGAAAAAGAATTAGAAGTTCCAGCAAGAAACAAAGTAAAAATCAGGAATAAAATAAAAATTATCAACTTCATTTTTTCATCCTTATTGTAATCACATCAATTCTTCAAGTGCGATTTTAGCTTGTTCTTCATTAGGCGGATTGCCGTGCCAAATATATTTGTCTTCCATGAAGGAGACTCCCTTGCCCATTATTGTTTTGGCAATAATGACTGTCGGTTTTCCGATTTTCGATTCATTATTTGAAATAAATTTATTAAAAGCATTTATTATTTCAGTGTAATTATGCCCGTCAATATTAATCACATCGAACCTGAATGCTTCAAATTTTTTATCAACGGGATAAATACTCATTACATCTTTTACCCTTCCGTCAATCTGGCAGTCATTGTTATCGAGTATCCAGCAGAGATTATCGAGTTTATAATTACCGGCTGCCATTGCCGCTTCCCATACTACCCCTTCCTCGACTTCTCCGTCGCCTGTTAAGGCAAATACTCTTCGGTTATTTTTGTCAACAAGCTTATCGGACATTGCCATACCAACCGCAATGGAAATTCCCTGTCCGAGCGAACCCGTCGAGCTTTCGATACCGGGTAGTTTCATATCAAATCCGGGATGCCCCTGTAGCCTGCTTCCGTATTTGCGTAAACGGTATAGTTCTTCGGTTGAATAATATCCTGCTCTTGCAAGTGTAGAGTATAAAACAGGACACAAATGCCCGGCACTTAATACAAATCTGTCTCTTTCGTTCCAATCCGGCTTCTTGGGATTATACTTCATTACTCCACCGAAAAATAAAACGGAGAATATGTCGGATGTTCCTAATGTCCCACCGCTATGGCCGGATTTTGCTAAATATAGACTTTTGATTATATCCCTTCGAATTTCGAGAGCTATTTCAGAAAATTCTTCGGGTTTCCTTCTTTTATTGTCAAATGTTTTATCGGAAAAAGTAACTTCAAGAGCCATTACAGACACATTAAATATTTTCAAAAAATCAGTTAATAAATTTTTTCAAATTACAAAATTAAATAATTTTGGCATTAACGAAGAGTTAGTGAGTTATTAACAATTTCTGAACATTGGTGATATTTGGCAAATGAATTGTTCAAATTATATATTAAAAGTCAGGAGTTAAAAAGATGAAAGTAAACAAACTTCCTTTATTTGTATTATCAATAGCAATATTAATTTTTGATGCAGTAGCTTTAATTATATGGTTATCAAGCAGCCCAAATATATTTAATGATATCCGAATATTTTATTACAGTATATTGAGCAATATGTTTTCATTAGTTATTTTTGCCGACTTGATTGTGTTTTCAATTATTGCAATTATGTGGATGTATTTTGACAGCACAAGAAGAAAAATGAAATTTCATTATAGGATGATAATAATATTTTCGGCATTGATTATAGGTTCTCCTGTTTTACTTATGTATTTAGCTTGCGGGAAAAAAGATGAGTGAAGAAATAAAAAATATGTTTTCGGTTATAGCCAGGAAATATGATTTAATCAACGACGTTTTGTCCTTCGGTATTCACAGAAGATGGCGAAAAAACACTGTAAGATTAGCAGAAGTGAAAGAAGGAATGAGAATATTAGACATAGCCTGTGGTACCGGTGATTTGGCTTTTGAATTTAAAAAAGCAGTGGGCAAGGATGGAAATGTAATTGGAGTTGATTTCAGTGAAGGAATGCTCGAATTAGCGAGAATAAAAGCAGAGCAAAAAGGAATTAACGTTGAATTTATAAATGATGATGCTTTGAATTTACCTTATGAAAATAATAGGTTCGACAGAGCATCAATTGCTTTTGGTATAAGAAATGTGGACGATATAATCACTTGTTTAAAGGAAATGGCTCGTGTTGTTAATCAGGAAGGAAAAGTTGTAGTACTTGAGTTCGGCACACCTACGGGTATTTTCAAATTTTTTTATAAATTATATTCAAAGTTCATTATACCTTTAATTGGTAAGTTAATCTCTTATGATATAAGTTCATATCATTATCTTGTGGACACTATTTCGAAATTTCCTTATGGAGAAAATTTTTTGGAATTAATGAGCGAAGCAAATGTATTTACTGAGAGTAAATCTTATAAAATGACTTTTGGTATTGTTTATTTATATATTGGTATAGTTAAGTAAATTTAAAGGGTATTACTAAATTGGTACACAAACCATTCAAAATGAAGTATAATCATATTAAAGTCATACTTCGACAGGCTCAGTATGACATTCAGTATTGTCACTCTGAGTTTATCGAAGAGTGATAAGAAAATGTATATATTTTAGTAATACCATTTAAAGATTATTTCAATGATTAGAGTAATATTATTATTTTTGAAATAAATGTTAAATGAATTTGAAGATATGAGGTAATTATGAATAAAGAAACATTTAATGATGTAATTAAATTTGCAATAGCAAGAGAACTCGAAGCGGCTCAATTTTATAAAGATATGGCAAATAAAACTAAGTACGATTCTAATATTTTTCTTTTTCTTGAACTCGAGAAAATGGAACTGGGTCACGCCAAAACACTTGAGAATTTTAAAAATGAAGGCTGGAGTAATCCTGAGATACCAAATATACCCGACTTGAAAATCAGCGATTACATGGAAACACCGGAAGTTAATGATGGTATGACATACCAGGATGCTATTGTTCTGGCTATGAAAAGAGAGAAGGCAGCAGCTAAATTATATACTGATTTGGCTAATGAATTTACGGATACCGATACTAAGAATTTATTTTTAAGACTTGCATCTGAAGAATCAAAACATAAACTTCAATTAGAAACTTTATATGATGCTGAGATTTTGACTGAGAATTGATAATTTACTCATAAACCGTAGAGACAGAACTAAGTTCTGTCTCTACAATAAATTCACCCTTCCATAAAATAATTCGGATTAGAATATTACAAGTCTTTTTATTAGCTAAAACTAAATTAAATCTTTATATTAGTTGTGGTTACAGAAGTGTAAATTTGGCAAATTTTTCGTTCTCGGACTGTAATATTAGTGTTTCTTTTGTAAATTTGTAATCTTATTATGTGTGATTAAATCTTTAATACATATATAAGAAAATTAATACAGTTTTATGATTAGGAGAATTAAATGAAAGATAAGGTTTTTGTTACCATTGATGGAAATGAAGCCGCCGCTTATGTGATGTACCGCATGAATGAAGTGTGTGCTATTTATCCAATCACTCCATCCTCAAACATGGGGGAATGGGCTGATGAATGGTCATCGAAAGGTATTAAAAATTTATGGGGAAATGTCCCGACAGTAATCGAGATGCAGAGCGAAGGCGGTGCTGCAGGTGCTCTTCACGGTTCATTGCAGGCAGGAGCATTAACGACTACTTTTACTGCTTCACAAGGCTTATTATTAAAATTACCAAATATGTTTAAAATAGCAGGAGAGTTAACCCCTACCGTTTTTAATATTAGTGCAAGAGCACTTGCAACTCATGCTCTTTCAATATTCGGAGACCATAGTGATGTGATGGCTGCCAGGACAACCGGCTTTGCCATGATTTGTTCAGGTTCGGTGCAGGAAGTGATAGATTTAGGTATCATTGCTCAGGCCTCCTCGCTTGAATCGAGACTCCCGTTCATGCACTTTTTCGATGGCTTCCGCACATCTCACGAAGAATCAAAAATTGAGATTGTACCTGACGAACAAATGAAACAGATGATAAATGACGATTTAGTAGAACTTCATAGGAAAAGAGCTTTAACGCCGGACCATCCTGTTTTAAGGGGAACAGCACAGAACCCAGATGTATTTTTCCAGAACCGCGAGACGATTAATACCTTCTATAATGCTGCACCGGATATTATCCAAAAAGTTATGGATAAATTCGCAGGTATAATCGGCAGGCAATATCATCTTTTTGACTATGTAGGTTCTCCTGATGCCGAACATATTATTATACTTATGGGCTCAGGTGCTGAAACAGCACAGGAAACCGTAGAATATCTTAATGCTAAAGGTGAAAAAGTCGGGCTTATAAAAGTAAGAATTTACAGGCCCTTTGATATAAAAAGATTTCTTGAAGCTATTCCTGCATCGGTTAAAGTTATTGGAGTACTTGACAGGACGAAAGAACCCGGAGCTGTGGGAGAACCTTTATATACTGATATTATTAATGCTCTGCATGAAGGCTTAGCAGAAGGATATGGCAAAATAAAATCTATGCCAATAGTTGTTGGAGGCAGGTATGGTTTATCATCCAAAGAATTTACACCTTCGATGGTCAAAGCTGTTTTTGACAACTTGAAATCAAAGAAGCCAAAGAATCATTTTACTATTGGTATCAATGATGATGTTACTCATACCAGTCTCGACTTTGACCCGGATTTTGACATTGAACCTCCGGATGTAATCCGTGCTATGTTCTATGGATTAGGCTCCGATGGTACAGTCGGTGCAAATAAAAACTCAATCAAAATCATCGGTGAAAATACCGATTATTACGCTCAGGGTTATTATGTTTACGATTCACGGAAAGCAGGAACATTAACGGCTTCACATTTGCGTTTTGGCCCAAGGCCAATCCGTTCATCATATTTGATTGGAAAAGCTAATTTTATTGCATGCCATCAAACTGTTTTTATTGAAAAGTATGACATGCTTAAAAATATAAGTAATGACGGCACTTTCCTGATAAATGCCCCCTGGAAAAAAGAAGAAGTGTGGGATAATCTTCCAAAGAAAACACAAAAACATATAATTGATAAAAAAGTAAAATTATATTCTATTGATGCCCAAAGTGTAGCAGAAGCAAGCGGTATGGGACGCCGTATTAATACTGTTATGCAAGTATGCTTCTTTGCTATTTCCGGTGTTTTACCAAAAGAACATGCTATTGAAGCCATCAAGGATTCTATCAGGAATACATATGGTAAAAAGGGCGATGAAATTGTCAATATGAATCTCAAAGCCGTGGATAATACTCTCGATAATCTTTTTGAAATTCCTAATCCGGGGAAAATTACAGCTAAATATGATATACGTGAAGCTGTCCCATCCGAAGCTCCCGAATTTGTAAGGGACGTTCTCGGTGAAATTATTGCCGGCAGGGGAGACGATATACCTGTCAGTAAGTTTCCTGTGGACGGTACTTATCCAACGGCAACTACTCAATGGGAGAAAAGAAATATTGCTTTAGAAATTCCTGTCTGGGATGAACATATTTGTATCCAGTGCGGGAAATGCCCGATGGTGTGTCCGCATGCTTCAATAAGAATCAAGGTTTTCGACCCCGAGGAACTCGTTAATGTTCCTGAGACATTCAAAGCCGTGGATGCTAAGGATAAGGAATTTGCCGGTATGAAATACTCTATACAAATAGCACCTGAAGACTGCACTGGTTGTGGTGTTTGTGTCGAGGTTTGCCCGGTAAAGAACAAGACTAATACAAGTCTAAAGGCGTTGAACCTGGCACCACAGATTCCACTTCGGGAACAGGAAGCTAAGAATTGGGATTATTTCCTGAGACTGCCCGAAACAGACAGGAATATACTTAAAGTGAATACTGTGAGGCAGCAGCAAATCCAACAGCCATTGTTTGAATTTTCAGGTGCATGTGCAGGATGCGGTGAAACACCTTACGTTAAACTTGTATCACAATTATTTGGTGACAGGGCTATTATTGCAAATGCTACCGGATGTTCATCAATTTATGGAGGTAATCTGCCTACAACGCCCTGGACGATGAATAGAGATGGCAGAGGCCCTACCTGGTCAAACTCATTGTTCGAAGACAATGCTGAATTTGGCTTAGGTTTCAGATTAGCTATAGACAAACAAAATGAGATTGCAATAGGATTGTTGCTGAAATTAAAAGACAAACTCGGTGATGATTTTATAAATGACATTATTAATGCAAAACAAATTGAAGAACCTGATATACTCGAACAAAGAAAGAGGGTAGCTCTACTCAAAGAGAAACTTCGTGAAATTGACTTGTATGAAGCCCGCAGATTGCTTACCGTCGTTGATTATCTTGTGAAGAAAAGCGTCTGGGTTATCGGTGGTGACGGCTGGGCTTATGATATCGGCTATGGCGGGTTAGACCATGTTATCGCCACAGGTAAGAATGTTAATATACTTGTACTCGATACTGAAGTCTATTCGAATACCGGTGGCCAGACATCTAAGGCTACACCCATAAGTGCAGTTGCGAAGTTCTCAGCCGGTGGCAAGGCAACAGGCAAGAAGGACCTTGGAATGATGGCAATGTCTTACGGTTCCGTTTACGTAGCTGTCGTTGCTATGGGTGCAAAAGATGACCAGGCCTTGAAGGCTTTTATAGAAGCAGAAGCTTATAATGGGCCTTCACTTATTATTGCTTATAGCCACTGCATTGCTCATGGAATTGATATGGGGAATCCGCTTCAACAGCAGAAGATGGCAGTTGATTCGGGACAATGGATTCTTTACAGGTATAATCCTGATTTAGCTAAAGAAGGTAAAAATCCATTACTTCTCGACTCAAAAGCACCAAAGATACCTGTTGCTCAATATATGGATTCTGAAAACAGGTTCCGTATGCTGAAGAAAAGCAAGCCTGAGGTTGCCAAAGAACTATATCAAATGGCACAGGATATTGCAAATGACAGGTATAAGATGTATCAATACCTGGCTGATAGAAAATATGACGGAGAACAAAAATAATATTTTGAATGTAGAATGCAAAATGCAAAATGCAAAATGCAAAATGCAAAATGCAAAATGTAGAATGCAAAATGCAAAATGTAGAATGCAAAATGCAAAATGCAAAATGTAGAATGCAAAATGCAAAATATAGAATGTAGAATGAAATAATTATGTAGGGGCAGAAAATTTTCTGCTCCGATTGATAGAAAATTATAATGGATGATTAGAATAATAGAGAATAATCAAAAGCAATAAAGGAGCAAATATGGATATAACAACCAAATATATGGGGATGAACCTTCGCTCTCCTTTGGTAGTGTCGGCTTCACCATTGTCAGAAGATATTGGAAACATTAAGCAAATAGAAGATTCAGGAGCCGGTGCTGTTGTTTTGTATTCTTTATTCGAAGAGCAAATAGTAAGCGAACAGAAGGATTTATTTTACCACACTTCCTTGGGTGATATTTCTCCCGAAGCACTGACCTTTTTCCCCGAGCAGGATGAGTACAGACTTGCCCCCGATGAATATCTGAATCATATAAGAAAAGCAAAAGAAGCAGTGAAAATTCCTGTTATTGCAAGTATCAATGGCGCAACAACAGGTGGCTGGGTAAATTTCGCAAAAAAAATGCAGGAGGCAGGAGCAAATGCTATCGAGCTAAATATATATTATATACCGACAGAACTTGGATTATCAGGAAACGATGTTGAACAAACATATATAGAAATTCTCAAAAGTGTAAAATCTACTGTAAAAATTCCTATTGCAGTTAAATTAAGCCCGTTTTTCTCGAATATGGCAAACATGGCTCATCAACTCGATATAGCAGGTGCAGATGCACTCGTATTATTTAATAGATTTTATCAACCTGACATAGACTTAGAAAATCTTGAAGTTAAACAGAATATACTCCTTAGCCATGCAAGCTCGGCAAGGCTGCCTTTACGCTGGATAGCAATAATGAAGGGGAGAATTAAAGCTGACCTTGCGGCTACGAGCGGCATCCACAGCGGAACCGATGCAATTAAAATGTTATTGGCAGGTGCTAATGTTACAATGCTTTGTTCTATATTATTGAAAAACGGAATTGATTATATAAAAGTAATTGAAAAACAAATGCTGGATTGGCTCGAATCAAAAGAATATGAATCAGTGAAACAGTTGATTGGAAGCATGTGTCAATTGAAGAATGCTGACCCAAGTTCGTTTGAAAGGGCTCAGTATATGAAGGCAATTTCAAAATACAAATTTTAAATCGTTTCATCTGGTAGGGGCAATTCATGAATTGCCCCTACATAAAATTCTTTTGGAACATCATTAATACAAATATTGATTTGAACAATGACAATTAAATCTTTCTATGGTAATTTAATTGATTTTTAATTAACTGAACATTAACTAATGAAACCACCGGTACAATGGAAAAACAAGTTCAATATTTGGAGGAAGCGGTAATTAGGTTTGCCGGAGACTCCGGAGATGGTATGCAACTGGTGGGAACTCTCTTTTCAAATACTTCAGGTAGTATTGGAAATGATGTCAACACGTTTCCCGATTATCCCTCGGAAATCAGAGCTCCCGAAGGCACACTTTATGGTGTTAGTGCTTACCAAATTCAATTCGGGCAGAAAAGAATTAATACTCCCGGCAACAAAATTGACCTTCTTGTGGCTATGAATGCCTCATCTCTTAAAGTTAATTTACCTCATGTAAAAAAGGGAGCATTAATAATAGTTAATTCAGCAGGATTTGATGAGAAAAACCTGAGACTTGCTAAATATCAGAAAAATCCTCTCGAAGATAATTCATTAAGTGATTATCAGGTTGTTCCACTTAATATTTCAGGTTTAGTCAAAGAAGAACTTAAAGATTCACAGATTTCTCCCAAGTATGTTGACAGGACAAAGAATATTTTTGCTCTTGGAATGACATACTGGCTCTATGACAGGCCCCTCCACCATACAGAAAAATGGTTAGAAGGAAAGTTTGGAAAAAAAGCCGATATTTTGGCTTCTAACAAAAGAGTTTTAAAAGCGGGATGGGAGTTTGCGAATACATCCGAAATTTTCAAGACTCAGTTTAAAATAAAACACTCTGATATGAAGCCCGGTTATTACAGGAATATCACCGGTAATCATGCTGTAGCTATCGGATTAGTTATTGCAGCACATAAAGCGAATATGCCTTTGTTTCTCGGTTCATATCCTATTACACCTGCTACAGAGATTTTGCATTTTATATCGGGATACAAAGAATATAAGGTAAAACATTTACAAGCCGAAGATGAGATTGCAGGAGTATGCAGTGCAATTGGTGCTTCGTATGGCGGATTTTTTGCTGCAACGACGACAAGCGGACCCGGATTATCACTTAAAGTCGAGGCAATAGGTTTAGCGGTAATACTCGAGCTTCCGCTTGTGATTGTTGATGTCCAAAGAGGTGGGCCCAGTACAGGATTACCAACAAAACCAGAGCAATCCGATTTATTTATGGCTATGTACGGGAGGCATGGAGAAGCACCCCTACCCATAGTTGCGGCAACAAGTGCTTCGGATTGTTTTGATATGACAATCGAAGCGGGGCGACTTGCAATCAAATATATGACACCTGTCATACTACTCACAGACGGATATTTGGCACAGGGTACAAACCCATGGAAAATTCCAAATTTGGACGAACTCCCTGATATACATCCTACATTTGTTACCAATCCCGAAGGATTTGCTCCTTACAAGAGAGACCCTCAAACACTTGCAAGATTGTGGGCTATACCGGGTACTCAGGGATTAGAGCATAGAATCGGTGGACTTGAAAAAGAGGATATTACTGGATTAGTCACCCAGGACCCCGCGAACCACCAGAAAATGGTTGACATCAGGGCAAAGAAAATAGAGAACATCGTAAATGATATTCCATTGGCTGTTGTCGAAGGAGAACAGCATGGTGATTTGCTTATACTCGGATGGGGTGGCACTTACGGAGCCATCAAGGATGCTTTTGACAAACTACGTTCAGACGGAAAGAAAGTATCATATTGCCATCTAAAACATTTAAATCCTTTCCCGAAAAATTTGGAGCAAATTCTAAAAAGCTTTAAAAGAATTTTGATACCCGAGTTAAATATGGGACATTTGAGAACAATTATTCGCTCAACCTATTTGATTGACTCAATCGGATTGAATAAAGTTCAGGGATTGCCTCTCAATGCTTATGAAGTAGAAGATAAAGTTAATGAATTATTGAAAGTAAAGGAGTAAGATAAATGAGTACAGTAGTAGATGAAATCACTCACAGACAACACGTTGGAACTGTTGATTACACTCCGAAAGATTTCAAAGCACCAATTGATGTCAGGTGGTGTGCCGGATGTGGCGGATATTCGATTCTTGCTCAAGTGCAAAGAATTATGCCCGGGCTTGGTATTCCAAAAGAGAAAATAGTATTTATCTCAGGTATAGGGTGTTCGAGCAGATTTCCATACTATATGGATGTTTATGGAGTACATTCCCTGCATGGAAGGGCAATAGCAATTGCTTCGGGATTAAAGATAGCAAGGCCTGAATTGTCATTATGGATTGCCACAGGTGACGGCGATTGTATGAGTATCGGCGGTAATCATTTCATACATGCCTGCAGGCGTAATGTGAATTTGAATGTTATTATGTTCAACAATGGGGTTTATAGTTTAACCAAAGGGCAGTATTCACCCACATCCCAGCAGGGACAAATTACGAAGTCTTCTCCTCTCGGAGTTCTGGATGACCCGTTTAATCCCGCTTCACTTGCTCTTGGCTCAGGTGCATCGCTTGTGGCTCGCGGTTATGACGGAGACCCGAAAAATCTTCAGTATCTTTTTGAAAGAGCAGCACAGCATAATGGATTTTCCTTTGTTGAAGTTTACGCAAATTGCGTTATATATAATGACGGAGCATTTGATTTATTCACAAGAAAGGAAACCAGAAACGAACATTCCATTTTGCTTGAACATGGAAAACCGTTAATTTTCGGCGATAATAAAGATAAGGGAATCAAGCTCGATGGTTTCAAACCAACAATAGTTTCGATTGCTGACGGTAAATATTCGGTTAATGATTTGCTTGTGCATGATGAACAGGATTCGACACTTGCTTTCATTCTAGCTAATATGACTTACAATCCTGAAATGCCAAGGCCTATGGGTGTATTTCAGGCAATCGAGAGAAAGACTTATGAGCAAAAAGTCGAAGACCAGATTGCATATTATTCAGGAAAACCCGGTGCAGGCAAACTCGAAAACCTGCTAATAGATGAGGATTCCTGGGAGATTAAGTAATATTACAATATTAATTAAAATGCTCAATTCTTTTAAAGAGTTGGGCATTTTTTTTATTATTGACAGTTATTTATTTTGCATGATATATTTTGAAATTATACAATTAAGAAGATGAATAAGAAAGAAATAACATTAGATGAAGTAATAGGAGTTATCAAGAATAATAACTTGATGGCTAAATATGATTTGAATAAAATTGGTTTTTTCGGTTCATTGGTACATGGATTTAATGCTAAGGATATTGATATTTTAATCGAAGGTGAATATGACTATAAAAATTTAATAGGGTTTAAAGATGAACTTGAGAAACTAATTAAAAAGAATGTTGATGTTGTTATTGAAAAATTTGCGAATCCAATAATTTTATACAGAGCAAAAAAGGAATTAGTACATGTCTCCTGAATAGCCACTATCTTTAGATAGTGGTGATTTCAACCACAACCTTCCGACTTCAGTCACTTATTTGTGCAGGATAAATCTCTGATACTGCGGTGTCACCCTCCACTATCTAAAGATAGTGGCTATTCAAAAATTATCTCATAATTACAAAATTCGTTGTAAATATCCCCTTATTTGTTATTGCTCGAACATAATATATACCTGCATGGAATTGCTTTGTGTCTATTGTTATTGGTTTTTCTTTATCATAATAACCACAATCAACTGCTTTGATTTCATTTCCCAGAACATCATATATTTTTATTTGTAATCTCGTTTCCTCTATATTTTTAAGACTTATTTTTACAAGGTCTGATGCAGGATTTGGGGAAATTGAAATATTGTTGTTTGAATATATTGATTCTTCTTCAACTGCTAAAGGGATTTCCTGATAAATCATTCCATAACCAAAACTTGTAACCCAAAGTGAATATGGATCTAAATAAGGAATAGAGAAAAATATTCTTTCTGGTTGACGGAAATAATAAAAAATATTTGAGAACCAAGGATCTAATGGATCAAAACTGTTATTGAAATATAATCCATCCATTTCTGTTGTAAAATAAATTCTTAATGAGTGATTTGGTGGTTCATTTTTTCTATCATCATCAGAAATTGAAGTCATAAACACTCCATCAAAATATACAGAGGTAACTCTATCAAGATTACTTATTTTCAACCAAGTTGTACCTCTATCAGATGTAAAAAATAATCCACCCTTGTCATTTGGGGCACCTCCCCACCCACTGAACACTCCTACATACCATGTATTCTGGCTTTTATCCATCGGGTCAACAACAACATCTTTACACCAATAATACATATCCGGATGTGAAACATCAGCCCATTGCTGGGTTGTTGGATTATATACAAAACAACCGGAGCTTGCCGTGAATTGGTTATTTACAATTCTTCCTGAATAAGTACATACAACAGTTCCGTCATTCAGGACTTCAACAGTTGCAGGATGTCCTTCTGTCCTGGGTGGATTCGGAAGCTTTATCCATGTTGAAGCCGGACCTTTTTCTAAATCATCTGTAACATAAATCCCCCCTTGCGTCGAATGAACGACACTTGCATACATCCTGTTAGGATTTGATGGGTCAATTGCCACCCAAAACACAGGAAGTCCGAAATAGTGGAGGTCATTCCAGTTTGCACCTTTGTCAGTTGAGTAAATTATTTTTCCCTGTGTGTCATCATCATCTAATGTTTCGTCTTTCAGTCTTGTGCTTTGGTATAAGTCATGAATATTAGAAGTGCCTGCATAAATGATACTATTATTCTGATTGCCTGTAATTCTATAAACTGTGTTTGCTGTCAATCCAGTATAATCAAAAGACCATGAATAACCTCCATTAGTACTGCGTATACCTCTTATATCAGAAAAAGCGGCAAATAAATTAGATTCATCTACCCAATATACTTGCCAACAGGAAGTGTTTTCCAAACCAATACTGCTGTATGCTTTTCCTTTTGGAGTTTGCTGTCCTGCAGGATTTTCAGTGCTTGTGTAAGCTTCGTGCCAGGTCGTTCCTCCGTCTGTAGAAGTATGTACAAAACCATAATCAGTAAACACAAGTTTGTTTGCGTCATTACGTGCAACTGCAAATCCGAACACACATTGGGCATAACTCCAGTCCCTGTCGCCTCCATCACCACACCAGCCTGAATAAATATTTTCGTTGTTAATTGTTTTAAATGTCTGAGTCCAGGTGACACCACCATTAGTAGATTTCAATATAGATGGGATCCACATATCGCTGCCTGCAAGATACACAGTATTTATGTCATTATCTGCCATTGCAACATGAATTGGAAATTCAAGTAGTAAATCAATATCTCCCAATCTTGATTGCCAAGAATTGCCTCCAACGTCGAATGAATATATTCCTTTTATCCAAAATTCCTGGTAGTCATATAGCTCCATCCCAGCCCATAAGTTTTCACAAGTAATACAAAATAATCTAACTCTTGTTCCTTGTCTTGTTCCTACAAATGACAAGATTTTTTCAGTTGACGGTATTCCCAAAGTTTGTCTCGTTTGAAAATTGTTTCCTCCATTCATCGAAACGAGCAATCCGTCATTTGTTCCGATATAAATTGTGTTATTATCCCAGAATACACCTCCTACAATAATACCTGACATTTCATCAAGTGCAGTGTGAATGCTTGTAAATGAATTACCTCCATTACTTGAAAAATAAATATCGAAATAAGATGAGAGAATAATTCTGTCCGGATTGTTATAATCAACGTAAAAATAAAACGGGTCATCAAATACACCGATTGGATTTCCCGGTAGCATAGTCCATATATTACCTCCATTAGTGCTTTTCGCAGGGTAGAGTGAATCACCTGAACGTTTCAGGGCATAGAGTAATCCTGTTACATTTGTGAATCTGATGAAAGTGTTAGTACCTCCTTGAATTTTTCTGAAATCAATCAGGTCGTATGCTTTACCAAAATTTGTTGTTGTGTACATCCCGCTCATATCACTTGAAACGTAAAATTCATTTGTATTAGCAGGATTAATGCTCGGTGCAAAGAAAGCACCGCCGCCGCCGATTCCTCTCGGCTCCCAGCCGTAAATCTGAGCATTAAGATAGGAAAATGATAAACAAATCAGAAAAGAAAGTATTAGTGAACGCATGTTTCACCTATAGTATAATAAATAAAATTTATTTTCAATTTCTTTTTGAATAGCCACTATCTTCAGATAGTGGAGATTTATTGACCACTATATTACGACTTCAGTCGCTTATTTGTGCAGGATAAATCCCTCATGATTTGTTATCACCCACCACTACTTAAAAGTAGTGGCTATTCAAAATTTTCAAATTAATTCAACATTAATAGTAATAACACAATAATACGAAAAATGTTACAACTCAAACAAAAGTATTAAATTCAAATAAATTCTTTTCAACTAACAATTCGGCAATCTGCACTGCATTAGTCGCCGCACCTTTCCTTAAATTATCAGACACAACCCAAAGATAAGCACCATTTTTAACTGAGTCATCCATCCTGATTCTGCCTACATAAACATCATCAGTTCCTCCTGCTATTTGTGGAGTGGGGTATTCATCATTTTTTGGATTATCAATTATAGTTAATCCTTTTTGTAATGACAGACATTCCCTCAAAGCCTCTAAGGTAAGTGATTTTTCAGTTTCAATGTTAACTGATTCGCTATGACCACCAAGAGTCGGAAGTCGTACACAGGTAACAGCCAGAGGCAGTTCAGGCAGACTCATAATTTTTCTGATTTCATTCAGCATCTTAGTTTCTTCAATTGAAAATCCCGAATCATCAACGAATTCGTGAAAGATTGTGTTGAATGCAACTTTATGTTTTTGACCAGAAGCTTCATTCTTGTCATTAATTTCGCTCATCAATTTATCAACACCTTTTTGTCCTGCTCCGCTTATTGACTGATATGTCGAGACAACAACTCTTTTCAGTCCGAAATGTTCCTGAATAGGTTTCAAAGCCACTACAAGTTGAATAGTAGAGCAATTCGGATTTGCAATTATTCCTTTGTGTTCCTTAATAGCATCAGGATTTACTTCAGGAACAACAAGCGGAACTTTTTCATGCATTCTCCAATAACTTCCATTGTCAATAACAATACAACCGCTTTTAGCCGCCAATGGAGCTTCATCCATACTTGCCTGTTTCCCTGCGGAAAACAAGGCTATATCAATATCCTTAAAAGAATCTTTATTTATTTTTTTTATTTCAATATCTTTTCCATTATAATTTACTTTTTTCCCGGCAGAGCGTTCGGTTGCGAATAAAAATAATTCATTTACAGGAAATTTTCTTTCCTCGAGTACTTTTACCATAGTTCTGCCTACTAATCCTCCTGCTCCGACTACAGCTATATTATATTTTCCGTCAATCATAATCAACTTTCAAATTGTTCAAATACAGATTTCACAAATTCAGGCTGAACGAATGATTCAATCTTCAATGCCTGTCCGGTTGTTATGTCAATAATCACGTTCACACCGGCTATTCTTGCGTCTCCTTCACCCATTTCGTATTTATAAGGAATCTGATGAATCAGGCGTTTCAATGCAATTTCTTTTTTCAAACCTACAACTGAGTTATACGGTCCCGTCATTCCAACATCAGTAATGTAAGCCGTTCCATTAGGCAGAATACAGGCATCGGCTGTTTGCACGTGTGTGTGTGTGCCGATGATTGCACTTACCCTACCATCGAGATGCCAGCCCATAGCAATCTTTTCGGCAGTTGCATCTGCGTGGAAATCAACGATAATGTTTTTTGTTTTTTCCTGAATTGCTTTCAAAGCGAAATCAGCGGCTCTGAATGGGCAGTCAATTGTCTGCATATATGTTCTGCCTTGCAATTGAAGAACACATATTTGAGTTTCATCTTCTAATGTATGAAATGTATATCCCAAACCAACATTACCGGGAGGATAATTCAATGGTCTGATTACTTTTGGATTAGAAGCGAGTATAGGCTTAGATTTCCAATTATCCCAAATATGATTACCTGTCGTGATTATATGTGCTCCAATTTCAAAAAGTTCACCAACTTCTTTTTCGGTTAATCCTTTCCCTTTGTCAGCATTCTCGCCATTAATCACTACAAATTCGGCTTTATATTTTTGGATTAATCCGGGAATTAATTCCTTAACACAGTTCATTCCGGGTTCACCGACTATATCGCCTATGAACAGCACACTTAGTTTATTATTCAATTTATATTCCTTATAAGTTAAAAAAGTTTTCCAAATTAACACAAAAAACACTCTTTTTAAAACAAACTCATTTTAAATGTCATTCTGAGCGAAGTGAAGAATCTCCGAATAATTGTACATCAACTTTAGATTCTTCGTGGAATTTATCCCGAACTTGATTCGGGACTCAAAATGACAAGAAAATTGAAATACTCATTTTACTTTGATTAATTTGAGAAAAGAAGGTATTTTTGAATGATTAGAAAATCACCCAAATTAATTCAATCTGAAAATTCATAATGAAGATATACACAAAAACCGGCGATGACGGAACTACGGGCTTGTTCAGCGGTGAAAGGGTTTTGAAATCATCTCTGCGTGTCGAGGCTTACGGCACTGTGGATGAACTTAATTCTGTGCTGGGAATAATTTCAACATTAGAACTCGACGAAAAAATTAAAGAACCTGTTCGAAAAATTCAAAACCTGCTTTTCAATCTTGGTTCTGACCTCGCAACACCGATTCATTCCAAAATGAGTAATAAAATTGAAAGAATAAAAAATGAAGATATTGAATTTCTTGAAAATTTAATTGATGAATATGAAAATGAATTACAGCCTCTCAAGAATTTTATTCTACCCGGCGGTTCAACTGCTTCGGCTTATTTACATAATGCAAGAACGGTTTGCCGAAGGGCAGAAAGGTTAGTTGTTCAGCTTTCCCGCGATGAAAAAGTAAATGAAATTCTTATAAAATTTTTAAACCGCTTATCGGATTTATTGTTTGTGATGGCAAGAATGGCAAACCATCTTGCAGGTAAAGATGATGTTAAATGGGAAAAATAGTATTTTAAAATTTATGGAGAGAACATAATGAAAAGGCCTTCATGGGACCAGCTTTATATTACAATGTGCTATTTAATCGGAATGAGAAGCAAGGACGAGCATACTCATGTCGGCTCAGCCGTTGTTGACGGTGATAACGTTTTAGTATCTACCGGATATAATTCTCTATCGCGAGGAATTGAAAATGATATGCAGGGTAAAAGACTTTCACGTGAAGCAGGGGAGAAGTATTACTGGATTGAGCACGCCGAAAGAAATGCTATTTACAACGCTGCGAGAAGAGGAACACAGCTTAAAGGATGCAAGATTTATGTCCCCTGGCTTCCCTGCACCGATTGTGCCAGGGCAATTATTCAGACCGGCATATCTGAAGTAGTCGTACACAAGAACGGACAGGAATTTTATAATAATCATACAAACGGACAGTGGGAAGATTCGCATAAAAGAACACTTGAAATGCTGAAAGAAGCAGGTGTTGATGTTTATTTTGTTAGCTGTAAAATTGTTATACCTGAAATTTATATGAATGGCATAAGGCACGAAACAGATGTGATTTCTCTAAATGCACCCGAAGAGAGTGAGACAAAGCAAGCTTAGGAAAAAATAAATTTCTAATTTAAAAAAAAATTCCGGTTAAATTCTTGTTATTAGGATTCTAATAAGAACGTGAACCTGTTGTATGCCAGGCACCATTAACATAAACCAAGGTTATTCCGACATACCCATTACCTCCTGGTGCTAATGCGGCTGTAGCTCCGCTAACCGTTACCTGGTCAGTTCCTGCGCTTCTGTAATATACTATATATACAATTTGTCCATTTATTCCATTACTTACCGTAATGACATCATTTGTACTATTGTTGTCGGATGTTACATAGTAAACAGAATTTCTGTCAGCATCAATTGAAACTGCATCTGTTACAATAGTTCCGGTACCATAACCTAATTTCACACCGCCGCCGCTATTACTAACATTAACTGCAATACCTGTTCCTGAATTATTTAACGACATTACATTACCAGGCGAAGCGACCGAACTTGAAACTGTAACACTCGTAAATGAACCTGCCTCCGGTGTTGTTCCTCCGATAGTTGTACCATCAATATTACCTGCATTGATATCAACTCCGGGAGAATTAAATGTTTGTAAACCGGTCCATGTTCCTGCGGCAGTATAATCTATCGCTACCGATTGATTTGCTGAACCATCAAATGAGAGCGATGATATGCCGGCACCATTTGACAGAGTATTGTTAACTTTACTCGCCGTACCGGCATTGCCTGCGATGTTAATAGTGTAAGAGCCGGATGTGATGACAGAAGTGTAATCACCTGCACTCATGTTAGATGCACTTAGCATTCCCCAGGTTGGTATTGAGCCATTTGAAATCAAAACATTATTATTAGATGCAATATTTAAGAAAGAAGTAGTTCCCGGTGCCGACTGGTAAGGTAGATCACCTGCTACATTACCTGCAAGGCTCGTT
>MHAY01000039.1 GCA_001804705.1 Ignavibacteria bacterium RIFOXYC2_FULL_35_21
ATCAACTACTTAGCGATTTCAAATTTTCAAAGAACAATTTATGCTTTGATAACTCTTTGACTTTGTTCAACTTTTAACTGGACAGTAATGACCTATTTAATAAGAGTAGTTAATCAGGGCAAATTCAGAAAACCGGTTATTGGTGCGGAAGCCATGTATAATCCTGAATATCATTCTTATAATGGAGGAGGGATGATAACAGTTGTAAAAAAATGATGAATTCTGAATTCTGAATGAACAATAGAATTTAATATTGAAAAATATTGAGGATATATGTCAGATATTAAGAAAAATAAAAGTCGAAAAATTATTCGGATTGCGATTTATTCTTTGATTTTTATTTTTGTTGTAATTCAGTTTTTTCCGGTGGACAGGACTAATCCACCTGTGAAAAATGAACCCACTTGGGATTCACCTAAGACTAAGGGATATGCAATAAGAGCTTGTTATGACTGCCACAGCAACAAAACAAAATGGCCTCTCTATTCTTATGTAGCACCTATATCATGGTTTGTAGCAGACCATGTTAAAAGTGGCAGAGAAGATTTAAATTTTTCGGAATATGGAACAGGAGATGGAAAAGAAGCCGCAGAAGTTGTCGAGCATGGCATAATGCCCCTCAGCAGTTATATAATCCTTCATCCTATTGCGAATCTAACAGATGAGGAGAAGGCAGAGTTTGTCAAAGGGCTTGTTGCTACATTTGGGAGGAAAGAGAAGAAGGGTGAGGATGATTAAAGCAACTGTCTGTATTAGGATTTGTAGGATTTGAGGATGATAGGATATAAATGAAATATGAGGAATTGACACATAAAATAACTGGATGTGCGATGAAAGTACATTCTACTCTTGGAAATGGTTTTCAAGAAGTGATTTATCAAAGAGCTTTATTGATTGAATTTGAAAAACAAGGATTGGGTTTCCAAAGAGAAATGGAAATGCCAATATATTATGATGATACTAATATTGGAACTCGCAGAGTTGACTTTTTCGTTGAGGATTTAATAATGGTTGAGCTTAAAGCTGTTATAAAATTGGATGACAATCATCTTAATCAGACAATGAACTATTGTCAAGCGTGCAATTTACCAATTGGCTTACTTATAAATTTCGGTAGCAACAGTTTGGAATTCAAAAGAGTTTATAACGTAAATCATCCGATGAATATAGAATACAAAAAAAATAATCCCAAAAATGTCTGAAGTAAGATTTGTAGGATTTAAAGATGATAGGATTATTATTTTATGGGAGTGATTGCAATAGAGCATCAAATTGCATAGATATTATTAAGATGAATGAGCGATGAACATATCTATGGAAAAAATCCTAAAATCTTTAAATCCTAAAAATCCTAATTCAGACAGTGGTGTGAAATTGAATTATAAAAAATACTCAAATAAAATCAAACCTGCTTTGCTCAGCATGGCAGGTTTGTTGTTTATTTTTGTTTTCATTGAAATAATATTTCCTCTGCCTGATTTAAAGCCCTTTTCAAAAGTTGTTATAGCTTCCGATGGAACTGTACTTTCAGCTTATCTTACGAGAGATGATAAATGGCGGCTAAGGTGCAATCTTGATGAAGTCTCGCCTGACTTAGTTAAAGCGATTATCGAGAAAGAGGACAAATGGTTCTATTGGCATCCCGGTGTGAATCCAATTGCAATTTTGAGAGCTTTTATTACTAATATTATAAAAGGGGAAAGGGTATCGGGAGCTTCAACTATAACAATGCAGCTTGCAAGAATGCTCTCTCCATCCGATAGAACTTATCTAAATAAAATAATCGAAATATTTAGGGCTTTGCAGATTGAATTGCATTACTCAAAGAAAACGATTTTGGAAATGTATCTGAATTCTCTTCCTTATGGAGGAAACATCGAGGGAGTGAAATCTGCATCTTATATTTATTTCAACCGTCCCCCGGGGAAACTGAGTCTTGCTCAATCAATCTTACTTACAGTAATTCCCAATGACCCTAATTTATACAGAATTGATAAATCGGTTTCATCGGCAAAAACAAAGAGAAATTATTGGATAAAACAATTTGCGAAAGACAAAGTTTTTTCCTCAAACTCGTTGCATGATGCCTTATATGAGCCGATTGAAACAGCAAGATTTAATATTCCTTCTAATGCTCCTCATTTTTGTTACTATATTATATCAAATTTCCATGGCGATAATATTCAAACCACACTGGAACTTGACAAACAAAAAAAAGCAGAATCCTTATTGTCGAGTTATGTCGAAAGGAACAAACCGAAAGGTATTTCAAACGGTGCTGTAATTGTTATTGATAACAGCAATTCTCATGTTGTTGCTTATTGCGGTTCGTCGGATTTTTATAATCAATCTGCATCAGGACAGGTAAACGGAATCAGGGCTGTCAGGTCGCCTGGTTCAACACTCAAGGCAGGTTTGTATGCTTACGCTTTCGACCTTGGAATTTTAACTCCAAAAATGAAATTGTTAGATGTACCTACCGATTTCAGCGGATATGAACCTGAAAATTATTCCGAAAAATTTCATGGAGAAGTAACGGCAGAATTTGCTCTGATGAATTCATTGAATGTTCCTGCTGTCAGGCTCCTGGAAAAAGTTGGATTGAGCCAATTTTTATTATTACTCGAAAAAGCGGGATTCAGCGATATTATTAAACAAAAGGAGAAACTTGGCTTGTCAATGATTCTCGGTGGATGCGGTGTCAGGATGGAACAGCTTGCCGCAATGTATTCTGCCTTTGCAAGGGAGGGCAGGCTCTATCCTTCGTACTATATTAAGGGAGAAAATAATGGAAATTATGTTCAGATTTTTTCTCCTGGTGCTGTTTATATTGTTTCTCAGATATTATCAAATATCAAAAGGCCCGATTTCCCAAATGAACTCTTAAACAGAACAAGGCTACCAAAGATTGCATGGAAAACAGGAACCTCATATGGTAAAAAAGATGCCTGGGCAGTTGGTTATAACCCTGATTATACAATTGCCGTATGGATGGGTAATTTCGATGGAAAAGGTTCGCCCCATCTTTCCGGTTCTGAAATGGCTGTCCCTCTTCTTTTTGATTTATTTAATGCTATTGATTACAATCCGAAAAAGAAATGGTTTAAGAGACCTACCGAAGTTGAATACAGGGAGGTATGTGTTGAAACAGGAAATATTCCTTCGAAAAATTGCGAACAAATAACATCTGATTATTACATAAAAAATATTTCTACAAATAATGTTTGTTGTTTGTATAAAGAATTTTTTGTCAGCTTTGACGAATCAATTCAATATTGCACCGAGTGCCTTCCCGATACCGGTTATAAGAAAGTTCTTTATCCTGTATATGACCCTGAAATTGTTTTATGGAATACATTGAATAATGTTGAGTATAAACGAATCCCTGCTCATAATCCAAATTGTCAGGCTAAATTTTCTGATGAAGGGCCAAAAATAATTTCACCTTCTAATAATTTTGAATATTACATCGAGGATAAATCTGAACAGCAGATTCTTCTTCAAGCCGCAGGAGGAGAAGATGTGCAGATATTATACTGGTATATTAATGATAAATTCTTTATAAAATCAAAAACGGAAGAAAAGCAATTCTTCAATGCAGAAAAAGGAAAAATAAAAATTACTTGTCTTGACGACAAGGGTAGAAGCAGTACTGTGTTTATCAATGTTAAAGTATATTGATTCTTTTGCTAAGAAAAAAAATATCAATATGTCATGCTGAGTCAATAACCACCGATTCGATGGTAAAATAAAAATATGACAAATTAAATTCGTTCTTTATTTGAATAGCCACTATCTTCAGATAGTGGAGGTTTATTTCCACCCAATTCTGACTTTAGTCACTAATATTAAGGGGATAAATCCCGAATTGTGGTGAGTAACCATACCACGACTTAAAAGTCGTGGCTATTCATTTATACTAAGTTGCTTAAATAATTCTGAATTCTAATGATGTCATTCTGAGCTCAGCGAAGAATCTATCTTAATAAAGTACAAATAATTAGATTCTTCACTTCGTTCAGAATGATAAAAAATAAAATCGGTATTTTTAAAACTATTCAGTATAATTCTTATTAATGTGTCATTAACAGCGAAGTCGAAGCATCTCAAAATTAATAGTGCAGTGCCAGCCATATTGTCGGCTCATTATTATTAACTTCCTGAACTTTATGTTTTGTATGAGCAGGTATAAATAAATAATCTCCCGGAAGAAGTTCCACTAATTCATCATTTTCAAATTGAAGTGCGGCAGAGCCTTTCAACAGAATAACCCATTCATCATGAGCCTGGCCATACCATTGATTTTCAGAGATTGAATTCGGGTATGATATTATTCTCTCTAATTTCAGATTTTCTTTTTTGAGTAAATCCTCAAATATTTCAATACCAGAGCCGGCTTGAATATTATCAAAAATATTTTTTTTTAAAATCATATTCTGCTAAAAAAGTGAATCGGGTTTATTTTGAATTTTATCAAATCCGAGATGCTTATATGCTAAAGGAGTTGCCACTCTGCCTTTGGGTGTACGCTGTATGAATCCCTGCTGAATAAGAAAAGGTTCATATACTTCTTCTATTGTTCCTGCTTCTTCTGAAATAGCCGCAGATATTGTATTTAAACCCACAGGGCCCCCACCAAATTTTTCGATAATAGTTATAAGTATTCTCTTGTCCATTTCATCTAAGCCATAATTGTCAATATCGAGTGCTTCAATGGCCATTTTAGCAATTTCGGTATTGATTTTCCCGTCACCTTTTACCTGTGCAAAATCTCTTGTCCTTCTTAAAAGCCGATTTGCAATTCTGGGTGTACCCCGAGAACGGGAGGCAATCTCAAAAGCACCTTCTTCATCTATCGGTACATTTAATATTAAAGAAGAACGTTTAACAACATGAATTAAATCTTCAGTCGGATAATAATCGAGCCTGTTGAATACACCGAATCTCGACCTGAGTGGTGCTGTAAGTAATCCGGCACGAGTCGTTGCTCCGATAAGTGTGAACTTAGGTAATGTCAACTGAATTGTTTTTGCAGAAGGGCCTGAATCAATCATTATATCTATTCTATACTCTTCCATTGCAGAGTAAAGATATTCCTCAATCACAGAAGATAGTCTGTGAATCTCATCAATGAAAAGTACATCACCTTCCTGAAGATTAGTAAGAATGCCTGCAAGGTCACCGGGTTTTTCGAGGACTGGGCCCGAAGTGATTTTAATATTTGCATCCATTTCTTTCGATATTATATAACTGAGAGTAGTCTTTCCAAGCCCGGGAGGGCCCGTTAAAAGAATATGGTCAAGCGGCTCATGTCTTTGTTGAGCCGCCTTGATAAATATTTTAAGATTCTCGACGATCTTTTTTTGTCCTGTGAATTCACTGAAAGTTTTAGGCCTGAGAGTTTTTTCAATTTCATCGTCAGGCATGAATTCAGGATTTGTCAGAGATTTTGTATATGTATCGGTTTCTTTTTCCATACTGCAAATTTAATATTAATTCGGTTTTAAATTCTGAATATTGTCAATCCTTTTCTTATTTGCATCATTTGCGAGTTTAACCGGGCATGATGTTTTACCATCATGTATGCAATCCTTCGGGCAAGGAGTAACATATAATCTCGGTATAGCAGTCGGATATTTTTTGACAAGTGAATTAAGAATATCCTTTTCGAGTTGGTAGGCTTCCTCAAGTGTGAAGTCCCATGGCATTATTACATCAATTTCTATGAATATGTCCTTTCCCGACTGCCTTGTATGAACTTTTTTAAATTCACAAAATCGGTTGATGTTTTCTGCAATAACAGAAATAATGTCGAATTGAATGTTTTCGGGAAGAGTATGGTCGAGAAGCTGATTGACAGCACTTTTACCGTGTGTGAGCTGCACTTTAAGCGAATATGATAGTAATAAAACCGCCGTGGCGGAATCTATATATTTGCCGATAAATTTATAATTGAAGTAACTGAATAAAGCTCCAAAAGCCAGATTCACGAGTACTCCGAGTTCTATCATGCTGTCTGTTTTCCATATATCTGCATCATATTCAAGAAGTGGCATTTGGAATTTCTTCGATGATTTTCGTAAAAATGTTGCAGTTTTTCTCAATATGATAAAACTTGCCAGAGAGTAAATTATCAATATATAATAGTTACCAACGGGTTCCGGAGTACCAAAATCTTTTATGGCTTCAATAATAGTATAAATTAAAAGTAGAGACAAAAGAGTAGAGCCGGCAAGTATCGCCATGTTCTCGTATTTTCCATAACCATAATTGAAAACATAATCGGGGGCTCTGATGCTTTGCTTAATTGCCGATAGGAATAACAATGAACTTAATATTTCAGTAGCGGCTATTAACCCGTTTGCAGTTACTGAAAGAGAATTTTCGAGAACACCAATGCTAATTCCAGCTATTGCAAGAATGCTACATGTTATAAGAGATACTCTCGATGGAAATACAGCCGTAGTTTTATCAAAATATTTCCTGATTCTATTGGAAAAACTATCCCTATACACTTCCATAAGTATTAATAAAATTTTGTTTGATTTTTAAAAATATTTTTAAAATTAACAAAATTTTGAATACAAGTTTTTTTCCTTAGAAATATTGAAAAAAATTATTAAAAATATTATTTTTGTAAGTCATTGATTTTTATAGTGAAACTGATTTAGGAATGATTTTTGCCCAAAATTATTTAAAAAAAAATAAAAAATTCCTGAGACCTTTTTGCGTTTCATGTGTCTTTACATTAAGGTTAATTGTGCAAAAATTAAAAATATAAATAAAAATTGGGGGTGAAAAGACTGATAATCATTGATAGCACTGATTTTTTGGGGAATTTGCAATTCAAAATTATTTGAAAGGAGGCAATTGGTGAAATTTTGCAACTACCATTTTAAATCTATGTGCTGTAATTTTTACAAAAAAATTTATATTATATTATAAAGTTAGATAATTTTAATTATTTTTTTTAATTGATTAACTTCACTTTATAATATAATAATGTTAAATTATAAAAGATTGACGAGAAATAAATAAGAATAAAATTTGTGTTTTCTATAATTTTAATTCAATAATTTAGGAGGTAAGTATGATTTTCCAAATACTCAAGCGATTTGCTTTGATTTTCCTGATGGCATTTGCTCTGGTGCAAATGTCATCGGCGCAGTTAGTAACCGAATTAATATTCGGATATACTAGTGCTCCCTGGACACTTGAATCAGGAGGTACTACCCTGATTGCTGTTCCAGATGGAAATGGTTATACGATTAGGTATAAATCAGTCAACATTGGTTTCCCATTCGTTTTTGACGGAGTAACATATACTCAATGTAATGTGGGTACCAATCAAGGTTTTATTTCGTTCAGGCCACCATATACTTATGATAATGCAACAGTTGCCCCATTTAATTTAAGCAGCTTAAATATAATGAACCCTGCAGTTTACTGCTATGGAGGCAGTTTTGGCATGGGGTGGTATACGGGATATGGCTATACCGTACCCGCAACATGTAAACAAACTGTTTCGGGCAGTGCTCCGAACAGAGTTTGTCAATTCCAATGGACAGACATAATGGGTTGGGTTTCATGGGGACCAGGGCCAGCCACTATGTGGCATTATCAAATGAGGCTTTATGAAGGTTCAAATAAAATTGAAATTCACTATGGGCCCAAGCTTTGGAACACCTGGTTTTCCGCAGGTATGGTAGGACTGGGAGGCCAGATTGGTTCTAACAGATATGTGAACGTTAACCCTCTCGGTGGGGGAAACTTTAATGTTTCAACAACTAATCCTAACCCACTGTTCAATAATATTACCGAATTCAATCAGTTAGTCCCGAACTTAAAATTCACATGGGCAAGGCCTCAATTAACCAATGTTTATCCAACAAATAATGCAGGATATGCAAGAAATGTTGTAGTTCCTGCCTTGAATAATTTTGGTGTAAGGGTTGCAAGGTCTGCAGGTTTGACACATTATGTTCAATATGAGGTAACGGGCCCTCTGGAATCCAATCCGTCACAGATTGTTTATACTGCCTGGGATGCAGGCAGCCAACCGAATATTTATTTACCGGCTAACTGCCACACAGACCCGGGTGGAGTTCCTGATTACTTCTTTGTAAATGCAACCGGCCCTATGGCTCAAAATCCCGGTGTGAATGGCGACTTCTTTACAGGGGTCACGGCAGGGACATTTAAAGCTACAGGAAGGTTGTATGAACCACCTCCGAGTAATTTCCTGCTTTCTACAGAAACATCTGAATTCAGCATTATTTTTGATTACGATTTAGCTGTTATGGATATTATTACTCCTATGAAGAAGGAAGACCAGCTCTATCCTATTCAGGAAATTCCTATTTCTGTCAGGATTCAAAACAGGGGTATAAATGATGTTATCGAATTTAATATCTATGTTCAGGTATTTGATAAGAACATGGTTCAAATTTGGGATAAATCCAAAGATTATCTTTTAACTATACCTTTGCATACTTTAGAATATAAGGTATTGGGTGATATTGGATATTTTGTTCCCCTTGATGCCGGAGATTATTATATCAGGGTAACAGCAACGTTAATCGGCCCAACTGACCAGCTACTGTCGAACAATGTTCTGCCAAGAGCCGGCGAAGAGTGGAAATTTAATTGTGCATATGAAGTCGAACTCGAAGCTACGACAATCATTATGCCCTCGAATTTAGACTTCTACAACCCGCCAAACACAAGGCAGCTATATGTTAATAAACCATACAGGCCCGAAGGTTTGGTAACAAACTATGGCGTCAGCGATGTTATTGCTACAGCACATATGAATATAATAAGACTACCAGCCGATACTGTTTATCAAGATGATGTTGAAGTATCAAATGCTCCATCCGGATTGTATAATACAACTATTGTACCCTTTGATAAAGATTGGGTTCCTGATGCAGCCGGAACTTATACGGTTGAATTTATTGTTTATCACAGGAATGACCCTGTACATGAAAATGATAAAAAAACAGATTATGTAACAGTTATCGATGGAATGTGCGGTACATTTACAATTGGTACAGGCGGCAACTTCTCGACATTTGATGCGGCTATAGATGCTTTATTCGACAGAGGGGTAAGTTGCCCTGTCACTTTCTATCTGACAGATACGTATTATTATGCAGGCGATAACAATTTGCAACCTCCTGCAATTGATTTGAGCTCGAAAATTACAGGTTCAAGCGAAATTAATACAATTTCATTCAAGCCATCACCCGTGAAATCCAATGAGCGGGGTGGTATTAATTCAGGTGTTACCGTTGAATTAAGGTCAGGCTCGGGTGTTGGGGTTTTAATTGGACAGAACTACCTGCCAACAAGCCTTAAAGCTGCTGTGAACAGCGTACCGACCAATGTTAAAAGGGAATATAGCAATTCAAACGGCTATATCATATTCGACGGTGGTTCAAATAAGAGTATCAGGTTTGTTGTGAATATGGCGAGTGCATTCCAGTCCGCATTCTACCTGAGACAGGGTGCTAACAATACAACGATTAAAAACTGTCTTTTTGAGAATGCTTCGGCTGTTAACTCCGGAAATTGCGAATTGCCCAGAACAGGATATAACTATACTCAGGGAAGTTTCGTTTTTGAAGATGACAACAATGAGCTTGACATTAGAGCTTATTCGACTGCAGTCGTAATGAGAAGCAGGCCTTTCTATGACCTTGTCGGTCAAAACACATACAATTTAGATACGTTACCCTGCACAAACAATAAGATTATGAATAATGAAATCAATGGATACGGCTTTGGTGTCGTATCTCTCG
>MHAY01000040.1 GCA_001804705.1 Ignavibacteria bacterium RIFOXYC2_FULL_35_21
ATTTATCAACTACTTAGCGATTTCAAATTTTCAAAGAACAATTTATGCTTTGATAACTCTTTGACTTTATTTATCAACTACTTAGCGATTTCAAATTTTCAAAGAACAATTTATGCTTTGATAACTCTTTGACTTTGTTCAACTTTTAACTGGACAGTAATGACATTCAATTCAAAATCAAAAATGATTATATTTGTGATGTGAATGATGTAAATTACATATTGCAAAAAATAAAGGAAATTATCTTAGGCAAGGAACCAACAGCTAAAATTTACCTCTATGGTTCACGTGCAAGAGGTTTATCCCTTCCTGATTCGGATTGGGATTTATTGATACTTCTAAAAAAAGAAAAAATAACTTTGGAAATTGAAAATAATATTACCTACCCATTATATGACCTTGAATTTGAAATTGGTGAGGTTATTAGTCCTATGGTCTATTCTGAATTTGAATGGAATTCTAAATATAAAATAACACCATTCTATGCAAACGTAATGGGTGATGGTAAGCTCTTATGAAGAAAGAACTATTAGATGACTATGTTAATTATCGTCTTCAAAAAGCAAAAGATACAATTTTAGAAGTTGAGCATTATATAAAAAATGAATTTTGGAACACTGCAATTAACAGAATGTATTATGCTTATTTTTATGCAGTTGGTGCATTACTTGTAAAAAATGGAATATCAGCAACAAGCCATTAAGGTTGCCGCAAAAAATTTGGTCAGCATTTTGTACAAACCGGAAAAATAAGCAAGGAACTTGCGAGGCATTATTCCGAATTATTTGACAAAAGACAAAAAAGTGATTATGATGATTTTTATGATATTGATGAGGAAACAGTAACTAAATTGCTTGAACCATCAAAACTTTTTATTCGGAAAATTGAAGAATTAATTTATTCCAAATAATTGTTCTAAATAAATTTTAAATAATTACCTATTATAAACGTATATACCCTCGATAATCTGGGGATGTAACGGATTCGACGGGGTGACTGAATCCACAAGCAGCATGTCGAGCTCAATCGGTGGCGCTCGTAAATTCAACCGGTAAATAAAAAACGCAGATTATAACTACGCATTAGCTGCGTAATTCAAAAGGCAGCTAACATCCGGCAGAGATTGTGCCTGTCCGCTTTCTTTCGGGTGTCGCAAAAAGACAGGATGGCTTGAATCATTTCTCCTGGGATTCAGGCGAGATAATAGGAGATAACGGTATGACTCCTGTCGTTTGGACAAGCATACTGCGAAAATCAAAAAACGACTAAACATGTAGTGGCTTTGGGTAATGCTCTTCGGACGCGGGTTCAACTCCCGCCATCTCCACGAAACTATTTTATTTATTATTTTGGAGAATAATATGAATAATATAAATCCTGTAGTGCATTTTGAAATGCCCTACGAAAACCATGAACGCCTAATTAATTTTTACTCACAAGCATTTGGATGGCAGATGCAGAAGATGGGTGAGGAAATGGGTAATTACATTACGGCTGCCACAGCCGAAATCGACGAAAACCGGATGGTAAAAACACCAGGTGCGATTAATGGTGGATTCTTCCCGAAAAACCCGGATTTAAAGGATCTCTACCCTTCTGTTGTTATAGCTGTTGATAATATCACTGAAGCTATGAAAAAAATTAAAGCTTCCGGTGGTGAAGTACTTGGTGACCCAATGGAAATTCCGGGTATTGGTCAATATGTTTCTTTCAACGACACTGAAGGAAACCGAGTAAGTATTTTACAGCCTGCTAAAATGTAATATACCAGAGTATTATTCTTACTATAATTTTTTTTATAGTATTTGATTAAAGCCGTACACCGTTGCCATTTTGAAAACCTGATTTAATCAGGTTTTTTTATTTATCAGATGTTGTAGTAATTCCCGTTTGAGTTATTTTTGCAATGCTTGAAAGGAAAGTTACTTATTTAAACAACAAAATATTATATAATTGGCTTATAATTGGAATAGTAATGAAAAAAGAAGATTATTTAAAAATAAGAGAAATCGGAAAAGGACTTAATGATAAAATTTTAAATTCAAATAAAAACAGGGATAGAGTTTTAAAATCTGCCAAGGATTTGGGATTATTAATAAAGGATAATATCATATTTAATGATGATAAAGAATATGATCTACTAATGGAATATATTTTGTATGAATCAGAATTAAACAATAAAAAATTACTGAACATTTTTTTGGAAAGTAATTATAATTTATCATTAATCGAAGAAAATCTGCTTAATGCAATGCTAAACTCAAACCTTTCATTATTCGAAGTAATTGGAATTCAAAAAGAAACTTTATCCGTTGAATTACATGACTTGCTTAATAATAAAATTATGAAACTAATAGATGTTGGATTTTCTAATACAGCCAATTTAGGTATTATTATTGCAACAAGGCTTATCAAAATTTCTGAAAGCGAATTTATGTCTTCCGGTATAACATTTCTATTTTCCAGTCTTATGAAAGATAAAATAATTAGAGAATTGTCAAATGAGGTTTTCAAAAATAGAAGGGGAAAAAAAATCAATCTCTTTTTATTTTTTCTTAAAATGAGCAGGTATTACGGAGAATTAGTTAAAACATATAGTGTTTCGGAAATAGAAGGAAAATGAGTAATCGTAAAGTATGGATGCCAACAAAAGCAAGAAAGATAAAAATTTCGGATTTTGAAAAACAATATATATCATCTCAATGTCAACATTTAGCCGAAATTCTTAAAAAACAATTTATTAAAGAAAATCCTGATAAAAGATTTAATTATTTAATTGATGTTTACACAAAATGGTATCATAATTATTTATATTTCTGTGAAAAATTTAAGTCAGAACATCCAAATAGAATTTTAGATGAGTTCGAAATGAAATTCGTTAGATTAGAATATAAAGGTAATGACAAATTCGATTTTTCGTATTTTAGACATACTGGGCAATGGTTTTTAGTATCCACTGACCTAACACTAAAAGAATGTATCGAGATGATTCAGGATAATCCAAACTTTCAACCGGTGTCATAATAGCCATTAATATATATTAGTATTCGTTGGATCCAAAAAAAACAGCATGCAATAAAAATCTTTAAGCCTCGACAAACTCAATTCAAAAGGCCCGAAAATGAATATGGATTAAACATAAGTGGCTTTGGGTAATGCTCTTCGGACGCGGGTTCAACTCCCGCCATCTCCACGAAAATTTGTTTAAACTCGTATTGACATTTCAATCAATACGAGTTTAATTTTTTTCACCAGTACTATTTCAATTTTGTTATTTTTGTAAAAAGTAACAGGAAATTATTTATGTTATCAACTGATTATTTTCAAAATAAAGTATTACTAAAGCGTCCTTACTTAAAAAATGAGTGGATTGAATATGTTTTACAAAATCCGGCGAAAGTAGAAATTCAAGCAGAGGATAATAGAATTAGATATTGGGCATTTATCAAAGAAATTGGAAAATATTTGAGAGTTGTTACTTTAACTGACGGAATAACAGTGCATAATGCGTTCCCGGACCGAGATTTTACAATATAGGAGGAAAAAATGAAATTTGAATATTTCCCTGAAACAGATACATTATATATTGATATAAAAGATACGTCAAGCGCTGAGTCAAAAGAAATATCCAATGGAATTGTCCTTGATTTCGACAAGTCAGGTCAATTAACAGGAATTGAAATTGACAATGCAAAAAAGGTTGCTAACTTAACAAAGATAGAAACAAAATCCTTACCGGTTAGTGAAATGATTTTTGCATAAATTTAATTTAAAAAGACTTGCTGGTAAAATCAAAAACGACTGAACTTGTAGCTAATCTGATAAATACTATTCTAAGATGGTTTAGATTCAACAATCTTCACAATTAGAAAACAAAATTCATTTTTACAGAAGATATTTAAAGAATATTTATTTTAAAATTTTTTGATTAATTTAGTTTTCAATATCTAACTTGAAAAATTTTTTGGGAATGATGATATGTCATACTGGATTCAATATCATAACTGTGATTCAAATGAACGCTATCCATATGGATTGACATTAGAAGGTATAATCACCGAAGAAATAGACATTCCCTCAGTATCACCAATTGAATTAGGTATTAATACAACAAAGAAATGGGCTGCGTATGAATCTATCGGTAATGTAATCTTTTTAATAATTGGTGTTGGTAAACCAAAAAGATTTTACTTATGGGATAAAACACTAGCAGATGAAGTAGTTGTAGAAGATGATGGATATTATACTATCTATGGTGATTGTATTTTTCCTAAAAATCCTATACCTATTGACAAGATGTCTAATTTTGATGACTTCAAGCGTTTTTGTGGTAATTTTGGTTTGGGATTACAGGATGTAACTAAACATTCATTCTCAAATATTTTGGCAAATCTTTTTAATGATTCACAAAATGAAGGAAAATTTATTGATTTAATACCCGAGACTTTTAATATTGATAAATTTATTTTAGAAATGAATGCGAAAATGCAAGATATCTCACCAATAAAAGCTCAAAGGTTAATCGAAAAAACAATAAGAAATGATACCAAAATAGTAAAATTTTTAAAAGCAAAATATAATTATCAATGTCAGTTTCCAGGTTGTACTGCAAAAATAAAAACAGCTAATGGTGAATATTATGTCGAGGTAGCTCATATAGAACCTGTGAACAAAGGAGGAAAAAGTATAATCGGAAATTTATTAGTACTTTGCCCAAATCATCATAAAGAATTTGATTTAGGTAGAAGAGAAATATTTGAACAGACATCAATAATTTTAAGAGGAAAATTAAATGGATTGGATTTTGATATTAAACTTTAATAAAATTTAATATCTAAATATTTTTGCAAAAATTAAAATTGCGGAGAATTTTTAAAAGTACTCTTTAGTAACCAATTATTAAACCAATTCCTTTATCAATCCAATGCCACAAAAACCACTAAGCCTCGACAAACTCAATTCAAAAGGCCCGAAAATGAATATGGATTAAACATAAGTGGCTTTGGGTAATGCTCTTCGGACGCGGGTTAAACTACCGCCATCTCCACTTGATATTTGTTAAGATAATACCTTTTTCTTAACAATAGTTAAACATTTATTCATTTCATTTTAATCCCTAATACGAAGATTTATATTTTAAACCAACATATATATTGAATTTTAATTAATTTTTATTTATTTTACAATTAATTTTATTCTGGGGATTAACTAAATATCTTTTAAAATAATATTATGAATGGTGGCATTCATAATTTGACATCTGCATTAATTTCATAAGATATTATTAAATCAAGATTCTGTTTATTTAAGTGGAGTAAAAATATGCATCGTTTCTCATATTCAATGATTATTGTCTTTTTATTCATTTTGGCAATTAGCCTTAATGCAGAATATATTGTCAACGATTTGTCAGATCTTCCTGACGAAGATTTAACGGATGGCATTTATACTCCTCAAACCTTGCGTTCAGCTATTCAAAATGCGAACTATGAAGGTGTTGCGACCGCAATAAAAATTGTTCCTGATAGAAGTACAATCAGGATTTCTTCGGATTTACCTGTAATTAATGTACCAATCAATTTCGATGGGAAGGGTTTAATTTTAGAACCAGCTTCCGGTTCAATCTCAAAATTTGGATTATGGATTACTTCAAATAATTCAGTTGTTCGCAATGTTCTTATACAAGGATTTAGTGAAGTCGGATTAGTCTGGCAAGGAAGCGACGGTTTGATAGAATTGACAACATGCCGTAATAACGGGGTTAACCTCAATTTAAACTGGGCACACAGAAATACCATCGGAGGTGCTTTTAGTGGATATTTCTCAAATTATTTTTATGGCGGGCAAGGTAACGGAGGTTATGGGATTGCACTAACTTATAACAGTGATGATAACATTATTCAATTTTGTTCAATAGGTGTTGACGAAAATGGAATAGCTAGACCAAATTCAAGATCGGGAATCTATATTAGCGAAGTTTACAGAACAATAATTAAGTATAATATGATTAGCGGGAATGATTGGGCAGGAATTCAAATTTATGGAGGAAATAATGCCTCTGGTACTCTTATCGAGAATAACAAAATTGGGATTAACCAACTCGGCTCAGAAGCTATCCCAAATAAACAAGGTGGTATTGACATATTTGGTTCTTCAGGTGATTCAATTATCAATAATATTATTTCCGGAAATATAGGTAACGGAATTACTATATCCGACCCTAGTTGTAAAAATATAATAATCGAAAATAATAAAGTTGGAACAGACAGAAATATTAAGTATCCAGTACCTAACGATGTAGGTATCCGTTTAAACGGTTCTGAACATATAATACGGAACAACATTGTATCAGGAAATAATTTTGACGGCATATATGTTTCTTCACCAAATTCAATAATTCAATCCAACATAGTCGGATTGGACTCTGAACAGAAAATCTCTATACCTAATGGAGCCACAGGTATAAAAGTATGGGCTTCAAACATTGTTATAGGTGATACAATTGAAAAAATGTCAAATGTAGTTGCTGGAAACAATGGGGATGGAATTAAAGTTATTGGGGCGAAGGAAAAAAATATTTTTGTAAGTAGTAATTTCGTCGGTACTAACTCTGACACTTCTCTAATATTTCCTAACAAGGGTTCCGGTATTAAATTAACACATAGTCTGAGTGATGTTCATATTGTGAATAATACAATTTCTTCAAATGGAGAACATGGAGTCAGGATTGAAAGAAATGTAGTGATTTTCCTTGATACAACCAAGCCAAACTTATATCAAAAGCCAACAAACATTTATGTTAATAATAACCTCATAACAGGACAGCATGGGGGTTCAGGTGTTTCGGTTTTCAATGCAGACAGTATTAATATTTACGGTAATATTATCGAAGGTGTCACTGAAAATGGTATCAGTATAACAAACGATTCAACACGCCATATTGTAATTCAAAAAAATCATATTGGTCCTGCATTTGGTAAACCTGACGAGAAAAAAATTGGGGGTGATGGTATTTTTGTTGAGGATGCAATTGATGTTTTAATTGGCAGTCAACTTATACCTTCAGACTCAAATACAATTAGGTTTTGTAAAGGATATGGAGTTTCAGTTCTAAAGCAAGCAAAAGAAGTTTATGCTTTCGGAAACTCTATGATTGAGAATCAAAAGGGAGGTATAAATCTGGATGACCTGGAATTATATTTTGCAACGGGAGCACACAATGACAACCTTGACCTTGATACCGGAAGTAATGGATTGCAAAATACACCTGATATGGAAATAGCAGAAACTGTTGATGATTCATTACGAATAAAAGGAAATTTCCGAGGCTTTGCCAATACAATATATAGAATTGATGCTTATCTTGCTAAGAAACTAACTGATGATATCCAGTTCAAAACCCAAGGCAGTATTTATTTAGATTGGTTCACTGTTAAAACCGATGAAGATGGATTAGCAACAATTGATACATCATGGACAAATGAAAAGATTACTACTTACTCAACTGAATTTCCATTCGTTACTTTAACTGCTTCCGGAATTGAAGGAACATCATGTTTTTCAATTTTGGGCATACCAGAATATGTAGATATTGAAACAAGGATAGATACAAGCCGCACTTTTGTAGATAATAATGGGAACATTACACTTGTAGCTTCAATTAAAAATATTGGTACTGATAATGCAACAACAGTTGCTGTGAGGGATACAGTATCATCCTTTGAATTAAAAAGTGTTACAATTTCAAAAGGAACAGCACTTATATCTGACAGTACATTTGTTGCAACAATACCTTCACTTGGAAGTGGGGAGACGGTTGAATACACAGCCTATGGCAAAGCAAAAATAATTGGAGAATATAAACGAAGAATAATCGCTATTCCGAGTGAGAATGATATAAATCCTTTGAATAATGCAGATACAATTACCTTAAATGTACCATTTGTTAACTCGATAGAAAATGAGATTTATGAAAAGCCTGAAATCATTCTCACAGGCAATAGTAAAGCCAAGATCACAGGTCATGGTGGTGGCAACATTACAGTGCGGCTTTATAATTTATTAGGTCAATTATATAGTGAGTACAAATATACTGTTTTACCCGAACAAGCAATAGAAATTGACCTGAACAACAGAATATCTATAGTTGAA
>MHAY01000041.1 GCA_001804705.1 Ignavibacteria bacterium RIFOXYC2_FULL_35_21
CGAGACGTTGTGCCTGCAACCCTCTTTTACCGATTTCCAATGATGAAAAACTTGACATATTTTATTTTAGGATAAATTTTAAAATATCTTAATTTTTAATTATTATACTTTTACATTACAAACATTATTCGTCCCGTTTGTTAAAATCGTTAAAATTTCCCTAACGCTGTTTCTTGCACGGTTTGCAAGGACTCTATTCAAAGTATTAAAATGCTGAAGATTGCCGATTAGCGAATTCAATTCACCTTTCATAGTTTCGAGTTCGAGAACATCTTCTTTATTCATTTTTTCAATGATTGCAGAAAGACGCATATTTGTTGCTTCAACCCTCGAGACGCCAAACATTGACATCAGCATTTTGATTCGCTTTTCCTCAGCTTGCTTCAGGGATTTCGACACTTCGGACTGATAGGATGTAATCCTGTCGAGTTCGTTTGTATTGAATTTGATAAGAGCAGACTGCTGCTTTTGAGCAAGTACAATCATCTCTTTCAAAAGCTGTTTTTCGTATTTCAAATATGTTAATAAATTGGTCATCCTGACACCTGTTATTAATTTACTTATTACAATTCATTATTAAGAATTTTCATATATTTCTTGACTCTTACAACATAAGACTGAGTCTCTTTGAACGGGGGAATACCGGAGTATTTCATAACATTCCCCGGGCCTGCATTATATGCCGCAAGAGCATAATCAATATTTCCGTCAAACTTATCAAGCATCAACTTTATATATTTTGTACCGCCAAAAATATTTTGTTTTGGGTCATATGAATTCTTCACACCTAAATTATCGGCAGTTCCATCCATTAACTGCATAAGGCCCTTGGCACCTGCCGAAGATACAGCATCAGACCTACCTGCCGACTCGGCACCAATAATTGCCTTTATTATATTTTTTGGCACTTTAAAAGTGTTTGAAGCTTCATTTATAATATTCTCATATTTACTTATTCTTGAATTAAGCCTGTCAATAAAAGAATCTCCGAAAATAGTCGGCTTTGATTCCTTAATCGGATTGCTTTCCACAGGGGCTTTTAATATTGAAGGTTCAACTTTGACTTCCGGTATTTTATCGAGCACTTCCATTGTTATGGGTTTTAATGTATCACCGCCTGTAAGGTGTGAATAAATCATTTCAGCTATTCCGATTCCTGTCCCACTCTTTGAAATTTCATCTGAGAACATCATGTCTGTGTATCCCTCGAATGTGTCTGCTCCAAACACAGTCAGACTATCGTTTTCTTCATCCTTATCCTTTTCGAGAAATCCTTTTTTCATTTCTTTGAACATAATGTTCACAAACATAGATTCGAAACCTCTCGAAGCATCAGCTATCTTTGCTTTTTCAGCATCTGATAAATTTATACTTTTATCGGAAGCAGATTTTAATTGAGCAGATTCGTTCAATTTATTTCTTTGGACTTCCGTATCAGATAAAGTGTTATATATTTGAATCGAATTATCCATAATTTACTGTATTATCAATTCTCCCTGTAAAGAACCGGATTCTTTCAGAGCCTGAAATATCGAAATCAGGTCCCTCGGTTTTACCTTCAAAAGATTTAATGAATTTGCAATGTCCTGAACAGTAGCAGGAGTTGGCGTATTTAACGGCATTGCAGGATTTATTTGTTCATCTGCTGTGATTGTTGCAACACCAGCCATAGGCCATGCTTTATTAAATATAGTAAAAGGTGCCGGTTGTGCAAAAACAACTTGTCTTTGAATTTGAATTTCTAATCCGCCGTGAGCTATCACTGCAGGAAGAAGCTGTACATTTCCTCCAACTACTATTGTACCAGTCCTTTCATTAATAACAACTCTTGCTATAGGGTCACTCACAACATTCAGCAATTCAATCTGCGAAATTGTCTGAACAATCTGTTGTTGAGTTATTGTTGTGGGGAGTTGAACCTGCACAGTCCCTCCATCGAGAGCGAATGCCGAGTTTGCGAGATTCGACAATCCATTTACAGCATTAGCAATATTATTTGCAGTTGTAAAATCAGGGTCTCTTAGAATTATTTTTATTTGCTGGTTCTGTATTATTGTACCCGGTATTTCTTTTTCGAGAATTAATCCATTCGGAACTCTGCCCGATGTAACAAAATTTCTGGTTACTCTTGAACCCATAGCCTGAAAATCAAAGCCTCCGACTGACAATGCTCCCTGAGCCATGCCAATAATAGTTCCGTTTGCTGTTGATACAGGAGACATTAACAATATACCACCCTGTAAAGAAGTTGCATCTCCGATTGAAGAAACCTGGACATCTATCTTTGAACCGGGACGGGAAAATGTCGGAAGTGTGGCTGTTACCATTACTGCGGCTACATTCCTGATTCGCGGGTCAGTCTGAGGTATTGTCAACCCAAATCTTTTCAGCATGTTTGAAACAGATTGAACGGTATATGTCGAACGCTGGTTGTCGCCAGTGTTATTCAAACCTGTTACTAATCCATATCCGATGGCCTGAACACCTGTAACACCCTCAATAGTTGCAATGTCTTTTATTCTTGCAGACTGAGCTTCAATAAGCGTCAGAGCCGATAAAATAAACATTACTGTCAGCTTCATAATTAAATCCGAATATTTCCTTTTCATACGATTCATATTTTCTTAACTTAAAATAAAAATCTTAAGAAACTTGTGATTAAGCCCGGCTCCTGTATTTTTGATACCGAGCCGTCGCCGTATATTTCAAGAGTCAAATCCAAAATGCTGTATGAATAAATTGAGTTGTTTGGAAGTACATCAACGGGCCTGACAAAACCCTTTATAACAATCTTCTGATTTTCACCATTTACTCTTGTGCTTCTTGTACCTTCAATTTTCAGGTTGCCATTATCATCAACCTCCATCACCCTTGCGCTAAGTCGCGAGCGGATTTTCTCTTTTCTTTGGGTTTGTCCCTGACCTTTGAAAGATGTACCTGTTTCCAAGCCTCCACTGCCATTGAATCCACTTTCACCCGTAGAAAAATCGAATCCGGCAGAAATATCGGAAGACCTGCTGTCGCTCGTAGTAGCGGAATTATCTGCCTGAGTATCTTCCATTATTAGTACCATTATAGCATCGCCGACCTTGAAAGCTTTGACATCCGAAAATAGTGAGCGGGCGCTATTCTGAATAAATTGAGCATAAACGGCATCCATGCCGTAAAAGCAACAAATCCATATTGCTGTTATGCTGATTATAAAAAACTTTTTCATAGTTCCACCAATTAATTTTGAGCAATAATTACTGTACCATCGGCGGCAACTTTGCCCTGCAGCTTAGTCCGGGTTCCTTCCCTTTTTACGAGAATCAAATCCCCTGTTGCTCCGTCCTGAAGTGCTTCGCCAGCCGCAGTAATTTTTATAGCGCCCGATACCACTACTATTTTCACTTTATCGCCACGATTAATGACTTTCTCATTTTCGATTGATAACCTGACAACGATACCATTGGCAGGTATATTGTTTCTGACTTTTTTCCCGATTATTTCTTCCGGATTGAGAATATCCGAAGCACGGTAGTTTGTAATATCCTTCTTCTCAATTTTTATATCATCACCTTGAATCACAGCACCTCTGAAAAGGGTCTTCACAGCAACCGGTACTTCCATGAAAATCTTTATCCTAGCAGGTATTTGAAGTCTTCTAATTAGAAAACCATTCCTGTAAAATTCGATTCCGATAAAACAATTTCCATGCAATGATTTTTCGTCCCCAGTGCAGATTGCTGTAATACCTGATTCTTCAAATGCCTGAGCTTCAATTTTTTCAATCAGGTTGACTTCGGCATTATTACCGACAATACTCTGAGCATAATCTATACAAGCTTGTTTTAGTCTCTCACTTGAAAATGTTGATTTGGAAATTGCTATCGAACAAAATGAAAAAAGTAAAAAAAGTAAAAATGTCAGTCTGAGCTTTGTCGAAGACAGTCTCTTACATTTCATATTCACACTTCGACAATGCTCAGTGTGACAATCGCTATTAATATTTTTAAATATAAAATTCATTTATTATCTCTTAAGATTTACTGCTGTGTTCAACAATTCCTGAGCTGTGGTTACAGCTTTCGAATTAAGTTCATAAGCACGCTGGGCAACAATCATATTTATCATCTCTTCGACAACGTCAACGTTGGATTGCTCAAGGTGGCTCTGTACAAGTTCTCCTGTATTATTAATTCCCGGCTGTTCAAAAATTGCCTTGCCTGATGCAGGTGTCTCAACAAAAAGATTATCCCCGATTGCGTGCAGTCCTGCAGGATTAATAAACCGTGCTAGCTCGATTTGTCCGAGCGTTTGTTCCTCTTCAGTAACATCTGTCCTGACACTTACAACTCCATCTCTTGTAATTGTTACTGCCAGGGTTTCTGCCGGAATATTAAAACCCGGTTCGAGAAAATATCCCTGAGATGTTACAATCTGCCCGTTTCTGTCAAGCTGGAATGAGCCATCTCTTGAGTAAGCATAAGAATTATCAGGCTTGCGTATGATGAAAAATCCTTCCCCGTTTATTGCTATATCGAGAGGATTACTTGTTTCTTTTACATCTCCCTGGGAGAATTGCTTCGTTGTAGCAGTTAGCTCGGTACCGGAACCAATCTGAACTTCATTAAGAGGTTCGACTCCGTCTGTACGGTTACCGCCGGCAGGCTTCAGAGTTTCATAAAGCAAATCATGAAACTCTGGCCTAGTCTTTTTGAAACCGGTTGTGTTGACGTTTGACAGATTGTTTGCGATTATTTCAACAAACCGTTGTTGGGCTGTCAACCCCGATGCCGCCGTCCTTAGCGTTTTATCCATTTGTTCATCCTGAAAAAAATTTTCAAAAACCTTTTTTTGTCATGCTGAATTCATTTCAGCATCAAGAGTATGGTGTTTGATGGATTCTGAACCAAGTTCAGAATGACATCGTTATCAATTCTAATAGTACCTGCCTAATGAAATGCTCTTTTCAAGTGTTTCATTATTGGCATGGATAACCTTACTGCCTGCTTCATAAGCCCTCTGAAGTTCAATCATTGACACCATTTCCTTAATCACGTCAACGTTTGAATTTTCGAGCCATCCCTGGCGTAAAACTACCTCTTCCTGAGGAAGGTTGTTGAGTAAAGCTCCTTCACCTGTTACGAATGAAGTGTCGGATACCTTTTTCAGAGACTCGAGATTATCTGTTACTGCAATCTGAATTGTGCCGATATTCAAATCGTTGATGAATACATCACCGTTTTCTGCAATTCTTAGATTCATCGCATTTGAATTGTTAACCCCGGACTCATTTTTCATAAACTCGTTGCTGATTGATAAATAACCATTCAGCCCCATCAAATATTTGCCATCCATGGCTTGAACCGTTCCGTCCGTTGAAAGTTTAAAGTGTCCCGCTTTGGAATAGAACGAATTTCCGGCTTCATCCTGAAGAACAAAAAATCCGTTCTGATTCTCTATTGCGAGGTCAAGCGGGTTATCGGTCTGGTTAAAACTGCCGCTGGAAAAATCAACATAAGTTCCCATTGGCGGATCATCCTGTTCAACATCACCGGGAACATTGTTGAGATTTTGCTTTGCATCAATAAGGTTTCTTTCAAACACAGCTTCCCGCTTATAACCTGTTGTGTTGGCATTTGCGATATTGTTCGCAGTTACCTCAAGCTTTGTCTGCTGGGGAATCATACCCATTGCCGCAGTGTAAATCTCCTTAAGCACCTTTCACCTCTTTAGTTTGAGAATCCATTCTGACCTGAGCATCCATGCTTTTTATAAAATCAAGTACTTCACCCGTAACGTCAAAAAGTTCAGCAGGAAATACTTCTGAGAAATCAAATGCTACTTTCCTGATTAGTTCAGGATTCTCGAAAAGTTGTTTATCATGAAGCAATGCTTCAACGACAGCTTTTTCGTCTGTCTTGACATCAACTCCATAATATTTTTTCCCTTGAGAATCCATCTATTTTTAAATTTTTAATTTATAATTTTCAATTTTCAAAACTATTTAACTTAAAATCCGCTTAATCATTTAATGTGTTTATCTACGTTTAAGACTTATGGTTTACAATGCTTGTGCCACAAAGAACAGTGGCTGTCTTTGAACAAAATCACATTAAAGTAACATTAATTATATAATATGGAAAAATTGGAAAGAGACAGATAAGCGTTAATTATATTTATAGCTTAACTGATGAGTAAGAAATGAAATTGCAGTAATTGAAAAAGAATTCAGACAAACTGCACTTATATAGCCAAACAAGTGCATATTATCATCAAACCAAATTATGAGTAATTATCAACAATGGTGAATATTAGACGCCAAAATTTTTATATTTGTGATATGAATAACTCCAAAAAATATTTTAAACTGAAAATGAAGGATACTTCTTTTAAAAAAGCTTATCTCGAAGAGAAAACCAAGCTTGATTTGGAATTCCTCGTGGATGAACTTTATAATGATATTAAATTAGATAAACCTTCTAATGAACTTATTAAAGGTGTAAGAAAAATCAAACACGTTTTAGAAAAAGCATAAAAAAAATTCGTTCACTTTATACTATTGACCAACTTCAATAACAGCCCTATTGTCAATTACTCCGGTTTTTGTTTTTTTGATATTTTCCCAAATTCTCAAATGACCTATGCCTTTGATTTCCAGCTTTCCTGAAATATATACAATAGTCTTAACAAGAAAACTTGTTTGTTCGGTATTGTCAACCACAAGCTTAGCATTTTTCTGTATTGTAATCTTATGGACAGTATCTGCTGTCTTGATAACAACCTCACCTTTGATAATTGCATTATCATTTTCAGTTGGTACTTTCCCTTTTACCCATGTTTTGGGATTATTCCACTCGCCACCCGTTTTAGTAGAGCTAATCGTTTTGGCATTTGCAAAAATGCTGAAGGTGAGAAGAAAAATGAAAAGAAGAATGAGTTTCATGATGCACCTTTGAAATTAAATCTACTTTTTTATAATTTGAATATTGGTTAATTTTTCTTGATTATTAAAGGCAATACGAATATCTAATATATCATTTAGTGCCCATGTGTATATTAATCTTGAATTATAATACTCACCCGTTTCAAACTTTATATATTGACCTAAGTATGACATAATTTCAGATTTTGTACTATAAGGATTAATATTTTTAAAAACCGGAATTTCTTCATTTGGTAAATTTTTGATATTAAATCGTAAATAATTTACAATTCCATTTTTCACCCCTACATTCAGATTAGAATAATTAAGGGTTGTTATTTCACCGTTTAATTCTTCTTTTAAATTAATACACTTCTTAGCCCATTTCCTTTTAAACTCCTCAGACTTTGTACTGATAGAATTTATTAGAGATTGAATATCATATACAGACCATCTTTCAAAATAATTCTCTAATGAACTTATTTCAGAACTTGACAAAGTAGCTGTTATTGTTTGTGAAGTATCTTTATCTTTAGGTCTGATAAATCCCAAAGAATAATCAATATAATAAGATAAATCTGCTAAGGCACCTAAAGAATTTTTGAGAGTGTTAACATAAGATAGATATTTTTATTATATTTGTATTATGTTAAACAAACCAAGTGGAAGA
>MHAY01000042.1 GCA_001804705.1 Ignavibacteria bacterium RIFOXYC2_FULL_35_21
AACATTGTTTATTTTGTTGGAGCGCATAATGCCTCTTTCAATAATATGGAACATGATTCGCTGCTTTTGTATTGACGTTTATAGGTTAATTGAATTTTTCAGAGGTTTAATAAGATAATTTTATCCTTTTTGATTAAATTTGTATCTTATTTTTGAGATTGATAATAAATATTGAGTGTTTTGTAAGATTTATTTAAAAATTTAATATCATAAGACATATCAATAGATGAAGATGGTAGGTTGTTATTATAGTTTGAGTTGTGATAGTGAGGCAGGTATTAGTTATATTTTTTGCGTTGTTGTTTGAGTGCAGTTTACTTCAATCATCAGCTCATACTTTTCATTTTAGCGGTTCTGTTGTAAATCAAAATAATGAAGGAATTCCCTACGTTACAGTAAGAATAATTGATTTGAATGAAGGTGTTTCAACTGCAAGAAACGGAATTTTTCTTTTTAATGATTTACAAAGTGGTTTTCACAAATTTAGATTTTCGCATATCAGCTATCATACCGTCGATACCACTGTAAATTTAAGTAACAATATTGATGATTTTAAAATCATTTTAACCCAGGCAAAGAAAACCACCGGTGAAATTGTTGTAACCGGTACAAGGACTTACAAACATCTTGAAAATCTTCCTATACCAACAGATGTTATCAGTGATAATGAGATTGCCAAGCAAGGAAATCTGAAACTCGATAATGTGTTGAGTGAACAGCTTGGTTTAAATGTTTTGAATAATCACGGGAATGGCGTACAGTTGCAGGGATTAGATGCAGATTATACACTGATACTCTTCAATGGCGAACCTGTAATCGGCAGGACTGGCGGGATTCTTGATTTGTCGAGATTCACTCTTGGTAACGTAAAGAGAATCGAGGTTGTTCGCGGTCCATCATCGTCTCTTTATGGAAGCAATGCACTGGCTGGCGTCATTAATATCATCACCGAAAAACCTGCTATTCCGCTTGGATTGAAAACAGCTATCAGATATGGTAGTAATTCTCTTCTTGATTTGACCGGGAACTTACAATTTTCCGATAATGAAAATAAACTTGGTGTGGACCTGTTTTTAAACAGATATTTTACCAATGGTTATAACCTGATGGAAAGCAGTTTCGGGCAAACTGTTCCCGAGGTCGAAAGCTATACATTAAACGGCGACATTTATTATAAATTTTCAGAAGAAACACAATTAAAATTTTCGGGCAGGTATAATTTCGATAATGAATTTGATAAATTTACAGTAAAATCCGGCAGTGATTCTTCATTAGTAAATTTAAAAGTCAATAATGATGAAACCAATTTTTCTTTGAAATTCAATCATAAATACTCCGATGATTTTGATATTGAGGCTAGAGTTTATCGAACAACCTTCGGAACCAAAACCAACTCTACTTATTCTAATACGGGAGAATTTTATTCTGATTACAGTTTTAAACAAGGAACAAACAAAATTGAAGTTCAGTCTAATATACCGAAAATTCTATTGGCAAACGTAATGACAGTCGGGTTAGGAGGACAACTTGATGACGTAGAAGCACAACAAATAGCCGCCGGAGGGCAGACTGCAAATTTACTTTATGGCTACCTGCAATATGATGCTAACTTCCTGAATGACTTCAATGTTATCGGAAGTGTACGGTTCGACAGCCATAGCGATTATTATCCACATTGGAGTCCGAAAATTGCTCTATCATACAATCCGGCTGATAATCTGACATTGAGAGTATCTGTCGGGAGCGGTTTCAAAGCTCCTGATTTTGAACAGCTCTATCTTGACTGGACGAATCCATTTGCAGGGTATTCCGTTCTTGGAGTTGCCTATGTTGAAGAAGGTGTAAGAAAAATGAAAGAGCAGGGTTTAATAGATACCTTATTTATACAGCCAACAAATGTAGCTAAACTTTTTCCTGAAAGTTCTTATTCTCTTGATTTTGGATTCAATTATTATTTTGACAAGTACCTTGAGTTTAAGGCAAATGCTTTCCGAAATAACATTTCCGATATGATTGAATTTTTACGCATAGGTATTAAAAAGAATGGGCAGAGCCTTCATACTTATGCAAATTTCAATAGAATCTATACACAGGGAATTGAAGTGAAAATCAAATCCGAACCTGTTGATAATTTTATTGTTGAAATTAACTATCAATTTCTGCAAACAGGAGATGAGGACGTATTGGATGAAATTAGAAATAAGAAAATTTATAAAAGAGGTTCCACCGGAGTTGACAGGCCTGTTCAGGAAGTTGAGTATGGCGGTTTATTTTACAGGCCCGAACATTCAGGGATATTGAAGATTCAATACAACTGGGAAGAAGTAAATGCAAATGCTTCCCTAAGAGCATTATTCAAAGGTAATTATGGATGGGCAGATATGAATGGCAACGCAATTCTCGATGATAAATCAGAATATGCTCCTTCTACTGTCATTTGGAATCTTACAGCTTCAAAAGTACTGTTTTCGTTTTTGACATTACAATTAGGAATAGATAATATTTTCAATTACAAAGACATCAGAATGTTATCGGTTTCACCCGGTAGAACATTTTATGTTAATGCAGTTTTTAATTTTACTAAGTATTAATTTTATATATGGAGTTTATATGATTAGAATTATTATAACAATTATTTCAGCAATATCACTGGTTCTTGTAATTTCCTGCAGTAAGGAAGTAACCGAACCTGATAATACAATTACAGCAAGAAGCACGACAATCAGCAATCTTCCCGCAGACACAGGAAAGACAGGCCATTTCACCTTTTTCAGGCTGAGTGACAGTTCCTTCGTTGCTCTTGCAGATTCAAATACAACAAATTGGGACCTTGGGTTTTCGGGCACAACTATAATTGTGAACAGTGGAGTAAGAGGCCCGGGGCAAGGTGCGGCAATAGTTCTCAGACAGACTGATTTTAATTCAGTTACCGAAGCTCCTGAGAGCGGTTGGGCAACAGAAACCCAGGTAGCACCTCCTGCAATTCCGACAGGCTCGGATAATGGCTGGTATCACTATGATGGTGCTACTATGATTATTACACCGATTGCAGGAGTAACACTAGTAATAAGAACTGCTGACGGAAAATATGCAAAAATGCAAATCATCAGCTATTATAAGGATGCACCCCAGTTAATTGACCCCAATGGACAAACCAGGATGTACACATTCAGGTATGTTTATCAACCAAATGGAACAAAGAAGTTTCAATAAAAATTTGAAAAAAATTTCAGAAAACCGGGATTTATAAAGTTAAGAATTCCGGTTTTTTTATGAATTAATTACAAATATAATCTTTTATTTTGGGAATTATTGTTAAATAGTGTATATTGATATACATTATTTATAATATTTATTAAATTTATGTCAAAACAAAATACTTTAATATCAATTTCTGAAAATCTGATTATCGAAAGATTGAAGTTTGAAAATCCTTGGTGGATTACAAGAGAAATCGATGAAGATATAAACAAATTCAATCGAAGACTTTATTTTAACTTGTTTTATCCACTTGTTGAAGAAACCAGTGTTAACCGGGCTGTAGTACTAATGGGTCCAAGACGTGTAGGAAAAACCGTTATGATGCTCCATACAATACAATACTTGCTTGAAAAAGGTATTGAGCAAAAGAAAATATGTTACGTTAATACTGAGAATCCAGTTTATAATAATCTCGGACTTGAAAAATTTTTTAACATAATTAGACAAGCAACATCTGAAAATACTTTGACTGGTTGGTACATTTTTTTTGATGAAATTCAATATTTGAAAGACTGGGAAATACATCTTAAAGTCTTGGTTGACAGTTATCCAAAAAGTAAATTTATTGTTTCAGGCTCGGCAGCGGCAGCATTAAAGATGAAAAGCACTGAAAGTGGAACAGGAAGATTTACTGATTTTATGTTACCCCCTCTAACATTTTGTGAATATATTCACTTGAAAAAATTAGACAAACTTTTAATTACAGAAATGGAAAAATTACATGGTAAAATTTCCCGAACATTCAAAGCTCAGGATATAAATGAATTGAACAAACATTTTATCGATTATATTAATTTTGGAGGATATCCCGAAGTAATCTTTTCACCTATAATTCAACAAAATCCAGGAAGATATATAAGAAGCGATATCGTTGATAAAGTACTGTTGAGAGATTTACCAAGTTTATACGGTATTCAGGATGTTCAGGAATTGAATACGCTATTTACAATGTTGGCTTACAATTCTGGAAATGAAATATCCCTAAATGATTTAAGTAAAAATAGCGGTGTTGAAAAACACCTTTTAAAAAAATATCTGCTTTATCTCGAAACAGCTTTTTTAATTAAAATCGTACACAGAGTAGATGACAACTCAAGAAAATTTAAGAGGGCTAATTATTTTAAAATATATTTAACAAATACATCAATCCGCAGTGCATTGTTCACTCCAATACAAGTGACAGACGATATGATGGGATATTTAATTGAAACAGCTATTTATTCTCAATGGTTACATGATTCAAAGTTCTTTCTTTCGTATGCAAGATGGCAAAAGGGAGAAGTTGATATGGTGTATTTGAATGAAGAAACACTTAAACCGAGATGGGCTGTCGAAATTAAATGGAGTAATCATTTTTTTAATAAACCGGGTGATTTAAAAAGTTTGATTTATTTTTGTAAAAGAAATAAATTGGATTCAGCATTTGTAACGACAATTGATAAAGAAGGTATTATTGAAATTCAAGGAATTAAATTTTATTTTGAACCTGCTTCTATTTATGCATATACAGTAGGTAAAAATATAATTGAAAAGATAAATACAGATTAAAAGAAATAAACATTTTTATTTAATTTATTTTTGGTGTTATAATGAAATATTTAGTATTAATATTATTAGCAATTTTTATTTTCTTAGGTTGTTCCGAATCAACCGACCCGAACTATGACAATGATTTTGCTACAATAGACAGTCTCGAGGTTAAATCAGCTATTGGATTAGCAAACGATTGGAAGTTCACAAAATCAAAAATAACGAGTCATATAACACCTGATGAACTGATTATAGAGTTTCCCGATGGAAGGAAAGTGAAAAAAACATTGCCACCAAATGAAATGTATATAGCCGTTGCTCCTTATGTCAACACTACTCATGACTGCAGTATTCATTATCCTTCAAGTTGTGACGGCGAACTAAAGGAACAGACTTTTCTAATTACTGCCAAAGATACTCAAGGGAATACTTTATTTGACGGAAATATCATATCAATGAAAAACGGTTTCTTCGAGCTATGGCTTCCGCGTGATTTAACCGTAACACTTCACATAGAATACAACTCACTATCAGCGGATGAAGTCATAGGCACATTTGCAGTGAATAAAACATGTATTACAACTTTGAAGTTGAAGTGAAAATAAAATTTCACTTCCTATACCGTCCTGATTTCGAGACTGCTTTTATTTAATTTCTTGGTTGACATTGTAAACTCCCATTGTAAACAATTCTTTATGAAATGGAGTCATTCAATTTTGTGAAAGTCTAATCTTTCAATATAAAAATAATTTAAAAAATAATTTCCTAAGTGCAACGTTTTTATGCAAATGTAAAAATTAGTCAAGACTAAATAATGAATAAATATTTAATATTACTATTGATGATTGTAAATTGTGTTCTTTTATTTTCAAAGTCAAAAACAGATGCAAATATATTCGGTGATGTGAAATCAAATGGCAAACATTTACCTGGTGTTACTATTTATGTGAAAAATACAAAAATCGGAACATTTACAGATAAGACAGGACATTTTTCTTTAGTGAATCTTCCTGAAGGTGAAAATACTGTAGTAGCTCGGTTTATCGGATATAAATCCAGTGAAAAAAAAATAATGATGGAAAAAAACAAATTGGTTGAGCTTAACTTTGAACTCGAGGAAGAACCAATCGGACTTGGTGAAGTGGTCGTTACCGGAACCAGAACAGAAAAACGAAATATTGAATCGCCTATTATTGTAAACACAATTGATAAAGCAAAATTAGAATCATTACATGCTAATTCTGTTTCTGAAGGATTATGCTATCAACCTGGATTAAGACTTGAAACAGACTGCCAAACTTGTAACTACACTCAACTTCGTATGAACGGATTGGGTGGTGCTTATTCTCAGATTCTTATAAATGGGAAATCGCTTTTCAGCCCCATTCTCGGACTTTACGGATTAGAACAAATATCATCAAATATGATTGAAAGAATTGAAGTTGTTCGGGGCGGTGGCTCTGCCCTATACGGACCCTTTGCTGTTGGTGGAGTTGTTAATTTAATCACAAAATTTCCCGGTGAAAATCTTTATGATGTTACTTGTGACTATTCAAATATAAATAATAATTCAACTGAATCAATTTTAAATGCAGGAGTATCTTTATTTTCTGATTCAAGAAAAGAAGCTGTGTCATTTTTTGCGACAAAAAGAACGAGAGATGCTTATGACCATAATGGCGATGGTTTTTCGGAGATGCCTAAGCTCGAAATCAATTCATTCGGTATGAACTTATATTATAGGCCTGACTACATGCATTCAATTGAAGCTAATGTCAGCAGTGTTTATGAATACAGGCGAGGTGGAGACAAAATTGATTTCCCTGCACATGAAGCAGAACAATCAGAAGAAAGAAGCCATAATATATTTTTTGGAAGCATTGATTACATTTATTACTATGACGATTTCAAAAGCTCTTTAAAAGTTTATTCGGGTTTTCAGAATATTTATAGAAGACATTATACTGGTATCATTCCAGATATTATAAACCAGGATTCAACAAAATATGTGTCTCATTTCATGAATCCCCCTTATGGAACAACAAAAAATCAGGTTTCACAGTTAGGATTTCAACTTAATCAAAACCTTAATACTTTATTTGGAGAAATAACCTCATCATTCGGAGCAGAGTATTTGCATGATGAAATTAAAGATGAAATTGATACATATAATTACCAAATAAATCAGACAACGAAAGATTTAGGGACATTCCTGCAATTAGACTGGGACATAGATTCCGGCTTAAATTTATTACTTGGGATTAGAGCTGATAAACACAATTACGTAAAAGAAATTGTAATCAATCCAAGAATAGCAGTCTTATATAATATTTTCGATAACACACAATTGCGACTCACATACTCAACAGGATTCCGCCCGCCACAGGCATTTGATACTGACATTCATATAGCATTTGCAGGTGGTGGTATTCAAAAAATTATTCTATCGGAGAATCTAAAAAAAGAAACATCACAAAGTGTTAGTACATCTATCAACTTTGATTTCCCATCCGAACATTTTATTTACGGATTCACATTAGATGGATTTTACACACAATTATCAGATGTTTTTATATTGGAAGAGATTGACAGAGATATAAAGGGTAATTCAATACTTGAAAAAAGAAATGGAGACAAAGCAAGTGTTTATGGCACAACACTCGAAGCAAGATTTAATTATGAAAGACAATTTCAAATGGAAGCAGGATATACTCTACAAAAAAGTATTTATAACAAACCTATTTTTTGGTCAAAGAATTTGAAGGGTGAAACAGATTATATGAGGACACCTGATAGTTATGGCTATCTAACATTGTCTTATTCAACTGGCTTACCTATTAAAGCATCTTTATCATGTATATATACAGGACAAATGAGGGTCCCTCATTATGTCTCGATTAATATGGTTGGAAATCCGCAAAATGATATATTGCATATTTCACATTCATTCTTTGATATTGGTGGAAGAATCTCATATAAACTCCCCTTTGATTTATCTGATCTAACAATTGTATTATATACAGGGATTCAAAACCTTTTAAATTCTTATCAAAATGATTTTGACAAGGGAAAGTATAGGGATAGTAATTATATTTATGGACCCTCTAAGCCACGGACAATTTATTTAGGAATAAAATTAGAATAATGATATTTCGGAAATAATTGAACATTAATAAATAATTCAATCTGTCTCAACATATAACTTTTTCCCCTTGGTTTCGGGAAAAGTCCATATCCATACACCCGTCAGTATCGCAAATAAAGCGGCAAGACTTATACCTCCCGATAAGCCATATCTGACGGCTACAACTGTAATTATCACCGGAGTGAAAAATTGGATTCCTCGTGCAAGGTTAAAAGCTGAACCCATAGCTGTACTTCGAATATTGGTTGGAAATAATTCAGAAAATAAAGGCCCATATCCTCCAAACATTCCTGTACCAAAGCCAACAAGGAACATAAATATTAAAATCACATAAGGGTAAGCGGCTATAGTATCCCATAAGAGAGTTATCATAATTAAACCAAGTGCCATTATAAAAGAATAAATTGAATAAGCGGGTCTTCTACCCGTTCTATCAGAAACAAATCCAAAAGTTGAATAACCGATTAAACCTCCCAACTGAGTTACAAGAAGCCATAAGGTTGATTTTGCAATTGGCATATTTCTTTGCTGGTGAAGATAACCGGGAAGCCATGAATATGTGAACCAGTAAGCCGACATATCAAAAATTGCAAGAATTAATGACAAAATAAAAAGTTTTCTGTAATTTTTAGAAAAGAGTAATTTTAATTTACTCCAGGATTCAGACTTCTTAATTTTTACATTATTTGCCAATGCGATTTTTTTTCTTTCTGCCCATAAGTCAGACTCAGGCAGGCTTTTCCGAATAAAAATAACAATGACAGCAGGTAAAATCGAAATAAAAAAACAAGCTCTCCAGCCGATTACATGTTCTAAATATCCTCCAACGACAGCAGCAATAGCTATTCCAATCGGAGCACCTGTCTGCATAAAAGCACCATACCTGCCTCTCATTTTCGCTGGAAAAGTTTCGCCTATGTAGGTCTGCCCAGTTGCCCATTCTCCTCCGACACCAAGCCCGGTTATAATCCTGAAAATTAGTAATAGTTCAAGGCTCGGTGCAAAACCCGAAAGAAATGTCCCGATGCTGTAAATCAGAATTGTCATTTGCAGGATTATTTTCCTGCCAAACTTATCGCAGAGAAATCCGAATATTACTCCACCGATTGCAGTTGCCGCAAGAGATGAACCCAAAATAAAAGAAAGTTGAATGTCGCTCAGATGAAGTTCCTTGCCAATAGGCATGAGAAGAAAAGTAAACAGCATTAAGTCGTAAAAGTCAAAGACCCAGCCAGCCCAGCTCATAAAAAGTATTTTATAGTGCTGTTTCCCGGGCTTTTCACACTCATTCAATAGAGTAGTTGCCATAAGAAATCAATTTTTAATTTATGATTTCTCAATCTAATAAATCGGGATGGAATATCAAAAATAAAATGATAAGGATTGTGATATAAATTAAAAAGAGAGCAATAAATGAAAACCGTATATATCTGTAATCTTTGACAGAATTGATAATCACTGTTCAAATTACAAATGTCAGAGATTTACGAAATTCTAAGTTCTAATTTTTATAAAAATTATTCACTCAACCAATTCCTTTTTACCAAAAAATGGGAAAATTTTATCAAATAATCTCAATAATATAAAAGGAGTAATAATAATCAGGAATGATACTAATAATCCTTCTTTATCAAAATAACCGGGGAAATAATCTGTGAACCCTCTCATGCTTTTTGATACAAGCTGACCACCTATAACCACATTCCATCGCATGAACAGCACCTGGAGCAAAAGCAATCCTGATGACAGCCAAATTAAGGAATTTCTTAAATTATTATTTAATGATTGGAATAATGATGTTACAGTAAGCATGAGAAACGGAACTATCGAAAACAGTCCGATTTGCAAATAAACATACGAAATCTTAAGTTCATGATTAATTAATTTACTTAGGATAGCCCATTTTTCAGTACGTTCATAAGATATGGACAGAATCTCCATAAGCTCTAACGTTACTGCTATAATCATAAAACCCCAAAGCCATTTCGACATTAAATCAATTGACTCCTGGTTAATAACTTTTTTCCTTCTCCAATGAATGAAAAGATATAAAAATATCAGAACGGCTAAACCGGAAACTATCGCTGAAAAAATAAAAATTATGAACATAAGAGGCGTTGACCACCATAGATTAGCTTTAATGGAACCAAAAAGGAAACCGACATAACCGTGCAAGACACAAGCTACCGGAATACCCAAACCACCTAAAAAAACAATAATCTTTTTATCATATTTTCTTGTATTCTCATTATCATTTGTATTTCCCAGAATAATTATATTATAAATAAATTTCACTATTCCACGAGACTTCTCATACCTTTCAATCAGGTCAACCCGGTAACTGAACCATATTTCCAGGAAAACAATAATCATGTAAAACATATATATAAAACCAAAACCACTCATTGCAGAATTGAAATTTGGAGTCAGTAAAATATTAATTGCACGTTCAGGCCTTCCAAGATGATTTAATAATGGGACAGTTGCAAATAGTAAAAAAGCAAAGGATGAAACAAGAGCAAATCTTGCAATCGGTTTTAGTTTTTCCATGCCAAAAACATGATAAAAAGACGAAACAATAAAAGCACCTGCCACCATCCCTGTTATGTAAGGATAAAGAACTATCATTACTGTCCATGTAATATGAAGTTCGTTCGGAAATAAAAAACCATGAGAAGGATCCATTATTTAACCTCCAAATCAAGTCCTATATAATAACATTTGGGATTAGTTCCCAAATCGGGTTTTAACAAGCCATAACGCCGTTGATGCAGTATTTTGCGGATTTGACTTTTGGGGTCTTTCAAGTTTCCGAATACTCTCGCATTCCTTGGGCAGGCATTCACACAAGCAGGTAGTTCACCTTTGCTAATGCGGTGGTAACATAATGTACATTTGTCTGCTGTCCCCTTTTCATGATTTATATACCTGCAGGCATATGGACAAGCCTGAACACAATATCCGCAGCCTACACAGTGCTCTTTGTCAATCAGGACAACCCCGTCAGGTGAATGAAATGTGGCACCAACCGGACAGACTTGCGTGCAGGCAGATTTATAACAGTGATTACATAATTTAGGTACAAAGAATGCTTTTACAATATCATCTGTATAATTATTCTTTTTGAAACTTTCGATAGCACCGTTCGGGGAATCTACTCTAACGGCCTCTTTATTATTTATTTCATATCTTTCGACCCATGTCCTGAAATAAGTATCGGGAACTTCATTCTCGATTTTACATGCTCTCACACAAGCACCGCAGCCAATACATCTTGTCGTATCAACGATAAACCCCCAGTCGAACTTAAGTAAATCCTCATATTTTTTTAGTTCCGGGCTTATTTCTCTTTTACTGAAAGCATAAAAAGAACCGACGAGCAAACCTGCACTGCTGTACAGTCCCAACTTTATAAATTTACGTCTATCTTTATTATCCATAATATCTCTCCTTATTCAATTTCTGAAATCTCAGAAAACTTTTATCATCTCATAATTCTTCATACTTCATTCATGACATGTTGCACAGAACTGTCTGCCATGGCAATTATAGCACAATGTCTTCCCTTTTTTCCGAACTATATCTTTATGCCCCTCGGCAAAGTCTGCAGGGTGAGGCATATCCAACCTATGACAAGAAGAACAAAAATCTTTCTGATGGCATAAATTGCACGAACTGTTCATCTTGTTATTTGTTTTATTAAATGCAAAATTTTTATGTTCTTTTCTCCAGTTTCCCTTATGAGGGCTATTGCTGTTGCCTAAAACCATCTTATGAATTTGATTTGAATGACAATTCAGGCAAGTCTTTTCATCTCCACTTTTAATATATCCCAACTTACTAATGTGAGAGGGCCATTCAATCTTTGGGGGATATGTTTCACTCTTGAAACTCTTCTTTTCATGACACAGGAGACAAAACTTAGCGTTCCCGTTTTTGTAGATTCTGCCTATGGTTTCATCTTCTTTATGGAAAAGATGGCATGTTCTGCATTCCACATAATTATGATGAGGGCGTTGATTGAAATCATTGACAATCTCGGAATGGCAATCTTTACACTCGAAGATTTTCGGATGATTCGAAACATCGCTATAACTACTCTTTACCGGTTTATTATGACAGTCATTACACCTGTAAACGATAGGGTGCAGGCGGGATTGCCTTACATCAGTCAAAAGGAAAATCGGTTCATGCGGACTGTGGCAATCCGTGCATTTTGTTTTCGGGTCAGTAATGTTAAGAAATTTAAAATGCTGTGCAACATCAACCTGCGGAAAATCCGAGGGCCTTGCGGCTAATTTCCTGTGGCAGTAGAGACAACCTTCTAAATTGTACTCTTTCTTCAACACCGCTTGTTTTACAGTTATATTTATTGCATCTTTTCCACCTTTGTGAAAAGCAACATGCAGATTCCCGGCTCCATGACAGTCCACGCATGGAACATTATAGTGTGCATCTTTTTCGTGTAACTGGAAAATGTCGTTATGACATCCACTGCAGACCTTTATATTTTGATTAACTAATTTTTGAGATTGAATTTCGCCGATGGCATTCCATCTGTAATGTCCGAATTTATCAAAACTTTCAGGTTTCAGGAGCCAGTCGGCAATTTGAGAAATTATTATTAATCCAAAAATTATAGAGAAAATAAAGTAAATATGTGATTTATCCTTCATTCTAAATTTAATAAAAATTCATAAAGAACAGCTAACATCTATATATTTATTATTCCACCATTTAAAATGGTTTTGCAAAGTTATTTAATTTTTTCAATAAATCAATGATAATTTATAAAAATATGTTAGCACTAAGTTGCTGAAATAATTTAGGCTTAGCTAAACAATGAAATGGGAAGAAATGTTTAAAAAGATATTATTTTCACAATTATTTCAATACACATCAATCCCCTTCTAAATTAAGAAGGGGATAATAAGAGCAGGGTGAACAATTGGGATGGTATTATTTAATTAGATTTTAGAGATATCATTAAATATTAAGCTTTTTCGTATGCCTGCCTTAAAACTTCAATATCAATTTTAGTCATCTGAAGCAAAGCACCCACTACCTTTTGCGATTTCACAGCATCACCACTGCTCAGCAGTTTGGCTAACTCAATTGGAACAATTTGCCATGATAGGCCGAACTTGTCTTTCAGCCAGCCGCATTGTTCTATGGCACCGCCTTCGGTAAGCTTATCCCAATAATAGTCAACTTCATCCTGTGTTGTGCAGTTAACAACAAAGGAAATAGCTAGGGTGATGAGAAAACCGGTCCGCCATTAAGTGCAACAAATTCCTGTCCTTCATGCTGGAAACTCGCTGTCATTACACTTCCTGCAGGTCTGCCTGATGCTTTTGCTTCATTTTCATCATAACGGGCAATAGCACCAATTTTTGAATTTTTAAAAATTGATGTATAGAAATTTACTGCCTCTTCGGCTTGTGTATCGAACCACAAAAATGTTGCTATTTTTACTAAAAGAACCATTAATAATTAAGAGAAAAAATGTATCATCAGTTGTTTAGACCGATGATACAAACTATTAATTGACTACTTGCTTCTTTTCTTATTCCAAACTTTATTGTCTTTACTCTTGTGTTTGTCCTTACTAAATTTACCGTGGCTATAGCTTGACTTTTTACTGTCGCTCCTATCAAATCCGCCGGAACGGAATTTGCCGTGTCCCCTGTTGCTGCTCCTGCCCTTGCCACGTTTAAAGTCTTCTTTTGGAGTTTCCTGGAATGAGTAATCGTGGAAATTCATAGAATTGTCATAACTCTCATTTTTTCTGTCCAGTGTGATTTTCAATAATGCTGCCGCTATGTCCATTGTCACAAATTCTTCATCTACTAAAGTTTCAATGTAATTAATGAATTTGCTCAAATGTCCTTTGTCAATCGTTGCCGATATTATATTCTTAATTGCTTCCAATCTTGATTCATCGAGGTCATCTATGGTTGGAATCATCGAACGTTTAATTTTTGTCTCATTTAATCTTTCGATTCTTCTCATATTATAGATTTCTTTGCCGACAATAAATGTAAATGAAATTCCCGATTTGCCGGCTCTGCCTGTCCTGCCGATTCTGTGAATGTAATCTTCGTCATCTCCCGGCAGGTCATAATTGAACACAGCTTCAACGTCGTTTACATCAATACCCCTTGCCGCAACATCCGTTGCTACCAATATTTCAGTAGAGCCGTTGCGGAAGTTGTTCATCATTTTTTCACGCTGATTTTGATTCATCTCGCCATGCAAACCTTCGGCGAAGTATCCCCTGGATTTCAGTACCTCTACCAATGTATCAACTTTCCTTCTTGTGTTGCAGAATACCAAAGCCAGTTTTATATTATGAAGGTCGAGAAGCCTGGCTAATGCTTCGGGTTTTGTTTTTTCCTGCAATTCAAAATATACCTGCTCGATTTTCGGTGCATTAATTTTTTTCTGAGTAACATCAATTTTCTTAGGTTGATTCTGATGCCTCTTCATAATTCTTGTAATATCTTCAGGCATGGTTGCTGAAAACATAATTGTCTGCCTTGTTTTGGGGGTTTTACCTAGTATTAATTCAATATCATCTTTGAATCCCATATCGAGCATTTCATCCGCTTCGTCGAGGACGACAAAATTAACGGAGTCCAGCTTCAGAGTTCCGCGTTTAATATGGTCAATCGTACGTCCGGGTGTGCCTATAATGATATGCGGATTTTTTTTCAGTGCTTTCAACTGTCTGCCGATTTCCTGTCCGCCATAAATAGGGACAACCGTAATATTGCTTTTATACTTCAGTAATTTTTGGAATTCGTCGCTCACCTGAATCACCAATTCCCTTGTGGGGCACATTACAATTGCCTGAATAAAACCGGCATCGTTTTCTATTTTCTCTATAATAGGTATTGCATAAGCGGCAGTCTTGCCTGTGCCTGTCTGTGCCTGTCCTATAACATCTTTTCCATCCATCAAAGTGGGAATGGTTTCCGACTGAATATGGGTAGTCTCCTCAAATCCCATATCAACAACGGCTCTTAGCATTTCATCGGATAAATGCAGTTCTTCAAATTTTAATCTGTTCAATGTAATCCTTCTACATATATTTTAAATAAATTATTTAAGCTTAAACTACATTTATTTAAAATAACCTGTGGAAACCTGAGTGGTGAAGCATCAAAGAAACACACGATTGCTATAGTTATTTAGTAATTCGGCAGTTACAGCTACGCTTAAGACAAATAAGAGGGGGAATTGTTGTAATGTTTGTTTATAAAAAATTTTACGCCTTGAGTCAATTATCTGAAACTCACATCAGGCATAATAACAGAAAAGATTGGCTTTGTTGTTTATTGATATTCTTTATCTCTATGGGTATGAATATCTTCAAAAGAATATTTGTGTGAAGCATTAAGAAACACTGTTGCTATTTTATTTATACCTGTATGTTGATTTACTTTATACAACATAACTGTATTGACTTTCAACTAACATTCTATTTCTTTTATCAAGATAATCGATAAAAGTTGGGGTTAGAATTTTATTTGAAATTCGTCTGTTTACTGTAAAATCTCTTAGGTATTCTTTATGACTTTGTTCAATATTAGATCTATATTTCAATCGACCATCATGTGTTATATACAGCATATTAATATCAAACAACATGTGATGATTGTTGCACAGCCACATTCCATTATCACCGTCAATTGCATATTTAATCTTAGTTTCAAGATTAATGTTGTTTGCTCTTTTTATGCTAGCCACAGGCCAAATATGAGCACCTTGAATAATTTGAGGAATTTCACAATCACATAATGAGCATTTCTTTTCACCAAGTTTTTCTAGGAGATTGTATATGTATGTGGGTGAGCGAAGGCTGTCGTTAGTTTCAAATTCCTCTCTTTCTAACACCAAGTCAGATGTAATTACATTAATACCAAGATCTATAATTACATCTCTTGCATCTTTTGGGAGTCTCTTCAGTTTCCCTTCTTGAATTTCATATAATTTCATTGCATACGGGGTTATTCCATGAATAGCAAGACATAATAAAGTAGTCTCGTATTTGTTTGCCCCATAAGTTTTACCAAAAATCTGTAATACATCATTTTCATCTATCGTAACATAAGATGATACATTTCCTCTGTTTCTTCCCCTGTTCAAATCTCTTTGGACTATAATGTCTGATACCGAGTTGAAAGGGTTTATTGCAGTAGTCAGATTGTCAGCTTCGTTTAAAAAAGTAGTTCCTGCCGTTTTCATTAACCTATACATGAAAATAAAATAGGCAGTTTCGATATTACCGTCGGGTTCTAAAAAATAAAAGAATATGTTTTTGTGTGTATTGGATTCTTGATGGTATTTGACTAAAGCACTTGGAAAGCTTTGAAAGAATGAATTTCTGCTTCCTATTTCAAATTCAGAAAATGAAATATAGTTTATAGCACCATTGTATTCTAATGTTGCTAAACGTCCTTTGTTATAACCAGTATCATCAAAGTTCACAGTATAGTCCCGTCTGCTGGTTATCCGACGACAAACATCACTCAAGATGTCTCTTGTAAGGATATGTTGATATAACTCAGACCTTTTCTGGAATCTGTTTTTTATGGTAAAGTGCGGTCTTTCCATTTTTACTATAATTTGTGATTAAAATTTCCATTCGATTGTTTCCAAGAATGGGGTCAACTTCAATTACGTTATAACCACCTTTTTTAATCCAATCTTCTAACTGATAATTGAATTTTCCTTTGTGATCTAAAATATAGGAAATCATGAAAGGAGTCCCTTTTTCATTCAATTTATCAACGAAGTCAAAAAACTTTTTTTCTGATTCAGAATTCCATCCATGAAAACCTCTTTTACCATCATTGTAAGACCCGTTTGTCAGCATATATGGGGGGTCTAAATAAGTAAAAGTGTTTTTATTGAATTCATAAAAAATTTTATTATAATCTTTACTTTCAAAAAGTATATTTTTCTCTTTGATTACTCTAGAAAAACTAATCATTTTTTCGAGAACCTTATCGTTAAACCATCGCATTCCAACTGGGTTATTGAAGTCATGGTCCCCATTAAATCTAATTTGTTGGTTAAAGCCATAAAGTATGACAGCGTATAAAAGCTTTGGATCTCTTTTTTCAAGTGGAAAAGAGTTATAATAATCCCTAACCTTAATGAAGCTTTCAGCATTTTCAGGCTCTAACCTAAATTTTTTAATAATTCTTTTGAGGTAAAGAATGTATTGGTAAGTATCAGTTGTTTTGAACGATGCAACGAGTTTGCTGACAAAATGATTTATATCATTGTATAATATCCGATTTTCGTCAATGTTTATTCCTACATTGAATCCACCACCAAAAGCATCTACAAAATAGTTGAATTTGTTAGGTGCGTTATTCTTAATAAAAGAAGCCATTTTAGCCTTACTTCCTATGTAGTTAAGAGGTGATTCATAAACAATTTCATTTTCACTTTTTCGCTCTACATAGAATAAGTATTCAAAGTGGTCATTCTTCTTTCTCGATTTGAAGTTTGTATATTTTCTATAGGAGAGTTTTTTGCAGATGTATGTTTCAGCTTTCCCGTATCGTTTCATACTTGCTTCGATGAAACTTTTGGACATAAAACCATCTTTGCTATAACTAAAAACAATATACTTAGCTTTGGTTTTAGCTAATATCCTATCAAACAAGATGTGAGACTTATAATCCTTCGACCAATCAGATCTCAATTTTGTAGTACTACGAGAACCAGTTATTGCACTTATATGTGGATTGTCATATAATACAAGTGTTTCAAGTAAATGGTATTGAGTGCCATATTGATTTTGAGTATAAGGTGGGTCAATATATAGGATGTCACAATCAATCTCTGAAATAATGTCTTCAATTTTATAGTTTATGAATTCTACTTTAAAATGTTGTGGATTATTTGTATCAAATTTTTTAAATAAAGTAGGTTGTGGATTATTTGTATCAAATTTTTTAAATAAAATAGGTTTCGTAGCTCTCGAATCCCAATGTTTTAAAAATGCACCATAAACACCAGCTGTATTTGAAACTACAGAAACAGATTCAATTAAACAAGCAAGTAAATAAGCATATTCATTTTCATTTATCAAATTAGATTGACTCCATTCTTCTATTGTAGTTCTGACATAATCTATACGACCTGCGTTTTCAGAGGTAAAATACATTCTCTCTGATGAACCAGGCGAATAATTTTTATAGAAAAAACCTTTTAGTCGATTATTATTTGAGTTAAAAAAATCGAATGGGTCAAATCCAAGGTTGTCAAAACTACAATCAATAGCACAAATTCTACCTCTTGTGTAAATTGTACACCATCTAAGCATATCGTTTGCGATAATTTTGAAGGAATCTTTTAATGCGTCTGATACAGCTCCTGTTCCACAAAAAGCGTCAAAAAGTATTAAGCCCTTGTCTGTCAAGTTTTGATCTTCAAGAAGTTCTTTTATTTCTGAAGTTATTAGTTCTTTATTTCCTATAAATCTCATTCTTGCCTAATTACAGCGTTACATAAGTTCTAAATTAAGTTAATTTATACCCATCAGCTTGCTTCCTATGGTTCATGGCATTTTGTTCTAGATGGATTTTTATCTATGCCATTCAATCGGTTCCAATAAGTACAAATTTAGCAATTATTTTCATTCGATGCACATCACCTGCCTTTTCTTTCTGCCATTTTTTGGCTTTACTAAAATATACATAATCCTTAGGATTCATTCTATTCATATATTAATTAACTGAAATGATTTTTCTATTAGCAGGTCTCAAATAACTGTTACAGTGTCTTGTGTAGATACAGTTAATAATAATTATTTTAATTTCAGAAAATGTGCTTTCTTTACCTGTATCTGGTTCAATACAAAAAAGGGATATGAACCTCAGTCCATCTCCCTTTTCAAAAATCTGCTTTATTTAATCTGAAATTCATCACAAGGAATTCAAATATTTGTGAAGCTAATTTATCCGAATCCCCGAAAAATTATGAAATCACTGATTTCTTTTTCATTAGGGTAAATAAACTATGTGAAATTAATGAAATTACTTAATAATCCCAAATTCAAATCCGACCGGAAATTGTAGATTTGAAAATTATTTTAGCAGTGCCGCCTCCTTTTTCTCAAATAATAAATTAACCAATCCTGTTTTTAATTAATTGATTTACAATAAATTATCAAAATAAGTGTTAATATATTTTATACAACAAGAAATAATGTTGAAAAGTTTGAAATGACAATTTTGAAAAAAGAGATTATTGGAACTGCAAAAAAGTTTATTCCTTCTTCTAAAATTTTTTCCAAACTTATTATCAGGTTTTGAATGTTCTACCAAAAAAAATGATTAAGTTATATTTACATTTTCAAAATTGATTTATAAATTGTTGTTAATAAATGTATCACTTATTTAAAAAGGAGTTCTTATGGAATTAATAATTATCGGAGTAGTAATTTTTCTAATATTTGTTTTGAGTGGCGTTAGGATTGTTAGACCAACACATCGGGGTTTGACAGAAAGATTAGGTAAATACAATCGTTTTGCAAATCCTGGATTTCACTGGATTTTCCCATTTATCGAACGGATGTACAGAGTTAATGTTACAGAATCGATGATAAATGCTGAGCCACAGGAGATTATCACAAACGATAATCTTAATGCAAGAGTAGATGCACAGGTATATTTTAAGGTGAAAGCCGACGAAGAAAGTGTTAAAAACTCGATTTACAATGTTAATAATTATATATATCAAATAGTTAACCTTGCCCGAACTACTCTTAGAAATATAATCGGGACAATGACTTTGAAATCGGCTAATAGTGAAAGAGGTAAAATAAATGCCGAGTTGCACAAAACTCTCCTTGAAGAAACTCGTAGCTGGGGTATTGAAATAGTGAGGACGGAATTAAAAGAGATTGACCCTCCTAGTGATGTTCAGGAAACAATGAATAAGGTAGTAAAAGCAGAAAATGAAAAGGTTGCGGCGATTGATTTTGCTTCTGCGAGAGAAACAGTTGCAGACGGAGAAAAGCGTGCAAAAATTAAAGAAGCAGAAGGATATCGCCAGGCTAAGATTTTGCATGCCGAAGGTGATGCCGCTGCTATTAAATTAGTGAACGAAGCTGCTGACCAATATTTTGTAGGTAATGCACAATTATTGAGAAAACTCGAAGCTCTTGAATCGTCACTTGCAAACAATGCTAAAATTGTAATTCCCACAGGCTCGGAATTGGTAAATATTATCGGTGAAATGGCTGGAGTTGTTCCTTTAAAAGTAGGTAAATAGAATTTTGGTGGTATTAATAATAAATAAGTACAATAAAATTATTAAAGTGCATTACATAAGTTATACTAATTAATTGATGTACAAATAATAGTTGCCCAAAATACTAAATCAGAACAAGATTTGTGGATTCAACCACATAATTCTGATAATATCAATTGTGTTTATATTGATGAGAATCATTAGATACCTGACTGTTTTCCGGGATAGGACTTAACCGGTAATTAGGGTTAAGTGTGAAAAACTTGAACTATAAGAGAGATAAAATAAATGAAAAGTTCAGAGATTAAAAATCGAACAACAAAGATTAATATTAAACGAATTGCATTCATCGGTAATTACATTCCTCGACAGTGTGGAATAGCCACTTTTACTACTGATTTGAGTGAAGCAATAGCCACTGAATTTCCGAATACAACTTGCATTGCAATGCCGGTCAATGATATAGAGGAGGGATATGACTATCCATCACGTGTTAGATTTGAATTGACAGAAAAAGATATTGAGTCATATCGCCGGGCGTCTGATTTTTTAAACATGAATAATGTTGATATTGTATGCCTTCAATTTGAATATGGTATATTCGGCGGACGTGCCGGGAGCCATATCATTGCTCTTTTGCGTGAATTACGGATGCCCATAGTTACGACATTACACACCATTCTACGAGACCCTAATCCGGAACAGAGGATGGTGTTAGAAAAAGTTTCTGCTCTCTCGGATAGATTGGTTGTTATGAGTGAGAGGGGTTCCAAATTTCTTCAGGAAATTTATAATGTTTCGCCCGATAAAATAGATATGATTCACCACGGTATTCCGGACATTCCATTTGTTGACCCGAGTTTTCACAAAGACATGTTCGGTGTCGAAGGAAAAATCGTATTACTCAGCTTTGGATTGCTTTCACCAAGCAAAGGTATTGAGAATGTTATTTCTGCATTACCCAAAATTTTAGAAAAATATCCTAATGTTGTATATATTATTCTTGGAGAAACTCATCCTCATGTTAAGAGACATGAAGGTGAATCCTATAGATTATCACTTCAACTGTTGGTGCAGGAAAAAGGAATGGAAAGCAATGTGATTTTCTATAATAGGTTTGTCAGTTTGGAAGAATTAGTGCAATTTATTGGGGCTGCTGATATATACATCACTCCCTATCTCAATGAAGCTCAGATTACTTCAGGTACATTGGCTTATACACTTGGAGCTGGTAAAGCTGTGATTTCGACTCCTTACTGGTATGCTGAAGAAATGCTTGCCGATGAACGCGGAGTACTTGTACCTTTTCGGGACCCGGGAGCACTTTCAGAGCAGGTTATCAGGTTGTTGGATGATGAACAAAGCCGTCATGCAATGCGTAAAAGAGCTTATATGTTTGGCAGGAATATGATTTGGCCTAAGGCGGCACAGAACTACATGGCGAGCTTTCAAAAAGCCCGAATCGAACGCATGCACTCAACTAAACTCCCATTGCCAATTGTTAAACCGTTGGGTGAAAGGTCCGGCGAACTCCCTCCTCTCAAACTCGACCATCTATTGAGAATGACTGATGATACAGGTATGTTGCAACATTCTATTTTTACTGTACCAAACTATGATGAAGGATATACTACAGATGACAATTCACGTGCTCTTATTGTCAGCATCCTTTTGGAAGCAATATTTGATGATGAGTCAACAAACCTTGCTTCACGCTATCTCGCTTTCATTTTGTTTGCATTCAATTCTGAAAACGGCCACTTCAGAAATTTTCTGAATTATCAGCGGCAATGGCTAGAGATGAGTGGGTCGGATGACAGCCATGGCAGAACAATTTGGGCTCTTGGGACTGTATTGGGAAAATCTAAAATTCCCTCCCTTCAAAGCATTGCTGGACGATTATTTGAGCAAGCTTTACCCGCCATTGTTGACATGAAAAGCCCACGTGCATGGTCTTTTGCACTCATGGGTATTCATGAGTATTCTCAACGATATGCTGGAGATAGCAAGGTAAGCCAGTTTCGGTTGGAGTTGGCAGAACGATTACTTGCATTGTATCAAAATAATCGCACTGATAATTGGCGATGGTTCGAAAACAGTTTGAGTTATTGCAATGCCGCTTTATCACATGCTTTACTTATTTGCGGAAATTCAATTCAGAATAAACTAATGACTGAAACCGGACTTGAATCTCTAAGTTGGTTAGCAGATTTACAAAGAGCTGATCCCGTTGGTGGACATTTTGTACCAATCGGCTCTAATGGATTTTATACTAAGGATGGAGTTAGGGCAAGGTTTGACCAGCAACCAGTGGAGGCTCAAACAATGGTATCCGCTTGTCTCGAAGCATTCAGGATTACCGGTAACGAATATTGGCTCAAAGAAGCCCGGCGTGCGTTCGAATGGTTCCTTGGACGCAATGATTTAAACCTTTCAATTTATGACCCCATATCCGGCGGTTGTCGTGATGGATTACATCCAGACAGGTTGAATGAAAACCAGGGAGCCGAATCAACTCTCGCATTTCTTCAAGCATTACTTGAGCTTCGATTAAATGAAAATTCAATTTTAACTTTGGGGTCTGAATCAAAATGAACAATAAATATCCTGAACTTTTTAAACGTTATAAACAAAATCCAATACTTACTGCTGCTGACTGGACATATCCGATTAACAGCGTTTTTAACCCGGGTGCTACTCTTCTGCAAGATGGCACTACTTTGCTTATGTGTCGAGTTGAAAACAGAAATGGGCAGTCTCATCTCTGCGCTGCACGTTCACTAAATGGTGTTGATAATTGGGTTATAGATAAAAAGCCTACATTAGTTCCTGACCCTAAAAATTTCCCTGAGGAAATATGGGGGATTGAAGACCCTCGCATAACTTGGATCCCTGAATTGAAAAAGTACGCTGTTGTTTATACCGCTTACACTCGCGATGGACCAGGAGTGGCATTAGCTTTTACAGAAGATTTTCACTTTTTTAAACGATATGGTATTATCATGCAGCCTGATGATAAAGATGCCGCATTGCTTCCACATCGTGTAGGTGATTATTGGGCATTAATTCATCGTCCTACGAGTTCACAAAGATCACATATTTGGATTTCATATTCTCCGGATCTACGTCATTGGGGCAGCCATAAGCTAATATTAGAAGCCAGAAAGGGTGGCTGGTGGGATGCAAATAGAATAGGGCTCTCTCCTCCACCAATTGAAACTCCTGAAGGTTGGCTGATGATTTACCATGGAGTGAAACAAAATGCTGCGGGATGTATATATAGACTCGGTCTCGCATTATTTGATTTAAAGAAACCTGAACTCTGCATCAAAAGAAGCAATGAATGGATTTTTGGACCGGAAGAACCTTATGAGAAGGATGGGGATGTGAACAAGGTAGTTTTTCCATGCGGTTATACTCTTGCTTCTGACGGAGATACAATTAATATATATTATGGAGCGGCAGATATGAGTATTGCACTTGCAACCAGTAGCATTAAAGAATTATTGAAATGGCTTGAAAATCAGAAATAACTAATAGGAATTTATAAAAAACATCAGAGTTTGATTGCTGTTTTTTTATTGTGGTGGTCAGGGACGGAATTGAACCGCCGACACGTGGATTTTCAGTCCACTGCTCTACCAACTGAGCTACCTGACCTTTCTTGAAATTGTCATTCCGCACTTGATGCGGAATCCATAGCCTACTAACTAAGTGGATGCTGAACCCAGTTCAGCATGACATTTCGACTTTATCGAATTACAAAATTACGCTGTTTTCTGCTTTTTACAAAACTTTTATGTTGTTATAACGTCTTAGGCTTTTTTGAATTGTGGTGTGGCTTTAACAACCCCCTAACCCCCTTTGATAATTGGGAACATAATTAGGGAACTTACAACCCCCTTAATCCCCCTTTAATAAGGGGGAAAAAAATCGTAACTTGTATTTTTTTTTGCTGATTTTTTTATAAAACACATGAATAAATTCAAGGATGAATTAGACAAACCCCGCAGTAATTGCGGAATAGTCGGAGTTTACAACCACCCGCAAGCCTCGATAATGACTTATTATGCCTTACATGCACTCCAGCATCGCGGGCAGGAAGCGGCAGGCATCACAACTTTTTATCCCGATGAAAAAAGCGGAAAAAAACGTTTTGCATATAATCGCGGTGAAGGATTAGTCCTTGATGTTTTTTCAGACCCGCATATTTTGACAGATGTTCTCAAAGGCGATTCTGCTATCGGGCATAACAGGTATTCCACGACAGGTTCATCCAAGAGAGCTAACATACAGCCATTCACAATGAGGTACAACAGCGGCATTCTTTCGATTTCACATAACGGGAACCTTACGAATACAGATACACTCTGGAAACAACTTCAGGATGACGGTGCTATTTTTCAGACAACATCCGATTCCGAATTGTTCCTTCACCTGATTGCAAGAAGCAAAGAAAAAACTATCATCGAAAGAATTCGTGAAGCACTGCGAACAGCTAAAGGAGCATATTCGCTTGTCATACTTACTGAAGATTCATTAATCGCCGCCCGCGACCCGCATGGATTCAGGCCTCTCAGCATAGGCAGGCTGAAAGTCGGGGACAAATATTCTTATGTTGTCGCATCCGAAACATGTGCATTTGATATTATCAGTGCAGAGTACATCAGGTCTCTCGAGCATAACGAGATGGTTGTTATAAACCGCAAGACAATCGAAACCGGAAAAATCGAATCGTATAAAATTGACGACGTTACTCCGGCATCTCATCATTGCATATTTGAATATATTTATTTCTCGCGTCCTGACAGCAAAATCTTCAATCATAACGTTGATAAAGTGAGAAGGAAGCTTGGTAAAAATCTTGCCGAAGAAAGCCCTGTGAAAGGCGACGGTGAAGAAAAAGTTACTGCGATTGCCGTGCCTGACAGCGGGAACACCGCCACTCTTGGTTTTGTCAATGTAAGTAATAAAAAATCAAATCCCACTGTATTTGAAATCGGCTTAATTAGAAGCCACTATGTAGGCAGGACATTCATTGCACCGGGGCAGGACAATCGTGAGTTCAAGGTCAAAGTGAAATTCAATCCCGTTAAAGGTGTGATTGAGAATAGGAATGTTGTAGTTATAGATGATTCGATAGTACGCGGCACAACATCAAAATCATTAATCAGTCTCATTCGCGAGGCTGGTCCTAAAGAACTGCACATGAGAATAACATCTCCACCGATTAAGCATCCCTGTCATTATGGCATGGACTTCCCAAGCCGTGAAGAGTTGGTCGCAAACGATTATGAAAACGAAGAAGAAATCGGGAAAGCAATTGGAGTTGATTCATTGCATTACCTTTCGATTGAGAAATTGCTTGAGTCTGTTCCGCAAGATAAAGGAGTCGGCTACTGCACTGCCTGTTTTACAGGCAAATATCCTGTACCAATTGATGAGAATCATCATAAATTATCAAACGAAGAATGATATATTATATCTTTTATAAAATTAAAAATATGAAAGTCATGCTGAGCCTGTCGAAGCATCTATTTGGTTCAGAATCCATTTTAATATAAACACAGAAATAAAACTATGGATGCTGAAATAAACTTGTGCTGAACTTGATTCAGTATTCAGCATGACAGTTTCATTTTGTTTAAGAATTATGATATAGTAAATGAGACATAAACAAGAACCCATTAGTAAAAATTCTAATTTCAAATCCACTCGCGAAAAAGGAAATGAAGCCGAGGACACAGCAGTGGAATTGCTTCTCGGTAAAGGCTATCAGATAATCAAGCGTAATTTCATTTATGGGAGAATCGGCGAAATAGATATTGTCGCAAAAGATGGAAACATTCTTGTATTTGTTGAAGTAAAATCACGAAAAACAAATGAATACGGCTCACCTTTGGAATCAGTTACTCCCAAAAAACAAAAAATCCTCCGCCGTGTCGCAGAAGGATATTACTATATCAACAAATTAAATGATGTGGAATCCCGCTTCGATATTATAACCATAGATTACAGTGTAAAGCCGCCTACAATCGAGCATTTAATAAATGCGATATGGTAATCTTATAACTCAACATTCAATAGTACAGTCGCATTGCAAAGCATCTCTGCATTCAAAACTTAAAACTCAACACTCAAAACTTTTAATTATCCTTCAAGTGCCTGGAGTTCTTCTATGCTTGCTCCGTTATCTTCGCAGAATAATGCTTTCAGGTCGGTGTTTGCGGGAACCTTGATTCTGCCTGCCCTGTACAGCTCGCTCAATTCTAAAATCGTAATAATTTTGTAAGTGTTATTAGATTCAAGCTGTACATAGACTACATCTCTGAATACATCAATTTTCACAATTTTTCCCCTGCCATCGTCAAGCTCGACCATTGAATTAACAGGGGGAAATTTTTTCATTGATTCGCTGTAGCTGTCATACTCATAAAGCAGGCAGCATTTGAGCCTGCCGCAATAGCCGCTTAGCTTGGTAACATTATTTGAAAGTTGTTGTATTCGGGCGTGGTCGAGTGTAACATGACAAAATTCACAGGCAAATGACTCACAACATAAATCTCTTCCACATGGGCCTACACCTCCTAAACGCTTTGCTTCTTCACGAGTGCTTATCTGGCGAAGTTCAATCCTGGTTTTAAATGTTCGTGCAAGGTCTTTAACAAGTTCACGAAAATCTATTCTCTGGGGGGCGCTGAAATAAATAGTCAATCTCTGGCGGTCGAATTGCCACTCTGCATCTGTTACTTTCATTTCGAGTTTATGCTTGTGAACAAGATGTTTTGTTTTGTTCACTGCTATATACTCGTCATCGGTATTCCTGACAAACCTATCGAGGTCATCAAGATTTGCAAGTCGAAGAATGGAATAAAGCGGTTCAATATTTTTATACTGGGCTTTAAGTTTTTCGGCGGCATTATGCCCGCTGGCAGTAACGGTGCCAATATCAGAACCGTTATCAACTTCAACGATTACAAAAGTACCTGTTGAAAATACGAACATTTGATTATTTTTATACAACTGCTTACGCTTTGATTTGAAAGTAACTTCACAGAAATTGGAATAGTCAGGTTCTGGGCGATTGCAATATTTTAGTGAAGCCACATGGAAACCGCACCTGAATTTTTCATTCAGGATTGGCTCGTAATGCTGTACCAGTAAAGTTATTTCATGTCCCGTCAGAAGCTGATAGGGACAGCCGCTTTTACCCGGAGGAAGAAGCTCCGGATATTTTGTATTAAATATGTATGTGAATAAATTTTGTTTATCATTTAATATATCATCCATATAATTACCAAATTAACAAGAGAAAGACAATATTGTCTTGGTAAGAATATCAAAGAACTTCTAATCTTATTTGCAACATAATAAAAAGATTAATAACAAGCAATTTAAAAATGGACATATCAGAAAAATTTGTAACCGTTTGTTGTCATGTCTAAACTAATTTTTTTTCAATATGTTAGCTTATTCTAAAATTTTTAATTATTTTGACTAAATAAGAATAATCTTCGCAAATCAAGGACAGTTCTCATTAAAACGAGCTGTGGTGCTACATTTTTCCTGAGCTGATTGATTGATTTTTCAAGCATTTCAATTGCCTGAAAGTAATCCTTATTAGGATAGCCCACTGTGAATTTTTGTAAAATATCATATTTATCAATGTTAATAATCTTATCCTTTTTACCTGTCATTGAAAAATTAGATACATCTCTCATCCATAATAACAGCATAGAAAGTATTAATTCTGTTTCTCTCCTGTCATGTTTTTTTGTTAACTGCTCGATATGGCTCGCTACCTCCACTCTATAAACTTTTTTCTTAAGCATCGAGCGTAAAAATTCAATCGCATTTTCTCTCATTTCTTGCATAGCTTCCCCGAGAAACTCGACAGCACGTGTGTAGGAGCCTTGTGCAAATGCGGAAATCAAGATTGCTTCCTGCTGAGTAACATTATTTCTATCCTGCAAAGCCTGTGCTATATCACTATCACTCAGAGGTTCGCACCTTACCTGCTGGCAGCGGGAAAGAATTGTCGGTAAAATAACATCCTGCCTTGATGTCGTGATTATTATAGTAACATTCTCATGAGGTTCTTCAAGTGTTTTGAGGAAGGCATTCGCGGCTTCGGTTGTCATCTCATCAGCCCGGGACACAATGACACAGACTCTTCCTTCACCGGAAGAAGTCAGTACAAGCCTTTTCTTCAATTCCCTGATTGATGCTATTCTTATCTGATTTGCATTTGACATTATTATTTTATGATAAGGATTTTCAGATTTTAGCTTGATTTGCTCATAATACTCCTCAACCTGTTCTTCTGTTAATTTTTCAAGAACTGTGTCCTTCTTAGTATCACCTGACTTTCCGGTCGGCATCGAGAAGATAATATGTATATTTCTGTGTTGCAATGAATGAGAAGATTTACATGAATGACAGTTTTCACATGCTTCAATCCCGGCTCCTGTTCTTATAGGTGAACGACAATTAACCACCCTTGCAAATTCAATTGCGAGAGCATCTTTGCCTATACCTTCCTGCCCCCAGAAACAATAAGCATGAGGAATTTTATTCTCATGAATTGCTTTCTGCAATAAATTTTTAACTCTTTCCTGGCCTATTATTTTTTTCCATGTCATAAAACATTTTATTAAACGTTATCATAAAGATTAATTTTCTCAAAGCAAGATAGTAAATTTGTTTTATCACACCAATTATTTTTAGGGTTTGAATAATGGCAGTAAAAAATAAATCAAACGATAAACAGATATATAAGGAATTAACTTCCGAACAAATTATGCTTCAGGTAATAGCCGAATCAAAAGTCGGAGCCTCATGTTCGCAAGACAGGGGACCCGGTTGTGCAGTAGAGCAAATAAGTTTTAATGGGAATAAACCCCAGCACATTCAGCTTGATTTATCTAAGGAAGAAATATTGAATGCCTTCAGAACAATGCTCAGAGCCAGGTATTCTGATGAAAAGCATTTGACATTGGTAAAGCAGGGAAAATCATTTTTTCATATAGGATGCAGCGGGCATGAAGCCGTGCAAACTGCTGTGGCAATGAACTTAAATAAAGGGCAGGACTGGGGTTGGACTTATTACAGGGATGCTGCCTTTACTTATGGAATGGGTATGACAACCAATGAGTATTTTTTGCTTGCCGCAGGAAAGCCCGAATGTTTGTCATCAGGCGGAAGGCAAATGCCCGGTCATTATGGTAACCCGAGACTTAACTTACCAACATCTTCTTCTCCGACTGGTACTCAGTTTCTCAATGCTGTCGGTACTGCACTCGCATCCAAAAAAAATGGAGCTGATGAAGTAACTTATGTCTCATCAGGTGAAGGAACCACAAGCCAGGGGGAATTTTACGAAGCAGTTAACTGGGCATCGAGGGAAAAACTTCCTGTTCTGTTCTGCATCCAGGATAATGGATATGCGATTTCTGTTCCCCGTGAACATCAGTCAATGGGCAGTACAGTCGGTCATTCATTCTGCTGTTATTCAAATTTGAAAATGCTCACATTCGATGGTACTGATTTTTTTGAATCATACAAAGCGGCTAAATCAGCAGTAATGCACATCAGGTCAGGTAAAGGTCCGGCATTACTCCATGCAATTGTGGAAAGACTATTAGCTCACTCATCGAGCGATGACCAGAAAAAATACAGGCCTGCCGAAGAACTTGAATCAGCAAAGAAAACAAAAGACTGCATTCAAAAATTGAAAAATTATTTATTGCAAAATAAAATTTCGGATGAAATAGAAATATCCGGTATTGAAGCTGGGATAAAAAAAGAAATTGATGAATCGGCAGACTGGGCTTACACTCGTCCGGACCAAATCGCAGAGGATTCCACAAAACATATCTTTGCACCTTCGGAATCAAGAAAACTGAACTATTCTAAATCAGAACCAAAAGAAGGAAATAACGCTGTCCTTGTTGATGCAGTAAATCATGCGCTTCATGAAGAAATGAAACATAATCCAAAGATGCTCATATTCGGACAAGACATTGCTGACCCCAAGGGTGGAGTTTTTACTGCAACAAAAGGTTTATCAAAAACCTTCGGAAACGATAGAGTATTCAACTCGCCTCTTGCCGAAGCCTCGATTGCAGGTGTAGCCCTTGGATTAGCTGTGCGAGGCTATAAGCCTGTCGTAGAAATTCAATTCGGCGATTACATCTGGCCCGCATTCATGCAAATCAAAAATGAAATTGCAACTTTGAGATACCGTTCCAATGGCGGTTTTTCATGTCCTGTTGTAATCAGAGTTGCTGTTGGTGGATATATTCACGGCGGACTTTATCATTCGCAGAACATAGAAGCATTTTTCTCGCATATTCCCGGATTATTAGTTGCATATCCAAGCACTGCCGCGGATGCAAAGGGATTGCTGAAAACTGCATGCAGACTTCAGGACCCTGTGATTTTTCTCGAACACAAGGGAATGTACCGTCTTCCTTATTCAACTACCATTGAGCCTGATGAGAATTATTTATTACCATTCGGAAAAGGAAAAGTGGTGAAAGAAGGCTCGGATGCTACAATCGTTACTTACGGCATGGGTGTGAAAGATTCACTCAGTGCAATCAAAGAATTTGAAAAGAAAACCGGAAAAACAATAGAGCTTATTGATTTGAGAACTATTATTCCCTGGGATAAAGAGCTTGTTCTCAATTCTGTTAAGAAGACAAACCGTCTCTTAATTGTTCATGAGGATACACTGACAATGGGCTTCGGGGCAGAAATTTCAGCTACCGTTACACAGGAAGCTTTCAGAGAATTAGATGCTCCTGTCATGCGCCATGCCGCAAAAGATTCACATATTCCTTATTCACCAATATATGAAAATGATATTCTTCCGAATTCTGAGAAAATACTGAAGGATTTGGAGAAGCTGGTGGGATTTTAAATGCTGAATGCTGAATTGAAAATAGGAAGAATGTCATTCTGAACTTGGTTCAGAATCCATAGCCGGGAAATCACATCTTTTCTTGTTCACCACAAAGACGCTGAAACTCAAGTGTGCTATTTATTGATATCTGATACAGTTAAAATCTGCTTAGAAACTCATTACTAATCAAATTTTTAATTTTATCGTTGAATAAACGGACGTTAGAAATGAAAAAGCTGACAGATTCTTCATTCTGTTCAGCAAAATCTACATAATCTCCTTCCTGTCTTGCTTCGAATATCAATGTATATAAATCACCGAATTCTTTAGGAATCATATTAGTTGAAAGAAAATGCTGGTGAAAAAGTGTTCTTGTTCCTTTATGAGTTCTCGGTGATAAATTGATGCAGAGTAAAAGTGCATGAACTGAATAGTATGCAGAATAATAAAGTCTGTTTGTTGCTGCATTCCACTTTTTACCTTCAGCAAGATATAATGCATCATTGTATGTGTCTTCTGATTTACTAAGTCTGTACCTGATAAGTTCTATTCTATCATCTGTCATATAAGTATATAATCCTTAACAACATTTTCATAAAACGGGGAAGCATGGATTAATCGGTTATTTAGCCAGTTGTCCCGATTGAAGAAAATCCTATTGAACAACTGATTCTCAGATAGTTCAATTTCAAAAAGGCGTTTTGTAACCTGCATCTTACGTTCAAATGTTAGCTCACCTTGAAGAATAATAAGTAAATCCCAGTCAGAATCCTCATTATTATCCCCTCTGGCTCTTGAACCAAAAAGAAATATTTCGGAATCAGGCTCAACTTTTAGAACAGCATTTTTTATTTGTGATAGTAATTTATTTCTATCAACTTCCATAATCAGTAACAAAACTTATTAATATAATTTTTTACTTAAACGAAATAGAAAAATAAATATTTAATCATTAATAATTAAATATTTCACTTTAAGACACAAAATTGTCTGAGAGATTTATTTGATTTTCATGATTTCTTAATTGTTAATTTTAATAATAGTTCTCGCACCAGGCATACCCTGCATCCTTACAAAATAAACGCCCTGAGGTAAGTCGTCAGTCGTTAGTCGTAAGTCGTATGATTTCCCTGTTTCAAGAAATTCAGTTTGTTTTGTCAGAACAGTTCTACCGAATAAATCATAAATGATGATTGTTTCAGGTTTGTCATTGCCTATAATATCTAAAGTAATAAAATCGTAAAATGGATTCGGGTAAGCATTTATTACTAATTTACTAATTTCATTTTGTTTAGGTGTGTCTTCAACCCAGGTAATACCTCCATTAGATGTATGTAAGATAGTACCTCTAGAACCTGCAACCCAAGCATTATTAGTATCAATAACAACCATCGAATTTAAACCATACATATTGGGACTATGTGTTCCAGACCAGGTCTTTCCTCCATCATTCGTTATATAAATAATACTTGAACTTAATAACCAACCCAAATTTTCATTTTTAAAAATAATTACATTTAGATTATTAGTGATATCTGTATTTTGAAGGACCCAATTTTCACCACCATCTACAGTTTTTAATATTAATCCATCTGCACCACAAATCCATCCATTATTTTTATCAATAAAACAAACTGAATTTAAATTCCCATTTGTATTACTTATTCTTTTTATCCAATCGTTACCTCCATTTGATGTGGTTAATATGATACCACTATCCCCGACAATCCAACCAGTGTTTGAATCAAATAATTTAATATCATTTAAATTATTTAGTGCTCCACTTTCTTGCTCAATCCAATTTAGACCTCCATCTGATGTTTTAATAATTGCACCTTTCTCACCAACTGCTATCCCAAATAATGAATCAATAAAAACAAATGAAGTAATAGATGGTTTTACTGAAATTTCCTTCCAATCACTACCTCCATTATTAGTTTTTAAGAATGCATAATAATAATTATAATTATTATAATCTTTAACTAAAATCCACCCAAAATCCTTGTTAATAAAAAATACAGATTGGAGAAGACCATAATATTCCATTTTTTGCTCGTTCCAATCAAATCCACCATTGTTAGTCAATAAAAAAGTACTGTTATCACCTACTACCCAGCCATTAATTGAATCAATAAAGAATATTGAAGATAAATTTTCTCTTGTCCCTTTAGAAATATCTAACCAAGAATTACCTCCATCTGATGTTTTACATATATCGCCAAATAGACCAACAATATATCCAATATTTTGATCAACAAATTGAAAAGAAGAACCGTTTATTACTGAATCCTGGACAAGATTCCAATCTAGTCCTTTGTTAGTTGTTTTATATATATCACATTCATCCAAATAATATCTATTTTTATATATAATCCAGCCAATATTTTCATCAATAAAAAATAAATTATTATAACTTCCAGATTTCCCAGACATTTCATTATTTACAGTCCAAGTATTACCTCCATCTGTAGTGTAATATAATATTGAATTTCTCGAATTCGACTTATAATCCCAGGTACCTCCAACAACCCATCCATTTTGACTGTCAGTAAAAAATATTGAATTTAAAATATCCGTAGTATTTAATTGACTTTCCCAAGAGATACCTCCATCAGTTGTAATGAGAATATTTGATTCATAACTAATGAAATTACTATGTGTTGTTAACACCCATCCTGTAAGTGTATCTATAAAGAATAATGATGTTATATCATTTTTATAAGTACCATGAATTTCCCAGTTATTCCCACCATCAGTTGTTCTGTATACCGCTCCAATATCTGAAATCCATCCGTGTTTTTCATCTAAAAAAAATACTTTATGATATTCTTCATATTCTCTGTCAAAATAAGGCTGTCTTACCCACGAAAAACCACCATCAGTTGTTTTGTAAACACATTCATTTCCACCATTCCAACCAATTTGATCATTAATAAAATAGATAGAATACAACCAATATATATTTGAATCTAATAATTGAATATTCCAACTTATCCCGGCATCTGTTGTTTTCATGACTAGACCTAAATCACCAACAGCCCATCCAGTATCAGTATTAATAAAAAATACATCATTTAAATTATTCCCCTGTGGCCAGGGATTTTGCCATTGCCAGCCTTGCTCTTGTGCAAAAGCGGATATTGAAAAAAGGAAAAAAATAATTAACTTTTTCATTTTGTGTCCTTCTGTTTTATATAATGACACATGAGATTGAAATAGGTCTCAAAAATAATGTAAAATATACAAAAACCACAGAACCCCCTATGAAAATGTGGGCAATAGTTTTAATAATGGTATTTACATGATGCTATAAGAATTTCATCGTCTGTAACTTTGTAAACAAGGCGATGTTCCGAGTCAATGCGTCTTGATCAAAAGCCCTGAAGTTTTGCTTTTTAGGGTTCCGGCTGACCAATACCTTCAAAAGGATTGCGGGAAGTTTCTAAAATTATTCTGGATATTTTTCTGAATATTTTGATATTTGATGATGCCCAATCGTTATATTGTTCAAATGCTATTTGCTCGAACATAACCTTACGCATTTGCTGCCTTCTCTAATTGTTTGAGTGGAACTTCAACAAGATTTTTTCGACTGTTGATATTCTTTACTGACTTTAAAAGAATTTCCCTGTTTTTTGGAGACTGTAACAGGTAATCAGTTTCATTGTACTCGGATATAGTAATTTCGATTTTTTTACCTTTATATGATTCTTTGACAATATCTACGAAATTGCCCGGCAATTCATCTGCATTTATAGTATAAGATGTTAACATTTTTTTTCCTTTTGAGTAATTATTTGTTTTCAAATTTAATAACGAAGTGAACAGTAAACAAATTGTATATGACATTCATTATAATTTACACATCCCCCGAACCCCCTTTGAAAAAGGGGGCAATTCTTCGACAGGCTCAGAATGACACACTTCATTCGTAATTCGTAATTGATTTAATAGCTCATATTATCCAACTTCACTTTGCCCCGAAAAATTCTATAGACAAAGATTTTATATATGAACATGAGTGGTAAACCAATACAAGCTATGATGAGCATTGTCATAAGTGTTTTCTGTGATGATGAAGCATTGAAAATCGTCAGGCTGTTTTCAGGATTCGGATTTGATATGACAAGATTTGGATAAATATCAATCGCAGCGATTGCAATGCAAAAAGCAATGATTGTACAGGATGCAACGAATGCCCTGAAATAAAGCTGGCTGTTTATAAAACCGGGTATTACTATTATTGAAAGAATAATGAAAGCAGGTAGAATGAACCAAACAGGAAATGCCACAAAGTTTTTTATTACTCCCGGATAAAGGATTATTGTCCATGCACCGTGAAATATGTATGCAATAACAAATAGAATCAGTGATGAATTAATACCTTTTGCTACTCTCTGCTGAATCTCCCCTTCGGTTTTCACAGCCAAAAATATTTTACCGTGCATACGGATAAGAAGAACTGCAGTAATTCCCGTCATTACGGCATAAGGATTGAGAAGTGTGAAAAATGTTCCTGCATATTCCTTGTCCTGATATATTGGTATTCCTGTAATAATATTTCCAAGTGAAACACCGAGAAGCAGAACAATCAGATAACTCGACAGGCAGAAAATAAAATCCCATGTTTTCTTCCACTTATCGGATTCAACTTTTCCACGAAATTCGATTGATATAGCCCTTCCGATTATGACGAGCAGGAAAAGCATGAAAGCTGTATAGAAGCCGGAAAACACAGTTGCATATACGTCCGGGAATGCGGCAAATAAAGCTCCTCCGGCAGTGATTAACCACACTTCATTTGCATCCCAAACCGGGCCAATTGCGTTCAGGGATGTTCTGCGTTCAAGGTCGGATTTCAAACCGAGATGAATCATGCCTACACCAAGGTCGAATCCATCGAGTACGACATATCCGCCAAATAATACAGTTAACAATACAAACCAAATAATATTTAATTCCATTTCTTTCTCCTTAAAATTTTATGCAACCGAAGCAGGCCCCTGCTTGATTTTCTTAATCATTAAGTAAACAAATAAAGTTCCGAGAATCAGGTAAATCACCGTGAACATAATAAGCGAAAACCATACCTGATTAGCAGTAACTACTTTTGAAACAGCTTCTCTCGTCAGAAGTATATCCTGTACAGCCCAAGGCTGGCGGGCAACTTCAGTCGCTATCCACCCTGACATATTTGCAATATGAGGCAGGATGAAAGCAGGTACGAATAAAGCCAACAGCCATTTCGTTTTGAATAATTTTCCTAAAAATAAATACAGCAAACCAATGAGACTTAATCCAATCATTATTAAGCCAAGAGTAACCATAAGATGATAAGTCTGGAAAACAAGTTGTACAGGCGGATTCTCTTTGACAGGCGGCTTCCCAGGGCGTTCAACCGGAGGAACATCGTTAAGGCCAATCAGAGGTTTTTTTGTATCAAAGTAAATCATGAATGAAAGAAAACCCGGCAAATTCACACCAGTAACTTTCTGGTTCTTTTCATCAACCCAGCCGAAAGTGTAAAGATTACCCGGAGCAGTTTTAAAATGCCCTTCGTATGCGGCAAGTTTTGCGGGCTGACGCTTGTAAACTCCAACTCCGCTGTGGTGGCCTGTAAATAATTGAGTGAGAGATGCAAATAAAGCAAGAATTAGAGCCATTTTCATCGTTGCTTTTGCATGCTCGACATCAATTTTTTTTCTGAGCCAATATGCAGAGATGCTCAACACAAGGAATGCACCAGTGAGCCATGAAGCACTAATTACATGCCCAAACCTTTCAATAGTCGATGGATTGAACACCATAGCCCAGAAGTCTGTTATAACAGCCCTCTCCACCTGAACACCATTAACAACATTAGTAACAAGCTTATAACCTGCGGGTGTGTTCATCCATGAATTTGCCGCTATTATCCAGAAGGCACTCATAGTGGCTCCAAGGGCAACCATTATTGTGCTGAAGAAGTGAACTTTGGGACTCACTTTATTCCAACCAAAGATAAGAAGCCCCAAAAAAGTTGATTCAAGGAAGAAAGCAAAAAGAGCTTCTGCCGCAAGAGGACTTCCAAAAATATCACCAACATACCTCGAGTATGTCGCCCAGTTTGTGCCAAATTCAAATTCCATAACAACACCTGTGGCAACTCCGACACCGAAAATCAGGGCAAATACTTTAATGAAAAATTTGGTGATTTGTTCATAAATTTTGTCTTTTGTTTTCAGGTATCTGTATTCCATGAATACAAGCAATAAACCCAATCCAATACTCATCGGAGGGTATAGAAAATGGAAACCTGCCGTTATTCCAAATTGAATGCGTGAGAGTAATACAGCGTCCAGCATTTAACCACCATTTATTTGTTTTCAATATACTTTAATGTTCTGCCTATTAAATTTTGTACTTCCTCTATTGTCTTTCCTTCTGCAATTATTCTTACAACCGGTTCAGTGTTGGAAGCACGAAGCTGAACCCATTGAGTTGGAAAATTTATTTTAATACCGTCTTCTCTAAGTGGCTTTCCGTCAGGAAATTCTTTAATAAGATTATCAATAATAGAATCAATACTGCCGCTAAATTGTTTTTTTGTTTTTTGCATTTCGTAATGAGGCAGTTCATTCACAATTTCAGACAATGAAGCATTCCAGTTAGCAAGTAATGCAAGAATCAATGCTGTACCAACGAGTGAGTCTCTACCGTAATGACATGCAGGAAGAATAACACCTCCACTGCCTTCACCGCCGATTATAGCATTGACTTCCTTCATCTTATTAACAACGTTAATTTCACCTACCCGAGACCTGAAAACTTTAGCTCCGTATTTTTCTGCAATGTCCTCCACTCTCCGGGTAGTTGAATGATTAACAACAACATTGAAATCAGAATATTCAGTTAAAAGGTGTTTCATTTCCAGAACCGATTCAGTACAAAGTACAATTGTATTTTCCTCGCTTACTGGAGAGCCTGTTTCATCGATCAGCACAAGTCTGTCTGCATCAGGGTCAACAGCTATACCAATGTCAGCTTGGTTTACTTTTACTGCATCCGCAAGTTCAGACAAATTTTCAGGAAGAGGTTCGGGAGTATGAGGAAAATTTCCCGATTCATCGCAGTATAATTTTATTACTACACAACCAAGTTTCTCAAGAAGTATTGGGATAGCTCGAGAACCCGAAGCATTGACTGCATCAACAACAATCTTAAATCTTTTTTTTCTGAGAGAATCGAGCACATCTGATTTTATGAAAAAAGGGAGTGATAGTATTTTTTCAATATGTTGTTCTATAGCATTTTTAATATAGATTTCATTTTCATTTGATTTTGGTAAAGATGAAATAGTTGAGAACGAATCAACTTCATTCCATAGTTTGCGATTCCATTCCTCATTAAGAAAAACACCGCTTCCATCAATGAATTTCAAGCCGTTCCACTCCGATGGATTGTGGGATGCTGTAATTACTATCCCCCCGGCTGCATCCGAATGTTCGGCCATTAACTGCACTGTGGGTGTTGGTACAACACCAAGCAATCTTACTTCCCTGCCTGAATGAGTGAGTGAATTCAACACAACACCTTCAATCCACTGACCTGACTGTCTCCCGTCACGGCCCACGACAATAGGCCCTGACGGAAGAATTTTTGAAAAAGATGAGGAGTATTTATATATTAATTCTTCAGATAAACCATCGTTTAAACTTACTCTTAAACCGGATATGGAACGTACAATCGGCATTAAATTATTTACTTTATTAAAAATTCAGATAATCAATAATATAACATACAAAAATCGTAAAAACTCAGTAATTAAATGCAAAATGAAAATTAAAATTCATCCGATTCGTTTAAAGAATGAATAATTTGGTGAAAAATGTTCAAACAAATTTTAAATAATAAGTATATCACTCTATCAGCAAGAGTTCTGGTCGGAGGTTTATTCATTTTTACTTCCATATCAAAACTAGCCGACATATCGGTTTTTGCAAAAGAGATTGATAATTACAACATTCTGCCAATGTATTTAATCAATATTTTTGCCGTATTATTACCGTGGCTCGAGCTTCTTTGCGGTTTGTTTTTACTAACCGGAATAAGAATAAAAGCAAATGCAATAATTTGTATCGGGCTTTACTCGGTATTTACACTTGCAATACTTACTGCAATGCTCCAGGGATTAAGCATAGATTGCGGCTGTCACACAAAGATTTTGTCAGATAAAGTTGGAATAACAAAAGTATTACAAAACATTGGTTTATTAATCCTTTCTGTTTATCTTTTCTTTTTCCCTGTGAATAAACTATCCCTCGAAAGTCTGATAAAAAGCCATTCAATAGATGTCACAGAATAAATAATCAAAATTATTTCAATATGAACATTCTTGTTATTAGATTTGCTCAATTAATTGAGTCATATTTTTTTCTAATGAAAATTTTAACAATCAAAACATTTTTAATGTCATTCATTGATTTTGCATCACCACGCAGGTGTGAAATTTGTGGTGTTTATTTAGGTGAAAGTGAAAGACAGCATGAATTTATTTGTGAAGATTGTTTTGACAAATTCCCTCCGCCAATACCTTCGGAACTAATCTTTGATAGAATTAAAAAATTTTATCCGGGTGAAAAAATTATAGATAATGCATATTCATTATTTCCTGCCACTGAGAAATCTGATATTATGGAACTAATACACTCGATGAAGTATAGAGGTTTTTCAAGGATTGGTAAAGAACTGGGATTTGAATTAGGTAAATTGATTAATGTAAATCCGAACAAAATTTACGATTTGATTATTCCTGTCCCGATTCACCATGCGAGGCTCAGAGAAAGAGGTTTCAACCAGTCAGAACTTATTTCAAATGGCATAGCTAATGCTTTGGATATTCCAACAGGTTTCGATATTATTAAAAGAGCAAGATACACTCAGACGCAAACACAATTAACTGCTCAAGAGAGAAAGAAAAATGTCGAGGATGTTTTTGTTCCAAAGAAAGTCAGTATTAATCTGTCTGGCAAAAATCTTCTCCTTGTGGATGATGTTTTTACGACAGGCTCGACTCTTTACCATTGTGCCAAATGTTTGAAAGAAATGGGGGCATCCCAAATTGATACTGCCACACTTGTTTTTGTAGGTTCTTGAGATTATTATTTTGTAAAAATTACTTTCATAAGTAACTTTGAAAATTATAATAAAATCTTTCTGTTAAATTAAGAAGGGATTATACTGTGAAAAACAGAATTTATATATCGGCTATTCTTATTTTAGCTTTCGCTTATACTATTATATATTCTCAATCACCATACGACAGCCTTAAATATAATTATCCATATAAGGACGGTATATCTTTCTCGAAATATAAAGAAAGAAGATTGAGACTCTCAAAGTTTATGTCTCCGAAAGCTATCGGAATAATATTTTCATCTTCTTTTTACAGCCCGATTGGAAATTTTTATCAGCCGAATTTAATTAATTCAAACTTGTTTTATCTCTCGGGTATGCCAGACCAAAAGTCAGTACTGCTAATTATTCCCGGCAATTACGAATATAACGGTGTAAAGACAAATGAAATCATCTTCCTCGAAAATCAAAGTGCAAAAAATACTCTTTGGTATGGAAGAAAAGTGAACCTATATGATGCCGAAGGTATTTATGGCTTTAAGAAGGCTCTTTTTCTTCAAAAGCTCGAATCAATCTTGGATGAGCTAATGATTATGCGAGATACACTTTATATCGCAGAGTTTCCTCTCATAACCACAGAAGGAATTGTTCAGGGTGAACAGACTGATGTCAAATTGGATTTCATTTCAAAGCTGAAACAGAAAAATCCGAGACTGATTGTTAAAGGCGGGATTCAAGGGTTGAAGCTGATGAGGGAATCAAAGGATGATGAGGAAATCCGTTTGCTAAAAAAAGCCGTTGACATTACAATTAAAGGATTCCTGGCTACAATGAATGCAGCTAAACCGGGAATGACAGAATATCAGCTAAAAGCTTTAATGGAATATACATTCAATAAACTTGGTGCAGATGGGACTGGCTATCCTTCGATTGTTACCGCCGGTAAAAATTCCGTTTTCATTCACAATACAATAAACAGGGACACCATCACCGATGGTTCACTTGTCATCATGGATTGCGGTGCAAGATACGAAGGCTACACCACCGATGTAACAAGGACATTCCCTATCAATGGAAAATTCACAAAGGAACAGAAAAAAATATATGACATCGTACTCGAAGCCGCCGATTCTGCCATTTCTGTCTGCTACAAGGATAATAGCTATCTCAATCCTCATGTGAGGGCTACTTCGGTAATTCAACGCGGTTTAATGGAGCTTGGAATCATTAGTAGTCCAAACGATTTTATCAATTATTTTTCTCATGGCACATCTCACTTCATCGGTCTCGACGTGCATGATGCCGGAACATCAATAATTCTCAAACCGGGTAATGTGCTCACAGTCGAACCTGGCATTTATATACCTGAGGGTAGTAAGTGCGACCCTAAATGGTGGAATATTTGCGTCAGAATCGAGGATGATGTTTTAGTTACCGATGGTGAACCGGTAGTACTGACAAAAGACCTTCCAAGAGAAGCAGGTGATATCGAGGACCTGGTTGGAACCGAGTGATAAGGAATTCTGAATTATGAATTGGAATTTAGATATGGGAAATAGGAGATAAGAAATAGTAAATAGAAAAATATTATCGCATAGCGATTATATATTAGTAGAAAACGAATTTCCGACACCACACTTATCCCGTAGAATTTTGAATTTTAAATGGGATATAGAAAATAGGAAAAAAAATTATCGCATAGCGATTATATATTAGTAGAAAACGAATTTCCGACACCACACTTATCCCATAGAATTTTGAATTTTAAATGGGATATAGAAAATAGGAAAATAATATTATCGCACAGCGATTATATATTAGTAGAAAACGAATTTCCGACACCACACTTATCCCGTAGAATTTTGAATTTTAAATGGGATATAGAAAATAGGAAAATAATATTATCGCATAGCGATTATATATTAGTAGAAAAATAATTACCGCCACCACACTTATCCCGTAGGGATTATATCAAACAATTATAATATTGGAAATAGACAAAGAAGGTTATTTTATTTATCGTTCAATTAGTTCAACAATCCTAAAGATAGATGGTGAAAACAATTATGGAAAACTTGTGTTTACCGATGGCTACATGGTATATAAAAAGTGAATCGAAGTTAAAATATTATTTTCACCAGGTATCAAAGAAATGATATACTCCTATCTACTAATTCCTATTTCCAGTCACTCTTTCACTTCCCAATAAAGCTGAGAACGCAACTCTTCAATCCAGGCTTCGTATTGATTTATCTTTTTGAAGTTCAGAGCCATCTCTTCGATATCTTTTCTGTCGTTTTCGAGTGTAGGAAAATGTGAAGGAATTGTTCTTTTTCTGTAAATAATATGAAATGCCGATTTGCTTTTATCTGTGATATAAACAATAGGCTCGCTAATACTGCCGTCAGAGAGCTTTTCAACAATACCCCTGATTTCAGGGGGCAGTTTTTGTAAGGAAGTTTTTGCGATATATCCGCCGAATCCTTTCGTCTCTTTTTCATCGGAATAGAGTTTGGCAAGGTCTTCAAAACTTTTACCTGAGGACATGCTGTCTTTTATACTTTTGAGTAAATCTTTTGCTCTGTCAACATCTTCACTTGTACCACCGATTTTAAAAAGTATATGCCTTGTCAAAATGGAATCTTTCTTTTTTTCAATAGCCTGAATTATATGAAATCCAAAAGGAGTTTCAACAGGAAGTGAAATCTGCCCGGGCTGTAATTCAAATGCCGCTCTTTCAAATTCTCTTATTAACTTCCCTTTGGGGAACCAGCCAAGCTCCCCTCCGTTGGTTGCAGTCGCCAAATCATTGCTGTATTTTTTTGCAAATGCCGCAAAATCTCCACCTGCAACAATAGAATCCCTGACAATTTTAGCAAGATTGTACACTTCCTCTTTAGCTTTGTATGAAGCATCCACAAACTTGACAATATGGTATAATTCAACCTGCTCAGGTATATTTTGTAATGAATCCTTATATTTTGTATAAAATTCCTCTACCTCTCTGGGTGTAACTTTGACATTCATTAGTTTTGTCTGCTGCATTTTTTCGGCAAGAAGTTTTTTCTTAATAATTTCCCTGGCTTCGTTGCGAATCTGGGATAAGGACATTCCGAAGATATCTTCAATCCTTTTTTCCGAACCAAACTGGCCAATATATTGCTGAAGCTGGTATTCCCATCTCTGCTCTATTTCATCATCGGTAACGGTAACAGAATCTTCCATAGCCTTTGCCACGACGAGCTTCTCATTGATTAAAGCATCCAGAACCCTTTTCCTCATATCGCTGTCGTTTATTAACGAGTCGTAAACTCTCTGCTTTTCGGAATCAGGGACATCCATATTAGGATGTGTCTGAGCCATAATCTGTAAGGAAGCATTAAGGTCGGAAAGTGTAATGACCTCGCTTCCAACAACGGCTATGATTTTTTCGAGAGTCTCACCTTCCTTAGGTTGAGAAAAGGAATGGTTTGAGAAACTAAATAAAAATGTCACAGAAAAAATTAAAAGAAAAAGCTTTTTCATGTTATAATCACAATATTTGTGTTAAAAAGAGCCAGCAAAATTTAGAATTTTGATTTCTTTTAATTCAGAATTCAAAATTCAGAATTTTTATTCGCTCTGGTGCTGTCTTATTTCGATTTATATTTCTTAATTATTTTATCAATTTTATCGGTATAAACCTTAACATTAAATTTATCTCTTAGATTGTTCAGCCAAGCCATAGACAATTTTTTCTGAATCTGGTCCTGGAATGCAGGTGCAAAGTCAGGAATAGCTTCTTCAAATGTTTTTTGTCTCACCGGTTCATAAGAATTCACCTTAATTATTGAAAAACCCTTTTCATAAGGCTGAGGCTCGATAATCATACCTGCCTGAGCATTTTTATCTGCAGCAATCCTGGCAAGCTTATTATTTTTAGGAGTAACTTTTCCCCACTTGCCTTTCTTTTCCCTGTAACCGGCACGCTGTGTATTCTGACTTGCGAGTGTATCAAAGACCTTATCCCCGTCGGTTAATTCTTTATAAATAGCTTTAGCTGAAGAATCCGACAGGATATAAATTTCACTTATATCATAGCTGGGTTCGGTGTGATATCTTGTCTTCGTCGAATCCCAGTAAACACGGGCAAGAGTAGAATCAAATTTCAGTTTGCTCCATACTTCAATATCTTCAACTTTAAACAAAAGAATACCATCCCTGAATTCCTTCAGAAGCTGGGCGTAATCTTCAAATTCTGTCTCGAGCGATTTTGATGCGGCATCAAAAACAGCAGGATTGGTTATTTTATCAATCGCCTTATTTAATCCAAATGAGTTGATACCAAGACCTCTTAATTCAGACTTTTTCTGCATCATATCGATAAATTCACCGATAGAAGTAGATTTACCTTGAAAAGCAAAAAGAATATCCGAATAAATTGATTGTGGAATCTTCTTTATCCATGCAGTATCGAGATTAGTTACGTTCGTGTCAAGGTTTGAGAGTAATGAATTAAAGGCTGTTTCATTCATTTTAAAACCTATTGCGTTTCTCAGAGAATCGAGATAGAATTTTTTATCGGCTTCAAAATATTGCCTTTTGTATTGCAATTTTATATCCGCTCTGTCTTTTTCAGGGTCAAACTTTTGGGTTGAATCTCTTTTCAAAATATGTATTCCATATTCAGAACGAACTCTGCCTGAAAATTCACCGTCTTTCAAAGCAAATGCAGCTTCTTCTATTTCAGGCAGCAAGTTTCTTTGTGTATCTTCGAACCCTGAAGAACGGGAATAGTAATCACCAAGTAATCCTCCTTTGGGTACTGTTTTCTCATCATCCGAATTTTCCTTTGCTAATTTTTCAAAATCAGCACCTGATTTCAACAAAGCAATTAAACTATCGGATTTTTTAATTGCCGCAGAATCTCCCCTGTCTTTCACAGTAATCAAAATGTGCCGCAGTAACACTTTAACACGTGGTTCCCGTTTCACTAATTTTATTATAAAGTATCCATATTTTGTCCTTATTAATTCAGGCCAGAATTCGCCAACTTTCAACCTAAATATAGCTTCTTCAATATTCCTCGTTACCCTGCCTGCAGTAAAATAATTTAATACCAGTCCACCCCTCGTTGCCGATTCTTTATCAGTCGAGGAATCCTTTGCCACCTGCTCGAAGTTTGCCCCTACCTTCAATAAGTCAAGACTCAGCTTTGCCTTCAGATATGTTTCCATTGTGTCAGGATTTGGTGTTGATGGCAGTTGAAACATTATTATTGCAATTTGATAATCATAATCCCTGTGCTTCAGTAACTCTTCAACCTTCGGTTTAACCAGCTTCGCCTCATAAAAATATGATTCCGCCAAAATCTTCCTGTTCTGCCCGATTTCCGCCAGAACGCTCGAATCATTATCGAATCCCCGGCTCAGAGCATCGTTCACCTTCAGACGGTAATTAACATACAAATTCAGAAAATCCAGGATGCTGTCCTTTGAAACATTATAAAGATTTGTCTCCTTCCGGCTCATATTCTTCTGGTAAGCTCTTTCAAGGTCATCATAACTAATCTTCTCATTTCCAACAGAAGTAATCACCTCTGTCCCAAGCTTTTCAATCTTTTTTGAGTCTGTTGATCTAGTTTTTTTTGATTGTTTCTTCTGTGCATTAACAGTGACTATGAGAGAAATAATTAGAACGAATAAAAATGTTACACGCAATGCTTGTTTCATACTTTAATCCCCGTGTTTTATTTAATTATACAAAATTCTTTCTTATTCAAGAGTAAAATCAGTGTCAAATCCTTTTCTTCAAACAATTCTTTGACTTGCAAAAAACTATGAGGTTTTTAACACATTAATCAACTTTTTATTGTAATGCTATTTTTTTCTTACCAATAAATTTATTCGATAATTTAAATATGTTTCCTGCTCCAATCGTAATCAGCATATCACCTTCCTTGAGAACATCTCCAAGCCTATTATAAACATCTTCAACATCTGCTATGTATTCAATTCCCTTATGCCCGAAATGAATCGCTGCGTCAGCAATCAGTTTACCCGATACACCTTCAATAGGAGCCTCCCTTGCAGCATATACATCCGTTATAATTGCGATGTCCGCATCATCGAAAGAACTCCCGAATTCCTTAAAAAAAGTTTGAGTCCTCGTGTATGTATGCGGCTGGAACACCGCAACTATCCTCCTTTGCCATCCGTTCCTCGCCGCCTCAAGCGTTGCTTTAATCTCAGTAGGATGATGGGCATAATCATCCACAACCATCACACCATCTACTTCTCCCTTGATTTCAAATCGCCGGTAAACACCCGTAAACTCAGAAATCGCTTCTTTTATTATTTCATAATCAATTCCAAGATGGTGGCAAGCAGCAATTGCGCCCATCGCATTTTTTATGTTATGAAGGCCCGGAATATTCAAAGTTAATTTACCCTTATTCTCTCCATAAATAAAAACATCACACTCAGAAGAACGTTCATTAAACTTAATGTCTTCTGCCCTAATATCACATTGCTTTGATATACCAAAGCTGACAATCTTCTTTTTAATTTTCGATATGACTTCTTTCACCCCAGGGTCATCGAGTCCAACTGCAACGAATCCATAAAATGGAACTTTGTTAGCAAATTCTGCGAAAGTGGTTTGAAGGTCATCAAAATCATTATATATATCGAGATGCTCTTCTTCAACATTATTAATAATAGCTATAGTTGGTAGAAGCTGTAAGAAAGACCTGTCAAACTCATCTGCTTCGACAACGATCCATTCCCCTTTACCGAGACGGGCATTAGTTCCCCCAAGTCCTTTAAGCCTGCCGCCAACGATAACGGTCGGGTCAAATCCTGCCTTCATCAATATAAGGCCGCACATAGAAGTTGTCGTTGTCTTGCCGTGTGTTCCCGATATGGCAAGGCTGTAACTCAATCTCGAAGTTTCGGCAAGCATTTCCGAACGGCGTAAAACCGGAATATTCCGGCTGTAGGCTTCTATGGTTTCAGAATTCTCATCGGGTTTAACAGCACTTGAATATACACACACTTCGGCATCCTGTAAATTTGATGCATCATGTCCGATAAAAATTTTTGCCCCGATTGAAGAAAGATAGTCAGTATTTTCGGATTGTTGCAAATCAGAACCACTAACCTGGAACCCCTGGTTAATCAGAATTTCGGCAATACCGCTCATCCCGATACCGCCAATTCCGACAAAATGTACTTTTGTTACGCTTGAAAACATTTTTCTTTTAATATTTTAGGAAACTTCAAAAATACGGATAAAAGAATAAAATTATCAATTATCAATTTTCATTGAATTATCAATAAACTAATTTCCAAAATATTCAATTAATTCAAAATTGTTATTACTCCAAAGTAATAAATTGGCTTATGCCGTAAATTTCATTTCGATTTTAACATCTAAAATTAAAAATTATGAGAGTGTTAACTAATAGATAGATATTCATAAAATCTTTGTATATTTGTAAAAATTATGTTTTATAATTTAAATAAGAACTATGAAAACAATTTGTAAAAAGTGCGGCAGCAAAAATGTAGTAAATAATGGCACAGTTCGTAATAAGCAACGTTATAAATGCAAAGATTGCGGATTGAATTTTGTGGAAGGAGATAAAAGAGGTAGAATTAGACCTGAGGCAAAAGCATTGGCATTAATAATGTACGGCAGTTGCAAAGCTAGCTATGGAATGATTGCCAGATTGTTAAATGTAAGCCGGACGGCAGTATTAAAA